>JBBRYA010000039.1:0-31408 GCA_038238015.1 Solirubrobacterales bacterium
ACGACCGTGCGAGCGTGGATTCGAGAAGACCGCTCGCCGTCGGGGACACGCGCGGAGCGCCTCGCGGAGTTGTCGGCTCTAGTCGAGCGCCTCGCGCGCGTCATGAATCCGGAGTACGTCCCAGTCTGGATGCGCAAGCCGATCCCGTTGCTCGATGACGACAAGCCGCTCGATGTGGTTGCTGCTGGTGAGTACCGCCGCGTCTCGCGGATCATCGCTGGACTGGAAGCCTCCGACGCGATCTAGTGGACGTCGGCACGACGTTCGTGTCGGGGCGCTGGTGGCGCCATATCCCAGCAGGCGGCGACGTGTACCACCAGCCGGACGCGCCAGCCGACAATCGCTGGCAGCGCGGTGACGTTGTCGAGGCGTGGTATTTCGCGGACTCCGAACTGACCCTGTGGGCCGAGTGGTATCGCTCCCTGGCCGAAGCCGGGCTACCGCCTCATCAAGGCCTACCGCGCGACCTGTGGCAATGGGAGATCTCCTTGCCCGAGGTCGCTGACATCACCGACGAGGCGCGGCTCGCAGTCGTCGCTGGCCGCAGCTCAGACCACGGGCGGCGCGCTGACCGTGCTCGACCAGCTCATGCCTCGCCGCAGCGGTCCGCCGCCGCACGTGCATCCGCGGCTCCACGAGTACTTCTATCTCTTGGAGGGCGAGATCCGCTTCCAGCTCGGCAGCGAGGTCACGACGGCGTCTCAGGGCGACTTCGTGTCGGTCCCGGCTGGAACGGTTCACGGTTTCGCGGTCGCGTCGGAGACGTCTCGGGTGCTCAATCTGTACACGCCGGGGGGTTCACCGAGCAGATCACCTGGCTGGGGACGCCCGCGACCGAGCTCCGCCTCCCGACGCCGGAGGAGCAGAAGCCCGCTGGCGAGGAGACCTACCGCGCGTATCTCGCGATGTCGGCCGACATCAACACGCAACGCTGGTTGAAGCCGGGCGAGGGCGAGGATCTGCTCGCCGACGAGCGTGACGCGTTCGAACCGCGCTGAAGCGCCGAGGGCGCCGGGGCACGATCAGCCGAGGTGAAGCCGGGCGTTCTCCACTTCCCCGCGCCGAAGATCAGCGCGAGCAACGACGATCCGCGCCGTCGGTGGATCCGCACCGCGCCGGCACGGCGTCAACCGCGCTAAACGGGGTGCCGGGCTACGCGGCGCCGGTCGGCGCACGCTCGCCGGCCAGCGCCGCGAGCGTCGCCCGGGCCCCGCGCTCGTGCAGCGAGCGCAGCGCGACGCGATAGGCGGCCGCGAAGCGCTCGTGTTCCGCGAGGTCGCCGAACAGCTCGCGGTTGGCGATGAACGCGTCAGGCACGTCGCGCTGGCGCCGTGCGATCTCGGTCAGTCGCTCCGACAGGCGGTCGACGACCTCGATCGGCTCGCCGTCCTCGTCCACGCCCTCGGCATAGCGGGCCCAGCTCGCGACGATCGCCGCGGACCGCTTGACCTCGCCGCCGCTGGCGAGCTGTGAGCGCACGACCGGCAGCAGCCATTTGGGGATGCGGTCCGAGCTCTCCGCGCACAGCCGCGGGATCGTGTCACGGACCTCGGGGTTCGAGAAGCGCTCGATCAGGGTCCGCTTGTACTCGGGAAGGTCGACGCCGGGCAGCGGCGCGAGTGTTGGGGTCGCCTCCTCGTCCATGTAGCGCGCCAGGAGATCCTGAAACAACGGGTCCTGTGCCGCGTCGTGGACGAGCCGGTAGCCGCAGAGGTAGCCGAAGTAGGCAATCGCCTGGTGGCTCGCGTTGAGCAGGCGCAGCTTCATCAGCTCGTACGGCTCGACGTCGTCGACGAGCTGAACGCCGACGTCCTCGTAGGACGGGCGGCCCGCCGAGAACGTGTCCTCGAGCACCCATTGCGTGAACGGCTCGCAGACCACCGGCCAGCGGTCCTCGACCCCGAAGCGCTCTTGGACCTCTTGGACGTCCTCCTCGGTGGTCACCGGCGTGATGCGATCGACCATGGCGTTGGGGAAGCGCACCTCGCGCTCGATCCAATCGCCGAGATCGTCGTCGCGCAGGCGGGCGAACGCCGTGAACGCCTTGCGGGCGAGCGTGCCGTTGCCCTCCAGGTTGTCGCAGGACATCACCGTGAACGCCCCCGTCCCGCGCTCGCGCCGGCGCCGCAGCGCCTCGGTCACCAAGCCGAACACCGTCCTTGGCGTCGCGTCGGGATCGAGGTCGTGCGCCACGTCGGAGCCGTCGGGGTCGAACTCGCCGGTCGCGTCGTCGACGCTGTATCCGCCCTCGGTGATCGTCAGGGACACGATCCGCGTCGCAGGGTCGGCGAGCTTCTCGATCACCGCCTCGGGGTCGTCGGGGGCGAACAGGTACTCGGTGATGGAGCCGATGACGCGCGCGTCGCGGGACCCGTCGGGATGCTTCTCGACCAGGGTGTAGAGCCCGTCCTGAGCACGGAGGACATCACGCATCCTCTCGTCGGCCGGCATCACGCCCACCCCGCAGATGCCCCACTCGAACGCCTCGCCGCGACCCAGGAGGCAGTCGTGGTACATCGCCTGGTGCGCGCGATGAAAGCCGCCGACGCCGAAGTGCACGACGCCCGTCGTCACGCGGCTGCGGTCATAGCTCGGGGTTGGCAGCCGGTCGGCGAGCGACCGCAGCGAGCCGGCGCCGAGTGGCAGCGGGGAGACCTCTCGGCTCATGGCCTCGAATGCCGGAGCGCCCTGATCACGAGCGCGAGTCGACCGGTGAGGCGTCCCGGACCGTCGCCATCGTCGTCCCGATCCGGGTGCCGTCCTCGGCGAACAGGTAGGCCGTGCCGACGATCTGCAGGCCGACAGTGCTGGAGCACGCCGTCCTTCAGGATGGCGACGCGGTGGCGCATGGTCATCGCCTCGACCTGGTCGGCGGGGTGGCGCACGATCGCGCGACCCATGGCCACGCGCTGGCGCCGGCCGCCCGGCAGGTGCCGAGGCTTGCGGTCTAGGTAGGGATCGAGGTCCAGCACCCTCGCGGCCTCCTTGACGCGCGCCATTCGGTCCTCCTTGGGGACGCCCTGCTGCTTGAGCGCGCAGCCTATGTTCTCCGGGCGCCGCTGCGCGACGAGCGCGACGCGCCCGTCGTTGTCCGCGGGCGGGCGCTCGAGCGGCTACGAGCGTTCGTCGACGCCTACGGGGCGCCGAGACGCGAGCGTGACCGCATCGTGGACGCCGTGATCCACACCCACGACTGGGCCTGTGACGTCGTCCGCGAGGCCCTCGCCCGCGGGCACCGGACGTTCTGGCAACACTGGCAGGGCGGCGGCCACGGAAGGGCCGAGCGCACGCGCGACTGGATCGACACCCACCACGAGCCGATGCAGGCCGCGCTGAGCGCGGGGGGCTGATCAGCGCAGCGCGTCTGCTCCGCGCGCCGCGTTCGCGACGATCGCGTCAGTGATCTCCGGCCAGGCCTCGCGGGGCAGGTCGTGCCCCATCCCCTGGATCTCGAGGAGCCTCGAGCCGGCGATGGCCTTGGCGGTCGCACGGCCGCCCGAGGGGCGGACGAGCGTGTCGGCGCTGCCGTGGATGACCAGCGTCGGCGCCGTGATCCTGCGCAGCGCGGGTGTGCGGTCGCCCAGAGCCAGGATGGCGGCGAGCTGGCGGCTGCCGGCCGCCGGGTTGCGCCCGCGGTCGAACGTCGACTGCGCGAACTGACGCAGCTCGGCCTCGTCTCGATCGAAACCAGGCGAGCCAATGATCGTGAAGGTCTTCACCATGTGCTCCACGAAGCCGTCGCGATCCGCCGGCGGAACGCTCAAGAGCACCTTTGCGGTGCGCAGCCGCGGCTGGCCCGACCAGCGCGAGCCCGTGCTGCCCATGATCGAGACGAGCGAAAGGACACGGTCGGGGTGATTGGCCGCGACCGTCTGGGCGATCATGGCCCCCATCGACGCACCGACGAGGTGGGCTCGCTCGATCTCGAGATGATCGAGGAGACCGACCACGTCGAGCGCCATGTCCTCCAGGGTGTAGCTCGCCGCACGCTTGTCGCGCCGCAGCAACTGCCCGCGCGTCGGCACGGGAAGGTGATCAAGCGCGGTCGATCGGCCGACGTCGCGATTGTCGAAGCGAACGACGAAGAAGCCACGGGCGGCGAGGCCGGCACAGAAGTCCTCGCGCCACGCGATCATCTGGGTGGCCAGCCCCATGATCAGCACGAGCGCAGGATCCGCGCTGTCGCCAAAGGTCTCGTAACAGAGCTCCAGATCTCCGACGGTCGCGAACTGCTCACCCGCTCGAGCGGGCTGCGCGCGTGCCGAGGGACTCATTGCCGTCAGCCTAGCCGAGCGCGAGGGATGCTCGCTTAGGTCGCCTATGCCTAGACCGTCGATGTATAGTCACGGAGTGCGAGCCGATCGCCTGAGAGGTCACCTGGACGGACTGCTGCTCGCCGTGCTTGCTGACGGGCCGGGACACGGCTATGAGCTCGGCCAGCGGCTGACGCGGGGCAGCGGCGGAGAGCTGGATGTCCCAGAAGGCTCGCTCTATCCGGCTCTGCACCGGCTGGAGCGAGGCGGCTTCGTCGCGAGCGCCTGGAGCTCCGGTGCGGGACGGCGCCGGCGGATCTACCGGATGACCTCCGCCGGCCGCCGCGCGGCGCAGGCGTCCCGGCGGGAGTGGCGGGTGTTCTCCGCCGCGGTGGACCGAGTCCTCGGATGAACGCGAAAACGGTGGACCAGTACCTGACCGAGCTGAGCGCCGCGCTGCACGCGCGCGGCGCGGCGCGCCGGCGGTTCCTGCGCGAGTGCGGCGATCACCTGGCCGACGCCGCGGCCGAGCGCGGCGAGGAGCACGCGGTGCGTGCCTTCGGGCCGCCGTCGGAAATCGCGGCGGAGTTCGATGCCGAGGTCGCTGCCCGGCGCGGCCTGCGCTCGACGTTGGCAACGCTCGCCGGTGTGCTCGCGACGGCCGGCTCGACGCTCGTGTTGATCCACGCCTCGTCGCCGGGTGCCTCCGCACCGGCGGCGTGGGCCATCACGTTCTTCGTGGCGGCGCAGGTCGCCGCCGTGACGGCGGCCCTCGCGCTGGTGCAGGCGCTCGTCCTGCGCCGTTCGACGATGCCCGCGGCGGAGGTCCTGCTGCTCTCCCGCCGTAACGGGTGCGCGCTCATGGCCGCCGGGATGACGATGGTCTCCGCCGGTGCCGCGCTGCCCGGGCGCGGGTCGGCGGTTCTCATCCTCGCCGGCCCGGCGCTGGTGGGCGTGGCGCTCGTCGCGGTGCTCCGCGCCCGGTCGCTGGCCCGCCGGCTCGACGGCTCGGGCGCACTCGCCGCCCGGCCGCCGCTCGAGGACCTGCGGCGGCTCACCCGCCTCCCCGTTCCGTCCCTCGACGCCGGCCGCCTCCTGCTCGTCACCACGTTCGTCGCCGCCGCCGCCGCGTTCGTTCGCGACCGCGGCGAGCGCGCGGCTGTCAGCGAGGCGCTGGTCACCGCCGGCATCGAGGCAGCGGCGGTGATCGGCTGCTTCCTTCTGCTGGGCCGTGCGCTCGGCGTCTGGCACCGCTGAGGGGCCGCACACCGCGGACGTGCGACGGCTTCGCGCCCGACGGCGCCGAGCTCAGCCGGGCGCGGCCGGCCACGGCGCCGCCACGCGCGTGAACTCCCGCGGCCCGTAGGCCTCGAGCGAGGAGTCTCCGCCTCGAAGGCCACCCACGTGCCGCCCCGCTCAAGCGTCTGCCAGGCGGCGTCCCGAGCGTTGAGGACGAACCAGCCCTCCCCTCCGGGACGAACCCAGAGCCGGTCTCGACCAGCTTCGCCTCGCGCATGGCCGACACGCTAACCGTCCGGGGGACTCCGAGCGCGGTCGCCGATCTGAACCGCCACCGCCGATCCCCCGTACCGCCGTGCATGGAGCGCGTCTGGGAATACCCGCGGCCGCCGGCCGTGACGCCGTGCCGGCAGCGGGTCCGGCTCGAGCTGGCCGGCGAGGTGCTGGCCGAATCGACCCGCGCGTTGCGCGTCCTCGAGACCAGTCACCCGCCCACGGTGTACGTGCCGCCCGATGACGTGAGGCGCGATCTCCTCGCCGCAAGCGGCGCGCGCGCGAGCTGGTGTGAGTTCAAGGGCGTCGCCCGCTACCTGGACGCGGCGGCCGGCGGGCGGTGCGTGCGTGCGGTCGCGTGGACCTACCGGGACCCGTCGCCGGGCTATGAGGCCCTGCGCGACCACATCGCGTTCTTTCCCGGCCGCGTGGACGGCGCCTGGATGGGCGACGAGCGTGTCGAGGCGCAGGAGGGCGACTTCTACGGCGGGTGGATCACCGCCGACCTGGTGGGTCCGTTCAAGGGAGCACCCGGCACCCTCGGCTGGTGAGCGCCGCGTGCGCCGCGTCCCGCGACAGCGGTCGCTACAGCGCGTCCTCGGCCTTCTTGTAGGCGATCTGCATGACGTCGGCACCGAACAGCGCGGTGAACACCGACATGACCTGGCGCGTGAGCCGCGGCGCGACGAGCAGCCCTGCGGCGAACGCGGTCACGATCCATAGGCCGAGGCAGAAGGGGCAGATCACGAGCCCGCCGATCGCCCGCCGCAGGCCCCGGCCGCGGGCCGCCTCCTCGACCTCGCCCGGCCCGGCATCGTCCTCGAAGCGCGTGAACGGCGCGCGCACGGTGCTCGTCACCCGATCCTTGGCGATCAGGCGCGAGGCCTTGTGCGTGGCCACCGTGATGAGCACGAGGTCGGCAGCGCCGACCCGGTCGGGGAGCGCCCGGCCGCTCGCCCTGAACCAGCCGCCGAAGGCCGCGGTCGCGGCTCCGTAGAGGCCCATCAGCGCGGCGTACCCGCCGAGCGGCCGTTCCTGCTGGGGGGAGTGGCCGGCGAAGGGCCCGGTGTCCTGAAGCCGCGTGGTCATCGCGCTGAGCTACCCCGGAAGCGTCGGCCGTCAAGCGCCACGCCAGGCAGATGGCACGTCGTCGAGACGCAGGTGTGGATCTTCCCGGCGCGGTGTTCGGCTTCGCGCCCGCCGCCGCCCCGGAGCGCTCCAGCGACCGGACCGCCCGCAGGGTCATGCGCCTGACCTCACGTGGTCCATGAGCCGCGCGCGCCGTACCCCTCGGAGAAGTCCACACCTACGGAGGAATTCCCAATGCCCGTGACCGTCAGCGACACACTCGCCAACACCACCCGCGCCGCGCACGACGTCGGCCTCGCGGCTTGGCTGGGTGGGGCGATGTTCGGCAAGTTCGCGCATAACCCGTCGCTCGTGAAGATCTCCAGCCACTCCGAGCGCGGCAGCGTGGCCAACGCCGCATGGAACGGCTACAACCTGATCAACGCCACCGGTCTGGGCGCGGCAGCGCTGGGCTGGGGCGCCGCCCGGCTCACCGAGGCAAGTCCGGCGAACCTGTCCGGGCGCGAGAAGGCGCTCTCGACCGCCAAGGACGGGCTGATGGCAGCGGCCGTCGTCACCGGCATCGCGAACATGGTGCAGGGCGCCCGCCTGGCCAGGCAGGCCCCCGACGGGGCGGTGCCGGTGGAGACGGGCACGAAGCCGGCCGCGGAGACACCGGCCCAGGCGGCGAAGATCCAGCGCAGCCTCGAAACGCTGGGCAACCTCAACCTGGTTTCGGGCGTCGGGCTGGTGGCGGTCAACGCGGTCCTCGCGCAGACCAACCACAGCCGTCCCGCCAAGCGGCGCGCGCTGACCCGCTTCTCGGCCCGCTGAACGGGCGGGCCCTCGCGTCGGGAACCGCACGTCCGATCACCGACTCGCCGGGTGTGTGAGCCCGGCGAGCGGGATAGGCGGTAGTGCAGAACGTCATGTCCGCCATCCGCGTCGCCTCGATTCCCGCTGGACACGTCTACGTGCGCCACCTAAGCGATCCGGACGGCGACGACGGCGTCAGCCGGCTGGCTGACCCGCCGCCTGCCGACGGGGTCAAGGTCCCCGGCGGCTGGTGGCCTCCGGTGATGCTCGACGCCGGGTGGATCCGGGCCAACCGCGACGCCTTCGACGTCTTCCACGTGCACTTCGGGTTCGACAGCAAGACCCCCCGCGAGCTCGAGTCGGTGACCGCCGCCCTGGACGACGCCGGGGTCCCGCTCGTGGTCACCGTCCACGACCTGCGCAACCCCCACCACGACGACGTCGCGCTGCACGACGCGCAGGTGGGGGTGCTGATGGCGCACGCGGCCACGGTGCTGACGCTCACGCCGGGTGCGGCGCGCGTCATTGAGGCTCGCTGGGGGCGCCGCGCCGAGGTCCTGCCCCACCCCCACGTGGTCGGCCGCGAGCTCCTGGGACGGCCGCGCGCCGGGGGCAAGGAGCTCGTAGTCGGCCTGCACGCCAAGAGCCTGCGGGCGAACATGGACATCCTCGCCGTCGCGGGCGTGCTCTGCGAGTCCGTCGCCGAGCTGCCGGGCGCCCGCGTGCGCATCGACGTGCACGACGAGATCTTCGATCCGGCCAACCATTGGTACGCGCCGGAGGTCGGGGCCGAGCTTCGCCGGCTCGCCGCCGCGCACCCCGGCACCGATCTCCGGATCCATCCGTACTTCAGCGACGACGAGCTGTGGAGCTACCTCTCGGAGATCGACGTCTCCGTCCTGGCCTACCGGTTCGGGACCCACTCGGGCTGGCTGGAGGCGTGCCACGACCTCGGGACGACGGTGCTTGCCCCGACCTGCGGGTTCTACGCGCAACAGCGGCCGTGCCTCTCCTATGGGCACGGCGACGACGGCCTGGACGCCGAGTCGCTCGCCGGCGCCGTCCGGTTGGCGTACGCCGAGCGGCCCGCGTGGCAGGCCGACCCGCACGCGCGCCTGCAGGAGCGGCGGGAGCTCGCCGCCGCCCACGAGGCGATCTACCGGAAGCTGCTGTGAACGCCATGCGGGTCGGCATCATCGCGGCGGCGCGCTTCCCGATCGCCGAGCCGTTCGCCGGTGGCCTCGAGGCGCACGTGTGGGGACTCGCCGACGGGCTGCGCCGGCGTGGGCACAGCGTGACCCTGTTCGCCGGACCCGGCTCTGACGCTCGGCTCGGCGTGGAGATCCTCGATCTCCGCCTGCCTCGGATCAGCGACGCGGCGCGTGCGGACGTGAGCATGAGCGCGCCTGAATGGCTCGACGAGCACCACGCCTACCTCGATCTGATGCTGCGCCTCGCCCGCGACGGCGAGCGCTTCGACGTGGTGCACAACCACAGCGTCCACCACCTGCCCGTCGCCATGGCGCCGACGCTGAGCATGCCCATGGTCTCGACGCTGCACACGCCGCCCACCCCGTGGCTGGAGTCGGCCATCCAGGCGAGCGGCGCGACCAACGTGACCTTTGCCGCGGTGAGCCTCCACACCGCCGCCGCGTGGCGGCATCTGCTCCCGGGTGCACGGGTGGTTCCAAACGGGGTCGACATCGAGCGCTGGAACCCGGGGCCGGGCGGTGGCCCGCTCGTGTGGTTCGGGCGGATCGCGCCGGAGAAGGGGACGCATTTGGCCATCGACGCCGCCGTGCTCGCAGGCCGGCCGCTGCTTCTCGCGGGCCCGATCGCCGATCGCGCCTACTACGACGCCGAGGTCCTGCCGCGCCTGGCCACGCTCCCCGACGTCCGGTACCTCGGCCACCTCTGTCACGACGAGCTCGTCCACCTCGTCGGCGCGGCGACGGCCGTGTTGGTGACGCCATGCTGGGACGAGCCCTACGGACTGGTGATCGCCGAGGCCCTCGCCTGCGGGACGCCGGTCTGCGGCTTTGCGCGCGGCGCGCTCGGCGAGGTCGTCGGCGAGGACTGCGGGCTGCTCGTGGAACCCGGCGACGTCGCGGCGCTCGCCCGGGCGATCCTGCGCGCACCAGCGCTCTCCCGCCTGTGCGCGCGGCGCCACGCGGTGAGCTCGTGCTCCTTCGAGCGGATGGTCGAAGGCTACGAGGAGCTCTACGACGACCTGATGGTCGCGGCGTGATCGGCTACTACGTCCATCACGTGGGCGACGGGCACCTGACGCGCGCAGGGGCGATCGCGAACGAGCTCGGGAGGGCGGTGACCGGGCTCTCCTCGCGCCCGGCGCCCGGCTCGTGGAACGGCGACTGGATCGAGCTCCCCCGCGACGACGACGTCGCCCTGCCGGCCCGCGCCACCGCCGGCGGCGCGCTGCATTGGGCTCCGGTCCACCACGCGGGCCTGCGAGACCGCATGGCCGAGATCGCTGCATGGGTGCGGCGCGCCCGCCCGCAGTTGCTCGTCGTCGACGTGTCGGTCGAAGTCGCGGTCTTCGCTCGCCTGCTGGGCGTCCCGGTCGTGGTGATGGCCATGCCCGGGAACCGCGAGGACCCGGCCCACCAGCTCGCCTACCGGGTCAGCGACGCCATCCTCGCGGCCTGGCCGGCGTGGGCCGAGCCGATGGAGGGAGCCGCGCCGTGGCGCGACAAGCTCCATCCCACGGGCGCGATCTCGCGCTTCGACACGCGGCCCGCCCCCGCGCTGCCGGCCGCCGGCGGCGGCCGCGTGCTCGTCCTGTCCGGCACCGGCGGGACGGTGCTGACCGAGGACCATGTCGACGCCGCCGAGCGGGCGACGCCGGGCTGGCGCTGGGACGTGCTCGGCCCGCCCCGCGACCGCTGGGAGCTCGACCCCTGGGAGGCGCTGGGCCGAGCCGACGTTGTCGTCTGCCACGCGGGCCAGAGCGTCGTCGCAGAGGTGGCGGCCGCCCGCCGGCCCGCGGTGGTCGTGCCCCAGGACCGCCCGCACGGCGAGCAGCGCGCCACCGCCGACGTGCTCGCGAGCGCCGGCCTCGCCGTGGTCCGGCCGCAGTGGCCGGCCGCGGCGCAGTGGCCCGCGATCCTGGCGGAGGCGGTTCGCACCGGCGGCGAGGGCTGGGCGCGCTGGTCGGCCGGGGGCGGCGCCGGGCGGGCCGCCGCGGTGCTCGAGGCGCTGTGCGGCGTCGGCGTCCCGGAGGCCGCGTGCGGACCGCGGTGATCACGATCGCGGCAGGGCGTCGGAGGCATCTTGAACGGCAATGCGAGGGCCTGAGCACGTCCGTCACCCGGGCGGATGAGCACGTTGTGGTCGCCATGCGGCACTCCGACGTGCCCGCCTACGAGCGAACCTGCGGCCCCGGAACGGAGGTGCTCGACCTGCCGGGGCCGGAGCTGCCGCTGCCGCTCGCCCGTGCGCGCAACGCCGGTGCCACCCGCGCGCTGGAGCGCGGCGCGGAGCTGCTGGTGTTCCTCGACGTGGACTGCATCCCCGGGCCGACGCTGCTCAGCCGCTATGCGGACGTCGCGCCGGGGGCGGGTCCGGCGCTGCTCTGCGGGCCGGTCGCCTACCTCGAGCCCGCCCCTCCGGGTGGCTACGCGGGCGCCGATCTCGCCCCGCTCGGGCGCCCACACCCCGCCCGGCCCGTGCCCGGCGAGGACGAGGTGCGCGCCGACGGCGACCACCGGCTGTTCTGGTCGCTGTCGTTCGCCACCACCGTGACGACCTGGCGGCGCCTCGGCGGCTTCTGGGAGGGCTACACCGGCTACGGCGCCGAGGACACGGACCTCGGGGAGCACGCACGGCTCGCCGGCATCGAGCTCTGCTGGGTCGGCGGCGCGTGGGCCTTCCACCAGCACCATCGGACGAGCTCCCCGCCCGTCCAGCACCTCGACGACATCCTCCTCAACGCCGAGCGCTTCCACCGCCGGTGGGGCTGGTGGCCGATGGAGGGCTGGATCGAGCAGTTCGCGAGCATGGGGCTCGCGCGCAAGGACCGGGCCGGCCGCTGGATCGCAGCGGCCGGCGGCTAGGCGAAACGCGGCAGGATCTCGCGCGCGCCCTCGCGATCAGCCCGGGCCAGGCGGAAATACCTGCCGCCGCCGGCACGGCAGGTTTCAAGTCCAACGAGGACGCGACGCACGAGAAGGGCGAGTCCGCGGCGCGCGAGAAGGCCGAGGACTCCGGGCAGCTGCCGCCCGGCGGCCCCGGTGACCACGACGGTCGCCCGGACGGAGGCTCGTGCCCAACACCGATCCCGCGCACGAGAAGGCCGAGAGCGCGAAGCGCGAGGCCCAGGAGCAGCAGTGGAAGTCGCAGGGCGGCTCCACCGCCACCCCGCCCGCGAGCAGCTCGAGCCAGTAGCTCGATGATCCCCACCCGCGCGCCCGCTCCTCCGCCGGAGGGTTGCGGGCCGCAGGGGCCGGATCAGCGAGGCGGCCGGCCCGGCCGCCTATAGTCAGGGTCCTTGACCAATCTGGGGAAGGAGCAGCGTCCCATGGCGCGCGGATCGGTGCACACCGAGCCCAGGGGTTGGCTCTGGGTCAACGTGGTGGAAGGCGGGGACGAGTTGTCCAGCCACCGCAGCAAGCAGGAGGCGGTGGACCGCGGTCGCGAAGCAGCGGCCAGCGCCCGCACCGATCATGTCGTGCACGACCGTCTCGGCACGATCGAGTCGCGCGCCAGCTACGCGGAGGATGCCCTGCCACCGGCGGGCTGACGCCACGAGGAGGTAGTTGCGCTTCTCGCTGAGCTGGTCGCGCGGCTTCACGGTGTCACGGGTATCTCGACCTCGTCCCCGACCAACCGACAACGAATTCGCGGTGACCTGACTGAGCTCTGCGGGCCAGGGTCCGCGGCCTTACGCGTCGCGCTACTGAGCGCTGCCCGCCCTGCCGGCGGCGCGCCCGCGGACCCGGCCGGCCTTCGGAGCGGCGGGATCGGCCGCGTCTGCCGAGAACGGCAGTGCCCGGAAGAGCATGATCACCAAGCCGACGTCGATCGGCTCGGCGTGCGGGTCGCCGGCGCGCTCCAGGCGCTCCTGCGCGCCGGCCTCGATCCGCTCGACGTCCTCCAGCCACCGCTTGGTCACCCCCGCCAGCTCGCTGCGGCCCAGCTCGTCGAGCTTGAGCGCGGTGCGGGTGATGTGGGCGTCGGCGTCATCGAACCCGCCGGCCGCGGCCGAGCGGTGGGCGTACTCGCCGATCTGGCGCAGCATCGCGCTCAGCAGGCGCTGCTTGGCCGCAGGCTCCAGGCCCTCCCACGCCTCGTCGGTGAACCCGGGGTGCTCGAGCGCCTGGTAGTAGTGCTCGGTGGCGCCGCGGCGCTGGCGCGTGGACACGAGCTTGACCAGCCCGAGCTGCTCGAGGGTGCGCACGTGGTAGGCCACCGTGCCCAGCGACGCGTCGAGCTGCGCGCTCAGGCGGACGGGGCTGCTCGCGCGCTCCTCGAGCATCGCCAGGATCCGGATGCGCAGCGGATGCGCCAGCGCCCTGACGTAGCGGGGATCATTGATGTTCGTAACGGGCTTCACCACTCAGAACCGTAACCCGTTTCAACGCTCAGGGGCGACCGATCATGCGCTCACCCCCTTCGTGCGAACGCGTGTCGGCGAGGCAGGCCACGTAGACGCTCTTGGTGTGCACGAGCTCGTCGAGCTCTGACTCGATGACGCCGCCGCTCCGCTGACCGTGGACGGCGAGGACGCGCATGCCGGCGCGGGCAACCGCCCCGGCGATGTGCTCGGCGGCCCAGTGGCGCTGGCGGTGGCGGCTGATCGTCCGCTGCCAGGCGCCGTCCTCTGCTTCGGCGAAGACGTGCACGGTGGCATGGGCCAGACCTCCGCTGGCCAGATCCGGCGGCGTCTCGCCGTGCCAGGCGAGGAACAGGTCCTCCGCCTCGGTCACCCAGTCGCTCGCGAACGCGTCGCGGTACATGCCGAGGGTGTTGAGGTCCCACACCGCGACACCGCGGCGGTCGAGGTTGGCGGCGATGCCGTGCAGCGCGGCGTCGAGCTCGGACGGCGAGAGCAGGTAGTTCAGCGCGTCGTCGAGGCAGGTCACGAGGTCGAAGGACCCCAGGCATGGCAGCCGGCGCATGTCGGCCGCCAGCAGCCGCGCCGCCGGGGCCTTGGCCCCGGCCCGCGAGAGCATCTCGCTTGACGCGTCGCACCCGGTGACCTCGTAGCCGCGGCGCAGCAGCGGCAGGAAGCTCTTGCCGGTGCCGCAGGCCACGTCGAGCAGGCGCTTCCCGCGCAGCCCGTGGGTCCGCGCGAGCAGCTCGAGCGCCGGGACCCAGCGGTCGTGGCAGTAGTCGGCGGTCAGCGCGTCGTAGGCGAACGCAAGGCTGTCGTAAGCGTTCACTGGCTCGAGTGCGAGAGCGGTCATGACTACTTGACCCGTGCGAGTACTCAACCGGTTTCATCGGCTGTCTACGCTGATCGTGATGTGGCGCAGTCCCGCTTCCCCCCTGTTCCCGAAGGCTGGGACTGGACGGCGCTGTACGCCGTCGCGCTCCGCGAGGCTCGCGCCGTCCTGCGCGATGAGCACGCGGCACAGGACGCCGCTCAGGAGGCGGTGCTCCGGGCATGGCGCCACTCCGCCCGCTGCCGCAGCCCCGACAGCCCCGAGGCATGGGTGCGCACGATCGCGCGTCGCGAGGCGCTGCGCCTCACCCAGCGCGACGGCGAGCTCTCATCCGAGCAGGCGAGCCTCGACGCCGGCGAGACGGGCGTCGAGGCGATCGGCGCGCGCATCGACGTGCGGCGGGCCGTCGGCCGCCTGGGCGACGGCGAGCGCGTCGTGATCGAGCAGCACTACTTCAACGACCTGAGCTGCGCCCAGATCGCCGACGCCCTCGAGCTGCCGCTGGGCACCGTGAAGATCCGCCTCTACCGGGCGCGGCATCGTCTCCGCGAGCACCTCTAGAGCGCGAGCTCGAGCCGCTCAAAGGCCGCGACGACCTGCGGGTCGAAGTGCGTGCCCGATCCTTCGCGCAGCGCGGCGAGCGCTTCCGGCCTCGGCCATGCCCCCTTGTAGGGACGCACGTGGGTGAGCGCGTCGAAGACGTCGGCCAGGGCGACGATGCGGCCGGCGATCGGGATCTCCTCGCTGCGCAGTCCTGCCGGGTAGCCCGAGCCGTCCCAGCGCTCATGGTGGGTCAGCGCGATCTCGGCGGCCAGCTCGAGGACGGCGAAGTCGCTGCCCGACAGGATCCTGGCGCCGATCTCCGAGTGCCTGCGCATCTCCGTCAACTCGTCCGGCGTGAGGCGCCCCGGCTTGAGCAGGATGGTGTCGGAGATGCCGATCTTGCCGACGTCGTGCAGTGGGGCCGCCTCGAGCAGCTCCGCCACGGCCGTGGCCGGCAGTCCCAGCTCGCCGGCGATCGCCGCGGCGCACCGCCCGACCCGCTCGGTGTGCTGGTGGGTCTCGTCGTCGCGGAACTCTGCCGCCAGCGCGAGGCGGCGCAGCGATTCGAACCTCGCCCGGTCGAGGTCCTCGGTGCGCGCGAGCACCTCGCGTTCGAGCACCTCGGCGTGCGCCGCGAGCACCTCCTCGGCCTGCTTCTGCACGGTGACGTCGCGCGCGCTCGCGTAGATCACGCCCGCGCCGATCTGGGGGTGCGCGCTCCATTCGAGCCAGCAGTAGCTGCCGTCGGCCCGCCGGTAGCGGTTCCTGAAATTGACCACGTCGTGCTCGCGCGCCTCGGCCGTCGCGCGGATCGTGGCCGCGACGTCGTCGGGATGGACGAAGTCGATGAACGGCCTCTGCAGCAGCGTCGCCGGCGGGATGCCGAGCACCCGCTCCCACGCCGAGTTCACGCTCAGCAGCATGCCGTCGAGGCCCGCCGTCGCGATCATGTCCAGCGACATGTCGCGAGCGCGCAGCAGCTCGCCCTCGAGCCGCTTGCGCACGTCGGCGAAGCGACCGATGCCGCCGCCGAGCACCAGGAACACCAGTGCGCGCGAGACGTAGCCGGCCGCCGTGAGCCCGTCCGGGCTCAGGGCGTCCCAGAGGCCCTCGATCGCGATGGCGGCGAGCGCCGCGCCGACACCGCCCCGGACGCCGAACTCGAACCCCAGGAGCGCGATCGGGACCACGAAGGACAGCAGCACCGCATCCGCCACCGCCGCGTCCCCGCCGCCGCCGCGAGCGAAGAGCAGCCCGGCGAAGGACGCCGCAGCCGCCGCGAGGACGGCGCTGCGCCGCAGGGTCACAGGCGACCAGCGTCCCATGCGCGGGATCATCCACGATTTTGCGCAGGCGAATTGAGTGATCGCCAGCGGGAGCCGGTGACCCTCGTGGGTCGCCGGCTCCCGCAGTCTCAGGCCGCGAGCCGTCCCTGCCCACGCGGTAGCTCGAGACGAACCCGCTGAATGCGCTCGTGACGTAGGCGTACCTGCCGTTCTCGGTGTTGACCACCCAGCACGTGTCGTTCTGGCCGTTGACGACCGTCGGGCTGGTTCGCGTGAGCGTGCCGTCCCACGGCGTAGGAGGCGAGGCCGCCCTGGCCCGGCAACCCTTGCGCGTTCTCGGTGGCCAGCAGCACGTCACGGTCGGTGTAGGTCGTGCCGAAGGGCCCGTTGCTAGGCAGGTTGGGGTTCACGATCGGCCCGTTGGCCACGCCGTCCTTGTCGACCGTGTAGGAGTCGATCACGTTCGCCTCGACCTCGGTCACGGTCAGCACGTCGCCCTTCGGGTTGAACGCGACCTGGGCGCACCCCGACGGCGTGATGCCGCTCAGGGGCCGCGTCGAGCCCGGGATCGGGGTCAGCGAGCCGTCGCCGCCCACCCGGAAGCCCGTGATGTTGGCCTCGGGCGCCGGGTCGCCCGCCCCGGCCGGCGGATCGCAGTTGATCCTCTGGGCGTTGAGCACGTAGAGCACGTTGTGGCGCAGGGCGATGCTCGTCGGGTGGTTGATCCCCCGCGACTCCGTCGCCGCGAGCTTCAGCCCCGCGGGCGCGTCGTAGCGGAAGATCGAGATCGAGTTGCTGCCCAAGTTCGCCGCGAACAGGAACTTGTGCTCGTGGCTGAGGTGGTTGGTCGGCGACTCCTCGCCGAGGATCACGGAGTTGGCCGAGTTGTCGGGGAAGCCGTCCCCGGTCCCGAGGGGTTGTTGGTCGCCGCGAACACGTCACCGGCACCGCCGTCGTGCCCGCCATCGCCGCCGTCGTCGGCGAGCGCGCCGCCCGCGCCCGCGCCGGCGAGCGCGAGGACCGCCATCGACACCCCTGCCGCGACCCCGCCCAGCCGTCGTCGCCCCGTCTTGAACAGACGCATCTGAGTTCCTCCCGAGAATGACGCCCACGGAGCGCGTCGCACGATGCGCCGCTTCCCTGTTCGTCGGTGTCGAAGCTAGGCGAGACTTCTGACGACCGGGTTACGGGCCTAAAGCGCGCGCGCCGGGGCGATTGCCTCCGGCGAGGAGCGCTCGAGCGCCGGCCAGCCCATGTCCTGCTCGCGCTCGTGGCGCTCGGCTGCCGCGCCTCCGCGCACCCCGAACAGCCGCTTGGCGACGAGCAGGTACACGACGACGGCGATGTTGATGACGAAGGCGAGCAGCTTGAACACCGTGACGCGGTGGCTGAGCTCATAGACCTCGAGCGGGAGCAGCGACGTGGTCACGAGGAAGGTGAGGTACTCCGCCCAGCGGCGCAGCAGCCACAGCCCGACCGCCTCGAGGCCCTCGACGGCGGCGTACACCGCGAACACGGCGCCGACCAGCGTCAGTTTGTCCGACTGCAGCGAGAACGCGCGCTCGACCTCGTGCAGGAGCCCGTGCTGGGCGGGGCGGCCGCCGCTCGCGCCGGTCTGCAGGTCCACGATGACCCGGTAGGCCTTCCCGCGCAGCGCGTCCCGGTGCGACGCGAACAGGAAGATGAACGCCGCGATCGCGCCGAGGACGAGGAAGTGAAAGAGCCGGTTGATCGCGATCAGCCGCAGTACCACCTTGTCGCGCAGCGGGCGCCCGCGCAGCGGCAGCTCGATCTCCTGCTCGCGCGGCGGGCGCTCGCGCGCGGGCTGCTCGGGCGCCGCCACCGGCAGCCAGGAGTCACAGCGCAGGCAGCGGTGCCAACGCACGCCGTCGATCACCCGCGCGACCGGCAGGTCCTCGGTCCCGAGCTCGCGCGCATCGATCCCGATCAGCTCGTGTCCTCGGAGGCCGCAGACGAGCAGCTCGTAGTGGAAGCGCGGCCGGAAGCGCCTCGGCTCGACGAGGTCGACTCCGGGAAGCGGCGAGTCCGGCGCCATCAGGAGATCGCCGCCGTCATCCACTCGCGGAGCTCGGGGATGAGCTCGGGCGCCTCGAGCACCTGCGGGATCAGGCCGTGGTCGACGAGGATCGCGTCGGAGATCAGTCGCATCGTCACGGGCCGGCCGGGCGGTCGCACGACGTCGATGTCGTCGCCCGCACCGAGCTCGCCCTCCTCGAGGATGCGCAGGTACGCGCCCGGGCGCGACGCCCGGCCGAAGCGCCTGACGAAGCTCGGGTCACCCATGCGCAGGCCCAGCTTGAAGCACGGCAGCCGCGGCTGCGCGATCTCGAGCAGCGTGGTCCCGATCCGCCAGCGCTCGCCGAGGGACGCGCCGGAGACCGCGATCCCCTCGGTCGTCAGGTTCTCGCCGAACGCACCGGGGCCGAGCTCGCGGCCGAGCTCGGCCTCCCACTCGCGGATCTCTTCGATCGCATAAGCGTAGACGGCCTTGTCAGGGCCGCCGTGCACCGAGCGGTCGGCCTGGCCGTCGCCGTCCAGGTTGACCCCGCCCACGCCGACGCGCCCGGCCACCGGGGCCTTCCAGATGGCGGTCAGGACCGTGCGCCTGCCGGTGTCGACCGGGCGCGGGCGCCCGACGTTGACGCTGAGGACCGAGGGCATGCGTGCCGCGGAGTGTGGCAGCGGGACGTATGCCTCACCATTGCGGCCACGTAGTCCTCCACGGAGCGTCTAGTACTTGGCCCCGATGCCGGTCCGGGCGATCGCGGCCAGGCTCATGTCATCGAACCCAGGATCCACAGGTAGCGATGCCGGCCGGCTCCGAAGAGCGCGTGCTGATGCCGCAGTCCTCGCCGCGCCCGGCCCTGCGTCCCCCGCGGCGCCACGCGGACCGGGGGCCGAGGCGCTTCATCGACGACCGCTCCGAGCGCGAGTACTCGGCCCTGGCCGAGCAGCTCGCCGCGCTCGAGCACGACATCCAGGCGGCCCGCGAGCTCGCGAGCACCATCTCGGGGACGCCCGAGCTGACCCCCCGCGCCGAGCCCGCGGCGGCGGCGCCCTCGCCACACGGGCAGCCGGTCACCCTCGATGACGGCGCGCGGATCCTGATCCGCCCGATCGAGCCCGGCGACGCGCGAGACCTCGAGCGCAGCTTCGAACAGCTCGGCGGCGTGTCGCGCTACCGCCGCTTCCTCACGCCGATCCACCGGCTGAGCGACCGCCAGCTCGCCTACCTGACGCACGTGGACCACCAGTCCCACGAGGCCCTCGTGGCCGTCGACCCTGCCAGCGGCGGCATCGCGGGCGTCGCGCGCTACGTCCGCGATCCCGGTCATCGCAGCCGGGCGGAGGCCGTGGTCGTCGTCGCCGACCGGTGGCAGGGGCGCGGCGTCGGCCGGGCGCTGGCCGAGCCGCTCGCCGCCCGTGCGCTGCGCGCGGGCATCGACTGTCTCACCGCGCGCATGCTGATCGGCAACGACGCCGGCCGCGCGCTGCTCGCGCGCATCGCGGACGACGTCTGCGAGCAGCAGGACGCGGGCGCCGTCGATCTCCTCGCGCGGCTGCGGACGCGCTGAGAACGAGTCGCCGCCCATGCAGACCATGAGCCCGCTCGATGCCTCCTTCCTCCACGTAGAGGACGACGTGAGCCATATGCACATCGGCTCGGTGGGCATCTTCGAGGGGCCCGCCCCAAGCCACGCCGCGGTCCTCGCGGCGGTCGGCGCGAAAGCTCGCGCTCGTCCCGCGGTATCGCCAGAAGGTGCGCTTCCTGCCGTTCGCGCTCGGTCGCCCCGGCTGGGTCGACGACCCGCACTTCATGCTCGAATACCACATTCGCCAGACCGCCCTCCCGAGCCCCGGAGGCGACGACGAGCTCCGCACCCTCGTCGGGCGCGTCATGTCCCAGCCGCTCGACCGCGCCAGGCCGCTGTGGGAGATGTGGATCGCCGAGGGGCTCGAAGCGGGCCGCTGGGCCCTGCTCTCCATGGTCCACCACTCGATGGTCGACGGCGTCGCGAGCACCGACCTGATGACCGTGCTGCTCGACGGGGAGCGCGACCCGGAGGCGCAGCCCGACGTCCCGTGGCGCGCCGAGCGCGAGCCGCGCTCGGCGCCGCTGCTGGCCGCCGCTGTCGCGGGCGTCCCCTACAACGGAGCGCGCGCCGTCATCGCCGCGGCGCGCAATCCCGGCCGGGTGGCGGGCCGCGTGGCCGACCTGTCCCTGGGGATGGCCAGCATGCGCGGACTGCTGCGCCCGGGGCGCGGCACGTCGCTCAACGGCCCGATCGGCCCGCACCGCCGCTGGTACTGGGCGCGCGGGCGACTCGCCGACGTCAAGACCATCCGGAGCGCCCACGGGGGCACGGTCAACGACGTCGTGCTGGCCGTCATCACGCGCGGCCGACCCGCTGGAACGGCTCGTGCTGGTGCGCGAGCAGATGCAGCACCTCAAGCAGTCCCATCAGGCGGTCGGCGGCGAGGTGCTGACGTCGCTGGGCGGCTTCGCGCCGGCCGTGCTGCTCGCCGTGGCCGGACGGCTCGCCACGCGCGCGCCGCAGCGGAGCATCAACACGGTGACCACCAACGTCCCGGGTCCTCAGCGTCCCATGTACCTCGCCGGGCGACGCATGCTCGAGTGCTTCCCCTACGTCCCGCTCGCGGGCCACGTCCGCGTCGGCGTGGCGATCTTCTCCTACGACGGCGGCCTCAACTTCGGCGTCACCGGCGACTACGAGAGCGCGCCGGACATCGACGTCCTCTGCCGCGGCATCGAGCAGGGGATCCAGGAGCTGCTGAGCACCGCCGTCGCGTCGACGAGTGGCGCCGCGTCCCTCCCCGGCAAGGCCGTCACCGGCCGGGCCGTGCTTCAGCCCTGATCAGTTCGACCTAGATGGCGAGCGCGCCGATCGCGGTCGCGAGGCCCTGGTAACTAGCTCCGCGCCCGGTGACTCTCACCCAGCGTCACGCGGACCGCCCGCGCGATCTCGAGGTCCTCGCGCGATTCGACGACGAGCGTGCGCGCCGGCGCGCCAGCCGCGCCAACATCGGCGTCGCCCGCGGCGGCCGCGTTGGCGGCGTCCTCGAGCGACACGCCGAGGAAGCCGAGGCCGGCGGCCGTCTGCCGGCGCACCTCGGGCGCGCGCTCGCCGACCCGGCCCGTGAAGACGAGCGCGTCGACGCCGCCGAGCGCCGCCGCCATCGCGCCGATCCCGGCGCGCAGGCGATGGACGTAGACGTCAAGGCCCAGCACGGCGTCGGGCTCGCCCCGGGAGGCCGCCGCGAGCACCTCGCGCATGTCCCCGGTCCCGGCGAGCCCGCGGAGCCCCGAGTCGTGCTCGAGCGCCTGCGCCACGTCGGCCGCGCTCAGCTGCCCCTGCTCGAGCAGCCACAGCAGCAGGCCCGGATCGACGTCGCCCGCCCGCGTCGCCATGACGACCCCGGCGAGCGGTGTGAAGCCCATCGTCGTGTCGACCGAGCGGCCGTCGCGCACGGCGGCGAGTGACGCGCCGGCCCCGAGGTGGCAGCTGACGATGCGCTCCGCGCCGCCGGTCAGCTGCGCCGCCCGCCGCGCCGCCCACGCGTGCGAGAGCCCGTGGAAGCCGTAGCGGCGCAACGGCCAGCGCTCGCGCCAGGCGGCCGGCAGCGCGTAGGTCGCCGCCGCGGGCGGCAGCCCGGCGTGGAAGGCGGTGTCGAAGCACGCCACCGCCGGCAGCTCCGGCGACGCCCGGCGCACCGCGGCGATCGCGTCGAGCGCGGGCGGCTGGTGCAGCGGCGCCAGCGCCTTGAGTCCATCCAGCGCCGCGAGGACCTCGTCGTCGATCACCACGGGCTCGGTGAAGCGCTCGCCCCCGTGCACGACGCGGTGGCCGCTCGCGTCGGCCTCCCCCAGCTCGGCGACCGCCGCCTCGACGTCCTCCCCGGGCTCGAGGTCGCGCGATCCGGCAAGTTCGTCGTCGGCGCCGACCAGCCGCAGCTTGAGGCTGCTCGAGCCGGCGTTGGCGACCAGGACGCGCACCGATCAGGCTCCGGGGAGCCTCCAATCGCGCACGTCGTCGGGGTCGTCGCCGTACTGGCGCGTGTAGGCGCGCTTCTGCAGCCGCTCGTCGACCATCTCTTGGCGCAGGCCGGCCGCGCGCTGCCCGAGCCCCGGCACGCGGTCGATGACGTCCATCACCAGGTGGTAGCGGTCCATGTCGTTGAGCATCACCATGTCGAAGGGCGTCGTGGTCGTGCCCTCCTCCTTGTAGCCGCGCACGTGCAGGTTGCGGTGGTTGGCCCGCCGGTAGGTCAGCCGGTGGATCAGCCACGGGTAGCCGTGGTAGGCGAAGATCACCGGACGGTCGGCGGTGAACAGCGCATCGAACTGCGCGCTTGACAGACCGTGCGGATGCTCGTGCTCGTCCTGCAGGCGCATCAGGTCCACGACGTTGACGAAGCGCACCCGCAGCTCGGGCAGGCGCTCGCGCAGGATCGCCGAAGCGGCGAGCGCTTCGAGGGTCGGGATGTCGCCCGCGCAGGCCAGCACCACGTCGGGGTCCTCGCCGTCGTCGCTGCTCGCCCACGACCAGATCCCCAGACCGCGCGTGCAGTGCGCGACCGCCTCCTCGATCGTGAGGTAGTCCAGCGACGGCTGCTTGCCCGCGACGATCACGTTGACGTAGTGGCGGCTGCGCAGGCAGTGGTCGCCCACCGAGAGCAGACAGTTGGCGTCCGGAGGCAGGTAGACGCGGATGATCTCCGCCTTCTTGTTGACCACGTGGTCGATGAAGCCCGGATCCTGGTGGGAGAAGCCGTTGTGGTCCTGGCGCCAGACGTGTGAGGACAGCAGGTAGTTCAGCGACGCGATCGGCCGCCGCCACGGGATCGTCCGTGTCACCTTCAGCCACTTGGCGTGCTGGTTGAACATCGAGTCGATGATGTGGATGAAGGCCTCGTAGCAGTTGAACAGGCCGTGGCGGCCGGTCAGCAGGTAGCCCTCAAGCCAGCCCTGGCAGAGGTGCTCGCTCAGGACCTCCATCACCCGGCCGTCAGGCGCGAGGTGGTCGTCGCCCGGCTTCGTCGTCGCCATCCACGCGCGATCGGTTGTCTCGAGCAGCGCGCCGAGGCGGTTGGAGGCGGTCTCGTCGGGGCCGAAGACGCGGAAGTTCGCGGCGTCCTCGTTCAGGCGCATGACGTCGCGCAGGTAGGCCCCCAGCACGCGGGTCGGCTCGCTCGCTGTGCGTGCCGGGGCGGGCACGTCGACCGCGTAGTCGCGGTAGTCGGGCAGGTGCAGGTCGCGCAGCAGGACGCCGCCGTTGGTGTGCGGATTCGAGCCCATCCGGCGCTCCCCCGCGGGCGCGGCGGCGAGGACGTCGTCGCGCGGGCGGCCCCTCTCGTCGAAGAGCTCCTCCGGGCGGTAGGAGCGCATCCATTCCTCGAGCTGGCGCAGATGCTCCGGGTTCTCCGCGAGCTTGGACAGCGGCACCTGATGCGAGCGCCAGTTGCCCTCCGCGGGATTGCCGTCGACGACCTTCGGGCCGGTCCAGCCCTTCGGCGTGCGCAGCACGATCATCGGCCAGCGCGGGCGCTCCGCCGGCTCTCCCGCGCGGGCGCGGCGCTGGATCTCGGCGATCTCGTCCAGCGCGCCGTCGAGCTCGGCAGCGAGCGCCTGGTGCACCTCATCCGGGTCCTCACCGGTGACGAAGCGCGGAGCGTGCCCGTAGCCCTCCAGCAGCGAGCGCAGCTCGCTCTCGGGTATGCGCGCGAGCAGCGTCGGGTTGGCGATGTTGTAGCCGTTGAGGTGCAGGACGGGAAGCTGCGCGCCGTCGCGGGCGGGGTCGGCGAACTTGTTGGAGTGCCAGCTCGCCGCGAGCGGCCCCGTCTCGGCCTCGCCGTCGCCGACCACGCAGCAGACGAGCAGGTCCGGGTTGTCGAAGGCGGCGCCGTAGGCGTGCACCAGCGCGTAGCCGAGCTCGCCGCCCTCGTGGATCGAGCCCGGGGTCTCGGGCGCGACGTGGCTCGGGATCCCGCCGGGGAAGGAGAACTGCCGGAACAGCTTGCCGATGCCCGCCTCGTCGCGTGTGATGTCCGGGTAGACCTCGGTGTAGCTGCCCTCGAGCCAGGTCGAGGCCACGAGGCCGGGCCCGCCGTGACCGGGACCGGTCACGAACATGGCGCTCAGCTCGCGCTGCACGATCGCCCGGTTCATGTGCGCGTAGAGCAGGTTCAGGCCCGGCGTGGTCCCCCAGTGGCCGAGCAGCCGGGGCTTGACGTGCGCCAGCGTCAGCGGCTCGCGCAGCAGCGCGTTGCCGAGCAGGTAGATCTGCCCGACCGAGAGGTAGTTCGCCGCGCGCCACCAGGCATCCAGGCGTCGCAGCTCCTCGTTCGACAGGGGGCTCTCCGGCCGCTGCTGCGCAATCGTCGACTCGCTCATGGGCGGACCATAGCCGCGGGATGCTTCAGGCCATGCCCGCCCGAACCGGGTAACCCCACGGGGGTATAGTGAGAGGCATGGCCTCCGTGACCACGAACCCAGAGCGCGGCTACAGCGCGACGAAGGACCAGCTCCTCAACCGCCTCAAGCGCATCAAGGGGCAGGTCGGCGGCATCGAGGGCATGGTCGGCGACGACCGCTACTGCATCGACGTGCTCACCCAGATCTCCGCGGTCCAGGCGGCGCTCGACAAGGTCGCGCTCGGGCTGCTCGACGACCACGCGCGCCATTGCGTCATGGGCGCCGGCACGAGCGACCGGCCAGAGAAGACCGAGGAGATGATGGCGGCGGTCGCCCGGCTCATGCGCCGCGGCTGACCCTCAGCGAATGCCGGCCCTCCCCACCCTGCTCGTGATCGATGTCCAGCGGGCGTTCGACGCGCCAAGCTGGGGCGCGCGCAACAACCCCGGCGCAGAGCAGCGGGTGGCCGAGGCGCTGGCGGGCTGGCGCGAGCATGAAGCGCCCATCGTCCACGTGCGCCACGCGAGCGGCGCGCCCGACGGGCTCTTCGCCCCCGGGGGCGACGCGTTCGAGTTCAAGCCCGAGGCGCTTCCGATGGCGGGAGAGCCCGTCATCACCAAGAACGTCAACAGCGCGTTCATCGGCACCGACCTCGAAGCGCGACTGCGGCGCGACGGCGTCGAGACCATCGCGCTGGTCGGGCTGACCACCGACCACTGCTGCTCGACGACCGCCCGGATGTCGGCCAACCTGGGCTTCGACACCTGGGTGCTCGCTGACGCGATGGCGACGTTCGACCGCCGCGCCCCGGACGGCGAGATGATCGCCGCCGACGTGATGCACCGAACCGCGCTGGCGAGCCTCCACGAGGAGTTCGCCGAGGTGATGGACACCCGCGCGGCGCTCGCGCGGCTCATCTCAGACCGCTGAGGGCTCCTCGATCACCGTGGTCACCGGCAGGCCGAGGTGCTTGACCCGGCCCGGGAGCTCGACGTGCAGCCAGCGCGCCACGCCGTGCGGGAGCATCGACAGGATGATCTCGTCGACGGGCGCGTCATAGAGCGTCTCCTCGATGGCGTCCATCGGATCGTGCCTGACCGACACCGATCCGACCACCGGGCCTCCGGCCACCGCTTCGAGAGCCGGCAGCGCCTGGGCGAGCACGCGCTCGGCCTCGGCGGCCTTGTCATGACGCTCGGGATGCAGCGGGTGCGACTCGGCCTTGGCCGGGTTTGGGACGAGCACGCGGAACTGCGCCGGCCCGCGCTCGGCGCGCGCACGGATCGCCTCCACCAGCGCGGGGGTGGCCGCGGTCCGGTCGGTGACGACCAGGACACGCACGGGCTTCGAGGACTCCATCGAGACTCCCTTGATCGAATGGCCGAGCCTCCCAGACGCGCCTGAGCGCGACCTGAACGGCTTCGCGGGATCAAGGCGTTTCCGCTGCCCTGCACGCGGAGAGGAAGCCCACGTCTTGGCGCTCGTCTACGTCAGCGGTCACCGCAACCCCGACCTCGACTCGATCGCGTCGGCGATCGGCTACGCGGAGTTCAAGCGGGGCGACGGCTCCGAGGACCGCTACGTCCCGGTCCGGCTGGGCCCGGTCAACGCCCAGACCCGCTGGGCACTCGAGCGCAGCGGCGCCGGCGAGCCGCAGCTGCTGCGCCACATCCGCCTGCGCGTGCGCGACGTGATGCAGCACTGCGCGCTGACCGTGCCCGATCACGCTCCCGTGCGCGAGGTCGGGCTCAAGATGGCCGTGAACGGCCTCGACCTCGTCGCGGTGACCGGACGCGCAGGGCGCGCTGGCCGGGGTGGTCAGCGAGCGCGACCTCGCGCGCATGTACATCCGCGAGTCGCGCGGCGCATCGACGTTCGAGGACCGGCCCGTCCGCCTGTCGGCGATCAACGACGTGCTCGGCGGGCGGATCGTCACCGGCGAGGACCGCGAGGTCTCGGGCCGGCTGTGGGTCGTGGCCGTCGCTGTCGGCTCGATGGACGACCGCATCGGCCCGGGCGACATCGCCGTCGTCGGCGACCGCGTCGACGCCCAGCGGCGGGCGCTCGAGATCGGCGCCGCCGTGCTCGTGATCAGCCACGACATCGAGCCCGGCGACGACGTCGTGGCGCTCGCCCGCGAGCACGACGCCGCCGTGGTCGTCTCACCCCTGGACTCCTACGTGACCGGCCGCATGATCCAGCTCGCGGTGCCGTGCGCGACCGTCATGAGCTGCGACCCGCTCACGGCCGAGCCCGACGACCTGCTCTCCGAGGTCGCGGAGCGCATCAAGGAGGTCGAGTACCGGGCCGCCATCGCGATCGACGACGACGGCGCGCCGCTGGGCATCGTCTCGCGCTCGGACCTCGTGAACCCGCAGCCGCGGCAGGTGCTCCTCGTCGACCACGCCGAGCAGGCCCAGAGCGTCCCCGGCATCGGCGAGGCCGAGATCGTCGAAATCCTCGACCATCACCACATCGGCTCGATCGAGACGCGCGTCCCCGTCCAGGCGACCTTCGACCCGGTCGGCGCCACCGCGACGCTGATCGTCGAGCGTTTCCGCCACGAGGGCCGGGAGCCCGAGGCCGCGACCGCGACGATGCTGCTGGGCGCGCTGCTCTCCGACACCGTCGTGCTCACCTCGCCAACCACCACCGACCGCGACCGCCGCGTCGTCGAGTACTTGGAGGAGCTGCTCGAGCTCGACGCCAAGGCCTTCGGCATGGAGATGTTCGAGGCGTCCTCTGACGCCTCCGACCTCGACGCCGGGGAGATCATCGCGCGCGACGCCAAGGAGTACACGACCGCAGCGGGCCACACGATCTCGATCGCCCAGTTCGAGACCGTCGGCAGCGGGCTGCTCGAGCGCAGGGACGAGTTGCTCCAGGCCCTGGAGTCCGAGCGCGAGAAGCAGGGCTACACCCTCTACGCGCTGATGGTCACCGACATCCTCAGCCAGGGCACCGAGCTCCTGGTCGCCGGCGATGCCGAGCCGGTTGAGCGCGCGTTCGACGTGCGCGCGCGAGACAGCGTGCTCGAGCTGCCCGGCGTCATGAGCCGCAAGAAGCAGGTCGTACCCAAGCTACTGGCGAGCGTCTGAGGAGGATGGAGCGGTGACGCAGGCGACGATCGCGCTACTCGGGCCGCCGGGCAGCGGCAAGGGGACCCAGGGGGCGCGCCTCCAAGAGGAGCTCGGCTTCGTGGCGCTCGCGACGGGCGACCTGCTGCGCGAGGCCCGCGACGCCGGTACCGATCTCGGCAACCGCGCCGCGCAGTACATGGACCGCGGCGACCTCGTTCCCGACGCGCTGATCGTCGCGATGATCCGGGAGGAGATCGCGAGCCTGGACGACAGGCCGATCATGCTCGACGGCTTCCCTCGCACCGTGGCGCAGGCGGACGCACTCGGCGGCGCGCTGGAGGCCCGCGGCCGCGAGCTGACCGCCGTGGTGCTGATCGACGTGCCCGACGAGGTCGTCGTGGAGCGCATCAGCGGGCGCGACCAGGGCCGCGAGGACGACCGGCCCGAGACGGCACGGGAGCGCGTGCGTGTCTACCACCGCGAGACCGAGCCGCTCGTCGCCTACTACGAGGAGCGCGGGCTGCTGCGGCGCGTCGACGGCGCCCGGGACGCGGACGCGGTCCACGCGGGCGTCCGCGCCGCGGTGGACGGCTGACGCGAGGGCCTAGCCGATCTCCTCGCCGAGTCCGACGCTCTCCACCTGTTCAGTGCGCGAGGTCGAAGCGCATCACGAGCTCGGTCCCGCCGCTCGAGGGCTCGCGGACCTCGTGCGCGGCCGCGGACTTCGAGATGACCGACAGCCCCAGCCCGAGCCCGGGGCTGTCGGGACGCGGGGCGAACCCGCTGCCACGGTCGCGGACGTAGACGCAGAGATAGCCGTTGGGCCTGCGGGCCTCGAGCTCGACCGCCCCCGGCACCGCACCCTCGCGGTAGCCGTGGACCACTGCGTTGCTCACCGCCTCGCTGACGCAGAGCGTGATCGCCTCGAGCGTCGCCGCGTCGGCGCCCTCCGCGGCGGCGAAGTCGCGGGCTGCCCTGCGCGCCAGCTGTGGCGCGGCGACCTCGGCGGGGAAAGTCCATCGCATGTGGGCTTCAAACGCGCCCTGGCCTCAAGACTTGCGCCTTCTGCGACGGCATCGACCGGCTGCGCGCTGGTATCGTCCGAAGCCATTGTCCGGGGCCTCCTGATGGCGCCTCCGAAAGGACCACAATCACACCACGACCCGATTCCGCAACTCTGAACGTTCAGCCGCGACAGCGGCGCAGCGTGTACGAGGACCTCGCCAAGCTGCCCGGAGGGCGCTCGGTAAAGGACCTCCTGCTCGACCTCGACATCCCTGAGGTCGAGCTCCGCGAGACCCTCCGCAAGCTCGATCAAGCCGGTCTCGCACAACGCATCAAGGGCAACTGGACCGCGGTCCCCCTCGAGGATGCCCCTCCGGCGCCTCCCGCCGCGCCCGAGTCCGACGAACCGCCGGCGGCCGAGTCCTAGCGGCACCGGGCGGTCGCGGCGCTTCCGATGGCGCCGGTCAGTCGAGAGGGCGATAGCAGCAAGTGGACCAGCAGCGGCTGTTCGCGGTGCTCGCCGAGTTCGCGAGGACCCTGGTGGAGACGAACGGATCCCCGCTAGGATGAACGAAGGTCAATCCGGACAACGCGTCCGTGGATTGGACCGCTTCCTACTTCTTCCGACGCCAAGCGCCGCCTGGGGCGAGCGCGGCGGACCGTCCGAGGCGTCGTGGGTCAGGCTTGACGCATCACCTCCCACAGGGGGCCAAGACGAAAGCGGGTCCGCAATGGACCGCACCCAGGCAGCGACGCAGGAAACGCAGGGCGACGGACGCTTCGGCGTGCTCGCCGACATCTCGCGGGAGATGGTCGGCCTCTACAAAGAGCAGTTCGGGCGCGGACCCACCAAGGCCCGCACGCACTGGGCGAGCCCCGACATGCTGGTCACGGTGCTGGAGGACACCTTCACTCCGGCCGAGCGCAACCTCGTGAGGATGGGCGAGCACCAGCGCGTGCGCGACACTCGGACCTACGTCCAGTACGCGACGGTGCGCGGGTTCTGCGAGCCGATCGAGCGCCTCACCGGTCGCACCGTGCGCTCGTTCCTGAGCGCGATCGACACCGAGGCCGACGGCCTGTCGATGGAGACCTTCGTCCTCTACCCCGACGGTCAGGAAGGCCCCTCGCGCATCGAGGCAGCGGAGGGCTGAGCGGCTCCGCTAGATTCGCGCCGGTGACGGACCAGGTCGCCGCATCGCAGGAGAGTCAGGCAGAGACCGAACGCCGCTCCGCCGTGCTCGCCGAGGTCTCCCGCGAGATGGTGCGCCTCTACAAGGAGCAGTTCGGGCGCGGGCCGACCAAGGCGCGCACCAACTGGGCCGGGCCCGACACGCTCATCACCGTGCTCGAGTCCACCCTCACCCCGGCCGAACGCAACCTGGTGAAGATGGGCGAGCACCAGCGCGTGCGCGACATGCGGATCTACTTCCAGTACGCGCGGGTGCGCGGGTTCTGCGAGCCGATCGAGCGCCTCACCGGCCGCACAGTGCGCTCGTTCCTGAGCGCGATCGACACCCAGTCCGACGGCCTGGCCATGGAGACCTTCGTCCTGCACCCCGAGGGTTACGAAGGGCCCTCGCGGATTGGGGCAGCCGAAGATTGAGTTTGCGTTTTGCTCGCACGTCGTGCCCGTTGGAGGGCGTACACTCGCCCCCGGGTCCGACTCGCCGCAGGCGCCGAGGGCACGTCAACCAGCAGGCAAGCCGCCAGCCCCTTCGGCTCGGAGGGGATGTGCACTTCCTCAAGTCACGTGGAATGCGGAGGTGCGCGACATGTCGCTGAACCGGTCGGAACTCGAGCCCTTTCTGTGCGAGGTCGATCCTGCGCGAGAGTCCGTGTATGCCCGCCCCTTCGGTGAGCTCGACCTCGCGACGGTTCCCGTGGTCGAGGCGCGGTTGCGCGAGCTTCACGAGGCGGGCTGGAAGACCATCATCCTCGACCTCCGCGGCGTGCGCTTCCTGGACTCCAGCGGGCTGCGGATGATCCTCGAGTGGGACGCCATGTCCCGGGCCGACGGCTTCTCCTTCGGCATCGTCCCCGGTCCCCCTCCGGTCCAGCGGCTGTTCGAGCTCACCAACCTGACCGGGCACCTGCCCTTCGTCGCGGAACGCCACGAGCTGACAGGGAAAGATCAGGCATGGACTCCTTGGCCCGCGTCCGGCGACATCGCGAAGCACGGGGCGAGCCCATTGAGGAATCCCGGACGACGGCGAGAGTGATCGACTCCGCCCGTCGCACCCCCAACGACTCGCCAGCCGGTCCTCCTCGAGCGACCCTGGGTGCGAGTGCCCTCGAGTGTCACTAAGAATTGGACCACGATTGGACCACGCTCGGATCGACAGTAGGCCTTCTTCCGCCGGGGAAACCCGCCCCTTTGCAGGTCTATCGCGTAATCGGGGAGACAGGATTTGAACCTGCGGCCGCCCGGCCCTAGCCGGTTTATCGCAACGGTCCGCGGCTCCATCCGTGAGCCCTCCTGCTTCTGCCCTGGCCAAGGCTGTCTTCTCGAACAGCATGAGAAGCTCGTCGCTGGCCACACTCCCGATCGCATGTAGGCCGCTCTTGCAGGCTGCTGCTTCTCGTCCGCTGCGAGAGCCAGCCGGGAGCCACTCGGGACGCCTGCATCCGCCCGACAGAGGGAGCGGTGTCCCGTTAGGGGATCCCCAACCGATCTGGCTCTTCCGACAGTGCCGGCTCCCGCTCGCGGGAGCGCAAGCCTCGGTGGCGGTCCTGGTCAGCCCTGGAGGCCGTTCCACGACCAGTGCGGGATGCTCAGGCCGAGCGGGACGTCGTCAGCGGATCGGTGGTAGCCCGACATGGTCGTGGTCGTTGCCCAAGCGAAGTAGTCGTGAAGCACTTGCCGGAGCCGGTTGTTCTCGACCAGCCCGACGTCGGTCAGGGCCTGATCGAAGCAGGCGATCGCACGGCGGTCCATCTCGTCGTGCTGCCCGTTGCCGCTATGCATCCGCACGACCGAGGTCTC
>JBBRYA010000040.1:0-30452 GCA_038238015.1 Solirubrobacterales bacterium
CCCTTGGTCATGTACGGCCGCCGCTCCTCGAGCAGCCGCAGCCAGAACGTTTCGAAGGTCTCGCGGGCGACCTTGACCTCGCCGCGTTCGATGGACTCCACGAGACGTCGGCGCGCGGTCGCGGCGGCTCGCCTGCTCGGGAACCCGCGTCGCGTGGAGAGCGTCCCGTCTGATTGGCGGAACACGAACCGAAAGCGGGTCCCGCCGCGTATCTCGTACGCGTAGATCCCGTCGCCAACGGCCGCCGGTGGCACAGACGCGGGGATCGGACGCGGGTGAACCGGCCGGAGCAGCGAGGCGTCGAATGCCATGGCTTCAGACTCCGAGTGGAAGCGCCGGACCCGGCGACGCCCGTCCTGCTTCCAGCGCACGACGAACCGGTCGCGGCTCGCGTCGAAGTGGATGCTCATTGCCCGGCGTGCCTCCGGCTCCGTGGGGGCAGGAATGGGGGCACGTCGTGCCCCCATTTGCCATAGGGCGTTGCCGGAAAAATTGCCCCCACCCCTCGGAGGCTCGCCCGAGAACAACGAAAGCCCCGCGAACGCGGGGCTTTCGAAGGTGCGCCGAAGAGGACTCGAACCTCCACCCGGTTATCCCGGACCAGGCCCTCAACCTGGCGCGTCTACCAATTCCGCCATCGGCGCGAGGGGGAGGCGAGTATAGAGCCGCCCCTCTGCCTTGAGTCCGTCCTCGGGGAGCGCTACTGTCTCGAACACATGTTCGATTCAGCCCTTCACCCCTGACCGAGGAGCCCGACCCGATGGACATCGGCAAGGACCTGACCAAGCGCCAGCAGGAGATCTTCGACTTCATCAAGAAGTACTCGGCCAAGTACGGCTATCCGCCGACGGTGCGTGACATCGGCAAGGCGGTCGGACTGGCCTCCTCCTCGACGGTGCACGCGCACCTGCACAACCTCGAGAAGGCCGGGCTGCTGCGGCGCGATCCCTCCAAGCCGCGCGCGATCGAGATGCTCGACAGGGCCACCAGCGGCGTGGTCGACGCGGTCAAGGCGGTCGTGAAGCCGAGCGGCCTGCCGCTCATCGGCCAGGTCGCCGCGGGCCAGCCGATCCTGGCCGAGGAGAACATCGAGGACTACGTGACGGTGCCCGAGCTTGCCGGGGGCGAGGACGGCGAGTACGTCCTGCGCATTCGCGGCGAGTCGATGAAGAACGCGGGGATCCTCGAGGGCGACTTCGTGGTCGTCCGCCGGCAGGACACCGCCGCCGACGGGGACATCGTGATCGCGCTCGTGGGCGAGGAGGCGACCGTCAAGCGGTTCTTCCGCGAGGAGGACCACGTCCGCCTGCAGCCCGAGAACGATGCGATGGAGCCGATCCGCTCGCGCGAGGTGCAGGTGCTCGGCAAGGTGGTCGGCGTCCTGAGGACCGTGACGTGACCGCCACCCTGGCCATGCCCGCCCCTCGCGCCCACGCCGCGCCGCAGGTCAGCCTGCAGGACGTCGTGCTCGCCACCTGGACGGCCGTCAGCTCGGGCGCGACCGCCGAGTGCCCGGTGTGCGCCGGGGCGATGAGCCCGCGCTGGTCGGCGGGAGCCGGCGTCGTCGGCGCCCGCTGCGCGGACTGCGGGACGACGCTTGAGTAGCCTCCCGGCCGTGTCGGTCGAGGAGGACAGATCTGAGCTGGCGCGCATCGAGGAGGACTGGATGCGCGCGATGCGCGAGCGCGACGAGGAGGCACTCGAGGGCTACGTGGCCCAGGGGTTCCGCTTCACGGCGGTGCACCTGCACCCGGAGCCGATGACCCGCGAGCAGTGGATGGGCGCAGCGATGGGCGGCTACCACATCGTCTCCTTCGCCTACGAGAGCATGGACATCGACGTCTTCGGCGACACCGGCGTGATCCACGCGCGCTACTCGCAGATGGCCAACTTCGACGCGGTCAACCTCTCCAACGCCTTCCTGCTGACCGACGTGTGGTCGAGGATCGACGGGCGCTGGCAGGTCGTCGCGCGCCACTCGTCCTCTCTCGTACTGCCCGGCGAGTACTAGGCCGCTTCGGACCGCGGCCCGGGCGGCGTGCGCACGACGCACACGCAGTCGCGCAGGTTCGTCGAGCCCGGAAGCACGAGGCGCCCCGCGCCCCGCTCGGCCGCCACGCGGCACGCGAGCTCGGTGGCCATGGCGCGATCCTCGAGCTGCCGGGCGATCGGGCTCTCGGCTCCCTGTTGGTCGATGTAGATGACGTCGTACATGGATTGGTCTACCTTCTCCTACGCAGGCCAAGCAGCCGCGGAGGTGTTCACCTTCGAGGAAAGTCCGGACATCAAAGGGCAGGGTGGTCGGTAACGCCGACCCGGGGAAACCCGCGGGAAAGTGCCACAGAAAACACACCGCCGACGCTCGTGGCTCGCAGCTGCAGCCGCGGGCGGGCAAGGTTGAAATGGTGCGGTAAGAGCGCACCGGCGTCGCGGTGACGCGGCGGCCAGGCAAACCCCACCCGATGCAAGGCCAAGACGGACCGTTCGCAGGCTGCCCGCCAAGGTCCAGGTCGGCCGCACAGATGGATGGTTGCTCACGACAGAATCCGGCTTACCGGCTTGCTAAGGGAAGGGCCCTCGGAGACGGGGGCCCTTTCTATTAGGTGGCGACCGTAACCTTTTCGCCCGGTCGCAGTCAGCGTCCGGACAGCCCGTCATTCGGGCAGCATTGGGCTTGCCCGAACGGGGTCCGGCATGCGAACATGTGTTCGCTCATGATCGTCTGCGTCCTGCTCCCGCGCTTCGCCCTCACCGTCGCGGCGGGTGGCCGGGCTGCGCTGGCCGCCGGGCCGGTCGCGCTGGCGCCCGAACCGGGGCGCGATCCGGTGATCGGCGAGGCCTCGGCGGCAGCGGAGACCTTCGGTGTCCGCGCCGGTCTGAGGCTGGGGGAGGCGCTCGCGCGCTGCCCGACCCTGCGCCTGGTCGCGCCCGACCCTGCGGGGGTGGGGGACGAGTGGGACCGGCTGATGGTCTCGTTGGAGGGCATCGGCGCGGCGGTCGAGTCCGAGCGCCCGGGCGCGGCCTACTTCGAGGAGGCGGGGCTGCGCAAGCTCCACGGCGGGCGCGAGGGGGTGCTCGCGCTCACCAGGCGCGCGCTCGGGGTGCCGGCGCGCCTCGGGGTCGCCCCATCGCGCTTCGCCGCGCTGGCCGCCGCGGAGCGGGCACGCTCGCGGCGGGCGGAGATCGCACCGGAGGGGCCCGCGCGACTGGCCGCCTACCTCGCGCCGCTGGCGGTCGCGCTGCTGCGCTCGCGCCCGCAGACCGCGGCGCTGGTCGAGCCTCTGGAGCGCTTTGGCATCCGTACCCTTGGCGAGCTCGCGCGGCTGCCCCGCGCCGCGCTGGCCGACCGCTTCGGGGAGGCGGGCACGCTGGCGCGCGAGCTCGCGCGCGGGCGTGACACTCCGCTGGTGGCCCGGCGGGCGGCCGAGCGGCGGGAGGAGACGCTCGAGCTGCCGGAGTCCGGCTCGGGCGAGCAGCTCGAGCATGCGCTCGGCCTGCTGATCGACCGCGTGCTCGCGCGCCGCGAGCGGCGCGGGCGGACCTTCCGCGCGGTCGTGATCTCCGCGACGCTGGTGGAGGGGGGGACCTGGCGGATGCGCATGACCTTTCGCGAGGCGCTGGCCGACCGCCGGCGGATGCGCCTGGCCCTCGCGCCGCGGCTGGGCGAGCTGCCCTCGCCGGCCGACGTCCTACGCCTGCGCATAGAGGGCTTCGGGCCGCCCGAGGGCCACCAGCGCTCGCTGCTCTCCGAGCCCGCCGCCATCCGCTCGGCGCGCCTGAGGGAGGCGGTCCGCCAGGCGCGCGCCGTCGCAGGACCCGACGCCGCCCTGCACATCGTCCCCGTCGATCCCGCCTCGCGCGTGCCCGAGCGGCGCCACACGCTCGCCCCATGGGATCCGTGAACCACGTCCCGGCCGCGAGCCGGGGCCCGCGCCGCCTGGCCACCCCGCGGCCCGTCAAGGTCCGGGCCGACGAGGGCGGGTGCCCGCTCGCGGTCGGCGGCCAGACGGTCGACGCCGTGCGCGAGTCCTGGCTGGTGGAGGACCGCTGGTGGAGCGACCGGCCGCTGCGGCGGCGCTACTGGGAGGTGGTCACCACCGGCGGGCGCGACCTCGTGCTCTTCCGCGAGCTGGGCGGCGGCCGCTGGTACGCCCAGCGCTGAGCGCTCGCGCGGTCACGAACCTGCGTCGGCCGAGCCGTAGGCGAAGGTCGCCGGAGATCGCCCAGGGCAGCTGGGCACTCACCGCATCGCGTCCATCGCCGCGCCGGTGCCCGGAACAGTCAGGCCGGGGATCGCGTCGGGCGCCGCGAGCACCGCCACGCCGAGCGCGAGCAGGATCACGGCGGTCGTCCACGTCGCCGCGCGGCCCCAGGGCAGCGTCTTCTCGAGCGCGATGAGCGCCGCCACGAACGCCATCCACGCGAGGCTCATCACGCCGAGGGCGAACAGCGACACCATCAGTGCCCAGCAGCAGCCGAGGCACCAGGTGCCGTGGCGCGCACCCATGCCGAGCGCGCCCAGCGGCCCGCCGCGCCACGCGCCGATTAGGAACCCGAGCGGGCTCCGGCACTTGGCCAGGCACACATCCTTGAGCGGGGTGATCTCGTAGGCGGCAGCCACGATGAGCGCCCCGCCGGCCAGCCAGCGGCCACCCCGCCGCCACGCCAGCGCATCGCCGGCCAGCGAGCGCCCGAGGTCGAACAGCGCGTAGGCGAGCAGCCCGGCCGCCGCCCACGTGAGCAGGTACCCCGCGGCGAACAGCAGCGGCGCGACGCGGGCCTCGCGCCGGGCCATGCGGCCGTAGAGCGCGATCGTCAGCGCGACCGAGGGGAGCATCATCGCGGCCATCATCACCACCCACACCCCGAGGAACCAGCCGAGAGCGCCGAGCGCGGTGCCCGGCCCCTCGTCCATGCCGGCCATGCGCTCCGCGGTCGACCACCACGCCACCGCGGCGAGCGCGAAGAGCAGCGCGACCAGTCCGAGGCGGCCGCGCGCGGCTCGAAAGGCCGGCGCGAGGCCCCGGGCGGCGGCCGTGCTCAACGTCAGGCGGCCCAGGTGAACCGCGACGAGAAGCCCGACCTGCCCTCGTAGGCGATGCCGAAGGCGTCGATGCTCGAGCGCGTCGCCTTGGCGATCGTGAGCTCCGACCCCGCGGGGTGGAAGATGCCCGTCAGCCGAGCGGGCTCGCCCGACTCGACCCCGAACGGGACGACATCCTCGATCTCGAAGTCCACGGCATCGCCGATCCGGACGCTGTGGCTCAGTCCCTCCTCGCGGATCTCGATCGGCGCGCGCTGCGCACCCAGGTTCTCGCCGATCAGCGGGCCGAGCGCCTCCATCGGGCCGCCGAGCTGGCCGCTGAACACGGCGCCGAGCTTGTCGGCCTGCTCGTCGGAGGCGGCGTCGTCGATGAACACGCCGAGGCGCCAGTCGCCGTCGCTCATCACCTTGGGCGTGTCGGCGACGGCGGCGACGGTGAGGCCCCCGACGTCGGTGCCCTCGACGTCGCCGTCGGCCACGTGGAACACGAGCGTCACCCGGCAGCGGTCGTAGTCGGCGCCGAGGGCGAACGAGGCGGTGCAGGGGCAGACGACCTCGCAGGAACAGGTCTCGAAGTAGGTTCCTTCCAGTTTCCAAGGCATGCTCGCGATTCTGCCTGGGGCGACCGGGGCAAGTCAATGCCAGCGCGTAGATTCCCCGCCATGACTCCGACCTACCGTGACCGTCTCCGCCTCGAGGGCCTCGCGCTCGCCGCGACCGGGGCAGCCGGCTCCGCGGCGCTGCTGGCGACCACGGACCAGGCACGCCGCGCGCCCGCCAACACGGCGATCCAGCTTGCGGTCCTCGTCGCGGGGCTCGCCTGGCTCGGCCCGCGCAGCGCCCGCAAGGCGATCGGGCAGGCCGACCGCGTCCGCTTCGGCCGCGTCGGCACGGGCGAGCCGACCCCGCTCTGGCACGTGCCGGTGCCGGTGGTGGCCGGTGCCATCTTCGTCGGTCCCGTGGCCAAGCCGCTCAACCAGCGGCTCGGGCTGCCCGCGCGCGTCGCACGCGACGCAGGCTGGGACGCTGCGCTACGCGTAACCGCCGGCAGCGTGCTCGTCGGGCTCTACCAGGCGTTCGTCCTCGAGCGCCTGGTCGGCCGCGCGGAGCGGCGCAGGCTCAGGACCTACTACCGGATGCCGGGCTCGACGCTCGGCACCGGGACGCGGCTCGGCTGGACGAGGACCTCGCTCGGCCGCGCCGCGCGGGGCTGAGGCCACACCCAGGGCGCGAGGCCGCTCGACACGTATGCGAACATATGTTCGTGTACGCTGAGCTGCACTGCCACTCCGCCTTCTCCTTCCTGGACGGCGCCTCGCTGCCGGACGAGCTCGTGAGCGCCGCCGTGGCGCTCGGCCATGACACCGTCGCGCTGACCGACCACAACGGCCTCTCGGGCTCGATGGAGTTCGCCCAGGCCGCCGCGGCGCAGGGCCTGCGCGCGCTGCACGGCGCCGAGCTCGACCTCGCAGACGGCCGTCACATCACGACGCTGGTGCAGGACGCGACCGGCTGGCGCAACCTCTGCCGGATCCTCACCGCGGCGCACGCGCACGGCAGGGACCCGGGCGAGCCGCCGCCGATGACGACGCTCGAGAGGCTCGAGGCCCACGCCGAGGGGCTCGTCTGCCTGAGCGGCTGCGCCGACCACGGCGTCCACGACGAGCCGACCCTGCGCCGCCTGCTGAGCGCCTTCGGCCCCGACCGCCTGCGGGTCGAGCTCCAGCGCCCCTTCCAGCGCCATGACCGCGCGCGCAACCGCGCCCTCGCCGAGCTGGCCCGGCGCCTGGGGGTCGCGGCGGTGGCGACCGGCAACGTCCACGCCCACGCGCGCTCGCGCGCGCCGCTGCAGGACGCCTTCGTCGCCCTGCGCACCCACACGACCCTCGACGCGTCAGAGCCGCTGCGGCGCGGCAACTTCGCCCACGTGCTCGCCGCACCGGCCGCGATGGCCGCGCGCTTCGAGGACCACCCGGAGGCCGTGGCCGAGACGCGCGCCCTGGCCGACCGCCTGCGCTTCGACCTCACCCAGGACCTCGGCTACCGCTACCCCGGCTCCGACGACGCCCAGGCCGACCGCAAGCTCGCCGAGCTGTGCGCGGCGCGCTTCGAGGAGCGCTACCCGCCGGGCCACCCCAACCGCGGCGAGGCGCGCGGGCGCCTGGAGGAGGAGCAGCGGGTGATCGCCTCGCTCGGGCTGGCGGGCTTCTTCCTGCTCCACCACGAGCTGCTCGAGCTCGCGCGCGAGGTGGCGGTGGAGGTCCGCGGGCCGAGCTCGGCGCGCGCGCTGCTGCCGCCGGGCCGCGGCCGCGGCTCCTCGGTCTCCTCGATCGTCTGCTACCTCAGCGGCCTCTCGCACATCGACCCGGTCGAGAACCAGCTCTTCCTCGGGCGCTTCCTCAACGAGGAGCTGACCGCGCTGCCCGACATCGACCTCGACTTCCCGCGCGACATCCGTGCGGTCCTGATCCCGCGCGTGCACGAGCGCTACGGGCGCGAGCACTCCGCGCTGGTCGCCGCGTTCCCGACCTTCCGCTCGCGCGGGGCGATCCGCGAGCTCGGCAAGGTGCTCGGCCTGCCGGCGGGCGAGCTCGAGCGGGTGGCGCGCGGTGCCGAGCCGTGGGGGATCCGCGGCGTCACGCAGGACGTCGAGTGCGCGCTGGGGATCGAGCCCGGCGGCGCGCCCGCGCAGTTCAACGACCCCGACTCTCGCGCGCCGTCCGGGCTGTCGGCCGACGAGTGGATGGCGATGGTCAATGGCCGCGACCCCGCCGACGTGACCACGCGCCCCCCTGACGAGGCGCGCCGCGCGCGCCTGCCAGGCCGCTGGGCGTGGCTCGCGCGCCTGTGCGACGAAGCCTACGGCCTGCCGCGCCACCTCTCCCAGCACTCGGGCGGGATGATCGTCTCGACGCGCCCGCTGGTGGACTGCTGCCCGGTCCTGCCGGCCGCCATGGAGGGTCGCCAGCTCTGCCAGTGGGACAAGGACTCCTGCGCCGACGCGGGCTTCTTGAAGATCGACCTGCTCGGGCTGGGGATGCTCTCCGCGGTCGAGCGCTGTGTGGAGGAGATCGCGCGCACGCGCAACGAGCGCATCGACCTCTCGCGGATCCCGTTCGACGACGCCGAGACCTACACGGCGATCCAGGAGGCCGAGACGATGGGGGTCTTCCAGATCGAGAGCCGCGCGCAGATGCAGTCGCTGCACCGCACGCGCCCGGAGTCGTTGGACGACCTCACGATCCAGGTCGCGATCGTGCGCCCGGGGCCGATCCTCGGCGGGGCGGTCAATCCCTACATCGAGCGCCGCCAGCGGCTGCGCGAGGACCCGGGCTTCGAGGTCCCCTACGATCATCCGTCGCTCGAGCCCGTCCTGCGCGACACGCTCGGGACGATCATCTTCCAGGACCAGGTGATCGAGGTCGCGATGGCCTTCGCGGGCTTCTCGCCGGGGGAGTCCGAGGGGCTGCGGCGGGCGATGAGCCGCAAGCGCTCGGCGGCGGCGATCGACGCCCACCACGATCGCTTCATCCAGGGGGCCGAGCGCACCCACGGCGTCTCCGCGGAGGTCGCCGAGCGGGTCTACGAGATGATCATCGGCTTCTCGGGCTTCGGGTTCCCGAAGGCCCACGGCGCCGCCTTCGGCCTGCTCGCCTACCAGTCGACCTGGCTGCGGGTGCACTACGGGCCGGAGTTCCTGTGCGCGCTGCTCAACGAGCAGCCGATGGGCTTCTACGCCTCCGACACGCTGGTCCACGAGGCCCAGCGGCGCGGGATCGAGATCCTCCCGCCCGACGTCGGCGCCGGCGCCGTGGAGTGCACGGTGGAGGGCGATCTGCACGTGCGGCTGGGGCTCGGCCACGTCAGCGGCGTGCGCGGCGACGAGGTGGCCGCGCTGGTCGCCGAGCGCGAGCGCGGCGGGCCCTTCCGCTCGCTGGGCGAGCTGGCCTCGCGAGCCGGCGCGGGGCGGCCCGCGCTCCAGCAGCTCGCGTGGTCGGGGGCGTGCGACAGCCTGGCCGCGCCGGGGGCCGGCCGCCGGCAGGTGCTGTGGGAGCTGGGAGTCGCCGCGCCCGGCGAGCGCCTGGCCGAGGGCACCCAGCTGTCGCTGCCGCTGGACCTGCCCGGCGCCCCCGAGCTGCGAGCGCTGGAGCCCTGGGACGCGATGGTCGCCGACTACGCCACCACCGGGCTGACCCTCGGCGCGCACCCGCTGGCGCTGCTGCGCCCGAGCCTCCCGCCGGGGACGGTCTCCTGCCGCGACCTGGAGACGCTGCCCCACCGGGCCCGCGTCACGCTCGGCGGCATGGTCGTCGCGCGCCAGCGCCCCGGGACGGCCAAGGGCATCGTGTTCCTGCTGCTCGAGGACGAGTTCGGGACGATCAACCTGATCATCCCGCCCGACCTCTACGAGCGCACCCGCCTGACCGTCCGCTCCGAGCCGCTGGTGCTCGCCGAGGGGCGCCTGGAGAAGCTGCCGGCGGCCGGCGGCGCGATCAACCTCTACGTCAGCGCGATCCGCCCGCTGGCGCCGCCGCAGGGGGCGGAGGCGGAGGTCGTCGAGCTCCAGGAGCGCGCTCGCGACGAGGCGGCGGCGGCCGAGGCGGGCGCGGAGGAGCTCGCGGACTTCCGCGGGGTCGCGCCCGCGATCCAGAGCTTCGCGGCCGGGCGGCGCCGATGAGCCGTCCCGGCGCCCGGCGCACCGGGTAATCTGCCGCGCGTCATGGCCGTCCTGCTCTTCACGGCGTTCTTCGTCGCCCTCGGGCTCGGGGTGCTGTTCATCGGCCTCAGCGGCGGCCCCAGCGGAGCTCGCAGGCGGATGCAGCGCCAGAGCCGCCGCGGGCGCATGCTTGCGCTGGCCGGCTTCCTGCTCGCCGTCGTCGTGCTCGGCCTCGGCGTCCCCGCGGCGGTCATCGCGACCGTCACCAGCCGCAACGACATCCCGCGCGCCAACGTCTCCGGCCTCACCGACCAGGAGAAGCGCGGCCGCGTCCTCTTCGGACAGCGCTGCAGCAACTGCCACACGCTGCAGGCCGCCAACGCCAGCGAGCAGGTGGGCCCGAACCTCGACGACCTGCGCCCGCCCAAGGGGCTCGTGCTCGACGCCATCAACAAGGGCCGAGCCCGCGGCAACGGCCAGATGGCGGCCCAGCTCGTCGAGGGCACCGACGCCCAGGACGTGGCCTCCTTCGTGGCCAAGGCCGTCGGTCAGACCGGCCAGAAGTAGCCGTTGCGCCGGGCGTTCCGTCCGGGGTCAGTGCAATAACCCATTCGTCTTGCAGGACTTTTCGTCCTTGTTACGATGCCGCGCGGCACAACCGCTGAATCCCCGGGAGACCGGGGGGCGGGGGAACCGAGCAGGTGGGGCGAATCGCCTTGCGTAGCGCCGCTCTTCGGCGCGAGCCCGTCAGCTAACCCCGGAAGCCGACGAAGAGGAAACAACGCCATGTCTGAGCATCTGACCCGCGACGAGCGGGCTTTTTACGACCACGAGAGCGAAGCCAGCCCCCGCCGGCGCCAGGCCGACGACTGGGGGATCGACGAGAGCTTCCCGCGCGTGCGCAGCCGCCGCTTCGCCCGCACCCAGGAGGGTCCCGGACGCAGCCGTCGCCGGACCGCGCAGGACTGGGGCGCCGACGACGCCTTCGGCGGACAGGCGCGCCGCCGCTCGGGCCACGCGCCCGAGCGCCCCGAACCGGTGGGTGCGCCGCCGGCCGCCGAGGTGGCGCCCGCGCCGCCCGAGCCGCTCGTGGAGTCCGATGAGCGCCGGACGATCCGTATCAACGGGCGTCCCGGGGAGCTGTCGGAGCTCGCGCCGTTCGTGTCGAGCGCGGCGCGCAGGCGGCCTCCGCAGACCGTGGGGGAGCGCATGGCCGGAGATCCGACGCGGATCATCGCGTTGGCCTTCGCGCTGGGGCTGCTGCTGATCCTGATCGCCGTGGCGACCTCCTGATCGCGGGAGCAGCGGTCCTCGTGTGATCCCCGGGAGGGGGAGGACCGGAGGGTGGTTGCGCAGTCAACCCGCGACGCCTACACTTATCAAGGGTAAGGACGCCGCTCCCATCCTCCCTCCCCACGGCGGTTCGCAATGAAGACCCAGATGTCGCGCTTCCAGATCCACGATGACCTCACTGCTCCCGAGGCATCTCTCCCGGTGCTCAAGGGCGCCCTCGCCGCCGCAGGTCAGCTGCCGAACTTCCTCGGCGTCCTGGCCGGCTCGCCGGCCGCGCTGCGCGGCTACGCGCGCTTTCGCTCCGAGCTGCGCCACGGCGCGCTGACGCTGCCCACGCTCGAGCGGATCGCGCTCGCCGTCGCCGTGCACTACCGCTCGGAGCCCGGCATCGCTCTGCACTCGCGCACCGCCCGGCAGGCGGGCCTCGGGCTCGACGAGCTGGCGCTGGCGCGCGAGTGGGACTCGGCGGACCCGCATCAGGCCGCGCTGCTGCGCTACCTGCGCCCGCTGGTCGAGGATCGCGGCCACGCGCCGTCCTACCTGCACGAGGAGGCGCGCGAGGCCGGCTGGTCAGACCAGGAGCTCCTGGAGGCCATCTCGATCGTCGCGCTGGAGAGCTTCACCGCGATGGTCAACGTCGCGGGCGAGGTGCCCGTCGACGGGTCGGTCGAGGAGACGCGCGTGCTGCGCGCCGCCTGATCGATGTCCGGCGCTCGCCGAAAGGTGGCCGTCGCCACCCTCGAGCGTCCAGGGGACTGCTGCCCCTACCTGCACGAGGCCGTGGAGCTGATCGGAAAGCGCTGGTCGGGCGCGATCGTCTACGTGCTGCTCAGCGGCGGGCCGATGCGCTTCTCGGAGATCGGCGGCGCCGTGCCCCAGCTCTCAGACCGCCTGCTCTCCGAGCGCATGAAGGAGCTCGAGAGCCGCGGGATCGTCGAGCGCCAGGTGCAGCAGGGCTCGCCAGTGCGGGTCGAGTACTCGCTGACGGACATGGGCATGGACCTCGCTCCGGCGCTCGCCGAGCTGCGGGCCTGGGCCCAGCGCTACCTCTGAGCCAGGCTGAGCCACGCAGGCACCGCGGTTGGACCGCCGGTCCGATGACGGCGCCGCCCAGCGTCCTCTAGGCTCCGCCGCGTCATGGCCCCGCCTGACCAGCCGACCACGCCCGAGGACGTCCGCGCGCTCGTCTCCGAGCACGGCATCCGCTTCATCCGCCTCTGGTTCACCGACATCCTGGGCCAGCTGAAGTCGTTCTCGATCAACTCGGCCGACCTCGAGGACGCCTTCGAGGGCGGGATGGGCTTCGACGGCTCCTCGATCACCGGCTTCAACGCGATCGAGGAATCCGACATGATCGCCATGCCCGACGCCTCGACGTTCAGGGTGCTCCCGTGGCGTCCCGAGGACGAGGGCGGCGGCGTGGCGCGGATGTTCGCCGACGTCCTCACCCCCGAGCGAGAGCCCTACGAGGGCGACCCGCGCCACGTCCTTCGCCGCGCCGTTGAGCGCGCGCAGTCGATGGGCTTCGAGCACTTCTACGTCGGCCCGGAGCTCGAGTACTTCCTGTTCCGCGACAACCAGGGCACCGAGGTGCTCGACGAGGGCGGCTACTTCGACCTCACCACGCTCGACGCCGGCTCGGACGTGCGGCGCGAGACGGTGCTCGCACTCGAGAAGCTCGGGATCGGGGTGGAGTACTCCCACCACGAGGTCGGCCCCTCCCAGCACGAGATCGACATGCGCTACGCCGACGCGCTGAAGATGGCCGACGACTGCATGACCTACCGCATCACGGTCAAGGAATACGCCATGAAGTACGGCTGGCACGCGACGTTCATGCCCAAGCCGCTGTTCGGCGAGAACGGCTCGGGGATGCACACGCACCAGTCGCTGTTCAAGGACGGGCGCAACGCGTTCTACGACAGCGAGGACAAGTACTTCCTCTCCGACGTCGGCAAGGCCTTTATCGCCGGCCAGCTGCGCCACGCGCGCGAGATCTGCTCGATCTTCGCCCAGTGGGTCAACTCCTACAAGCGCCTGGTGCCGGGCTATGAGGCGCCGGTCTACGTGGCGTGGTCGCGCCGCAACCGCTCAGCGCTCGTGCGCGTGCCGCTCTACCACCCCGGCAAGGAGCAGGCCACGCGGATGGAGCTGCGCTGCCCGGACCCGGCGTGCAACCCCTACCTGACCTTCGCGGCGCTGCTCCAGGCGGGCCTCGAGGGGATCGAGAAGGGCTACGAGCTGCCCGAGCCGATGGAGAAGAACCTCTACCACCTCTCGCCCGACGATCGCAAGCGGCTCGGGATCGAGCAGCTGCCCGAGACGCTCGGCGAGGCGATAGAGATCACGGCCGACTCCGAGCTCGTGCTGCGCACGCTCGGCGAGCACATCTTCAATCGCTACATCGAGATCAAGCGCCAGGAGTGGGAGGACTACCGAGTCCAGGTCACCCCCTGGGAGCTCGAGCGCTACCTGTCGATCTTGTAGCGCTCAGCCGCGCTTGAGTGTGACCGTCTTGGACTGTACCTCGCTGCCGAGCACCAGCCGCAGCGTCACCTTGAGCTTCTTGGCCTTGCGCAGCTTGCGCAGGCCGGACTTGGTCAGCAGCACCTTCGCCTGCACGGACTCGTCGCGCTTGACCTTCACCTTCACCGAGCCCAGCTTGGAGGCGCCCTTGCGCGCGGTCACCACGGCGGTCTTGCCAGCCGGGGCGAAGGCGCTGAAGTTGATGCGGATCCCGAAGCGGCCCTTGCGGTCGACCGTGGCGGTCTTGCCGACGATCAGGTTGGCGGGGGGCGGAGCGGGGGCGAGGTCCGGCGGAGCCGGGGTGGGGGTGGGGGTCGGGGTCGGGCTGGGCGTGGGAACCGGGTTCTGTGCGGCGTTGACCACGACCGTGTGCTCGCGTGTGGCCGGCTCGCCCTCGGCGTCGGTCATGCGGAGGGTCACCCGGTAGGCACCCGCGCCTGGGAAGGCGTGGCTCACCGTCGAGCCGCTGCCGTCGTCGAACTGCCCGTCGCCGTCGAAGTCCCACTGCGGGGCGGCGCCCGCGCCCGTCGCGCTGAACACGGCGTTCTGGCCCGCGACGGGGGCTGAAGGCGCTTCGGCGAAGTCCACGCTCGCGCGGCGCCCGCGGACCCAACCGTTGAGCTCAGGCGCTCCTATACGGGCGTAGACGCCGGGGAAGTTCGGGTCGGCACAGCCGATCCCGAACGAGACCACGCCCGCGAGGATCAGGGGCGGCGACGAGGACGGGACCATCAGCGGCCCGCCGGAGTCGCCCTGGCAGGTGTCGTGGCTGCCGTCGCCGGCGCACACCATCGTCGTCGGGTCGATCTGGACGTCGCCGAAGGTGTAGTCGCTGACGCACTCCGAGTCGCTGACGATCGGCACCGCGGCCTCCCGCAGCTGGTCCGAAGTGCCGCAGGTGCTCGAACAGGTGGTCCCCCAGCCGATGATCGCCGCGTTGACGCCCGGCGCCCAGAGGGCGCTCTGGCTCGGCTTGACGACAGGCAACGGGGTCTGCGGCGCGGCGCGACCGAGCGTGAGCATCGCGACGTCGTCCGCGCTCCCCGACGGATCCGACCCGTAGTGCTCGTGGACGCTCACAGCGGTCACGCCGTAGATCTCGCTCGGGGTGTAGTCGAGATCGTTGTTCTCGCCAAGCCCGACCAGGAATGCGCCCGGCGCGAGCGGGTTGCCGTTGTCGTCGACCGTGCAGTGCGCGGCGGTGAGGAACGACCGTGGGCTGATCAGCGTGCCGCCGCACTGGAACGTGCCGGTGCCGATCGCGATCTGCAGGAAGCCCTGTGCGGGATACTCGCCGGCGGACGCGTCGGTCCCGTTGACGATCCGGCTCTGCGGCGCCGCCGCGGCGGGGGTCGCGAAGGCCGTGAGCGCAAGCAGGACGAGGAGCGGGAAGCGGCGCAGCTGCATGCGACCTCGGCACAGGGATGCCGTCAAGACATCCCTGCGCGCCCGAGCTAGACAGGTGTGTCGACGCGCGGCGCCACGCGGCTGCCGATTCGCTGGTCCTCGTGCTCGCGCGAACCCGCGTCGGTGCGTCCGAGCGGCGACGGCCACCAGATGTGGCGGCCGATGTCCAGGCCCAGGGCGGGCACGATCACCGATCGCACGAGGAAGGTGTCCAGCAGCACGCCGAACGCGATGACGAAGCCGAGCTCGGTCAGGAAGACCAGCGGCAGCACCCCCAGAGCGGCGAACGTGCCGGCCAGCACGATCCCCGCGGAGGTGATGACCCCGCCGGTCACCGCGAGCCCGCGCAGCATCCCCTCGCGGGTGCCGTGGCGCATCGCCTCCTCGCGCACACGGGCCATCAGGAAGATGTTGTAGTCGATGCCCAGCGCCACCAGGAACACGAAGCTGAGCAGGGGCAGCGACGGGTCGGCGCCAGGGAAGTCGAACACGTGGTTGAAGAAGAAGACCCCCGTCCCCAGGGCGGCTCCGAAGGACAGGATCACCGATCCGACGAGCAACAGCGGTGCGAGCACGGCGCGCAGCAGCAGCGCGAGGATCAGGAAGACGACCACGAGGGCCAGCGGCAGGATCACGTAGTTGTCGCGCGTCGCCGACTGGCGATAGTCGTAGGACTCCGCGGTCGGGCCTCCGACGAGCGTGGCGGGACCGCCGGCGGATTTCGCGAGCCTGCGCAGCTCCGGGGTCTGCTCGAACGCCGTCGTTGAGAACGGGTCGCTGCGCAGGATCACGTCGAGGCGCACGCCGGGAGGCCCGGACTGCGGAGGCAGCACCGCGGCGACGAGGTCGTGCCGGGCGGCGAGCGCGTCGCGCACCGCCGGCGCGGCGGCGCGGTTGGGGACGATCACGTTGGTCGGGGCCGACAGCCCGCCGGGGAACGAACGGGCGAGGATCTTGGCGCCCTGCACGGACTCGACGTCGCCGCGGAACGAGTTGCCGTTGGTCAGGCCGGTGTTGAGCTGGGTCACGTTGAGGGCGAGCAGCGCCAGCACCAGCGAGCCGAGGACCCACACCGCGCGGGGGCGGCCGGCCACGCGGTCGCCGATCCGGCGCCAGAAGCCGCGGACCTCGTTGCTCCCGACGTCGCCGACGTGCGGGATCGTGTGGAAGAACGGCGACCAGAACGCGCGGCGGCCGAAGATCACCAGCAGCGCCGGCAGCATGGTGACCATCGAGACCATCGCCAGCAGTACGCCCATGGCGCCGATGGGGCCGAGGCCCGCGGTGCCGTTGACCTCGGCCAGCGTGAGAGTCAGCAGGGCCGCGATCACGGTCAGCCCGGAGGCGACGATCGCCGGGCCGGCGGCGCGCAGCGCCACGCGCATCGCCTCGTGCTTGTCCTCGTACCGTCGCAGCTCCTCGCGATAGCGGCTCACCAGCAGCAGCGCGTAGTCGGTCCCGGCGCCGAACACCAGGACGGGCAGGATGCCGCCCGACTGCCCGTTGATCGTCACGCCCGCGTGGGCGATCAGGTAGCCGAACCCGCGGGCCGAGGACTCGGCGAGCAGCACCGTGAAGAAGGGGATCGCCCAGAAGACCGGCGAGCGGTAGATGCCGATCAGCAGGATCAGCACGATCGCTGCGGTGGCGTAGAGCAGCGTGCCGTTGATGTTCCCGAAGACCTTGATCGCGTCAGCCCCGTAGCCGGCTGCGCCGGTCACCTTGGCCGTGAGGCCGGCGCGGTCGCCGCTCACGCGGCTGCGGATGTCATCGACCGCGGTCTTGAAGCGGTCGGAGTCACCGCTCGACTTGACCGGGAGGACGAACAGCGCTGCGTCTCCGCGGGGGGAGAACACGGGCTTGCCCGGGGCGAGCACGCCCGGCGCCCGGCGGCCGGCGAACGCAGCCCGATCGGCCAGGACGCGCGCACGATCCTGCGGGCGCAGCCCGCCACGGTGCTCGTAGACGATCACCGCCGGAGCGAGCTCGCCGCCCGGATAGCGCTCGACCGCCTTCAGGGACTTGACGGACTCGGCCTTCCCGGGCAGGAAGGACACCGTCTCGTTCTTCTCGGCCTTCTCGAGCTTGCCCGAGTAGAGGCCGCCGACGACCACGGAGATCACGAGGAAGACAGCGGCGATGACGAACTTGGCGCGGCGGCCGGCGGGGAGGATCAGAAAGCGGCTCATGCCGCGGACTGTACGGAGCCGACGTTCCGTTTGACCATTCGGGATTTCCCCTAGGGGTCGCCCTCCAGCAGCGCGGCCAGCTCGGCCGGCTCGGTGACCGGACGCAGGCAGGCGAAGCGCTCGCACACGTAGGCCGCGGCACGCCCCTCGACGGGCTCGCGCCCGGCCAGCAGCGGGACCCCGTCCGCGGGGCCGCCGGCCAGGACCACGTTCGGCCGGTAGGCCGAGCGCACCACGCGCTCGAGCGCCTCCGCGCCCGGACCGACGATCGCCACCTCGCGCACGGGGGAGATGTGGAAGTCCATCGCCTGGAGCAGGTGGCCGAAGGCGACGGGGTGCTGGGGCGCGATCGTGTGCAGCAGGCGGATCACGCCGAGCGCGGCCTGCTCGTAGCGCTGCTCGCCGGTCAGGGCCGCGAGTCGCAGCAGACCCAGGCAGGCCGAGGACTGGCCCGCCGGGATCGGCGTGTCCTCGAGGTCCTTGCGGCGCGTGATCAGCCCTTGGTGATCGTCGGCCGTGGAGAAGAAGCCGCCGTTCTCCTCGTCGGCGAAGTGCTCGAGCAGCGTGTCGGCGACGGCGCGCGCCTGAGCGAACCAGCGTGGGTCGAAGCTCGCCTCATAGAGCGTCAGCAGGGCCTCGAGGAGATAGGCGTGGTCCTCGAGGTAGGCCCGGAGCTTGGCCTCGCCGCGGTTGAAGCTGCGCAGCAGGCGCCCGTCGGCGTCGCGCATCCGCGTGGTCACGAACTCGGCGCACGCAACCGCGGCGTCGAGGTAGCGCGGCTCCTCCAGCGCCGCCCCCGCATCGGCCAGCGCGGAGATCATCAGCGCGTTCCAGGCGGTCAGCCGCTTGTCGTCGAGGCCCGGCCACACCCGGTGCGAGCGCGCCTCGTAGAGCCGTGCGCGGATCTCTTCCCGGCGCTCGGGATCGGGCGTGGCGCGCACCGGGATGTTGGCGCCCTCGAAGTTGCCGCGCTCACTCATCCCGAAGTGCTCGATCGCGATGGCCCCGAGCTCGTCGCCGAGCACCTCGCGGACCTGATCCGGCGTCCAGACGTAGAAGCGCCCCTCCACGCCCTCGGAGTCGGCGTCGAGCGCGGAGGCGAAGCCGCCCTCCTCCTGGCGCAGCTCGAGCAGCGCCCAGTCGAGCGTCTCCCGCGCCACGCGCTCGAAGGCCGGCTCGCCGGTCAGCAGCCCGGCGTGCAGGTAGGCGCGTGCGAGCAGCGCGTTGTCGTAGAGCATCTTCTCGAAGTGGGGGACGAGCCAGAAGCGATCCACCGAGTAGCGCGCGAAGCCGCCGCCGATCTGGTCGTAGAGCCCGCCGCCGGCCATGCGGCGCAGCGTGTGCAGCGAGGCCTCGCGCTCGCCGCGGCGCAGCAGGAACTCGATCGCCGACGCGGCCGGGAACTTCGGCGCGGCGCCGAAGCCGCCGTGCTCGGGGTCGTGCATGCGCCGCAGCGCCTTCACCGCGGCGTCCAGCGCCGCGGGGTCGAGCTCGCCCTCCGGCGCCTGCAGCGCCGCGGCCCCCGCGAGGCTCGGCAGGATGCGGCCCGACTGCTCGCGGATCTCGTCGTGCTGCGTCGCCCACGCCTCGGAGATGCCGATCAGCACCTGCGACCAGCCCGGCATCCCCTGGCGGGGCTCGGGCGGGAAGTAGGTCCCGGCCCAGAACGGGACGGCCTCCGGGGTCAGGAAGGCGTTCAGCGGCCAGCCGCCGTGCCCGGTCATCGCCTGCACGGCGTCCATGTAGATCGCGTCGACGTCCGGGCGCTCCTCGCGGTCGACCTTGATGCAGACGAAGCGCTCGTTCATCATCGCCGCGACGTTTGCGTCCTCGAAGGACTCGCGCTCCATGACGTGGCACCAGTGGCAGGCGGAGTACCCGATCGAGACGAGCACCGGCTTCTCCTCTTCGCGCGCTCGCGCAAACGCCTCCTCGCCCCAGGGAAACCAGTCGACCGGGTTCTCGGAGTGCTGGAGCAGGTACGGCGAGGTCTCGCGAGACAGGCGGTTGGCCACCGATAGGGTCCTCTCCATGTCCCATCATCGCGAAACGGTGACCGCCCTCGGCGCCCCGAAGGCGGTCGGTCCCTACTCCCATGCGGCCCGCGCCGGCGGGCTGCTGTTCTGCTCCGGCCAGATCCCGCTCGACCCGCAGACGGGCGAGTTGGTCGGGGACACTCCCGCCGAGCAGGCGCGGCGCTGCCTGGAGAACCTCTCGGTCGTCGCCGCCGCCGGCGGCGCCTCGCTCGCCGACGCGGTGCGCGTGACGGTGTACCTGACCGACATGGAGGCCTTCGGCGAGGTCAACGATGCCTACGCGAAGTTCTTCGAGAGCGACCCGCCGGCCCGTGTGGCGATCGGCGTGGCCGCGCTCCCCAAGGGCGCCAAGGTCGAGGTGGACGCGGTGATCGCGCTGCCCGATTGAGGAGGGTGTCGATCTCGGGCGGCCCCGTTCGTCGTGGGAACGACAGCAACTTCCACAGGAGGTCTTTTCAGTGAAGTACATGCTCACCATCCACAGCGACCCGAGCGGCTACGCGAACGCGAGCCCTGAGGACCTGACCGCCGAGCTCAAGGGCTATGCGGCGCTCGGCGAGGAGCTCCACCAGTCCGGCGCGTTCGTCGCCGGCGAGGGGCTCCAGCTCGACACGGCGACGACGGTGCGGGTACAGAACGGCGAGCGGATGGTCACCGACGGCCCGTTCGCCGAGACCAAGGAGCAGCTCGGCGGCTTCTACCTGCTCGACTGCAAGGATCTCGACGAGGCGATCTCTTGGGCGGCGAAGATTCCCGGCGCACGGCACGGCAGCATCGAGGTGCGGCCGGTCATGAACTACGAGAACGCGTAGTCCCGGGGGGGCTGGTCGACCGCCTGTTCCGGCACGAGTCGGGACGGGCGGTCGCCTCCCTGATTCGCGTCCTCGGCGACTTCGACCTCGCCGAGGAGGCGGTCCAGGAGGCCTTCGTGGTCGCGCTCGAGCGCTGGCCCGTGGACGGCGTGCCGCGCAACCCGGGTGCGTGGATCACCACGACGGCGCGTAACAAGGCCATCGACCGGCTGCGGCGGGCGCGCGTGCTGGAGGAGAAGACGGCGCTGGTCGCGCGGCTTGAGGCGCTCGGCGGCGATGACGGCGAGCCCGACGGTTTCCCCGACGACCGCCTGCGCCTGATGTTCACCTGCTGCCACCCGGCGCTGGCCGCGGAGGCGCGGGTGGCGCTGACGCTGCGCACGCTGGGCGGGCTCTCGACACCGGAGACCGCGCGGGCCTTCCTGGTCGCCGAGCCCGCGATGGCCCAGCGGCTCGTGCGCGCCAAGCGCAAGATCGCGAGCGCGGGCATCGCCTACCGGGTGCCCGACGAGGACGAGCTGCCCCACCGCCTGCCGTCGGTGCTGGCCGCCGTCTACCTGATCTTCAACGAGGGCTACGCCGCGACGGCGGGCGAGGCGCTCGTGCGGCGCGAGCTCTGCGCGGAGGCGATCCGCCTCGGCCGCCTGCTTGCGCAGCTGCTGCCGGGCCGCTCCGAGCCGCGCGGGCTGCTGGCGCTGATGCTGCTCCATCACGCTCGCCGCGACGCGCGGGTGGACGACGCGGGCCGGCTCGTGCTGCTCGAGGACCAGGATCGCGCGCTCTGGCACGCGGGGGAGATCGAGGAGGGCCTCGCCCTCGCCGCGAGCGCGCCGGCCGACCGCTACGGGCTGCAGGCGAGCATCGCCGCCGAGCACGTCGCGCCGCGGACCGACTGGTCGCGCGTCGCCGAGCTCTACGGCCGCCTCGCGGCGCTCGAGCCCAGCCCGGTCGTCGAGCTCAACCGCGCGGTCGCCGTCGCGATGGCCGAGGGGCCCGAGCGCGGCCTGGAGCGGCTGGGTCAGATCGACGGCCTCGACGGCTACCACCTGCTGCACGCCGCGCGAGCCGACCTGCTGCGGCGCCTCGGGCGCGGCAGCGAGGCCCGCGCGGCCTACGAGCGCGCGCTCGAGCTCGCCGCCAACCCGGTCGAGCGCGACTTCCTCCGTCGGCGTCTGGCCGAGCTGTAGCCTGGGCGCGTGGCCACCGTCGAGTCCTCGCCGGTGACCGCGGAGGACGTGCTCGCCGCCCGCCCCGCGGTCGCCCGCGCCGCGCGCCGCACGCCGACGCTCACCACGCGCACGATCTCCGAGCGCGCCGGTGGCACCGTCGTGCTCAAGGCGGAGAACCTCCAGCGCACCGGCTCCTTCAAGGTGCGCGGCGCGGCGGCCAAGCTCGCCGCACTCGGCGACGAGGGCTGCGCGCGCGGGGTCGTGGCCGCGTCGGCCGGCAACCACGCCCAGGCGCTTGCCGCCGCCGCGCGCGCCCTTCACATCCCGTGCGAGGTGTTCGTCCCCGCCGACGCGCCGATCGCCAAGACGGAGGCCGCCCGTGGGCAGGGGGCGATCGTCTACGTCGGAGGCAGCGGGGTCGACGAGTGCATCGTCTCCGCGCGCGAGCGCGCGGAGACCGGCGGCCTCGCCTTCGTGCATCCCTTCGATGACCCGGACGTCGTCGCGGGCCAGGGGTCGCTGGGCCTCGAGCTGCTCGAGGACGTCCCGGACCTCGCGCGGGTCGTCGTCCCCGTCGGCGGCGGCGGGCTCTGCAGCGGCATCGCGATCGCCGTGAAGTCCGCGCGGCCCGAGGTCGAGATCATCGGGGTCCAGATCGCCGACCGCTCGCTCACCATCGCCGACGGCATCGCGGTCAAGTCCCCCGGCGTGCTCACGAGCGCCCTGCTCGACCGCTGGGTGGACGCGATGGCGGTGGTCGGCGAGGACGAGACGGCCGAGGCGATGGTGGTGCTGATGGAGCGCTGCAAGCTCGTGGTCGAGGGCGCGGGCGCGGTCGGCGTCGCCGCGCTTCTGGGCGGCCAGGTGACCGCGGCGCGGCATGGCTCCACCGTCGCCGTGCTCTCCGGCGGCAACGTGGACCCCGGCCTGCTCGCCTCGATCGCGCGGCGCCACGAGACCGAGGTCGGCCGCCGCCTGGTGCTGCTCACGCGCGTCGCCGACCGGCCGGGGGCGCTGGCCGGGCTGCTGTCCTGCGTGGCCGATACCGGCGCGAACATCGTCGACGTCTCGCACGTACGCGAGGGCCTGGACCTGCACGTGCGCGAGACGGCGATCGAGCTCGTGCTCGAGACGCGCGGGCACGAGCATGCACAGCGCGTGCTCGCCGGCCTCGCCGACCACGGCTACGACGCGCGCGTCCTGACCTGAGACGCAGGCCGCGATGGTCCACCTCGGCCTTGGAGAGCTGCTTCTGCTCGGGGGCGCCGGACTCGCGGGCGGCGCGGTCAACGCGGTCGCCGGCGGCGGTTCGCTGATCTCCTTCCCGGCGCTGCTGGCGGTGGGCTACCCCAGCGTGCCGGCCAACGTGACCAACAACGTCGCGCTGCTGCCCGGGTACCTCGGCGGCTCGCTCGCCTACCGCGACGAGCTCCGGGGCCAGGGCGGGCGCGCCCGCCGGCTTGGCGGCGTCAGCGTCGCCGGGGGCCTGCTCGGTGCGGTGCTGCTCGACCACAGCCCGCCGGGCCTGTTCGAGGCGATCGTGCCGTTCCTGATCCTGTTCTCCTGCGCGCTGCTGCTCGCCCAGCCCGCGGCCGCCAGGGCGCTCCAGGGCCGCGACGGGAGCGGCAGGCCCACCGCCGTGCTCGCCTGCAGCTTCCTCGCCGCCGTCTACGGCGGCTACTTCGGCGCGGGCCTCGGGATCATGCTGCTGGCGGTGCTCGGCGCTTTCCTGCCCGACGACCTCCAGCGCCTCAACGCGCTCAAGGGGCTGCTGTCGCTGCTGATCTCCGCTGTGGCGGTGGTCTACTTCGCGCTGTTCGGGCCGGTGGCGTGGAGCGCGGCGGCGGTGATGGCCGCGACGAGCCTGGCGGGAGGCCAGCTCGGGGTGAAGGTCGCGCGACGGCTGAGTCCCGTCGTATTGCGCTGGGTGGTGGTCGTCTTCGGCGTGGCAGTTGCGCTGGTGCTGCTCTTCTGAGCGGGCCGAAGCAGGTTTCAGCTCCGGTTTGCGACACGATCGAGCGGGCATGAAACGCTCGGCTCCTGCAAGAAAGCGGAGGAGGAGAGATCGCGGTGGCAGACGACCCGGCTCAGCACGTGCGCTCGGACGCGCCCCCGAAACCGCGTGAGAGCGGCCGCGGCTGGAACTGGCTGTTGATCGTGCCGTTCTTCGGCACGTTCTTCCCCTGGATCTACAACTCGCGCAGCCCGGAGCTCATCGGGTTGCCGTTCTTCTACTGGTACCAGATGGCCTGGGTCCCGATCAGCGTGATCATCACGGTCTTGGTCTACCGGGCGACTACGGGGAGGCGGCCGTGAAGGACGTCAAGTGGGTAGAGCTGACCGTCTTCGTCCTGCTGTTCGCGCTCGTCTCGGTCCTGGGCTTCGTCGCCTCACGGTGGCGGCGCGCGGAGTCGCTCGACCACCTCGACGAATGGGGCCTGGGCGGCCGCAGCTTCGGTCCCTGGATCAGCTGGTTCCTGATCGGCGGCGACATCTACACGGCCTACACGTTCGTCGCCGTGCCCGGGCTCATGTTCGCCGTCGGCGCGCTCGGGTTCTTCGCGGTCCCTTACACGATCCTCATCTTCCCGATGGCGTTCGTCGTAGCGCCGCGCCTGTGGTCGGTGGCGCACCGCCACGGCTACGTCACCCCGGCCGACTTCGTCCGCGGCCGCCACGGCTCCTCGACGTTGGCGCTCGCGATCGCGCTCACCGGCATCGTGGCGACGATGCCCTACATCGCCCTGCAGCTCGTGGGCATCGGCGCGGTGCTGAAGACGATGGGGATCAACGGCGAGTGGCCGCTCGTCATCGCGTTCGTCGTGCTGGCCGCCTACACGTACCAGTCGGGGCTGCGCGCTCCCGCGCTGATCGCCTTCGTCAAGGACGCCCTGATCTACCTGGTCGTGCTCGTCGCCGTCATCTACATCCCGATCAAGCTCGGCGGCTTCGACGCCATCTTCGGCGCCGCGAACAAGAAGTTCGCGGCCAGCAAGCCGCCGACCGACGGGACCCTGCTCCCCGACGCGCAGATCCTGGGCTACTCGTCGCTGGCCTTCGGGTCAGCCCTCGCGCTATTCCTCTACCCGCATTCGATCACCGGTCTGCTGGCGACCCGCAGCCGCGACACGATCCGGCGCAACATGGCCGCGCTGCCGGCCTACAGCTTCGTGCTCGGCCTGCTCGCGCTCCTGGGCCTGATGGCGATCGCGGCGGGTGTCAAGCCGCTGACCGGAGCCAGCGGCAAGCCGGATACCAACACGGTCGTCCCGCTGCTGTTCGACAAGATGTTCCCGGACTGGTTCGCGGGTGTCGCCTTCGCGGCGATCGGCATCGGGGCGCTCGTCCCGGCGGCGATCATGTCCATCGCCGCCGCGAACCTGTGGACCCGCAACATCTACAAGGAGTACCTGCGCCCGAACGCGACGCACGCGGAGGAGGCGCGGATGAGCAAGCTCGCCTCGCTCGTCGTCAAGGCCGGCGCGGTGGCCGTCATCCTCCTGCTCGACCCGCAGTTCTCGATCGACCTCCAGCTCATCGGCGGCGTCCTGATCGTGCAGACGCTGCCGGCGATCGTCATCGGGCTCTACAGCCGCGCGGCGCACGCCTGGGGCCTGCTCGCCGGCTGGGCGGCCGGGCTCGGCTCGGGCCTGTACATGCTCTACGACACACCGAATCCGGTGACGGGCAAGACCCACTTCGGCGGGGCTCAGTACGCGCTCACGCATTTCGGGCTGGACACGAAGGTGACGCTGTACACGGGCGTGATCGCACTCGCGGTCAACCTGCTCGTCACCTTTCTCGTGACGGCGGTGGTGCGGATGACGAAGGGCGCTCCCCTGCCGGACCAGACCACGCCTGAGGACTACGGCGTCGAGTCGGGCGACCCTGGTGTCGAGGCCCTGCCCGAGGGCGAGCACGCGCCGGTTCCCTCGGCCGGCCGGTAGTCCAGGGCGGCACTGATCAAGCTGGGCGGGCGCCGAGGGTTGCATGCGCCGTCGTGTTCTGGTCGAATCGCTCAATGAACAGCCCCTCACTCGGGCGGCTCGCCGCGGCTGCTGCCGTCGCGGCGCTCCTCGCCGCCTCGCCCGCCAATGCAGCGATCGTCCCCAAGGACTCGGCAGACGAGGTCGCTCAGGCGATCATCGCCGATCAGAGCACGCTGAACCTCGCCACCACCGACTGGCAGGACCGCCCGGTCGAGACAGATCCCGTCACCGGCCTCCCCACGCCCGCCGTGGACCAGCGGGATCGGCGATAGCGGCCTCGACGGCTTCCCGACCTCGGGCCCCACCTACGGGCTCCTGACCACGGGCGACCCCGCACTGGCCGACCAGCCCAACGACAGACCTGACAGCGGCAAGCCGGTCGAGGCCCAGGACAACGGCCCGGTTCGTGGCGACACCGACCACGACGCCACGGTCCTGAAGATCGGCGTCACAGTCCCGTCGGCGGCGAACTGCCTCTCGCTCGACTACCGCTTCCTCTCCGAGGAGTTCCCGGAGTTCGTTGGCTCGCCCTTCAACGACGCCTTCATCGCCGAAGTAAACACGACCCAGTGGTCGACCAACGGGTCGACCATCAACAAGCCCGGGGACTTCGCCACGAACACGGGCGGCGAGCCGGTGAGCGTCAACGGCGTCGGTCCCGTGTCGGTGTCGGCGGGCGAGGCGCAGGGGACTACATACGACGCGGCCACCGGCCTGGTGAACACGAAGACCCAGATCACTCCTGGGGAGCACCTCGTCTACTTGTCGATATTCGACCAGAGCGACGCGATCTACGACTCGGCCGTGTTCCTCGACAGGCTCGCGTTCATCAACGAGGACCCGAGTACGTGCAAGCCGCCCGAGGTGCCCGCGACCCCGGCGCCGCCCGCCGCGCCCGCGCCCGCCGCGCCCGCTCCGGCGCCGCCCAGCAACGCGTTCACGGTCGGCAGCGGGATCACGTTCGGCTCCAACGGCACCGCGACGATCACCATCACGGTGCCCGGCCCCGGCGCGGTGACCGCCAGTGACGCGGCGACGGGCACGGCCGCACGGCTCGCCCGGACGTCCGCCACGAAGAAGAAGAAGAAGAAGGCCCTGATCGCCACGACCAAGGTCACCGCCACGAAGGCGGGCCCGCTCAAGGTCAAGATCCGGCCGAGTGCGGCGGGCAAGAAGGTCCTGCGCCGCAAGGGCAAGCTGAAGGTCACGGTGAAGCTCACCTACACGCCGACCAACGGCACGCCCAACTCGCAGGTCAAGAAGGTCACGCTGAAGCTCAAGAAGAAGCACCACTAAGCCGGACCCCGGTGTGCGGGCGCGGCCTCACGAGAGCCGCGCCCGTCAGCCGGAGCGCACTTCGCCGATCACGTCGTACACCTCGGCGGCGGGGTGCGCCATGACCAGATCGGCCATCTCGCGCTTGAGCCGGTCGAGCTGCGCCTCCTGGTCGGCGGACCGGCCGTCGGTGCGCGCGAGGTCGATGAACTCGCCGGTCACGTAGCCCTCGCGCACGGCAAGCGTCACCTCGGCGCCGCGGTGGCCGAGCCAGAAGACGAAGCGCTCCCGGGCGCGGCCGAGCTCCGGGAGCGCCAGGCTCGCATCGACGGTGTAGCGGTCGCCGGAGACCGCGCGGGTCACGAGCTCGAACGCGTCGCGCGCGCCCGGCCCTCCGAAGGCGGTCCGCACCGTGATCTCGCGGCGCTGCAGCCGCTGACCGAGCAGGGGGAACGCCCGCTCCATCACCTTGAATGCGTGCGCCACGCCGCCGGGTGAGCCCGGGCCGTGGTAGCGCATGAGGTCGTCGAACGAGAAGCTGAGCGGAAGGTCGCGCTCGAGCAGCTCGAGCATGCTCACCCGCTCGTGACGTCCTTGGCGAACAGCTCGAAGGCCTCGAGGTAGGGCGTGAGGTGCTCGTCGGTGTGGGCGACCGACAGCGTCCACTCCTCGTCCTGACCGGGGGTCATGAAGATCCCGTGGTTCATGTGGTAGAGCCACGCGAGGTCTGAGAGGTCGTGGTAGATCTTCGTGCAGTAGTCGCGGTACTCGAGCACGGGCTCGGTCGAGAACACGACGCAGCCCTTGGAGCCCATGCCGACGGTGTGGGCGGGGATGCCGTGCTCGGCGATAATCCGCTCGCAGCCGGCCATCAGGCGCTCGTTGAGGCCGTGCAGATGCCTGTAGGCCTCGGGCGTGAGGACCTCGAGCAGCGTTGCCTCCGCGGCGGCCATCACCAGCGGGTTGCCGTTGAAGGTGCCCTGCTGGCGCACGGCGCCGCTCGCGACCAGCGCCGCGAGCTCGTCGGTCATCCCGATCGCGCCGCCGGGCAGGCCGCCGCAGATCGCCTTGGCGAGGCAGACCACGTCGGGCGTGACGCCGAACAGCTCGGTCGCGCCACCGGCGGCGATCGCCGCGCCGGTCTTGACCTCGTCGAAGATCAGCTGCGCGCCGTGGGCGCGGGTGAGCTCGCGCACGCGCTCGAGGTAGCCGTCGACCGGGCGCACGATGTTGATGTTCATCATCGCCGGCTCGAGGATCACGGCCGCGACCTGGCCCTCGAGCTCAACCAGCGCGCGCTCGAGCGCCTCGGCGTCGTTGAAGGGCACCGGGCGCGTCGCCTCGGCGGTGCCGGGGGCGTAGCCGAGGCCGTAGAGGATCGCGTTCGGGTGATCGCGCGGGCCCATCTGGTCGGCCGGCGGCTTGACCGAGACCATCACCGCGTCGTGGTGGCCGTGGTAGGTGCCCTCGATCTTCACGATCACGTCGCGGCCGGTGAGACCGCGCGCGAGGTGGATGGCGTCCATGGTGGACTCGGTGCCGGAGTTGGTGAAGCGCCAGTGCGGCAGGCCCCAGCGCCGGCGCAGCTCTTCGGCAACCACGATCGAGCCCTCGGTCGGCGCGGCGAAGTGGCTGCCGAGCGCCATGCGCGCGCTCACGGCGGCGGCGATGGTGGGGTTGGCGTGCCCGACGCACATCACCCCGAAGCCGTTGTGGAAGTCCAGGTACTCGTTGCCGTCGACGTCCCAGACGCGGGCCCCCTCGCCGCGCTCGATATAGGTCGGCCAGGGGTCGTTGCGCTGGAAGGAGGACGGGACGCCGCCGGGCATCACCTGTCGCGCGCGGTCGAAGTACTCGCCCGAGCGGCGGGTGCGCTCGATGAGGCGGTTCTTCTCGCGCTCGGTCAGCGCGGCGACGCGATCGCGGTCGATTCCGGCGGTGGGCGCAGTGGTGACGGACATCGGACGAGCGTATCCGACTTGCAGGCGGCCGGTTGTACGTATTGGAGCGTTGGCTGCGCCGGATCGGCTACCCGCGCAGCGCCGCGCGCCGAACCTTGCCGCTCGCGGTCTTCGGAAGCTCCTCCGCGAAGTCCACGACCCGCGGGTACTTGTATGGCGCGGTGCTCTCGCGCACGTGCTCCTGGAGCGCCGCGGCCAGGGCCTCCGAGGGCGCATACCCCTCGCGCAGTACCACCACGGCGCGCACGATGGCCCCGCGCTCCTCATCGGGCGCGGCGACCACCGCCGCCTCGGCGACGGCGGGATGGGCGACCAGCGCCGACTCGACCTCGAAGGGGCCGATGCGGTAGCCGGCGGAGATGATGACGTCGTCCAGGCGCCCTTCGAAGTGCAGGAAGCCGTCCTCGTCGCGGTGCACGCGATCGCCGGTCCGCCACGGCCCGGCGGGGGCCGGCCCGCCGCCCAGGTAGCCGAGGAAGAAGGTCGGCACGCTCGCCGCATCCGCCACGAGCTCGCCGTCGACGACGTCGAGCGCGATGCCGGGCAGCGCGCGCCCCATCGAGCCCGGGCGCGACGGCTCCCCGAGCGGCATCCCGGTGAGCTGGCCGGTCTCGGTCTGGCCGTAGCCGTCGCGGATCCACAGGCCGGTGGCCTCCTGCCACGCCCGCAGCACCTCGGGGTTGAGAGCCTCGCCCGCGGCGACGAGCCCGCGCAGCTCAGGCAGCGGGCGCAGCGTCGCCCGCTTGGCGATCACGCGGTACTCGGTCGGGGCCATGCACAGCGTGGCCACCCGCTCGCGCTCGAGCAGCGCCAGGCGCTCCTCGGGGTCGAAGCGCGCGTCGTGCAGCAGCGCCGCCGCGCCTCGCAGCCATGGCGCCACGAAGACGTTGCGGGCCGACTTCGACCAGCCCGAGGCGGCGGTGCACCACGTCAGGGACCCGGGCGCCGGCGCGAGCCAGTGCTCGGCCTGCAGCGCCTGGCCGGCCAGGTAGCGCTGCCCGTGCAGGACGGCCTTGGGCTCTCCGGCGGTGCCGGAGGTGAACGTGACGAGGCAGGGCTCCTCACCATCAAGCTCGACTGCAGGCTCAGGCTCCGCGGCGGTGAGCTCGGGACCCGGGACGAGCAGCACCTCGGCGTCCGGCGCGGCGGTGGCGAGGGTGGCGGCGTTGCGCTCGTCGCAGACGATGAGGCGCGGGTGCGCCGTCTCGAGCCTCAGCCGCAGGTCGGCCGCGCGCAGCTGCTCCGTGCAGGGCAGCGCCACCGCGCCGATCCGGAAGCACCCGAGCATCGCGATCACCCACTCGGGGCGGTTGCCGACGAGCGTGAGCACGACGTCGCCGCGGCGCACCCCACGGGCCCGCAGCGCACCCGCGGCGCGAGCGCCGGCGTCCGAGACCTCGCCGAAGCTCCACTCGCGCCGGCTGCCGTCGCGCCCGATCTCCACCAGCGCCCGGCGCGCCGGAGGAGCGGCGTCGACCACGTCTCGGGCGAAGTTCATCGGCCGGGGAAGGCTAGCGGCGCAGCGGGCCAAGATGGGGGCGCGACCCCGTAGGCGGCCGCCGGGGGCGTCCATACAGTGGATCCGATGCCGCCCCTCGCAGAGCCCTTGCCCGCAACGTGCGGGGAGCTTTATCCCCGGACCGGGGTGCTCGACGAATGTTGAGCCAATTCGGGCGCCCGAACGGGCAAGATAGGTGGCGTATGTCCGAGCCAGACCGCACTCCCCGCAGCCCTCTGCTGCCCGGCGCCCTGCTTGCCGCGATGGTGACTGGCGTGGCGATCATCGCGCTGATCGTCGTGCTCGGGATCCGCGGCGACGAGCGCCTGCCGCTGCGCCTGGGCGGGGACGGCGGGATCGCGACGGTGCGATCCGGCACGGCCGGGCGCCAGGCCGTCGAGAGGCCCACGGGCCACGGCGCGCTCGATGCCGCAGCCGCGCGCTCCGCTGCCGGGGTGCCGCTGTTGCCGGGCTCCGCCCCGCTTGCGCCGGCGTCGTCCACCCGCGCCGTCCGCGTCAGCCTGACCGCCGCCGAGGCTCGTGCCGCGCGCCTGCGCGCCGTGCGCCAGGCGGGGCGGCGGCGCGCAGCCGAGCGC
>JBBRYA010000041.1:0-30303 GCA_038238015.1 Solirubrobacterales bacterium
AGCAGCATCCGAAACAGAACTCTCACGCCCTACGGGCCCGAGCCCGGACCGGCTTCGCCGGCCCGGCATCCCCATCACGATCAAGAGAGGGGGTCAATTTTCGACCGGCGCAAAGGGGTCAACTTTCGACCGGCCTTGACATACCTCACGCTCGCGCGGCTGGGCCACGCACGGGAGAGCTGGGGATCGACGATGTGCGCCCTGGCGTGAGCCTGTTCAGGTGGGTGTTCCCGTTTCGGCACAGCCGCGGCAGCTGAGCACAGCCGCGATCGACAAAGACCCGTTCTTCGCCGAGGCGCCTCGCGCCTGCCTCGAGGGCCTCTTCCTCCCCGCCCATCGCGGTGTCGTTTGACCTCGAGCCTGTTGCTGCTCGTGCTCGGGGTGGGGCTTGCCGACTCGATCAACCCGATCCCGTTCGCGATCGCCGTGCTGCTCGCGTCGCGGTCGCGCGGGGCAGTCGCGGCGTTCGTCGCCAGCGGATTCGTGGTCACGCTCGCAGCGGGGCTCGTGCTGGTCGCCGGCCCTGGTACTGCGCTGCACGAGCTGCTGGCTGACGCCCCGGCCACGCTCGTGCACATCGGGCAGATCGTCGGTGGCGCGACCGCGATCCTCGTGGGCGTCGGCCTGCTTCTCCACCAGGCGCACGAGCAGGACCCTGGACGGGAGGCAAGACGCCTGTCTCGGCGCTCGCCGCTGGCGCTCGGCGCCGGGATCGCCGCCGCCGACCTGCCGACCGCCGTTCCCTACTTGGGCGTCGCCGCCGCGGTGATCGGCGCTGCGCCCGCCCTCGGCGACCGGATCCTTCTGATCGTGCTCTACAACGTCTGCTACGCGCTGCCGCTGATCGTCGTGGCGATTGCGACCGCCGTGGCGGGCCAACGCGCCAAGGCGCCACTCGCGACCCTCTCGCGAGTGGTGGAGCGCTGGGGGCCGCGCGTGTTCAGCGTCGCCGCGATCGGCGTGGGGGTGCTCCTGCTCGTCCGCGGAATCCGCGGCCTCTAGGGTCGCGTCATGGCGATGTTCGCGGGTCGCTACACCGGCACGAGCGAAGGCGACTTCACCTCCGCGACCCCCGGACAGACGGTCTTGAGGCCGCCGCACGCGACCGCATGGTCGTGCTCGTACGCCACACGGAACGTTCCGCTGGGCAGCGTGAAGTCGGACGGCTCAGCTGACGGTCCCCCGATCAGGTTCCGCCCAGCCGCCGCGTCGTACTCGTCGTGCAGAGCCTCAAGGAGATTGGTTGCTCGGTCACCCGGGCGCAACGAACCGAACAAGAGCGTGCCCGCGTAGAACGCCACCAGCGTCCAGAGCAGCGTGGTGTTGCGACGCATGACAACGGACGCTACTGCCGGGACGCCGGCCCCCGAATGCTTGCACGGCTGCGAATGGCTCGCATAGGATCGGTGGCCCAACGCTCAGACGAGCCAAATGCGCAGGCGCAGCGCGATTCTCACCGCAACCGCAGCAGCCGTCGTAGCGAGTGTGGCCACGGCGGTGGCGACCATCCCGGGCCCGGATGGCACGATCAATGGGTGCTACGACGCGGGGAGCACCGCGCCGCATCCGCTGTCGGTGGTGGACGACCCGGCGTCGTGCAAGCAGACGCTGCTCCCCTTCAACCAGAGGGGGCCGGCCGGGCCGCCCGGCGCAGCGGGGACGCTCGGCTCGTCGAGCCGGGTCACCGAGCCGCTGACGGAGACCGCCGAACGCGACTTCGCCGGCACGGCCAGCTGCCCCGCGGGGAGGATCCTGCTCGGCGGCGGCTTCGAACTCGACACGCTGACCGAGGGGTACGACGTGGTCACCAGCCGCCCGAGTGCGGACGTGCGTGGCTGGGACGTCACCATCAAGCGCCGGCCGGGGTACGTCTCGAGTGCCGAGTTCGGGGGCTTCCTCCGCGGCTTGCTCGGCGACTACCTCGACGCCGCAGCCCGGAGCGAAGAGGCCAATGGCATACTGGCCGCCGCCCTCGGGGGGCTCTTCAACCTCCATGGCCCTGGCGGCGCAAAGGTGACCACCAAGGAGGGGACGAAGCTCATGAAGGCCGTCAAGAAGGCCCGGAAGCTGAGCAAGGCATCGAGCGCCGCGGGGAAGCGGGCGTCCCAGGAGCTGAACGGACTTCAGGAGACACCGGTGCCGGTGGCGGGGCCCAAGGCCTACGCCGTCTGCGGGACGGCCTGACGGACGTTCGGGTCGTAGTCCATGTGGATGGTGCTCAAGATGCGCCCCCACTGGACCGGCCTCGCGGGTTCAGGAGGATCGCGGTGAGTGTGTCCGTGAGCCAGCGGGCGTAGCTGTGTGACGACAGCCCGGCGCCGTCGGTGAGGCGCAGAAACGTGCTCTCGTTCGCAATGGCGTAGAGGGTGTCGGCTGCCTGCTGTGCGCCGACGCGCAGCAGGCCGTGCTGGTCGAGGCGGTCGGCAATCACCCGGAACGCGGCGCGCAGGTCGCGGTGCGCGCGCTCACGCAGTGGGCGCAGCTCGGTGTCCATGAGGGTCGCGCTCTCGCCGAGCGCGATCAGCCGCGCGGCGCGGGCCATGAGCCGGGCGTTGGAGGACGCGAGGCGCGGCAGCACCTCCTCGGGCCGCGCCGCGGCGATGACCCCAAGACCCTCCGAAGGGTTGTCGCGCGTGGCGCGCAGGATCACGGCGTCGAGGAGCGAAGCCTTGTTCGGGAACGTCAGGTAGACCGTCGCCTCTGCCACCGCCGCCGCCTTCGCCACAGCGCGGATGCTGGTGCGCGCGTACCCGTCACGGACGAAGAGCACCTCGGCGGCGTCGCAGATGCGCTCCCGCGTCGCGACCGCGGCCGCGCGGCGCGAGGTGGCGTCGTACTTTCGCTTGACAGGACGTTCAGACATTGCCTAGAGTAAGACTCTAATGAATATCTCGGCGGAACCGACGGTTTTGGACCATCGTCTCGAGCTCACGGATGACTGGAGCCTGTGGCGCGACTTCGCGATCCGCAGCTCGGGCTTCCCGGTGGAGGGGCTCGAGGCGTTCGGCGCCGACGAGGACACGCGGCTCGGCGAGGTGGCGCGCGACCCCGCGTTCCGCGAGGCGCTCGCATGGCAGAGCCGCGAGTCGCTCTCGCGCTCGGCGGACAAGCTCGCCGCCGGCACGCCGGGCAGCCCCTCGCGCAGGCGCCGCTGGACGGACGTCGTCGGGAGCTACTGGCAGCGCTACTGCTCCAAGAACGACACGATCGGCTTCTTCGGACCGCTGGCGTGGGGCTCGTTCGCTGAGCAGGGCGAGGCGATGTCCGTGCGCTCCGGTGTCCTGGCCCGCGAGCGCGTGGTCCATCTCGAGACGTGGGCGGTTGAGGCGGTGGCCGCCGCGGCCGGCGTCACGACGCCGCTGCCGATGGGCCAGTTCCCTGAGCGCGCTTTGCGCCCGCTGCTCGCCGACGCCTCCGGGCTCGACCGCGTGGAGCTCGCGCGGGACGCGGTGTCCGGCGCACGGCGCAAGGAGGTCCCCGCCGCACTCGACCATCTCGACGGCGTGTTCGAGGAGGTAACCGGGCGGCCTGCGGCCCGAGCCGAGGGGGACTCGGGCGGAGGGCGGACGGTCGCCTACCTCGACTGCATGCGCGACCTCGACGTGACGCTGGGCCCGGCGGTGCTCGACGAGCTCCGTACCTCGCTGCCGGCGGTGCTCCATGCGTCGCGCTGGTGGTGCGGGCGCGTCTTCGAGCGCGGCACCGAGCTCCTGGGAGGCATCGCCCACGGGCGCTCGGGCCCACTCGCGCCGCTGCTCGGTGAGCTCATGGGCGCGGGCTTCGGGCTCTGGGACCAGATGGGAGATGAGCAGCGCGAGCTCCAGCGCCGCTGGGCGTCCATGGTTGCCGGCGAGGCCACTGCCGCTGACGCCTTCGCCGACTGGACGCCGGCGTGGCACGGCTCGGCCTACCACTCTGCTGACCTGCAGATCGCCGCGGCGAGCACTGACGCAGTGGCGCGCGGCGATTTCCTCGTGGTGCTCGGCGACTTCCACGGCGGCGCCAACCCGCTCGCTCAGGGTCTGTTCGGGCTGCGACATCCCGACCCCGAGGCGATGATGCGCCGCATCGCCGCTGAGACCGGGCCGGGCGTCCACCTCTCTCCGCCGCGCCGCGGAGTGGTTGAGATGACCGCCCGCAGCTGGCCGATGTACGCCGAGGGCGACATCCTGGTGATGAGCGGCGACGAGCCGGCGCCCGCCGGGACCCGCCGCGTCGCTCTCGAAGACGTCTTCGTCGCCGACGGACACGTGTCAGACCGCGCGGGCACCTTCCGCGTTGCGCTCGCTCAGTTTCTCTTCCTCCCGATCTTCATCGCCTCGCTGCGCAGCTTCGACCCGATCGGTGAGGGAGACGGACGCGCGCAGATCGGCCGGCTGGTCGTACGGCGCGCCAGCTGGTCGGCGCCCGCCGCCGAGCTTCCGGCCAGCCCCGACGACCTCGCTGCCTGGGCTCGCCAGCGCGGCCTCCCGAGCCGCGTCTTCGCCCGCTCACCCCTTGAGCGCAAGCCCAGGTATGTCGACTTCAACAGCCCTTCGCTGCGCCGGACCCTCGCTCGCACGATCGCACCCGCCCGCGAGCGCGCTCCGAGCGCGCCCGTCGAGTTCACCGAGATGCTCCCCGGTCCAGACGAGTGCTGGCTCCAGAGCGACTTCGGACACCACACCAGCGAGCTGCGCGTCGTCGCCTTCGACCGGACCCCGCGGGCTCGATCGTCGGCGATCCTCTGATACGCGGCGGAAGCCGCGCGAAGCGACTCGTCGACGGACCCCCCGGGGTCTGGGCCGTTGCCCGACCCGAATACGGAATTGCTGTGCAATAGCTCACGCTTGTGACAGCGCCGTCCTAACGTCGGCGATGATGCGCACGTGGAGGCCTGGCTAGAGCGTCTGTACGCGCGCCTCGGGCGTCGGTATGTGCCCGGCCTCGTCGGCGCGATGATCCTGGGCGGCGTCGCCATGAGCGCCTCGACCGTCGCCGCCGGTGCGGGCTACCTGAACGTGGGCGTCGGCGCCTCGCTGAGGGTGTTCGCCATGGGGACGCAAGCGCTGGCGTCCATCGGCGTCGGTCTGTTCATCGCACGCAGCGACCTGCGAACGCTTGGGGCGTGGACCCGCGCCGGAGAGCCCGCGCGCGGTGCTGCCGATGCCTGGCTGGCGGCTCTGCGCCTTCCGGCACGCGCGATGCTCCCAACGGCCGCGGTGATTGTGGCGTTCGGGTGGCCGACTGCCCTGTACGCAGCTGCACAGTTCGGCCTCGATGGCAGCACGTGGTTGGCGCTCTACGTGGGCGCGATGATCGCGCTCGCGGCCGGGGGGACATGGACCGTGTTCGCCGGCGAGGTGGCGCTGCGCCCGATCCTGCTCGCCGCCGTGCGCGCCGGAGTAAGCGAGCCGCCGGCGCTGCCGAAGCGCCTGCCGCTGCGGGCGCGAACGTTGTTCGCGCTGCTGTCGGTGACGGTGTTCACGGCGATGCTCGTGGGCGCGTCGATCACCAGCATCGACGACCGTGTCCTGCGCATGGTCGCGGCCCGGGTGATCGCAGTCGCGACGACGCTGACCATCGGGCTCGTGCACATCTCCGCGGTCACCGCGTCGATCCTTCACCCGGTCCAGGAGCTGGCCGCCGCGACCCGCCGCGTCGAGGCCGGCGACTTTGGCCGACCGGTCGCGGTCGTCACCGCCGACGAGCTGGGCGACCTGTCACGCAGCTTCAACCGGATGATCGTCGGGCTGCGCGAGCGCGAGGCGCTGCACACCGCGCTCGGCCGCTACGCAGATCCCGAGGTCGCTCGACGCGTACTCGAGGACCCCGATGCGCTTGCGGGGGAAGAAGCCGAGGTGACGGTGATGTTCGTCGACATCCGCGGCTTCACGACCGCCACCGAAGGCGTCACTCCCCGCGCGGCGGTCGCGCGTCTGAATGACTTCTTCGAGGTCGTCGTACCGGTCCTGCAATCGCACGGCGGACATGCGAACAAGTTCATCGGCGACGGCCTGCTCGGCGTCTTCGGCGTGCCCGAGCACCATGCCGACCATGCCGACCGCGCTCTAGCTGCCGCATGCGACGTGCAGCGCCACGTCACAGAGGCGTTCGCCGGAGCGGTTCAGATCGGCATCGGCGTCAACACGGGCCGCGTGCTCGCCGGCACGGTCGGCGGCGCCGGCAAGTTCGAGTTCACGCTGATCGGTGACGCGGTCAACGTCGCCGCCCGCCTCGAGCAACTCACCAAGCAGACGGGCGACGGGGTCCTTTGCACGGAGGCGACACGCCTGGCCCTGCGGCGGAACGGGGCTGCCCTGCAGCCGCGTGGCGAGCGCGTGCTGCGCGGCAAGGCCGAGCCGACGCCGCTGTACGCCGTCGCCTGAGTCGATGACTCAGGCCGTCGATAGCGTTCGAGCTGGTTGCATGCGCCGGCGCCCTGCGGAAGACTTGCGCGCGTGACCATCGCTAAGTCGGGAGTCGCCGGTGCGTTGGTAGACGCGATCGTCGCGCGCGACTTCGCGCGCGTTGTCGCTCTGCTTCACCCTGAAATCGACTTTCGGGCGATGACGCCCAACCGTGTCTGGGAGGCTGAGGGCCCAGCGGGCGTCGAGGCAGTGTGGCTTGACGATCCCGACGAGGACGTGGAGGGGATCGAGGCGACGGAGCCCAGTTCGATCGAGGAGACCGTGCGCGTCGGGTGGCGCGTGCGCCTCAGCGACGCCAATGGCCCCCACATCTTTGAGCAGCAGGCCTACATCCGGGAACGTGACGCGCAGATCGGTTGGATGCGCGTGATGTGCAGCGGGGCGATCCCGCTCACCGAATCGTACGGATAGCCGCTCCCTCGTCACCGCGGCCGCCGTGCAACGGCAGCCGGCGACAACGATGAGGAATAGCGGCTGACCCTGATAGCGGCGCGATGTTGCTCATCGCGCAAACGAGCACTGAGCCGGCCCAGGACCGCACTGCTCCGTGCGGGGCGAAAGCGGTGGCACGCTTCTCCTGCGACGGATCAACGCCGCAGTGCCGAGTCGCATGGAAGAGCAGCCGCCGATGCCGAACCGGCGCGCTCCTCCGGCGCGTGGCAGGAGGAGCGCGCCGCGACGGTGTTTCCTACGAGCTGAACTGGAGGACAATGTTTCCCTCGGTGATCGCTGGCGGGTTGGCTGTCGCGCTGAGGTTCTCCTTAACCCACTCCGCCGCGCGTCGCGAGGACTCGTCCGTGCCAGCCTTGTCTTCGCAGACCGTGACGGTGACGCCGCCGTCACCACTGCGAACGGCCGCGTAGTTAACGAAGCCTGGGACCCCGCTGATGAGGGCCTTGACGTCCTCCTCTCGCTGCCCGAGAAGATCGAAGAGTTCCGACGCTCCCTGCCCCGAATAGGTACGAACGACTGCGTACATGCCGGCCTCCGTTCACGTGGCTGGTGTCACTTTGGTGGGCTTTCGGCCAAACCTACTCGACCCCCACGACCGCGTCCCCAGAGAGCTCGGGGCGACATCCACGAGGGGTGCCGACTCGGTAGTGAGCTGCCCGGCCAAGTCAAAGCCATAGAGCATGCCTCCATCGCAGCGGGGTGGCCGCGAGGAGGAAAGGGCCCACTCGCAGGACGGCGACAGGGACGTCCGAGGTGTCGTCGCGCCTCATGAACCCCGTCAGCTTCGCTGCTTCGAATCGGGGGTGCGACCGCTCCGAGAACAGCCCCCTGGAGCTCGTTGTAAGTCGGTCGTTGCAGCCGGCCGCGGACAACTCCCGGCGCGAAGTCCCGGTGCGGCTTGTCGGAGTTGACCCATTCGGACGCCGCGCCGGCATCCGCCGACAAGAGATCCCGCAGCTCCATGCACTCGATCGCCATCCGTAGCGAGTTGTACGACTGATTCAGGTAGGAAGACTGCGATCAACGGGTCAATCGCGCCGACGAAGGCATCCTGGACCGTGCCGCTCGCGCCATGCTCGAGCCGGAGTCTCCAGCTCCATGAACATCTTCGCCGCCGAGTACGGCGCGTCGGCGCCCCCCGGTGCGTCGGCTGCCGCTGGCGGCACCGGGTCTGGTTCGTTCAGCGGGTCAAGTATCTCGATCGCCTACCGCGCCGCGGTGGTCGACGCAGCCGTAGGGAGGCGGCGGCTGCTTCCAGGCGAGGGAGTCGCATATATGCCCAGGAACGGGCAGTGCTTCTGAGCGGTGGGAGACGACACGCCGGAACCAGCCCAGGAGCAACCCGCCGTCCCACTGAAGCGCTGGTCTGGAGCACATTGAGGGGCGCTCTGCCCAATCCGGGACGTCGCGCCCTGCTTGGCCGAGACTTACGCGACAGCCTCCGCGAGAGCCAGCAGCAACAGGTGCGACGACGCAGACTGACGCGTGTGCCTCGAAGCAATCGCCGTTCCCTCGACTCGCTGCGCCAGCAGAGGTATGGTCGTTTCCATGCTCCGACTGCTTCGCGTCGCGCTCCAGGTCGTTCTGTTCTTCCTCTTGCTTTCGCTGGTGGTGGCAGTCGCCGCTGCGCAGACCGGCACCGTCGAGAAGGTTGCGCTGATCGCCGCCGGTGCTGTGCTCGTGTGGCTCGCTTCACTGGTGCGGCGCATTGGCGCGCCGGCACATCACGCCTAGCCAACGCGCCGGCGACCGGCTGCGCCGCCACTTCCGCATTCGCCTGGCGGCGCAATTCAGCTACAGCACCGCGTGAGTCCACTTTGCGCGCATTGCTCCTTTTCGTCCGAAGCGGGCGCGTTGGGCGTGGTTACCGAGACGCTCGCTCGCGCGCCAACGCGGGCGTCGTGTGGTGTCCCGGTTGTCGCCCCCTCAGCGGGCATTTCGTCGGGGTGGTGGTTGTCGACTTCAGAGTCGCGGCTTCCTTCCTAATTGGCTTGGTCACACCGATCGTGACATGGCCCTTGCTCCACCCTCCTGCCCTCCGCGAGCCTCGTCCTCGATGCAGCCGCCGGGCTAGCGCTCGAGCATCGCCGAGGCGACCTCACCGGCGGCCACATCGGGAATGGCAGTCGCGGCGCGTTCGAGTACCAGCAGTCGTGCACCGGGAATCTCACGCGAAAGCGCCTCGCCGTTGCCGACAGGGAAGAACGGGTCACGGCGACCGTGCACCACCAGCACCGGGATCGCGAGATCGGGCAGGCGCTCGCGCCAGCGCGGCTTGCAGTCGAGCTTGGAGAACACCATGCCCATCTGGTTGGCCATCTGGACCGCGGGCTCCGTGCCCGGCGTGCGGTCCCAGATGCGCTCGGCGGTCGCGCGCGCGGCAGTGGGGTCGTCGCCGAGGATCTCCGCGCCACCTGCGGCGAAGTCCGCCACGGCCGCGCGGTCGGACCAGTGGGGCGTCGGGCGCGAGAACAGCCGATCCATCGTCGCCGCGTCATGGTCAGGCAGGTCGTCATCGCGCGGGCCTGGAGCGACGGGCCGCGTCCCGGCGAGGGTGAGCGCCGAAAACGCGTCCGGGAAGTCGAGCGCGGCGACCTGGGCGACCATCCCGCCGACGCCGACGCCCGCCAGGTGCGCCGGCCGGTCGTCGAGCCCACGAGCCAGCGCCGCGACGTCGGCTGCAAGATCGCGCAGGGTGTACGCCGGAGCCTCGGGATCGATGGTGGTCGACGCGCCGCAGTCGCGCAGGTCGTACCGCACGACGTGGCGCCCGCCGCGCGCGAGCGCCTCGCAGAGCGGGTCGGGCCAGGAGAGCATGGTCGTGCCGCCCGCAAGCAGAACGAGCGGCGCCGCCGCCTCGCCGAAGTGCTCGACTCCGAGCGTGACGCCGTTGGCCTCGACCGTCGTCATGAGGCCGGCACCGACGCATCCACGCCGTTGGACGGGCAGAGCGAATGGACCGTCGACCTCCAGGACAGCCTTCGTGAACCGGCGTCCGGAAACAGCCGCGTAGCGTCGCCCACGACCCCGGGGGAGGTTGACCAGTTGATCTCGCCGACGAGATCGTTGTCGAACAGCCATCGGATCAGGGCGCCGCTGCCGTGCGCCTGCAGCTCGCGTCCCGGTTTCGCCTTCAGCTCGCCGACGGCGGCCGCGACCTCATTGGAAAGGACGGTCGTGTCCGCCCACCGCGGGTCGTTGAGCGTGGTCGATCCCAGGGACTTGGCCTGCGTGTCTACCGCCTCCCCGTCCTCGCCGGCGACCGAGCTATCGAGCGTCATGTGCATCTTGAAGATCAGCATGTGTACCTCAGACCGCCGCTCGAAGCCGGACTCATCGGTCGCGATCGATGTGCCAAGCTCGCCTGTGGCCGCCCACGCGAATGATGCAGCGACCACCCTTCGCCTATCGGCAGCGTGGCGGCGACATGGACCGGTTGGAGATCCCCTACCGGGACACCGCTCCCGCTCTCGGACCATGCGACTCGGCACTCGGACGTTGCACACGGCTGTCCTCCGGCGCGCTACTGCTTTCGCGTGAAAGCGCTAGCGCGCCGAGGCACCGCGACCACGACACCCGAGCCCGCGACGCAGTTCGCCGTGAACTCTCACCGGGTGGGTGGCCGTGGAGGGCTACACCGGGCGACTCGCGCCGGCGATCGCCCGGGAGGGGCCCACGGACAGGACCCGCCCGCCACGCGGCTGATCCCTCGGGAGAACGGCCAACCCCTTACTCCTTCGTGTACGGCACCCCATCCGCCGCCGGCGGTGTCGAACGCCCGATCAGCCCCGCGACCGCCACCAGCGTCAAAACGTACGGCAGCGCCTGCAGCAGCGTCGCCGTGCTCGGCGAGAACACCGGCAGCCTCTGCGCCAGCGCAGAGGAGAACCCGAACAACAATGCCGCCGCCAAAGCACCCCCCGGGCGCCACTTGCCGAAGATCACCGCCGCCAGCGCGATGAACCCCCGCCCCGCGGTCATGTTCTGCGAGAAGGAGTGCACGAATCCGATCGACAGGAACGCGCCGCCCATCGCCGCGAGCATCCCCGACGCGACGACTGCGAGGTAACGGGTTCGCAGAACCGAGATGCCGACCGTCGCCGCCGCGCGCGGGTTCTCGCCGACCGAGCGCAGCCGCAGCCCGAGCGGCGTGCGGAAGATCGCCAGCCACACGAGCGGCACGAGCGCCAGCGAGAGCCAGACGAGCACGTTGAGGTTCTGCAGCGACTCCAGCACCGGGATGCCGCCGAGCGGCAGGTGCACGTCGGGCGCCTGGGGCAGCCCCTCCGGTGTGCCCTGGTTGCCGTAGTCGTGCAGGAACACGTAGCCCGTGATGCCGAGCGCGAGCAGGTTGATCGCGGTGCCGGAAACGATCTGGTCGGCGCGCAGGGAGATCGCGAAGACCGCATGCACGAGCGCAAGCAGCCCGCCGGCGAGCATGCCGACGAGCAGGCCGCCGACCCAGCCGCCGGTCTGGTCGGCGCCCCAGATCGCGAAGAACGCGCCCGTGAGCATCATGCCCTCGAGGCCGATGTTGACCACGCCGCTGCGCTCGGAGACCACGCCGCCGAGCGCGGCGAAGGTCAGCGGGGTCGCGTAGCGGAGCATCGCCGCCACCAGCGCGGACCAGACCACCACGTTCTCGAGGTTGCCGACGGCGGACCGGGTCGCCGCGACTGCCCCGATCGCGCCGAACACGCCGGCGACCACCGCGCCCCAGCCCAACCTCCGGCGGCCGGCGCCGACCGTCCACGCACCCGCCGCGACGGCCGCGGCGCTCACGACCAGCGAGGGCACGGCGCTGCGGATGAGCAACGGCGGCAGCGCGAGATAGAAGGCGAGGAAGCCGAGCGCGACGCCGCCCCATCCGACCCACACCGAGCGCTCGGCGGAGCGCGCTCGCCCGAGCCCGCGCGCCAGTGCCGCCGGCGCCGCGCTCACGCCTCGGCCTCCTTCGGCTCGCCCCGCGCGCCTCGGCGGCGCAGCGCCAGCACCGAGGTCACGAGCACCGGCGCGCTGACCAGCAGGACGATCAGCCCCTGCACGATCAGCGTCAGGTTCCCGGCCAGCTCGGGCGGGAAGACGGCCGGATCGAGGTTGCGCACCGACGTGCCGTTGAGCAACGCCCCGAACAGCAGCGACGAGAAGAACACGCCGACCGCGGTGTTGCGCCCGAGCAGCGCGACCGCGATGCCGAGGAAGCCGATCCCGGCGCTCGAGTTCTGGATGTCGTTGGTCGCCACCGTGAACTGCCAGCCGAGCACGTCGAGCGTCCCGGCCAGCCCGGCGAAGGCGCCGCACAGCAGCATCACGCGCGCGAACGTGCGCCCGGCGTCGATCCCGCCATACTCGGCGGCGTCGGGGTTGAAGCCGACGGCGCGCGCCTCGTAGCCCGCGACCGAGCGGTTGAGCAGCACCCAGAACAGCGCGAGCATCACCAGCGAGACGAAGAAGCCGATGTGCAGCCCCTGCAGCTCGGCGTCGCCCCAGAAGACCGGCAGCTTCGCGCCCTGGAGGACCTCGTTGGAGATCGGCACCGACTTCTGCGAGGAGGAATGCAGCGGCCCGCCGAGGCCGAACGCCCACACCCCGATCCACAGCGCGCAGTAGTTGAGCATGATCGTGGAGATCACCTCGTTGGCTCCGGTCGTGGCCTTCAGTACGCCCGCGATGCCGCCCCACGCCGCGCCCGCCAGCGTCCCCGCGGCGATCGCCACGACGACGTGCACGACGGCGGGCAGCCCGCCGAGCGTCGAGCCGGTCCAGACCGCGGCGAACGAGCCGACCAGGTACTGGCCCTGGCCGCCGATGTTGAACAGGCCGGCGCGGAACGCGTAGGCCACCGCCATGCCTACGAGGATCAGCGGCGTGGTCAGCAGCAGCGTCTGCTGCAGGTTCAGCGCAGCGGTCTGCCGGTCGGTCGAGGAGATCCACGGGAACAGCCAGTTCAGCCCCGAGCCGTCGAAGATCGCCTTGTAGGTGCTGAATGGGTTCGCGCCGGTGATCGCCACGACCACACCGCCGATCAGGAACGCGACCAGCGCGGTCAGCAGTGGCGTGATGATCCCGCCTCCGCGCAGATAGCCCGACAGCCGCGACGCGACCGTGACGGGCGTGCTCAAGCCGGCTGCTCCCGCTGGCCGCCGCCGAGCATCGCCACGCCGAACTCCTCCTCGGATGCCTCGGGCGCGAGCTCGGCGACGATCTGCCCGTCGTAGAGCACGAGCACGCGATCGGCGAGCGAGCGCAGCTCGTCGAGCTCGAGCGAGACCAGCAGCACGGCGCGGCCCGCGTCGCGCTGCTCGACCAGGCGGCGGTGCACGAACTCGATCGCGCCGACGTCGAGCCCGCGCGTCGGCTGGGCGGCAACGAGCACCGCCGGCTCCTGCGCGATCTCGCGCGCGATCACCACCTTCTGCTGGTTGCCGCCCGACAGCGCGGAGGCGAGCGTGTCGCAGCTGCCGCCGCGCACGTCGTATTCCTCGAGCAGCGGCCCGGCGCGCTGGTTCATCTTCTTCGGCGAGAGCAGCCCGAGGCGCGAGAGCAGCGGCTTGCGGTACTCGCGCAGGCAGAGGTTCTCCGACAGCGAGAAGTCCAGGACGAGCCCGCGGCGGTGGCGGTCCTCGGCGATGTGGCCGATGCCCGCCGCAAGCTTGCCGCGCACCCCGGCGGCGGTGACGTCGTGCCCCGCCACCTCGATCGTCCCCGCCAGCGGGCGGCGCAGGCCGGTGAGGGCCTCGACCAGCTCGGCCTGCCCATTGTCATCCACCCCGGCGACGCCGACGATCTCGCCCCCGTGCACCTCGAAGGAGACGTCGCGGACCGCGTGCAGGCCGCGGTCGTCGTCGACCTCCAGGCCGGCCACCCGCAGCAGCGCGTCGCCGGTCGCCCGCGCCTCCTTGGCCACTCGGAACAGCACCTCGCGGCCGACCATCAGCTTGGCCAGGCTCTCCTCCGTCGCCCCCGCGGTATCCACCGTCGCGACCTTCTTGCCGCGGCGCAGGACGCTGACGCGGTCGGAGATCGCGAGCACCTCGCGCAGCTTGTGAGAGATGAACGCGACCGACTTGCCCTCGGCGGTCAGCGCGCGCAGGATCTTGAACAGCTCGGCGGTCTCCTGCGCGGTCAGCACGGCCGTCGGCTCGTCGAGGATCAGCACGTCGGCGCCGCGGTAGAGCGCGCGCAGGATCTCCACGCGCTGCTGCGTGCCGACCGACACGTCGCCCACGCGCGCGTACGGGTCGACCGCGAGCCCGTAGCGGTCTGAGAGCTCGCGCACCCGCTCGGCCGCGGCGCGCACGTCGAGCAGCAGGCCGCGGCGGGGCTCGTCGGCCAGGACGATGTTCTCGGCCACCGTCATGACCGGCACGAGCATGAAGTGCTGGTGGACCATGCCGATCCCCAGCTCGATCGCGCGCCGGGGCGAGTCGATCGTCGTTGGCTCGCCCTCCAGCCGCAGCACGCCCTCGTCTGGGCGGTAGAGCCCGTAGAGGACGCTCATCAGCGTCGACTTCCCGGCCCCGTTCTCGCCGAGCAGCGCGTGCACCTCGCCGTGGCGCAGGTCGAAGTCGACGCGGTCGTTGGCGACGACCGCGCCGAACCGCTTGGTGACGCCCTCGAGCTCGAGGGCGAGTGTGGCCTCCCGCCCTACTTCTTCACCTCGCTCGGGATGTTGGAGAGCTGGCCCCCGGCGATCTGCTGCTGGACCTTCTGGACGTCGGCCTTGAAGGGGTCGCCCGTCGCGGAGATCTTGCCGATGCCCGCGCCGCCGGACTTCGTGTCGAAGGTCGTGTCGGTGCCCTTCTTGAAGCTGCCGGCCTGCACGTCCTTGACCGTCTGGAGCACGGCGTTGTCGATCTTCTTCACCGCCGAGGTGAGGATGTGGCTGCCGAGGTAGGCCTGGTCGGCGTCGACCCCGATGCCCTCGACCTTCTTCTCCTTGGCCGCGTCGAGCGCGCCGAGCCCGCACTGGCCTGCGACCTGGAAGACGACCTGCGAGCCCTGGCCGATCTGGTTGAGCGCGAGCTCCTTGCACTTGGCCTGGTCGACGAAGTCCTGCGAGTAGCCGTTGAGCGTCTTGACCGCCGGGTTGGCCTTCTTGGCGCCCGCCTGGTAGCCGGCGATGTAGTGGTCCACCGGCGGGATCTTCTGGCCGCCGACGCTCGAGATGACCTGCTTGCCACCCTTCTTCTTGACGTAGAGCCCGGCGAGGTAGCCGGCGAGGTAGCCGGACTCCTGCTCCTTGAACAGCAGGCCCTGGACGTTCTTGGGCTTGCTCTTCAGCGCGGACTGCGAGGAGTCGATGATTGCGAAGTTGACCCCCGGGAAGTTGCGGGCGACCTTGTCGGTGGCGTCGGCCATCAGGAAGCCGACGGCGATCACGAGGTCGTACTTCTGGCGCGCGAGCGAGGAGAGGTTCGGAACGTAGTCGGCGTTTGACTTCGAGGTCAGCACGCGGATGTCGGCGCCGAGCTCGCCCTTTGCGCGCTGCAGGCCCTTGTAGGCGAGCGCGTTGAAGGAGCGGTCGTTGAGGCCGCCGATGTCGGTGACCATGGCCACGCGGATCTTCTTCGCTGCCGGCGTGCTCTTGGCCGCACCGCCTCCGGAAGACTTGTCGCTGGAGCCGCAGCCGGCGAGCAGCGCGGTGGCGAGCACCGCGATCGCGATCGCAAGCAGGCGGGTGGGGATGTGCTTCACGAGTAGTCTCCTATGGCGGCCTGGTCCGGTCGCGCGGGAGCCTAATGGTTCGCGGGACAGGCGGATTGCCAGCCTGGCACCCGGGGGTCGCACAAGCACTCCCCGCCGACGAGACCATCCAGGTCGCGGACACAGTCGTGCTGCGGCCGGACCCGGAGGAGGCCTCCGTCTAGCCGAGTCCCCGAGTCAGCTCGCCGCGGCGATGAGCGTGAGGTCGCCGCCGATGAACGCTCCGGAGCTACCGGCGGTGTCGCAGCGCGCGCGGACCCGGTAGCTGCCCGCCGCCTCGAGGACCCCCGCCGTCAGCGGCATCATCGTCTCCTCGCCGCCACTACCGGGCGCATAGAACAGCCCCTGATGACCGAGGTCGACGTAGCTTGTGAAGGGACTCGGCGCGATCTGCAGCTTGCAGGTCACGTTGCCGCTGTTGCCGCTGTCGCGCTCGATATCGAGGGCGGCGGTCGCCACAATCCGCGACGGAAAGGTCGTGGTGATGTCCGCTGAGATCACGGTGACCGGCGAGCTGGTCGTGAGCAGGACCGCCGTCGCTGAGTTGGTGGAAGCGGAAGCCGTCGGGCCGGGGGGGCCATCCTGACCCCGACCGCCAGGGGTGCCCTGCGTTCCGGGCTGGCCCTGTGGTCCGGGCTGGCCCTGCGCCCCGGCCGGGCCCTGTGGGCCGGTCGCGCCGGTGTTGCCCTTCAGACGCTTGATGGTGGAGGCCGACAGCTTCGCGGGGGTCACCGCGTGCGACTTGAGTTGCGCCGTGCCGACGCTCTTGGCCGGCAGCTTCACCGCGGCATAGGAGGTGCCACCGAGAGCCACGAAGAGGGCGAGCAGAGCGAGGTGGTGCTGGCGCAGATAGGCGGCTAAACGAGTGACCCATGATGGCCTTTCCGAAGAAGGGATCACGATCCTATGCGCGTTCGCTCCCGCCGGGCAAGCGGGAAGCGCTCAGGTCAGGTCGAGCAGTCGCTGCCGCACGTCCTCCTCGACGAAGGCGGCGCGCAGCGCGGTGCGGGTGATCTCGCGCAGGGCGTCGTCGTCGAGCCCGAAGGCCGTGTGGGCCACCGCGTACTCGCCGCCTATGCTCGCGTTCCAGTAGGGCGGGTCGTCGGAGCCGAGGGTCACGGGGACGCCCGCCGCCCTCAGGACCGGCAGCGGGTGGGCGGCGAGGTCGGGATAGAGGCCGAGCACGACGTTGGAGGTCGGGCATACCTCGAGCACCGTTCCCCGCTCGGCGAGCTCGCGCACGAGCGCCGGGTCCTCGACCGCGCGCACCCCGTGCCCGATCCGGCTGACGCCGAGCGCGAGCCCCGCGCGGACGCTCGCCGGCCCCTCCCACTCCCCGGCGTGCACGGTGAGACCGAGCCCGGCCTCGGCGGCGATCGCGTAGGCGCGGGTGAACAGGTGCGCCGGCCAGCCCGCCTCGTCGCCACCCATCCCGAAGCCGGTGACGTAGGGATGCGGGGCCTCGACGGTCCGCCGGGCGACCTCGGCGGCCTTCTCGGGGCCGAAGTGGCGCACGCAGCTCATCACGATCCGCGCCTCGATCCCGGTCTGCGCGCGCGCGTCGTCGACGCCCTGGGCGAGGCCGGCGAGATGCTCGGCGTCTGAGAGCCCGACCTGGGCGGCATGGTCGGCCGACGCGGTCAGCTCGACGTAGATCGCGCCCTCGGCGGCGCACGCGACGAGGTACTCGAAGACGATGTCGCGGTAGTCCTCGCCGCTGCGGATCACGCTCGTCGCGGCGTCGTAGACGCGCAGGAAGTCCAGGAAGTCCGTCCACGCGAAGGTCCCGTCCTCGCGGAAGGTCCCCGGCGGCACCTCCACGCGGTTACGCGTCGCGATCCGGCGGATGAGGTCCGGCGCGGCCGCGCCCTCGACGTGGACGTGGAGCTCGGCCTTAGGGACGCTCACACCGCGGACGGGCGGTGCTCGAACGGCAGCTGCATCGAGGAGACCTTGCGCGGCTCGACGAGATAGAGGATCGAGTCGGGGCCGCGCATCGGGAACGGCTCGCCCGTGTACTTGTCAGACAGGCGGTCGATGACCTCGAGCGCCTCGTCCCCGGTCCTGGTCGCGACGACCGCGCCCCGGACCCGCGCCGTGTTGTACGGGTTGTCGTGGTCGGTGATCGAGATCGCCAGGCGCGGGTCGCGCTCGAGGTTGCGCGCCTTCTGGGAGGTGCGCTGGGTGAAGAACACGACGTGCTCGCCCTCGAGGCCGGTCCACACCGCGACTGAGTGCGGGGAGCCGTCGCGCATCAGCGTGGCGACGTGCGCGTAGTTCGCGGCCTCGAACAGCTCGCGGACCTCGTCGGGGAGGGCGGCCATGGCGCGAGCCTACCGCAGAGTTGGTTTCATCGGGACCGGCTCGTGGTAAGCGCTTACTGTAAGCGTTTACAGAGCAAGATGAAGCGAGCCTCCAGACCCAACATCTACGCCGTCGCCGACCTGGCGGGAGTCTCCATCGCCACGGTTTCGCGCGTGCAGCGCGACCGCGGCGTGGTGGCCGGTGAAACGCGAGACCGTGTCCTACGCGCGATCGAGGAGCTCGGATATCGCCCGAACGGGGCGGGCCGGGCGCTCGCCGAGCAGCGTGCCCACGCCATCGGCATCGTCTTTCCGGACCTCTCGGGGCCGTACTACTCCGCGGTGATCGGTGGCTGCGAGGAGCGCGTGGTCGCGGAGGAGCGGAGCCTGCTGATCCTCGCCACGCACGGCCGTGAGCGCGCCGCAGACCTCGTCTTCGACCTCGCCGGGCGCGTCGACGGCCTGATGATCATGGGGCGCACCGTGACCGACGAGGTCGTCGCCGAGCTTGACCGGGATGGCGTCCCGCTCGTGCTGCTCGCACGCTCCGGGTTCGGCGACATCGCGTCCGTGAGAGCCGAGAACGTCGCCGCGGCCGCGGCCATGGCCGCCCACCTGATCGGCTGCGGGCACCAACGGATCGCCTTCCTGGGCGACCCGGCGTCCTCGCCGGACGCCGCCGAGCGCTGGCAGGGCTTCCTCGACGCCCACGCGAGCGCCGGCCGCCCCGCCCCGGAGGCGCCGGTTCCCGCCCTCTTCGACGAGGCCGACGGCCACGCCGCGGCTGCCGAGCTGCTCGCCGCGGCCTCGCCGCCGTCGGCCCTGATGTGCGCCAGCGACGAGATCGCCCTTGGCGCGCTGGCCGCGGCGCAGGAGCTCGGGCTGCACGTGCCGGGCGACGTCGCCATCACCGGCTGGGACGACATCCAGGTCGCCCGCTACGTGACGCCCGCGCTCACCACCGTGCGCCAGCCCATGTGGCGGCTCGGCGCCCGCGCGGCGGAACTTCTCTTCAACCGCATCCACACCGGCGCCGCCCCGGCCGGCGAGGTGCTCCCGACCGAGCTGATCGTGCGAGCGAGCTGCGGATGCGCCGACACGGGTCAAAGCACAACTGGAGGAGGTGGTGTGACGTGACGAACGCCGCACGCAAGTTCATGTTCATCGCGGCGCTGTGGCTCGGCCTCACGGTCGCGGCCTGCGGTGGGTCCGACAAGAAGGCCGCGGTGCCCAGCGGCAAGGTGACCGGCAACCTGACGGTCTGGTCCTCGGGGGTCGAGGGCGAGAAGCTCGGCGCGCTGGCCAAGCAGTTCGAGCAGCAGAACCCCGGCCTCACGGTCAAGGTCACGCCGATCGCCCAGGACGCCGCCCACGACAAGTACCTGACCTCGATCGCCGGCGCCAAGACGCCGGACGTCGGCCACATCGGGACCACCTGGAACGCCGAGTTCGCCAAGGCCGGCGCGCTGGAGGAAGTCCCCTCCTCGATCGACGGCGGCAAGTTCTTCCCGTCCGCGCAATCGACCACGGTGATCGACGGAAAGCGCCTCGGCGTGCCGTGGTACGTCGAGACGCGCGTCCTCTACTACCGCACCGACCTCGCCAAGAAGGCCGGCATCACCGCGCCGCCCAAGACCTGGGATGAGCTCAAGTCGATGGCCAGAGCGCTCAAGCAGAAGGCCGGCACCAAGTACGGCATCGGCCTCTCCACCAACAACTGGCAGGAGTGGCTGCCGTTCGTCTGGCAGGACGGCGGGGACGCCTTCAAGGACGGCAAGTTCGCCTTCAACTCCCCGCAGGCCACCGAGGCGACGGCCTTCTACAAGTCCTTCTTCGACGAGGGGCTGGCCCCCAGCTCGACGCCGGCCGGCTTTGACATCACGCCCGCGTTCGTACGCGGCACTCACCCGATGTTCTTCAGCGGCCCCTGGCACCTCGGCCTGATCAAGGACACCGGTGGCAAGGACATCAAGGGCAAGTGGGCCGTCGCCAAGATGCCGGTCAAGAGCTCAGGCACGTCGTTCGTCGGCGGCGGCAACATGGTCGTCTTCAAGCAGTCCAAGAACAAGGCGGCGGCCTGGAAGTTCGTCGATTGGCTCAGCCAGCCCGCCCAGCAGGCCAAGTTCTACGAGCAGGCCGCGGACCTGCCTGCCGTGCAGGCCGCCTGGAACGAGCCCGCGCTCAAGCGGGACAAGAACGTGGCGGTGTTCGGCGAGCAGCTCAAGGACACCAAGGCCCCGCCGCCGATCCCGCGCTGGGACGAGGTCGGGGACACGCTCAACACCGAGCTGGAGAAGGCGTTCTCGGGCACCACGCCGCCTGCGCAGTCCACGAAGGAGATGCAGCAGAAGGCCGAGTCGATCGGGACCTCCTGAACCATGGCTGCTGCAACGGCAACCGCCGAGCGGGGCAGGGCGCGACGCGCCCGGCCCCGCCCGCGCGGGCACCTCATCGGGTGGGCCTTCAGCTCGCCCTTCGTCGCGCTCTTCGCTGTGTTCATGGCGATTCCGATCGTCGCGTCGTTCCTGATCTCCTTCACCTCCTTCAACATCGGCAACATCCAGAGCTGGACGTCCGCCGAGTTCGTCGGGCTCGAGAACTACACGAAGGCGCTCAGCGACGATCGTTTCCTGAAGTCGCTGCGCAACACGGCCTACTTCGTCGTGGTCGGCGTGCCGGGGACGATCGTGTGCGCGATCGCCGTGGCCGTGGCGCTCAACCTCGTCGTGGGACGTATGAAGACGGTGTTCCGCGTCGGCTACTACCTGCCCGTGGTGACGAGCATCGTCGCCATCGCCGTGATCTGGCGCTACCTGCTGGCCCCGGACGTCGGCCTGGTCAACAGCCTGCTCGAGCAGCTCGGGATCGCCGGACCCGACTGGCTCGGCAACACCAAGACCTCGATGCCGTCGATCATCGCGCTGGGGATCTGGCGCAACGTCGGCTTCTCGATGGTCATCTTCCTCGCTGCGCTGCAGACCATCGACCCGGCGCTCTATGACGCCGCCAAGGTCGACGGCGCCCGCGGCTGGTCTCTGTTCCGCTTCATCACGCTGCCGCTGCTGCGACCGGCGACGCTGTTCGTCGGCGTGATCACCTCGATCGGCTATCTGCAGGTCTTCGAGGAGCCGTTCGTGATGACCAAGGGCGGGCCCGTGGATTCGACGCTGACCACATCGATGCTCATCTACGAGCAGGGCTTCCGCTTCTTCAACCTCGGCTACGCGAGCGCGATCGCCTACATCCTGTTTGTGATCATCGCCGTGCTGGCGGTCCTGCAGTTTCGCTTCCTGAGGCCGCAGTCATGACCGCCGCCGGGCTCGCCCGCGCTCGCCGCGTGACAAGGACGCCGAGGGCCTCGTCGGGGTCCGCCGTCGGAGACCGTCGTCCCTGGGGCCTCTACATCGCGCTCTCGCTCGGACTGCTGCTGATGATCGGGCCGTTCCTATGGATGCTGCTCGGGTCGGTCAAGACGCAGCACGAGCTGCTGGCCTCGCCACCGACCCTGCTGCCCGCGGCGCCCACGCTCGACAACTTCAGCCGCATGTTCAAGCGCCTGGACTTCGCGCAGTTCTTCTTCAACTCCGCGTTCATCGCTGTGGTCGTCACGCTCGCCAACCTGGTGTTCTGCTCGATGGCCGGCTACGCGCTGGCCAAGCTGCACTTCGCCGGCAAGCGAGGCATCTTCGGCCTCGTCGTCGCGACGCTGATGGTGCCGGGCAGCGTCACGCTCGTCCCACTGTTCGTCCTGATGAGCAAGCTCGGGCTGATCAACTCCTACGCGGCCGTCATCCTGCCCTTCGCGGCCGGGGCGTTCGGTGTCTTTCTCATGCGCCAGTTCATCATCGGGCTGCCCGATGAGCTGCTCGATGCGGCGCGGATCGACGGGGCCTCGGAGTGGCGGATCTTCCGCAGCATCGTCATCCCGCTTGTGAGGCCGGCGCTCGCGGCGCTCGGCATCTTCCAGTTCCTGGCCAGCTGGAACAACTTCCTGTGGCCGCTCGTCGCGCTGACGGACGAGAGCAAGTACACGCTGCCAGTCGCCCTGGCGACCTTTGCGATCGGACAGCACAAGGCCGACTACGGGCTGCTGATGGCGGGCTCCATCGCGCTCGTGTTTCCCGTGATCGCCGTGTTCCTGATCCTGCAGCGCCAGTTCACCCAGAGCATCGCAATGACCGGCCTCAAAGGCTGAGAAAGAAAAGGGGTCCTCACCATGCACCGACAGCTCCTACCACTGCTGGTCACCGCGCTCGCGCTGGCGCTCGCGGCACCGGCCGCCGCCGACAGTCCCGACCGCACCATGCATGGATACGCGGCGGACACCTGGAAGTCGTTCGTGGCCATGACCGACGAGAACACCGGACTGCCCGCCGACAACGTCTCGTCCGAGGGCGTCCGCAGCGAGTACACCTCGCCCACCAACATCGCGGCTTACCTGTGGAGCACGATCGGTGCCCGCGACATGAAGGTGATCAGCCGTCGTGACGCGCAAACGCGGCTCGCGCAGACCCTCGGAACGCTCGGGCGGATGGAGCGACACGAGAAGAGCGGGCAGTTCTTCAACTGGTACTCGCCGAAGACGGGCGCCAAGCTGACCGTCTGGCCGGTCGACAACTCCACGGTGTTCCCGTTCTTGTCGACGGTCGACAACGGCTGGCTGGCCGCGGCGCTGATGATGGTGGAGCGCGCCGAGCCCTCGCTCGCGGCCGAGGCCCGCAAGCTCTATGAGCCGATGGACTTCGGCTTCTACTACGACCCCGAGGTCGGCCAGATGCGCGGCGGCGCCTGGGACGATCCCCCGCCGCAGTGCAACGTGCCCAAGGACGGCGACTACTTCACCTGCCATCACTACGGCACCCTCAACACCGAGCCCCGAATCGCCTCCTACATCGCGATCGCTCGCGGCCAGGTGCCCGCAGAGCACTACTTCAAGCTCTTCCGCACCTTCCCGAGCACGTGCGATTGGAGCTGGCAGGAGCAGCAACCGGCCGGCGTGACCCGGTCCTACGAGGGCGTGGACGTCTTCGAGGGCCATTACAGCTACCGCGGCAAGAATCTCGTCCCGAGCTGGGGCGGCAGCATGTTCGAAGCCCTGATGGTGCCGCTACTGGTCCCCGAGGAGCAGTGGGGGCCGCGTTCCTGGGGCGTCAATCACCCGCTCTACGTGCAGTCCCAGATCGAGCACGGCAGGCAGGACGCCGGGTACGGCTACTGGGGTTTCTCACCCGCCAACAAGCCCGAGGGCGGCTACAGCGAGTACGGGGTGGACGCCATCGGCATGAACCCTGACGGCTACTCATCCAACAATGACAAGACGCGGGTCGATGGAGGCTTCGGCGACTGCCGCCCGGCCCAGCCGACACCGCCGCAGAGCGCGTACACCAACGGCGTGGTCACTCCGCACGCGTCGTTCCTCGCGCTCGACTTCGACCGCAAGGCGGCGCTCAAGAACCTCTCGAAGCTGCGCAAGCACTTCGACGTGTACGGCAAGGGCGGCTTCTACGACTCGGTCAACGTGCAGACCGGCAAGGTCTCGAAGTTCCACCTGTCGCTCGACCAGGGCATGATCATGGCCGCCCTGGCGAACGAGCTGACCGGCGATCGCCTGCAGCGGTACTTCTCCACCGGCTCGGTCGAGGCCAAGGTCCGCCCGCTGCTCGCGGAGGAGGAGTTCACCGCCGGCGCCGGCGGTGGCCGGTGACCAAGGCCGGCGCGCGGGCCGACTGGGAGGCGCGAATCGACCGGCGCCGCGGCGCCGCCACGCTCGGGACTCCCGAGCTGTCGGCGCCCGCGGGGCTGCACGCGCAGTCCGGGGCCGGCCAGGTGACGTTGAGCTGGGAGCCTGTCGAGGGCGCGGCCGGTTACGCGATCTACCGGGGCCCGTCCGCTGACGGGCCCTGGGAGCTCGTGGACCACGAGTCCCGCGACGTGCTCCACCATCCCGGGCCTGCCTACGCCGACACCACCGGGGCGCGCGAAGAGGAGTGCTTCTACCGCGTCGCGGCGATCGCCGCGATCGAGTCGGAGCCCGGCGCGGCGTCCAAGCCGGTCGCGGCCCGCCCCGGAACGGATCCCGCCGCGCCGCTCGAGCTGGCGGTGCGCGCTGACGAGCCCGCGCGGCCGTTGCGCCCCGTGTGGCACATGATCGGCTCCGAGCGGCTGTCGCAACTGCTCGAGCGGAGCGCGGGCCCGAGCGCGAGCGCCATCGCGAAGGAGTTCGATGCGGCGCTCGTGATGGCGCGCGACGAGCTCGGCGCCGACCGTGTCCGTGCCCACGCGATCCTCCACGACGACCTCGGGGTGTATCGCGAGGACGCCGGCGAGCCGGTGTACGACTTCAGCGCGGTCGACCGCATCTATGACCGCGTGCTGGAGATCGGGCTGCGCCCGATCGTCGAGTTGTCGTTCATGCCACGCGACCTCGCCTCCGATCCGGCCGCGACGGTGTTCGAATACGGCGCGATCATCTCGCCGCCACGCGACTGGGACCGCTGGGGCGTGTTGATCGCGCGCCTCACCGCCCACCTCGTCGACCGCTACGGCGCCGAGGAGGTCCGGACGTGGGGCTTCGAGGTCTGGAATGAGGCCAACCTCGAGGTCTTCTGGACGGGCACCGAGGCGGACTATCTGCGCCTCTACGACGTCGCCGCCGCCGCGGTGAAGGACGTTGACGCGCGGCTGCCCGTCGGCGGGCCGGCCACCGCGGCCGCGGGCTGGATCACGTCGTTTCTCGACCACGTGATCGAGACCGGCGCGCCGCTCGACTTCCTCACTACGCACACCTACGGCAACCTTCCCCTCGACGTCGGCGAGGCGCTGCGGGTCCGCGGGCTCGAGGACGTGCAGGTCTGGTGGACGGAGTGGGGCGTCACGCCGACGCACTTCAACCCGATCAACGACACCGTGTTCAGCGCCGTCTTCCTCCTGCACGGGATGAAGAGCGTCCAGGGCCGTGCCGAAGCCCTGGCCTACTGGGTGGTCTCCGATCACTTCGAGGAGCTCGGCCGTGCACCGAGCCTGCTCCACGGCGGGTTCGGTCTGCTGGCGCTGGGCAACCTGCGCAAGCCGCGCTGGTGGGCGCTTGTCCTCGCGGAGCAATTGGGCACTGACCTGGTGGAGCACGAACTGCACGGCGACGGTGCCCGCTCGCTCGTGGACGCATGGGCGGCGCGGGCGCCGGACGGCGGCATCGACGTCCTAGTCTGGAACGGCACGCTCGACCAGTCCAAGGCGAACGGCGATCCGCTGCTCGACCGGACCGTGAAGATCTCGCTCGAAGGCCTGCGCCCCGGCCGCCACAGCGTCAGCGTCGCCCGCGTGGACGAGCGGCACTCGAACCTCGCCGCGCGCTGGACGGAGGAGGCGGACTGGCCGGACGCCGGGCAATGGGAGGCGCTGCGAGCGGCCGACCGGCTCGACGAGGAGCAGCTGGCCGAGGCCGGTGCTGAGGACGGTCGCGCCGAGCTTGTGCTCGAGCTTCCCATGCCCGGGATCGCCCGGGTCCGGCTGCGGCCGCTGCGCTAGATCCGCTCGACGAGCGGCGACGGAGCGGGCGCCTGCTCGCCGGTCTCGAACGCGGCCTGGACGAGCGCCCCGATGCGCTCGGCGCTCGCCTCGTCGCGCGCATGCACGACCGCGAGGCGGGCGGCCGGCTCGCCGAGCCCGGCGACCTCCGCGAGCCCGACCGCCGGGTCGATGTCGTCGCTCTCGCCGCGGCGGCCGCCGCCGAGCTCCATCACCGCGAGGCCGAGGTCGCGCACGTGCACGCGGGTGACCACACCCTCGCCGCCGGGCACCTCGCGCTGGACCGGGGCCTCAGCGAGATGTCGCGCGGGCTCCTCGAGCAGGTCCGCGGGCCCGCCGAGCGCGGAGACCATCCGGGCGAAGCGCTCGGCCGGCTCGCCGGAGGCGAGCACGCGCTCGGGGTCGGCGTCGACGCCCGCCAGCTCCAGTGCCGCGCGCGCGAGCGCGAGCGTGACCTCGATCAGGCGCGGCTCGCCACGGCCGTCGCGGAGCACGTCGAGCGCCTCGCGGACCTCCAGCGCGTTGCCTGCCGTGCGGCCCAGCACTTGATCCATATCGGTGATCAAGGTTGTGCACCGAAGCCCGGCGCCCTGTGCGACCTCCGCGATCGCGCGCCCGAGCTCCGCCGCCCGCTCCCGCTCGGGCATGAACGCCCCCGACCCCGTCTTGACGTCCATCACCAGCCCGTCGAGCCCCTCCGCGAGCTTCTTGGAGAGGATCGAGGCGACGATCAGCGCGATCGACTCGACGCTGCCGGTCGCGTCGCGCAGCGCGTAGAGGCGGCGGTCGGCCGGCGCCAGCTCCTCGGTCTGCCCGACGATCGCGCAGCCCGCCTCGCGCACCACCGCGCGCATCCGATCCAGCGCGGGGCGGCTGTCGTAGCCCGGGATCGCGTCGAGCTTGTCGAGCGTCCCGCCTGTGTGGCCGAGGCCGCGGCCCGAGATCATCGGAACGTAGGCGCCGCACGCCGCCAGCAGCGGCGCGAGGATCAGCGAGACCTTGTCGCCGACGCCGCCGGTGGAGTGCTTGTCGAGCACCGGCCCCGGCAGGCCCCAGTCGAGCACCGCGCCCGAGCCCGTCATCGCCTGGGTGAGCGTCACGCGCTCGCGCGCGTCGAGGTCGCGGAAGAACACCGCCATCGCGAACGCCGCCGCCTGGCCGTCGGTCACCGTGCCGTCGGTGATGCCGTCCACGAGCCAGTAGAGCTCCTCATCGGTCAGCGCGCCGCCGTCGCGCTTGCGGCGGATCAGCTCCTGGGCGAAGAAGCTCACGCGCCGGCCAGGAGGTCGCCGAGCAGGCTCGAGGCGCCGAAGCGGAACGTCCGCGACGAGGCCCAGTCGCCGCCCAGCAGCGCGTCGGCGAGCTCGAGGTACTGCGCGGCCTGCGCGGTGGTGCGGATGCCGCCCGAGGCCTTGAAGCCGCCGGACCCGTGCGCGCGGACCGCCTCGAGCATCACCGCCGCGGCCGGCAACGTGGCGGCGGGCTCGCGCTTGCCCGTCGAGGTCTTGATGAAGTCCGCGCCGACGGCGAGCGCGTCGCGCGCAGCGGCGCCGATCACCTCGGGCTCGTGCAGGGCGCCGGACTCGAGGATCACCTTCAGCGTGACCGGGCACGCCGCGCGCACCGCCTCGACCACCGCCAGCGCACCCGCGCGATCGCCCGCCTGGAACGCGCGCCACGGGAGCACCACGTCGACCTCGCGCGCGCCGTCGGCGACCGCGTGCTCGGTCTCGAGCACGGCGCGCTCGCGGTCGAGGTCGCCCTCCGGGAAGTTCGCGACGGCGGCGACCGGGATCTCCGTACCGCGCAGCTCGCGGACGGCGGTGGCGACGGAGCGCCCGTAGACACAGACGGCGGCGACGGGCCCCTCGGCGGTGGTCGCCTGCGCGCACAGGGCGGCGATCTCCTCTTCGGTCTCCGACCCGGTCAGGCTCGTGAGGTCGACGAGCGCGAGCACGCGCCGGGCGAGATCATCCATGGGCGGCCACCCAGCGGCGCAGCAGCGGGGCCAGCGCGTCGGCGCCGCGCGCGGCCTCGGCGAGCGTCTGCTCGTGGGAGAGCGCGACGTCGCCCATGCCCTCGGCGAGGTTCGTGACCACCGACACCGCCGCCACCCGCAGGCCGCAGTGGCGCGCGGCGATCGCCTCGGGAACGGTCGACATCCCGACGAGGTCGGCCCCCAGCTTGCGAAACGCGCGGATCTCCGCCGGGGTCTCAAAGCTCGGGCCGGCGCAGGCGAGGTACACGCCGTCGTGGAGCTCGATCCCGAGCGCGTCCGCCGCGCGGTGCAGCCCCGCCCGCAGCTCGGGGTCGTAGAGATCGCGCAGGCTCGGGAAGCGCGGGCCGATCTTCTCGTCGTTCGCGCCGGTCAGCGGGTTGAAGCCGAGCAGGTTGATGTGGTCGGTCAGCGCGACGAGGCTGCCCGGCCCGACCTCGGCCCGCAGCGACCCGGCGGCGTTGGTGAGCAGCAGCGTCTCGGCACCCAGCTCGCGCAGCATCCGCACCGGGGTCGTCACCGCGGAGGGCTCGATCCCCTCGTAGACGTGCGAGCGCCCGCGCAGGCACGCGACCGCGACGCCCTCCAGCCGGCCGAGCGCGAGCGACCCCTCGTGGCCGGCGACGGTGCCGGCGCGAAAGCCGGGCAGCTCGGCGTAGGGGATCACGACCGGGTCCTCGAGCCCGTCGGCCAGCTCGCCCAGGCCCGAGCCGAGCACCAGCCCGACCCGCGGCGTGAAGCCCGGGGCGCGCTCGGCGACGACCGCCGCGGCGCTCACGCGAGCGCGTCCGGGCCGAAGGAGAGCGGGAGCAGCTCGCCGAGCGTGGTGCTGCGGCGGACCCGCTCCAGGTCGGCCAGATGGATCGGCGTGGCGGGGGCGGCGAACTCGCGCAGCCGCTGGCGGCAGCCGCCGCACGGCGCGCACTCCTCGCGGCTCGGCGCGGCGACCACGACCTCGGCGACCTCGCCGCCTCCGCCCGCGACCATCGCCCCGAGCGCCGAGGCCTCCGCGCACTGCCCCTGCGGGTAGGCGGCGTTCTCGACGTTGGCCCCCGCGTAGCGCCGGCCGTCGGTCGTGCGCAGCGCGGCGCCGACCGGGAAGCCGGAGTACGGCGCGTAGGCGCGGCCCGCCGCCTCGCGAGCGAGCGCGAGCAGCTCGGGGTCGGGTGCGGGCGCGAGCAGGTCGGCGTAGGAGCCCGTCTGCAGCGCGGCGTCCTCGATCCCCAGCGCCGCGCGCACGTGCGCGACCTGCACGGTCTCGCGCGTGAGGTCGGAGTCAGCGGCCGCGACCCCCTCGAGCTCCATGTAGGTGCCGAGGCCGTCGACGTCGTCGAGGTGAATGCGCACGGACTCCCAGAGCAGCAGCAGCCGGCGCTTGGCGACAACCACGCGGATGCCGAGCGAGGCCTCGAGCGCGTCGCGCAGCTCGCCCGGGTGCTCGACGGGCGCGATCCGGTAGGAGGACAGCCGCGCCTGCGCGGCGTCGGCGCGCTCGTAGGCGATCAGGTGCGCCTCCCCCGGCTCCTGCTCGCGCAGCTTCAGCCGGCCGGGCGCGACGCGGAAGTAGGTGTCGCGCTGCACGAGCACGCCCTCGTCGCGCGCGCCGAGCGCCAGCGCGCGCTGCAGCGTCCGCTCCGGGTCGGGATCGGCCGCCTTGAACTCGACATTGCGGCGGGGGGCGCTCACCCGTATCGAGGCTACTTCACGCGCGGGTCACACCGGGCCCGCGACGCGGCCATACGGTCGCCGCCATGCGCAAACACCTCCTCCCGCTGCTCGCCGCGCTGCTCGCGGCCGCGGCCACCACGTCCTTCGCCATCGCCGACCAGAGCGGCAGCCGCGGGGGCGACGACGGCAACGAGCACGCCAACAGCGCCTACTCGATCGGCCTCTGGGGCGACCTGCCCTACAACGCCGACCAGCAGACCAGAGGCGTCCCGAACATCATCGCCGACATGAACGCGCAGAAGCTCGCGTTCATCGCCCACGATGGCGACATCAAGAGCGGCTCGACGCGCTGTGACGACCCGGTCTACACCCAGGCGGTCGGGTACTTCAACTCCTCGCAGGCGCCCGCGATGTACACGCCGGGCGACAACGAGTGGACCGACTGCGACCGCCCGAGCAACGGCGGCTACGACTCGCGCGAGCGCCTGCAGCACATCCGCGAGACGATGCTCAACACGCCCTACTCCTTCGGCCAGCACAGGATCCGCCTGCAGGTCCAGGAGGCGCCCTACGTCGAGAACCGGCGCTGGGAGATCGGGCGCGTGACCTACGCGACGCTGCACGTCGTCGGCTCCGACAACGACTGCGAAGGCGACACCACCTTCGGCCATCCCGACGAGTGCCGCCCGCGTGAGGCAGCCACCATCCAGTGGATGCGCGACACGTTCGCGCAGGCCAAGAGCCACGGGTCGGCGGCCGTCATGTTCTTCATGCAGGCCAACCCCGGGTGGGACATGGACGACCCGAACCGCGCGCCGGTTCGCGACCCCAAGACCCTCGCCCCCACGACCGACGGCTTCTCCAAGACGCTGCAGGCGCTGCGCGAGGAGACGATCGCGTTCCGCCGCCCGGTCGCGATGGTCCACGGCGACTCGCACTACCCGCGCGTGGACAAGCCGTTCCAGGACAGCCAGGGCCGGCGGCTGGAGAACTTCACGCGCGTGGAGACCTTCGGCGACCATGCGGAGAACAGCACCAACGACGCACAGTGGGTGAAGGTGAACGTGGATCCCCGCAGCCGCGAGGTGTTCGCCTTCCAGCCGCAGATCGTGCCTGCGAACCGCGTGGCGGTGCCGCCGCCCGCGGACGGTCAAGGCCGCTAGCAGGGCCGCTGGAGCGACGGCTCGGGCGTCGAGCCCGAGCCGTCGCGCTAGCTGAGCGGGTGTGTGTGTGTAGGACC
>JBBRYA010000042.1:0-30091 GCA_038238015.1 Solirubrobacterales bacterium
AGCCCTTCATGACGTTGTGGCCCTTGATGGCGATCTCGCCGACTTCGCCCTGGTCGACCTCGTTGCCGTCGTCGTCGACCACCTTCATCTCGACGCCCTCGATCGGGGTGCCGATGGAGCCGACCTTGCGCTCCTTGTCGGGATGGTTGAACGAGGCGACCGGCGAAGTCTCGGAGAGCCCGTAGCCCTCGAGGATCTTGCAGCCGAAGGCCTCCTCGAAGCCGCGCATCAGCTCGCCGGGCATGGCCGAGCCACCGGAGGAGCAGATCTTCAGCGACGACGTGTCGTGCTTCTCGCGCGAGTCGTCGTTGAGCATCGCGTTGTACATGGTCGGCACGCCGGCGAACATCGTCACCTTGTCGCGCTCGATGATCTCGAGGGCCTTGCTCGGGTCAAAGCGCGGGATGAAGGTCAGCGTCGAGCCGGCGATCGCGCACGCGTTCATGCAGCAGGTCTGGCCGAAGGAGTGAAACAGCGGCAGCGCGCCAAGGACCACATCGTCCTCGTCGGTGTCGAACAACCCGTGGGAGGCCTTGGCGTTGGCGAGCATGTTCGCGTGGGTCAGCTCGGCGCCCTTCGGCTTCCCGGTGGTGCCCGACGTGTAGAGGATCACGGCGGTGTCCTCGTCGTCGCGCTCGGCGATGTCGGTGTCGGGCTCGTGGTCGGCGAGCAGCTTCTCGAACTCGCCGGGAGCGACGGTGATCACCTCGGCGCCGGACTCCTTCGCGCCCTCCTCCGCCGCCTCGGCGAAGTCGTTCCATGCGAAGACCAGCTTGGCCTCGGGGTCCTCGAGGTAGAACTTGACCTCGCGGCCCTTGAGCAGCACGTTCATCGGGACGACAGTGCAGCCGGCGCGCAGGACGCCGTAGTAGGCGATCGGGAAGTAGGGGACGTTCGGGAGCATGACCCCGACCCGGTCGCCGGGCTTGAGCCCCTTGTCCTTGATCAGCGCGGCGACGCGAGCGCTGCCCTCGTCGGCGGCCTTCCACGACACCTCGGTGTCGTCGAGTCGATAGGCGATGCCGTCGGGTGCGCGCTCGGCTGCGTCGGTCAGGATCTGGGACAGGTTGCTCACTTGGTCTCCTCCAAGGTCGTTGCCGTAGCCCTACCCGTCACGCGGCGCGGTGCAACGTAGGCCTCGGCGGCATATCGTTGCGGCGTGCTCAGCGCCTTCAGCTCACGCCAGCGCCTCCTGCTGGCAGGGGTGCTGCTCGTGTCCGCCGCGAGCGGGGTGATGCACTACGCCGGCGTCGCGGGGCTCGCCGTGTTCCCCGTCGTGACCGTGGCGCTGGGCGGCCTGGCGTGGATGGTCGCGCTGGGCACCGACGCGCTGGGCCATCATTTCGGACCCGGCGTCACCGGCGTGCTGCAGTCAACGCTCGGCAACCTGCCCGAGCTGTTCGTCGTGATCTTCGCGCTGAACGCGGGCGAGGTCGTGGTGGCCCAGACCTCGATCCTCGGCAGCCTGTTCGCCAACGCCCTGCTGGTACTGGGCCTGGTGATCATCGCGGGCGCGCGCACGAGCAAGGACGGGATCATGCGCTTCCACCCGCGGCTGCCCAACGACACCGCGACGCTGCTGCTGCTGGCCGTCTTCATCATCGTGCTGCTCGGGCTGTCGGTCACCTCCGGCGATAAGGCCTCCCAGCACAGGGTGGCGATCAGCGCCGCCGGGGCCGTCGTGCTGCTCGCCGTCTACGCCACATGGCTGTGGTCCTACCTGCGCGCCGACACGCGCGAGGGCGCGGCCGGGAGCGAGGCCGGCGCGGCGGAGGGCGAGGCGCCGGCGCTCCCGCTCGGCGGGGCCATCGGGCTGCTGGCGGTGGCGGGCGTCGGCGCCGCGTTCATCTCGGACTGGTTCGTAGCCGCGCTGAACCCGGCGATCAGCGCTCTGCACCTCTCCAAGGCCTTCGCGGGCCTCGTCATCGTCGCCATCGCCGGCAATGCGGTGGAGAACTTCGCGGGGATCTCGCTCGCGCGCAAGGGCAAGATGGACGACGCGATCTCCGTGGTGAAGAACTCCGTCGCGCAGATCGCGGTCTTCCTGTTCCCGCTGCTCGTGCTAGTCTCGCTGCTGTTCGCCTCGCACCTGACCTTCGTGCTCGCGCCGGTCTACATCGGCGCGCTGCTGATCACCGCGCTCACGGTCTGGCAGGTCTCCGGCGACGGGGAGGCGACGGTTCCCGAGGGCGCCGCGCTGATCGGCATCTACCTGATGCTCGCGTTCCTGACCTTCTTCGAGTAGCGGCTACTGCTTGAGCGGCGCCGGCGGCTTGTCCTCGAGGCTGTTGGAGTAGACGTGGTCCTCGAAGTCCACGAGCGACGCCCGGCCGATCGCGTAAACCGAGCCACGCTGCTTGCCGACGGCCTTGACCGCGTGCTCTGAGACGCCCACGTGACCGCCCGTGCCGGGCGCCGCGTCGGTCAGCTTCTGGCCCACTGCCTTCTCGCGCTTGCTGCTCAGCGGCGCATCCTTCGCCGCCTTGGTGTCGATGACCTTGCCGCCGTCGTTGCCGCCGACGGTGACCAGCGTGGAGGTGAGGGGGTCGTAGGTGTGGACCATGGCGATGTGGTTGGGCGTCCCGTCGAGGCCCACGTCGACGATCACGACGTCACCGGGGTCGAGCTCCAGGTCGCCGCCCCCTGAGAGCTTCGTGTAGGGCAACCACCTGCGCAGGCCCCCGTGCTTGCCGCCGTGTTTTGCGTGGTATGCGTTCAGCAGCTGCCACTCGCCCTCGGCCCAGATCCACTTCTTGATGTAGCCGGCCGGGAAGTTCTTGTAGGCGTAGGTGAAGAACGCCTCCGCCCGCTCGACCGAAGGGAAGCCCGCCCGCAGGTCGCTGTCCAGGCGCGAGCTCTTGTACTGGTCGAGCGTGAAGAAGCCGCACCACTCGGGGAAGTTGCCCTCCTTGTCCGGGCTCGCCACCCGCTTCTTGACGTCGTCGGGCTTGTTCAGGAGGTCGCCCTCGGCGTTCGAGATCGCCTCGAGGCCGATCGCGGCCAGCACGGCGTCGCGCGCCCCCTCGTCCTCGACGTCCCAGACCCCGCCGAGCTCGGCCTGCAGCTGTCGCAGCATTGGGAGGCGCGGCGCGTCGAAAGCGCGCAGCGCGGCACGCGCGACTCGCCTGGCGTCGTCGTCCTTGGCGGCGTGCATGCCGTCGTAGAGCGGCTGGCGCGCGGCCGCGAACGCCTTGAACGGCTTCTCCTTCGCGGCCTTCGCCGGAGCCTTGAGCTGCTCGACGCGCGCCGGCTCCAGCCCCGTCGACCATTGCGGGAAGTCGACCGGGACCTTGCCGTCGGGGCCCGCCTTGGCGTTGAGCTGACGATGGATCCGCGCCGCCTCCTCGGCGGACGCCCGGGCGATGGCGGCCTCCTCCTGGCCCGGGGACAGCGCGGCCGGACCGGGCGTGAGCGGGGGCACGGGGGCGGGCGGGACGTTGGGGAAGACGCCGGGGGCGGGCGCGGGCGAGAACGCCGGCGCGGGCTGGCGCAGCAGCGCGGCCACGGCTCGGTTGCCCACCGCGGACTGCAGCGCGATCACCTGCTGCACCGTGGTCGGCGGGACGGGCGTGGGAACCGGGCGCCGGACAGGCTGATCAGGCTGCTCCTCCGGGCCCTTCTCAGCGGCGCCGGCGATGCGCATGGCGGCCTACGGCTCCGCGTCGCCGCGGAGGATCGAGTGCACCGTGCCGCGCCAGCCGGCGGGCAGCGTCTGGTCGACGTAGAGCCGCCGCGCGTCCTCGGTCAGCCGGAAGAAGCCCAGCCGCACCTCGAAGCTCAGCCCGCGCAGCGCGGCACGCACGTCGGCGGGCACCTCGGTCGCCGTGGTCTCGGTGGCGCGGGTGCGGTCGAGCGCGGCCAGGAAGGCCTCCATGCGCTCCCAGTAGAGGAAGCTGCGGCCGACGATCATCGCGTAGAGCTTGGCCTTGCGCCGCAGGCTGGTGGTGCGGTGATCGACGAAGACCTTCGCCGCGGCGTTCATCTGCAGCACGCCTCGGTCGGCGGCGGGAATCGCGCGATAGGCCTCGACGAGCTGATCGTCGGTGCCGGTGGCAACCGCGTCGAGCAACGCCGTCACCTGGGGGCTCTCGGTGGGGTTGATCTCACGCCCGTAGCCGGCCTGGCGCGGGTGCACGAGCGCATCGCGCACGCGCGCGGCGTCGGTGCCGCCCAGCTCCCCCGCGAGCCGCTGGATCAGCGTCGCGGTCTGCGCCGCGGCGCGCTCGGCGTCGCTGATCAGCGAGATCTGGAGGACCACCTGCTCGACGGTCGCGCGCCCCGCCCGGCACTCCACGAGCAGCCGGTGCAAACGGTCAAGGCGCGGGTTGTTGCCCTGGTTGAAGCCGTCCGGGCGCATGTGCGCGTCGACCTGGCGGCGGAACGCGTTGGTGGCGGCCGGCCCGGCCCAGTAGGACGCACGCAGGTTCTCGTAGCCGCCCACCGTCGCGCTCGTGCCCACGAGGTGCATCTTGATCGCCCGCGCCTTGGCGTCCGGGTCGACGACGGCGTCGAAGTCGCCGAAGGGCTCGTTGAAGTAGGCGCGGAACTCGTCCTTGTAGCGATCGAAGGACCCGGCGTCCTCGAGCGTCTGCGGATGCTCGCCGTAGCCCGAGACGAGCAGGTGGCTGACCTCGTGGACGAAGACGCCGATGAGGTCGTCCGCGTTGCGCCAGCGGCCGGACTGGTCCTTGCCGCGGACGATGATGGTCGTGTCGTCGACCGTCCCCATGACGTCGGGTCCCTTGCGCAGCTCGTTGTCCTGGGTCCGTCCGAGAAAGAAGTACGCGACGTCGCTCGGGCGCTCGCCGCGGTCGTTGAGCAGCTGGGCGTTGTCGGAGCGCAGCGTCATCGTCTGGATCGAGAAGCGCCGGCCGCCATCGCGCGAGCCGGGCGGGTTCAGGAGCTGCGCGGTGTCCCGGATCCGCTGCTCGCCCGTCGCGCCGACGCGCTGCTCGCGGGCGTCTCCCGCCGTCGCGCTGAAGCCGCCCATGCGCTCGTGGATCGCCCGCAGTCGCGCGACCGTCTCGGTCGCCTCGGCCTCGGCGGCCGCGCGCGTGCCCGCCGCCGGGCCCGGCGGAGCCGTGACGCCGGCGGCCGCGCCACCGGTCTCTGGCGCATGGTCATGGTCGCCCTGGCGGGCGAGCATGCGCACCACCGCCTGGTTGCCGGCCGTGCGCTGCGCGCCCAGGATCGCCTCGACGTCCGGGGCGGGCGTCGCGCGCGCCGGCGCACGCGCGCCGGCGCGCCGTACGGGAGGCCGGCGCTCGCGTTCTCTCACGCTCGCTCCAGCCGGGTGTCGTCGAGCATCTCTCGCAGCAGCGCCCTCGCGCCCTCCGGCGCCGCCACGGGAACGCGATAGCCGACCCGCAGCAGCTCGCCGGCGGGGCCGTGGGAGAACAGGAACGCGAGCTCCTCCTCCGCGTCGTGCTCCGGCACCTCGGCGGGGCGGCCGTCGTCTCCCTGCACCCACGAGCGCGGCTCATGCCGGCGCGAGCGCAGCTCGACCCGGCGGGCGGGACCGGCCGGCCCGGCCAGCAGCTCGTCGCCCACGAGCTCGACCGCGTCGGCCGACGCGCGCTCGCCCGCGAGGAACCCATCGGCGGTGTGGCCGGGACCGCCGCCGGTGGAGACCACGAAGGCGCCACTGCCCGGCCCCGGGGACCAGCTCAGGTTCTGCTCGCCCTCGGGCAGCCCCTCGAGCGTCTCGAAGTCGGCGTGAGCCGGAGCGGGAACGAGGACGTCGAGGCCGGCGACCTCGAGCGTGACGGTGACGCGCGCCACCCCTGCATCCTCCCGGTCCCGGGGCGCGCTGGGCAACGGCCGGAGGGGCAGGGTTTCGGGCAGCGCGAGTCCCGGCGACGAGCGCCCCCGGCAGGACTCGAACCTGCAACCCCGCGGGTAGAAGCCGCGTGCTCTATCCAGTTGAGCTACGGAGGCGTGGGCCTCCGGAAGCTTACGGGCGGCGCCGGTAGAGCTTGCCGGGGCGGCCGGGGCCGTCGGAGTGCAGCTCGCCGGTGTCCTCGAGCAGCCCGGTGGCGCGCACGTCGCGGCGGAAGTTGGCGGTGTCGACCGGCTCGTCGCGCAGCGCCTCGTAGAGCCGCTGCGCCTGTCCGAGCGTGAACCGCTCGGCCAGCAGCGCGCCGGCGACGCGCACGAACCACGCCTTGTCGGCCACGCGCGCCTTCAGGCGCCACAGGCCGTCGTCGACGATCCGCGCGTGGTCGAGCGCCAACTCGGGCAGCTCGTGCACGGCGTTCCAGCTCGCGTCGCGATCGGGCGGGCCCTTGGCGGGCAGCGCCTCGGGCGGGACGAGCGCCATGTAGGCGATCGAGGGCAGCCAGCCGCGCGGGTCGCGCCCGGGGCGGGCGTAGGTGCGCAGCTGCTCGAGGTGCGCCGAGCCGACGCCGGTCTTCTCGCGCAGCTTGCGCTCGGCGGTCTGGCGCGGCGACTCCTCGGCGCCGACGAAGCCGCCGGGCAGGGCGAAGCTCCCACGCTGGGGCTCCTCCAGGCGCCGCGCGAGCAGCACCGAGAGACGGCCGTCGAGCAGCGTCAGCACCACAGGGTCGGCCGAGAGCCCGATCGGCGCGGCGTACCCCGCCGAGTTGCGCGCCGTGATCGGCGCGGCCGGCTCAGAGCCCAAGCCGAGCCGCCAGCTCGTCGGCCACCGCCGCGTGCTCGTCCAGCGCGACGCGCTCCAGGCGGATGCCGAGCGCGCGCTCCAGGGCGTCGGAGACCCATGGGCTGAAGGTCACCGTGCCGTCGGTCGCGATCAGCTCGATGCCGTCCCAGCGCGCGGCCACCGCGTTGATGGCGACCGCGTCGTCCTCGCTGAGGCCGGCGGGGAGGTCCAGCTCGACGCCCGCGCGCGAGACGCGGACCGGATATCCGCCGGGCCGCCCGCCCGGAGCGGGCGCATGCAGGCGCACCGGCGTCTCGGAGAGCAGGGCGTCGACGGTGACGACGGTGGCCGCGGCGGTCAGCCGGTGGGTCGCGCGGCCGCCCGGCAGCGCGTAGTCGGAGGCCAGCTGGAGGCGGACCTCCTCGTCGTCGAGCGGCTGCCCGCGCACGGACACGCGCGCGTACACCGGCGGAGGCCCGCTCGGCCCGCCCGCTCCGCCGCCCAGGGCGCCGAACGCGCTGAACGCGATCCGCTCGGTGGCGTGGTGGGCGACCAGGCGCACATCGACCTCCTCGCGAGGCGCACCCGAGCTCGCCGAGGCCGTCGCGCGAAGCTTCGCCGCCATCTCGAGCACGTTGCCGGCACCGAGCTCCGGGGCGAGGCCCGCGCCGTCGAGCACGGGACCGACCGCGTCGGGATAGGGCAGCGCGACCACCGGCGCGGCCACGCCCGCCGCGTTGCGCGCCTCCATCAGCTTGCGCACGATCGAGACCTGGAGCGGCAGCCAGGCCCCGTAGGGCACCGACTCGGCAGCGTCGGAGAGCCGCCACCAGGTGAGCCGCGAGGCGGCGAGCACGATCGCCGCCGGCTCGATCGCCGCGATCTGGGCCGCGGCGTCGTCAGGCTTGTCGAGGTCGATCCGCGCGGCCTCGATCACGCGCGGGCCCCCGCAGAGGCCGGCGATCAGCGTCGCCTGGCCGGCGACCTCGCTCGCCACCTCGAGGTTGCGCGCGGCCACCACGAGCCGCCCGCCCGGCCGGTGGATCATCGCGCTCACGATCCGCTGCCCGAGGTCCCCAAGGCCGAGCACGAGGATGGTGTCGTCGTCGCGCACGCCCTGCATTCTGACCCGTGGCGGACGGCGAGGCTCCAGGCCACGCGCGCCCCGTCCGATACATGGGCAATGAACCAGCTCGGCGCGCCGCCGGCGCAACCCCCGAGTCGTGACGAGCTCGGCCACGCCGAGGCGCACGCGACGCTCAACCGCATCCTCGGCGCGATCGAGGAGTACGTCTACACCGGGGAGTCCCTGGCCGACGACTCCTACCGCCTCGTGTTCGCCGGGCCGTGCCGCGAGCAGTTCCTCGGCATGTCGATCCAGGACGCGGGGAGTGCGGTGTGGGCCGACTATGTGCACCCGCTCGACATGGGGGTCTTCGACACCGCGCACGACGGGGCGCACCAGACCGGCATCCTCGACGTGGAGTACCGGCTCGTGGGCGCCGACGGCCGCGTGCGCTGGGTGCGCGACCGCGGGCGGATGCGCGCCGAGCACGGGCGGCGCTTCCTCGACGGCTCCGTGCTCGACGTGACGGCGATCAAGCTCACACAGGGCGCGCTCGAGGCGGCGCGCGCGGAGGCACACCGCCTCGCGCAGGTCGATCCGCTCACCGGCGTCTACAACCGCCGCTCGCTGGGGGCCCGGCTCGAGGCGCTCGGCGGCGAGCAGGCCGGTGTCCTCACCGTCGACGTTGACCACTTCAAGCACGTCAACGACCTCTACGGCCATGCCGCGGGCGACTGCGTGCTCGTCGAGGTGGCCGGGCGCCTGCGCGCCGCGACGCGCGACGGGGACGCGATCTTCCGCATGGGCGGAGAGGAGTTCCTCCTGCTGCTCCCCGCCGTGCTCGACGACACCGCGCTGCTCGACATCGGCGAGGCGGTCCGCCACGCGATCGAGCACAAGCCGATCCGCGCCGGCGACGAGTGGCTCGAGGTCACCGTGTCGGTCGGCGCGGCGTGCACCGACGCGCCCTCGGGCGACCTCGAGGTGGTCGTCGCCGCCGCCGACCGCGCGCTCTACGCCGCCAAGCGCAGCGGCCGCAACCGCGTCTGCCTGGCCTCCCCGCACGCCGCGCTCGACGAGGAGTCGGTGACCGAGTCAGACGCGCTGCGCCTCGCGCGGGCGATGGCGGCCGTGGCGAGCGCCTCCGCCGGGCTCGGCGGCACGCACCTGACCGACGTCTCGCTGCTGGCGGCGCGCGTCGCGCGGCGCCTCGGGGTGCCGCCCCAGGTCGTGCTGCGCTGCCGGCTCGCGGGGCTGCTGCATGACATCGGCAAGCTGCACGTGCCGCAGGACGTGCTGGCGAAGGCCGGCCCGCTGGACGACGCCGAGTGGGAGCTGATGCGCGCCCACCCCGTGCACGGGGCGGCGCTCGTGGCGACCGTGCCCGAGCTGACCCCGGTGGCGCACATCGTGCGCCATCACCACGAGCGCTACGACGGCGGGGGCTACCCGGACAGGCTCGCCGGAGCCGCCGTCCCGCTCGAGGCGCGGATCCTCGCCGCCGTCGACAGCTGGAGCGCGATGCGCAGCGACCGCCCCTACCGCGCGGCGCTGAGCGAGGCCGCGGCGCGCAAGGAGCTCGCCCGCGCGTCCGGCGGGCAGCTCGACCCCGGCGTGGTCGCCGCCCTGCTCTCCGTGCTCGACCAGCCGCGCGACGCCGACGCGCGGCGCGAGGCCTGAGCGGAGCGGCGGGCCGAGGGCGGCTCAGGCGTCTGGCAGCCGCTCGGTCGCCGTGCGCTGGCGCTCGGCCGCCCGGGTCATGAAGTCGCTGATCGTGCGCAGCTGCTCGTCGGTGTAGGTCGCGTAGAGCTCCTCCAACGACGCCACCCAGTCCGCCAACAGCGGCGCCATGTCCGCGTACACCCGCTCGGTCATCGCGGTGACGAGCACACGCCGGGCGTCGTCCGGGTGCGCGCTTCGCGTCGCGTAGCCCTTGCGCTCCAGGCGGTCGATCAGGTCGGTCACGGACGCCGCGGCCAAGCCGGTGTGCCGACGCAGCGCAGCGTGGGTCATCGGCCCTTCACGCATGAGTACGTCGATCGCCTTCTCCTCGGTTGCGCTGAGCCCTCGGCGAGCCGCCACCGCTGTGTGGAACATCACCGCAGCGGCGCTGATCTCCCGGCCGGCCAGGTTCATCTGATCGATGAGGCCGGCCCGCTTGGGAGTCTCCACCCGCGTCTCGGAAGCTCGCTCCGCCACGGCGCTGAGTCTAGATGGGCTATTCTGTTCGTTCGTCCGAACGAAAGGAATCGAGCGCATGCGGAACGCGGTGATTGTTGGGGCGGGGCCCGCCGGGTTGATCGCAGCGATCGCCCTGCAGCAGGCCGGCTGGAAAGCGGAGGTCTTCGAGGCGTACGACCGCTCGGCCGGGCTGGACCAGGGCGTGTTCCTCACGCTCGCCGTCAACGGGATGGATGCGCTCCGGGCCGTCGGTGTGTACGAGGACGTCGCACCGCTCGGCTTCCCGACCGGTCGGATCCGGTTCCTCAACGGCCAGGGCAAGGACCTCGGCGCGATGGCGATCGGCCCGGTGCTGAACGACGGGACGGTGACGCGGACGTTGCGACGCGCCGACCTCTATTCGGCGCTTCACGACCTGACGGAGAGCCGCGGGATCGCCGTCCATCACGGAAAGCGGCTGACCGGCGCCGAGCGCTCCCCGTCCGGGGAGACCGCAGTGTTCGCCGACGGCTCGGCGGCGAGCGGCGACGTGCTGATCGGAGCCGACGGGCTGCGCTCCGCGGTGCGGCGGCTGATCGACCCGGGAGCGCCCGCTCCGAGGTACTCGGGGATGGGCAACGTCGGCGCGATGACCCGGACCGAGGAGATCGACGTCAGCGCCGAGGCGGCTGACGGTGACTACCGGATGATCTGGGGCAAGCGATGCTTCTTCGGCTACACGGTGAGCCCGGACGGTGAGATCTGGTGGTTCGCCAACCCGCCGGCACGCGAGCCGCTCAAGCCCGGCCGGGGTCCAGGAGCGGCGGCGCACAAGCAACGGCTGATCGAGCTGCTGGCGGTCGACAGCGGGCCGGCCGCGGCCATCGTCGCGTGCACCGACGGCCAAATCCTGTTCGGCAATCAGGAGACCCTGCCCCGGGTGCCGGCGTGGCGTCGCGGCGCGATGGTCGTCATCGGCGACGCCGCTCACGCGGTCAGTCCGGCGACGGGTCAGGGCGTCTCGCTGGCCTTCGAGGACGCGGTCGTGCTGTCGCGCTGCCTGCGCGACGCCCGGTCCGTCGAGGCGGCGCTCGAGACCTACGAGGGCGTGCGCCGAGCGCGCGTGGACCGCGTCACGAAATGGGGCGCCCGCATGGGGAGCGCAAAGACGGTCGGACCGATCGGGCGGGTCGCGCGCGACCTCATGCTCCCGCACATCCTTGCGCACGGCGCGACGCCGAAGGCCATGGCCAAGCAGGCGTGGCTGTTCGAACACCGGCTAGATCGGGAGGACCCGCAGCCGGCAGATCGATGAGGTCGCTACGCGGAGGGTTGCGCTCGAGCCAGTGCGCGAGCGTCTGCGGCTCGTGACCGGCGACCCGCGCCACCGTGTCGCTGACGAGGTCGAGCTCGCCCGTGGCGATCGCTGCGTAGGACGTCACCCAGCCCTCGATCTCCCAGTCGGGCGCGCCGCTGGAGGCGCGCGAGGCGCGCGCCTGCTCGAGCGTCTCGGCCTCGTAGCGGATCGGGCGCCCGGTCGCGCGCTGAAGCTCCGCCGCGACCTCGGCCATCGACAGCGATGCGGGGCCCGTGACGTCGTAGGTCTCCCCGTCGTGGCCCTCGCCGCTCAGGATCGCGGCGGTCGTGTCGGCGATGTCGTCGCGCGCGACCCAACCCGCCCGCCCGTCTCCCGCCGGCCCCCGGATCAGGCCGTCCTCGCCGCAGAACACGGGCACGTAGTCGAGGTACAGGCTCGAGCGCGCGAACGTGTAGGCGACGCCGGCCGCACGGATGTGCTCCTCGGTGTGGAAGTGGTCGCGGGCGAAGGTGAAGGTGGCGTCCGCCGCGGCGGCGACGAACGACGTATAGACGATCCGGCCCACGCCGGCGGCGACGGCGGCGTCGATCGCGGAGCGGTGCTCGGCCACGCGGTCCGCCGACTCGCCTCCGGAGACGAGGTAGAGGGTCTCGGCGCCGTCGAGCGCCGCGCGCATCGCCTCGCCGTCGCGGTACTGCGCGCGCGCGACCTCCGTGCCCGGCAGGTCCGGGGCGCGCGCGGGGTCGCGCACCACCAGCCGGAGCGCAAGCCCCTCCGCAGCGAGCAGGCGGGCGACCCGCCCGCCGAGCCCGCCGGTGGCTCCGGTGATCGCGATCACGCGTGCATCATGCATGATCGGCACGTCCGGCCGTCATGGGAACATGTGTTCGTATGAGCCATCCGAGGTATCTCCGAGAGCGAGCGTGCGAGCTCAGGCGCGAGAAGGGCATGACGATCGATGAGCTGGCTGAGCGGCTCGCGCTGCCGCGGACGACGATCTACCACTGGGTCCGGGATGTGCCGATCCCCGCCTCCGAGCGGCGAGGCGCGGCCCAGCGCCACGCCACGGCGGCGATGCAGGCGAAGTACCAGCGGCTGCGGGAAGACGCCTATTCGTCGGGAGTCGCGAGCTTCCGAGCTCTCGCCGCAGACCCGCAGTTCCGCGACTTCGTGTGCCTCTACCTGGCCGAAGGGGGCAAGCGCCGGCGTTGTGAGGTTCAGATCTGCAACTCGGATCCCTCCGTGATGAGGCTTGCCGCCTTCTGGCTGCGCCGGCTCACGGACAAGCGGCTCAACTGCGCGATCCAGTACCACGCCGACCAGGATCTCGACGCACTGCGGCGGTTCTGGGGAGGGGAGCTCAGCGTGGAGCCGAACACGATCAAGCTCCAGCGAAAGTCAAACAGCAGCCAGCTTCAAAAGCGCACCTGGCGTTCGCGCTACGGCGTGCTGACGATCACGGTCAACGACACGCTGCTTCGAGCCCGCCTGGAGGGCTGGCTCGACTGCCTACGGGCGTCCTGGGGCTAGACTCGCCTTGTCACGGGGCGTAGCTCAGCTTGGTAGAGCGCCGCGTTTGGGACGCGGAGGCCATCGGTTCGAATCCGGTCGCCCCGATCGCAGCCCGCGGCGCACTGGGGCCCTCACCCCATATCCGTCCCGGGACCTCAGGTGACCCCGGCGCGGCTCCGATACAGGGGCCATGCCGCACTCCGTCCGCCGCACCAGGGCTCCGCTGCTCGCCCTCGCCCTCCTGGCCGCCGCGCTGCTCGTCCCCGCGGGGGCACAGGCGCAGGGCTGCGCCAACACCAACCTGCATCCGACCAGCTCCAACCTGGACGTGGTTCGCGACGCCGTGCTGTGCCTGCACAACCGCGAGAGCGAGCGGCACGGGCTGCCGGCGCTGCGCGAGAACGCCCGCCTCCGCACCGCCGCGACCCGGCACTCCGACCGCATGGTCGACGCGCACTTCTTCGATCACGTCTCCCCCGGCGGCGGCACGATGATCGACCGCATCCGCACCACGGGGTACCTGGCCAGCGTCAGCAGCTGGTCGGTCGGCGAGAACATCGCCTGGGGCAGCGGCCGTCTCGCCACCGCGGCCGAGATCACCGACGGCTGGATGCGCTCGCCCGGCCACCGGGCCAACATCCTCAACGCCCGCTTCCGCGAGATCGGTATCGGCGTCACGTCTGGCCTGCCCACGGGCGGCGGGCACGGCGCCACCTACACCGCGGACTTCGGCTACCGCCACTAGTGGGCCCGTCCACTAGCCGGCGCGGCGGGGCGCGCTAGCCTCCGCCGCCGCGTGGCCGACGTCTCCCCTCTCAACGCGCTGCATTACGACCTCGACCGGGTCGGCGGCCTGCAGGCCGTCGCGGCCCCGCCCTACGACGTGATCGACGCCGAGCAGCGCGCCGCGCTCGCCGCCCGCTCGCCCTACAACGTCGTCGAGATCGACCTGCCCGAGGGCGAGGACCCCTACGCCCATGCCGCCGAGCTGTTCGAGCAGTGGCAGAGCGAGGGCGTGCTGGTGCGCGACCCCGAGCCCGCGCTGTGGGCACTGGCCCAGGACTACACGGGGCCCGACGGCCGGCCCTACACCCGCCGCGGGTTCTTCGCGCGCGTGCGGGTCGAGGACTACGGCCCGGGGCGCATCCGCCCGCACGAGCGCACCCACCCGGGGCCCAAGCAGGACCGGCTGCGCCTGACGCGCGCCACGCGCGCGAACCTCTCGCCGATCTTCTCGCTCTACGACGACCCGTCCGGCGCCGCCTGGTCCGCGCTCGCGCCCCATACCGGGGGCGAGCCGTGGGGCGAGGTGTCCGACGAGGACGGCACGCACCACCGGCTCTGGCGCGTCTCAGACCCGGAGGCCGCTGAGGCGGTCCGCTCGGCCCTGGACGCAACCGAGCTGCTGATCGCCGACGGGCACCATCGCTACGAGACCGCGCGCGTGTACGCCGAGGAGATCGGCGGCGAGGGGCCGCACCGCTACGTGCTCATGTGCCTCGTCGCCCTCCAGGACCCAGGCCTGACCGTGTTCCCGACCCATCGCCTGCTGACGGAGCTGCCCGACGACAAGCGCGTCGCCCTGCGCGAGTCGATCACCCGCGACTGGGAGGCCGAGGAGGTCCCCGCCGAGCAGCTGCAGCCCTCGGGGGACACCCTCCAGGTCGGCTACTACGACGCCCACCACCGGCGCCCGCTGATGCTCAGCCTGCGCGACGTCGCGATCGCCGACGCGGCGCTGCCGGGCAAGCCCGAGCCCTACCGCCGCCTGGACACCGCCGTGCTCGAGGCGCTGATCCTCGAGGGCGCCCTGGGGATGACCGAGGAGGACATCTCCCATCTGCACGGCCTCGACTACGCGCGCTCGACCGAGCAGGCGCGCGAGCGAGTCGACGCGGGCGAGGCCCAGGCGGCGTTCTTCATGGCGCCCACGCCCGTCGAGCGCGTGCGCGACGTGGCCGCGGCCGGCGAGACCATGCCCCCGAAGTCGACCTACTTCTTCCCCAAGGTCCTCACGGGGATGCTGCTCCACCCGCTCTCCTAGGATCTAGGGCATGAAAGCCGTCGCTCGCCAGCGCGAGAAATACACCCATGACGTAAAGGTGCGCAAGCATGCGCTGACCTCCGACGAGCCCAAGGAGATGGGCGGCGAGGACCTCGGCCCGAGCCCGCAGGAGCTGCTGGCCGCCTCGCTGGCCGCGTGCACCGCGATCACCATGGAGATGTACGCCAAGCGCAAGGGCTGGAACGTCGACGGCCTGGAGATCTCCTGCGACTACACCCCCGCCGAGCGGGGCTGCCCCACGAAGTTCGACCTCGTCATGCGGATACCGGCGAGCCTTTCGGAGGATCAGGTCGAGCGCCTGCGAGTGATCGCGGCCAAGTGCCCGGTGCACCGCACGCTCGAGGGCGAGGTCGCCTTCGACGAGCGGATCGAGCTCACCTAGGGTGACCCGCCGGGAGCTGGCTGAGTCGCTGCGCAGCGCGCTGCTCTCGCCCGCCGACGCCCTCGCCATCGACGTCCACGGCGGCACCGAGGCCGCAGTGCTCGCCCCGCTCTACCTCGATGCCGAGGGCGCGCTGCACGCCGTCTTCACCAAGCGCCGCGACGACCTGCGCCGCCACGCCGGCGAGATCTCGTTCCCCGGCGGCCGCCGCGACCCGGGCGACCGGGACCTGACCGCTACCGCGCTGCGCGAGGCCCACGAGGAGATCGGGCTGCCGCCCGACGCCGTCCAGATCGTCGGCGCGCTGCCGCCGACGCCGACGTTCGTGACCAACTACGCGGTCTATCCCTTCGTCGGGATCATCGATCCCGGGTTCGCCTGGACGGTCGCCGACGCCGAGGTCGAGGAGATCCTCGAGCTGCCGCTCGACGCGGTCCGCGCCGGACACGGCCGGCGGCGCCTGGTGCGCCGCGGCGTCCCCTTCCGCTCCGACACCTACCAAGTCGGCGACAACCTCATCTGGGGCGCGACGGCCCGGATGGTGGCCGACCTGCTGGAGCGCCTGCCGGCCTGACCGCGGGCGAGGATGGCCCGGAACGTAGCGTCCGGGCCATCCTCTGACGAGCGGCTAGGCGCCCTTCTCGATCGGGACGTCCACGAGGTTGCCCCACTCGGTCCAGGATCCGTCGTAGTTCTTGACGTCGGACTTGCCGAGCAGCTCGTGAAGCACGAACCACGAGTGCGCCGAGCGCTCGCCGATGCGGCAGTAGGCGATGATCGGCGAGCCGTTGGTGACGCCCTTGGAGCCGTAGAGCTCGGCGAGGTCGTCGGCGGACTTGAACGTCCCATCCTCCTGGACGGCCTGCGCCCACGGGATCGAGGCCGCGCCCGGGATGTGGCCGCCGCGCTGGGCGCCCTCCTGCTCGTAGCCCGGCATCGCGATCAGCTCGCCGGAGTACTCCTGCGGCGAACGCACGTCGACGAGCTTGGTCTCGGAGCCGAGCGCCTGGCTGACCTCGTCGCGCTTGGCCCGGATCGAGTCGTCGCCGGCCTGCGCGGTGAACGTCGTGGCCTCGTGCGACGGCGCGTCGGCCGTGGTCGGGCGGTCCTCCCCGATCCACTTCTCGCGCGGGCCGTTGACGAGCTTGACGTTGTCGTGCCCGTAGTACTTGAGGTACCAGTACGTGTAGGCGGCGAACCAGTTGTTGCGATCGCCGTAGAGGACGATCAGGTGGTCGTTGGAGATGCCGCGCGAGCCGAAGAGCTCGCCGAAGGCCTCCGGGCCGAGGAAGTCGCGCTTGACGGGATCCTGGAGGTCTCCCTTCCAGTCGAACCCGATGGCGCCCGGGATGTGCGCCTCGGCGTAGAGCGCAGGGTTCTCGTCGACCTCGACAATGCGGACGTTCGGATCATCGAGATGGTCCTCGACCCACTGGGTGTCGACGAGCACGTCGTTGGCGTAGTCGGCCACGTCGGAGCTCCTCCTTCGCTATTTCCTACCAGGATTTACGGATTCGGCAGTCTACCGCGTCGGGACGGCCAGCAGGCGGTGCACCGCGGCGAGCGCCCGCGCTCGCCATCGCTCGTGGTCGGCAGGGTCGCCGTCGAGCAGCTCGAGCGGGATCTGCCAGGTGTCGTGGGCGCGCTGGGCCAGCTCGCGACCGCCGGCGAGCACGTCCTCGCCGAGCGTCCCCGCCGACTCGTGGACGACGCCGCGGACCGGCGTGTCGACGAGCTTCTCGAGCAGCATCCGCAGCCGCCCGCCGTGCAGCTCGGCGGCCCGCTCACCCTCGGCGCTGCCCATCAGCCAGCACACGACGGTGACCCCCACGAGCGCCTCCATCAGCGTGCCGATGCGGTCCGGGTCGCCGATGAACGGCTCGGCGCCGGCCGCCGCGATGTCGGGCGTGCGCCGGGGGTCACGCGTGGTGCCGCGCACGGCGTGGCCGGAGGCGACGAGCTCGCGCGCCAGCCCCTGGCCGCGGCAGCCGCAGCCGACGATCAGAACGCGCGCCACGGCTCGTCGGGCGGCGGCTCGTGCTCGGCGCGGTAGGCGCGGGAGCGCTCGTCGAGCTCGCGCTGCTGACGGCGTACCTCCTCGGTGAACTCGTCCTCCTCGCGGTCGGGCAGGCCGCGCTTGCGGCGCAGCTCGTTCTGCGCGGCGAGCATCTGGTCGATATCGTCGAGCTCGTTCTGAGCCTCCGCCTCGGGCGAGCGCGTCGGCTTCCAGTCGAGCACCTCGGCGCCCGAGCCCGGGTAAAAGCGCCCGAGCGCGAGGATGGCGATCACGCCCGCCACCAGGCCGCCCACGATGATCCACGAGAAGGGGTCGATCAGGGCAGCGTAGCCTCGCCGCCGAGCACCGCCGTGCACTGGGAGGACAGCACGCCGCCGTTGCCGTGGACGAGCGCCACCTCTGCGCCTGCCACCTGACGCTCGCCGGCTTCGCCGCGCAGCTGGCGCACCGCCTCGACGATCAGCAGCAGCCCGTACATGCCCGGATGGCAGTAGGAGAGGCCGCCGCCGTTGGTGTTCAGCGCCACTTCGCCACCCGGCGCGATCCGCCCGCCCTCCACGAACGCGCCGCCCTCGCCCTTGGCGCAGAAGCCCAGGTCCTCGAGGAAGAGCAGGGGCGTGATCGTGAAGGCGTCGTAGAGCTCGAGCACGTCGACGTCGGGCGGCGCCACGCCGGCGGCCTCGAAGGCGCGGCGGCCCGACTGCACCGCAGCGGTGGTCGTGAGGTCGGGCATGCTGGAGATGTGGCGGTGCGAATGGGCCTCGCCGGCGCCGAGGATCCCGACCGCGGCGGCGCGGCCGGCGCGCGCCCGCTCGAGCGTGGTCACGACCGCCGCGCCGCCGCCGTCGGTGACCAGGCAGCAGTCGCGGACCCCCAGCGGGTCGGCGACCATCGGCGCGCCGAGCACGTCCTCGATCGAGAGCGCCTCGCGCTTGAACGCCTTCGGGTTCAGGGCCGCCCACGCGCGCGCGGCGACCGCGACCTCCGCGAGCTGCTCGCGCGTGGTGCCGAACTCGTGCATGTGCCGCGACGCCGCGAGCGCGTACGCCCCCACCGGCAGCAGCGGCCGATAGGCCGCCTCGTAGGGGTCGAGCTCCTGCACGGACGCCGAGGCGCGCCCGGCCAGGCGCTGGGTGGAGCCGTAGGCGATCAGCGCGACCTCGCAGAGCCCCGCCGAGATCGCGGCGCCCGCGTGCTGGAGGTGGGCGACGAACGACGAGCCGCCGACCTGGGTCGAGTCGGAGTAGCGCGGCTGGATCCGGAGGTACTCGCCAAGGTTGAGCGTCGCCATCGGCAGCTGCGTCGAGGCCGCGAACAGGCCGTCGACCTCGGAGAGGCCGATGCCCGCGTCCTGCAGCGCCCGCAGCGAGGCCTGGGCCATCAGGTCCACCGGCGTCGTGCCGGGCGCGACCGCCCCCAGGTCGGACTCGGCCACCCCGGCGATCGCGATGGGCGTCATGGCGCCGGCTCGAAGATCGGCACGCCGTCGTCGAAGCGCACGCGCACCCGCAGGCCGATCGCCACCCGCTCGGGCGCGATCCCCTCGACACGGCCCATCATCCGGAAGCCCTCGTCGAGGTCGATCAGCGCGAGGTTGGCCGGCGCCTTGTCGCGGCGGCGCAGGACCGTGGTCGCGTAGACCGTGCCGTCCCCCTCGCTCACGCGCCACTCCAGGCCCTCCCCCACGCGCGGGTAGAAGACCGCGGCCTCGCGCGACGGGTCCCACTGGTAGGCGAGCCGGCCCTCGCGCGCGTACTGGGCCCAGCGCTCTCCGGGGCTCGTGTCGGGCATGGGCGCAAGCGTAACTTCGCTAGCGTGGCGGCATGGACTTCGACCTCTCAGACGAGCAGCGGCTGATCCGCGAGAGCGCGCGCGAGTTCACCGACAAGGAGATCGTGCCGCGCGCGCGGGAGAACGACCGCAACCACCACTTCGACACCGAGCTGGTGGGCAAGATCGCCGACCAGGGCTACCTCGGGGCGATCGTCCCGAAGGAGTACGGGGGCGCGGGCCTCGGCTACGTCGACTACGGGCTGCTTGTCGAGGAGATCGGCCGCGGCTGCTCGTCGATGCGCACCGTCGTGTCCGTGCAGACCTCGCTGGTCTGCTCGTCGATCGTGCGCTGGGGCACGGAGGAGCAGAAGCAGCGCTGGCTCCCGCGCCTGTGCACGGGCGAGTCGCTGGGCTGCTTCGGCCTGACCGAGCCCGACACCGGCTCGGACGCCGCGAACCAGCGCACGCGCGCGCGCAAGACCGACGACGGTTGGGAGATCACCGGCAACAAGATGTGGATCTCCCTCGGCAACCACGCCGAGGTCGCGCTGATCTTCGCCCAGACCGATCCCGAGAAGGGCCACCGCGGGCTCGCCGCCTTCCTCGTGCCGACCGCGTCGGAGGGCTTCTCCAGCCAGGAGATCCACGGCAAGATGGGCCTGCACGGATCAGACACCGCCTCGCTCGCGCTCGACGCTGTGAAGGTCTCCGACGACGCGCTGATGGGCGAGATCGGCGAGGGCTTCAAGATCGCCATGAGCGCGCTGGACTCCGGGCGCTACTCGGTCGCGGCCGGCTGCGTGGGGATCTGCCAGGGCTCGCTCGAGGCCTCGGTGGCCTACGCGAAGGAGCGCGAGCAGTTCGGGCGCCCGATCGGGTCCTTCCAGCTCGTGCAGGCGATGATCGCCGACATGCGCGTGCAGACCGACGCCGCGCGGATGCTGGTGTGGCGCGCGGGCTTCCTCAAGGACCAGACCCGCCCGAGCACGACCGAGACCTCGATCGCCAAGCTCTACGCGACCGAGGCCGCCCAGAACTGCGCGCACCTGGCCATCCAGGTCCACGGCGGGTCGGGCTACGTGGACGACCACCCGGTCGAGCGCTACTTCCGCGACGTGCGCGTGACGACGCTCTACGAGGGCACCTCGCAGATCCAGAAGCTGATCATCGGGCGCGCCGAGACCGGCCTCAACGCGCTGGTGCCGGGCTAATGGGCCCGTCCGCAAGTTCTGAGCATTCCGACTGGCCCGGCCCGCGTCTGCTGGCACCCGGCATCCGGTCACGTGCCACCAGCATGCTTCCGGATGCCGTTCACCAGCAGACACGACCCGGACTACGCCGGGCTATGCCCAGAACTCCCGGCCGAGCCCACTAGCCCCATGGTGCCGGAGGTCATCGGCGTGATCGGCGCCGGGACCATGGGCGCCGGGATCGCGCAGCTGGCGGCCCGCGCCGGTGCGCGCACGCTGCTCTATGACGCCGACCCGGCCGCCGCCGGGCGGGCGCTGGAGCAGATCCGCGCGCGCCTGGAGCGCGACGTGGCGCGCGGGCGCCTCGACATGGAGGGCGCCCGTACGCTGCAGCGCCGGCTCGAGCCCGCCGCCGAGCTCGCCGAGCTCGCGGGCGCCGGCCTGGTGATCGAGGCGGCGCCCGAGTCGCTGGCGCTCAAGCGCGAGCTGTTCGTCGAGCTCGCCGGGATCGTGCCCGACAGCTGCGTGCTGGCCACCAACACGTCCTCGCTGAGCGTCACCGAGATCGCCGCCGGCGTGCCCGGGCCCGAGCGCGTGGTGGGCATGCACTTCTTCAATCCCGCGCCGCTCATGAAGCTCGTCGAGGTGGTGGCGGGCGCGCTGTCGGGCGAGGACGCGCTGCAGGTCGCGCGCGCTACCGGCGCGGCGATGGGCAAGCGCGTCATCGACGCGTCGGACACCCCGGGCTTCCTGGTCAACCGCTGCAACCGCCCGTTTGGCCTGGAGGCGCTGCGCCTGGTCCAGGAGGGCCTGGCCACCCCCGAGCAGGTGGACCGCGTCTGCCGGCTCGGCGGCGGCTTCAAGATGGGCCCGTTCGAGCTGATGGACCTCGTCGGGATCGAGGTCGGCTTCGAGATCTCCAAGTCCTTCTACGAGCAGTCCTTCGGCGAGCCGCGCTGGCGCCCGTCGCCGCTCGCGGCGCGGATGGTGGCCTCCGGTCGCCACGGCCGCAAGACCGCAAGCGGCTGGTACGAGTACGCCGAGGGCGCCCGCCACCGGCCCGAGGACCCCGAGCCGCCGCGGGCCGGCGGCGGCGAGGACCGGCTCGTGGTGGTCGCGGGCGAGAGCGCGCTGGCCGGCGAACTCGCGGCCGCCGCGGAGGCCGCCGGCTGGCGCGTCGCCGAGCCCGAGGAGGCGGCCGGGGAGCTGCCGGCGCTGATCCTCGACTGCGGCGCGGCGGAGGATTCGCCGGCGCTTCAGGGCGGCCCGCAGGCGATCCTGTGCGACGCGGCCCCGCTCGCGGCGCTCGATCCGGGCGGGAGCGCGGTGGGCTTCTTCGCGCTGGCGCCGCTCGGGTCGCTCATCGAGCTCACCCACGGCCCCGGCACATCCTCGGCGGCCGCGCGCGCGGCCGAGGGCTTCTTCGGCTCGCTCGGGCGCCACGTGGAGTGGGTCGGCGACGCGCCCGGGCTCCTGCTGGGGCGGATCGTCTGCCAGCTGGTCAACGAGGCCGCGTTCGCGCTCGGGGAGGGCGTCGGCAGCGCGAGCGACCTCGACGCCGGAATGGTGCTGGGGCTCAACCATCCGCGGGGGCCGCTGGAGTGGGGCGACGAGATCGGGCCCGCAGAGGTGCTCACGGTGCTCGGTGCGCTGCAGGAGGAGTACCGCGAGGAGCGCTACCGCCCGGCCCCCGCGCTGCTGCGCGCGGCGCGCTCCGGCGACGGACTGCGCGACGCGTCCTACGATTGACGCTGGTGCCCCGCCCCAGCCTCGCCCTTGCAGCGCTCGCCGCCGCCATCCTCCTCGGGCTCGCCGGGACCGCCGCCGCCGCCCCGCTGCGCCCGCCGATGACGCTCCCGGACGACGGGCCCGCCTCAGCGGCCGGCGTCGACGGCTCGACCTGGCTGCTCGGGGCGCGCCCCGGGCGCCCCGCGGATCGTGTGGCGGCGGCCGGCGGCGGGCGGCGCGTGGTCGACGGCGTCTTCGTGGTCCCGCGCGCCCGCGCGGGCGCGCTCGCCGCGGCGCTCCGTGCCCGCGGGCTCCTGCGCTACGCCGAGCCCAACCGGCTCTCCCGGACGACCCAGGCGCCGCCGTCGCCCGACCCGCTGTCTGCGCGCGCCGGCTGGCGCGACGCGATCGTCGAGCCGACGCTCGTTCCCCCGCCGGTCGGCCCCGCCAGCCCGCTGCTGGCGCTCGTGGACGCCCAGCTCGAGCCCGGCCACCCCGAGTTCGAGGGCGGCAACGTCTCGACCCTCGGCGGCCTCGGGGTCACCAGCGGCCACGGCACGGAGACCGCGGCGGTCGCGGCCGCGCCCAAGAACGACCGCGGGATCCTCGGCGTGTGGCCGGGGATGCGGGCGCTGAACGTCCCGCTGCCCAGCGAGATCGCCTGCGCGGACTCCACGCGCGGCATCGCGCGAGCGGTCAAGGCGGGCGCGGCGGTGATCAACATGAGCTACGGCTCCTCCTCCCCCTGCTTCGCCGAGTACACGCAGCTGCAGCGCGCCTTCGCGCGCGGCATCACGCTCGTGGCCGCCGCGGGCAACGAGTTCGACCAGGGCAACGCACCGCAGTTCCCGGCCTCGCTCCCCCACGTCCTGACCGTCGCGGCGGTCGGCTCCGACCTCAAGGCGGCCTTCTTCTCCAACGCCAACGCCGCCGTCGACCTCAGCGCCCCCGGCGTCGGGATCCTCACCGCCGTGCCCGCGGCCTTCGAGCTGGACGACGAGAAGGACGGCTACTCGCCGGTCACCGGCACGAGCTTCTCGGCGCCGATGGTGGCCGCCGCCGCCGCCTGGCTGCGCGCCGCGCGGCCCGCGTTGTCCGTCGACCAGGTCGCCCAGGTGCTGCGGCTCTCCTCGCGCGACCTCGGCCGCAAGGGCTGGGACCCGGCGACCGGCTACGGCCTGCTCGACATGGGCGCGGCGCTGAAGCGGGCGCCCACGCGGCGCGACCCGCTGGAGCCCAACGACGACATCCCCTGGACCAACGGCCGCGCCGGCACGCCGCACCAGGCCGCGATCTGGTCGGGTGGCCGGCCGCGGCGGCTGCACGCGCTGCTCGACGAGTTCGAGGACCCGGCCGACGTCTACCGGGTGCGGATCCCGCCGCACGGGCGCATCCGCGTCACCGTCACGCAGCGCTTCGGCGACGCCGACCTCGCGGCCTACACCGCCGCGGCGCGCTCGACCGCCGACGGCGAGCAGCTGATCGGCCGCTCGCGCCACCGCGGCGCGCGCGCCGACTCGCTGACGCTCGCAAACCCCGCGGGGCGCGAGCGCCAGGCCTACCTCGAGGTCGCCGTCCACCGCGGCGCCCGCGGCCTCGACGCGGGCTACGAGCTCAGCGTCCGCCGCGCGGCGGGCTGAGCCGCTAGGAGCGCGCGGGAGCGGACGCCGCCGGCGCCGCCCACTGGGCCTCGGCGAGGTCGCCGATGCCCTCGAGCGCCGCCGGGGTCGGCACGCTCGGGGTGTCGCGCAGGTACCACTCGGCGTCCAGCGCCGCCTGACAGCCCGAGGCGGCGGCCGTGATGGCCTGGCGGTAGGTGTGGTCCACGAGGTCGCCGGCGGCGAAGACCCCCGGAACGGTGGTGCGGGTCGACTTGCCCTCGGTGATCACGTAGCCCCCGTCGTCGACGTCCACGAGGCCGCTGACGATCGCCGACTGCGGCTCATGGCCGATCGCGATGAAGCAGCCGCTGACCGGCAGCTCGCGCGTCTCGCCCGTGTCGACGTGGCGCAGCAGCGCGTGGCCGAGCGCCCCGTTCTCACCGGGGTGGAGGGAGTCGACCACGTACGGCGTGAGGAACTCGATGTTCTCCATCCCGCGCGCGCGGTCGAGCATGATCTTCGAGGCGCGGAACTCGGGGCGCCGGTTGACGATCGTGACCTTGGAGGCGAACTTGGCCAGGAAGATGGCCTCCTCCATCGCCGAGTCGCCGCCGCCGACGATCACCGTCTCCTGCTCGCGGTAGAACGCCGCGTCGCAGGTCGCGCAGTAGGAGACGCCGCGGCCGCCGAGCTCCTCCTCGCCGGGGACGGCCAGCTTCTTGTGCTCGGCGCCCATGGCCAGCACGACCGTGCGGGCGCGGTAGGCGTCGTCCTCGATCCACACCGTGTGCGGCTCGCCGTCACGCCCGAGCTCGATGCGGGTCGCGTTGTCGGTGATGAAGCGCGTGCCGAAGCGCTCGGCCTGGTCGCGGAGCTGCTGCATCATCTCCGGGCCCATGACGCCCTCGGGATAGCCGGGGTAGTTCTCGACGTCGGTGGTCTGCTGGAGCAGGCCGCCCCACATGAAGCCCTCGATCACCAGCGGCTCCAGGTTCGCGCGGGCCGTGTAGAGCGCGGCGGTGTAGCCCGCCGGGCCGCTGCCCACGATGATCACCTGCTCGATGTCTGCCATGCACGGCTCTCTTCCGGGGTCTCGTTCTCAGGCACTTCAGTTTGTATAGTATAGCGCCGCTCGGTGCGCCAGCGCTCCACCGTCTTGCGCAGCTGTAGGTAGGCGAAGGCTCCTGGGACGGTCGGCAGCCAGAACGTGAAGCCGCGGAAGACCAGCACCGCGACGACCGCCAGGCCCGCGTCGACGCCGAGCGCCGCGAAGGCGCCGATCATGCCGCCGTCGACCCCTCCCACGCCGCCCGGGAGCGGCAGCAGGTTGCCGAGCATCCCGACGAAGAAGGCGACGACCATCACCGCCACCGGCGGCGCTTGGCCGAACGCCTTGAACGATGCCCACAGGACGGCGAGCTGGAAGGCCCAGAACAGCAGCGATCCGAGCAGCGCGGGATCACGCGAGCGCAGGTGCGCGAGCGCGTCGCGGATCCCCGCCGATGCGGTCGCGGGTAGCGTCGCGAGCTTCTGGGCCAGACGCCCGACGCGGCCGTGCCCGGTCGCGAGGCTCTGAAGCCGCCGCTCGAAGTCGGTCGGCACGAAGCCGATCGAGAGCCCGAGCGCGGTGACGATCAGCGCCAGCGTCGCCGGGATCACGGTCATCGTGAACGGCGCGGGGCCCGCAAACACCCCGAGGAACAGTCCGAAGCCGAAGACCATCAGGGCCAGCGTGTAGACGAGGTAGGTCAGCACGAGGAAGGAGATCGTCCGGTCCGCCACGGTCCGCGGGCGCATGCCCGCGCGCCGCAGCGCCCAGGCGGTGAGCACCAGCCCGCCCGCGCCGCCGGCGGAGAACAGCCGCGTCGCGGCCAGGCCTGCCAGCGTGATCTGGTAGCTCTCGCGCCAGGTCAGCTTCACGCCCCCGCGGGCGTAGACGCCCTGGAAGAGCATCATGTAGCCGCCGAACATCCCGACCGTGAACAGCAGCGCGAGCGCGAGCCAGAGCGGGCTCCCCTCCTGGATCCGGTGCCAGGTGTTCTTCAGCCCCGCCACCTGCGGCAGCAGGAAGTACAGCGCGGCGATCGAGAGCAGGAGGAACAGCGCGAAGCCCACCAGGTTGCGCGGCGAGAGGTCGATCCGCGGGGGGTTCTCGTCCTCCAGGGGCTCGCGTGCGTCGTCGTGGACCGGCGGCGTGGCGCTCACGCTCGCGCCCGTGCCTCGAGGCCCTGCACTCCGCCGGCCACGCTGGCCAGCAGCGGAGCGGCGGCCGGTGCGGCCCGCCGGATCGCCTCGGCGAGCGCGAGCCCGGCGGCGAGGTCGACGACGTAATGCTCGCCGAGGTAGACGAGCGCGGTGCCGAGGGTCGCCGTGTAGGCCCACGCCACCGTGCCGGCGACGGGTCCGGTCTCGGCCAGCAGGTGCGCGGCCGTCACTGAGGTGGCGAAGTGCAGGGAGGGCATGGCAGCCAGGGGATTTCCGCCCAGGAAACCGTACAGCGGCTGCCAACGCGACTGCCAGAACTGCTCGCCGTACTCGACCATCATGCGCCGCAGCTCGGGCGTGCGCCCGTCGTCCATCAGCCCGCGCGCGGCGGCGTACCACGGCGGCGCGGTCGGGATCGCCCAGTAGCCGATCAGCCCGATGTCGAAGGTCGCGTAGATCAGGCACGCCCCGCGCGGGAAGCTCTCGCGGTGGCGCGCGAGCAGGAACAGCGCCGTGCCGTGGGGCACGAGGAACCACAGCCAGTGCGACCACACGAGCGCCTTCTCCCACCGGGCCATGTGCCCGGGGCTCCCCAGCGCGCGCTGCAGCCGCAGGCTCGGGGTCGCCCCGAGGCCGAGCACCCGGTCGGCGCGCACGGGGTACTCGATGCGCACGCGCCGCTCGAGCGCGGCCGGGTCGTCATACGGCATCTTGTAGGTCGCCAGGTAGGCCCACATCTGCAGGCAGCAGACCGCGGCGTCGCGCCGGCGCGAGCGAGGGACCAGCACGCACACGGCGAACGGCGCGGCCGCGGACGTCGCGGTCACGACGGCCGGAGGCAGCCGCAGGCGGCGGCGGACTAGCGGCGCCGCGAGGCCGGCGGCGAGCGCCACGTACGCGGCGGCGCGCGTGGCGGACGGCAGGCGCACAGCGCTGGCGAGTATAGGTCCGGGGCCGGACTAGCCGCTGCCGTTGCGCGAGCCGGAGGCCTCGCGCACGAGCGCGGCGATGAGGCCGCTTTCGGGGTCTGCCTCGGGGTGCCACTGCACACCGAGTGCGAAGCGCCGGTCGGGCACCTCGATCGCCTCCGGGAGCTTGTCGAGCGTGCTCCAACCCGTCTCGACCAGGCCCTCGCCGAGCACGGCGACCCCTTGGTGGTGGTGGGACTTGGTGCCATGGGTCTGCTCGCCGGCCGCGCGTGCGGCCAGAGAGCCGGGGGCGAGGCGCACGTCGTGGTCGGCGCCGTCGAAGGAGCCCGGGTGGCGCCGGTGGTCCTCGTGGCCCACGTCGTCGGGGAGGTGCTGGTTGAGCGTGCCGCCCTGGGCGACGTTCATCAGCTGCATCCCGCGGCAGATGCCGAGCAGCGGCAGGTCGCGCTCGAGCGCGCGGCGGGCCAGCGCGACCTCGAAGTCGTCGCGCTCGGGACAGGTGCCGCCGGTGGCGGGATGGGCGGCGGCGTCGTAGGCGTCGGGGTCGATGTCCGCGCCGCCGGCCAGGATCAGCCCGTCGAGAAGGTCGAGCACCTCGTCGGGCTCGCCGACGAGCGCCGGGTCGGGCGGCAGCATCAGCGCCAGGCCGCCGGCGCGCTGGACGGCGTCCACGTAGGAGCGCGCGAGCAGGAACGCCTGCTGGTCCCAGACCGACCAGCGCGCCTGCTCGAGCGCGGTGCAGATGCCGATGCGGGGACGGTGGGCGGCCACGCGTCCCAGGCTAGCCAAGTGCCATGCTCCCGCCCGTGTACGAGACCATCACCCTGCAGCGCGGCGCATCCAACGGAGGCGAGCTGCGCATCGTGCTCGACCGGCCGGAGAGCATGAACGCCTGGAACACCCAGCTCGGCCTCGACCTCCTCGCCGCCGTCGAGGAGGCCACCGAGGACGACTCCGTCCGCGCCGTGACGATCACAGGCGCCGGGCGCGGCTTCTCCTCGGGTGCCGACCTCAAGGCGGGCTTCGAGGCCACGCCCGAGGGCCACCCCGACGTCGGGACGGCCCTGCGCGAGCGCTACCACCCGATCATCACCGGCATCCGGCGGATGCCCAAGCCCGTGCTGGCCGCGGTCAACGGCCCCGCGGTGGGCATCGGCTGCTCGCTGGCGCTCGCCTGCGACCTCGTGCTGGCCCGCGAGTCGGCCTACTTCCTGCTCGCCTTCGTGAACATCGGCCTGGTGCCCGACGGCGGCTCGTCGCTGTTCGTGCCCGCGCGCGTGGGCCACACGCGCGCCGCCGAGATGGCGATGCTCGGCGAGCGCATCCCGGCGCGCCAGGCGCTGGACTGGGGCCTGGTCAACCGCGTGGCGGACGACGAGGCCTTCGACGCCGAGATCGACGCCCTCGCCGAGCGCCTGGCGACCGGGCCGACGCGCTCCTACGCGGCCTCCAAGCGCCAGCTCAACGCCTGGATCTACAGCGGAATGGACCAGCAGCTCGAGCTCGAAGCCGAGACCCAGCAGGACATGGCGGCCAGCGGCGACTTCGCCGAGGGCGTGCAGGCCTTCCTGGCCAAGCGCCCGCCTGAGTTCCGGGGGGCGTAGACAGGCTCCTGACAGCGGGCGTCCGGTCGCTCCGAGCCGTCTATACACTCCCGATCCGCCGTGGGAACCGCCTTGCACACCCTCGCCGGGATCCTGATCCCAGAGCACGGGGGCTCGCCCAACGCCGACAGGATCGCCGGCCTCTACACGCTCATCCTCGTGATGGCCGCCGTGGTGTTCGTCGGGGTCGAGGGCGCGCTGATCTGGTTCATGCTGCGCTTCCGCGCCGGCCGCGGCCGGGTCGCCGCGCAGATCCACGGCAACACGCGGCTCGAGATCGGGTGGACCGTCGGCGCCGCCGTGCTGCTGCTCTTCATCACCGCGGTCACCTTCATCAAGCTGCCGGGGATCAAGAACCCCGACAAGTCCGACATCGACGCCAACGGGACCCGCGTCGCCTCCAACGTCGCCTACGCCGCGACCGATCAGCCCGCGCCGCCCAAGGGCGCCCAGCTGAACCTTAAGGTGCGTGGCCTGCAGTACGTCTGGCGCTACAAGTACCCGGGCCTCGACGACTACGTCTACGAGGAGATGGTCGTGCCGGTCGGGATGACCGTCACGCTCGACATCTCCGCCGACGACGTCGCGCACTCCTGGTGGATCCCCGAGCTCGGCGGCAAGGCCGACGCGCTCCCCGGCTACACCAACCACACCTGGTTCAAGATCACCAAGCCCGGCGTCTACGCCGGCCAGTGCGCCGAGCTGTGCGGGCGCAACCACGCCAACATGCTCGCCCGCGTGCGCGCGGTGCCCTTCGACCAGTACAAGGCGTGGCTCGACCAGCAGCGCAAGGACGTCCAGTCCGCTCGTGACGAGGGCGCCAAGCAGCGCCAGCAGCTCGAGAAGGCCCAGAGCTCGACCCAGTTGAACACCCAGTAGGGACCCAGATCATGGCCACTACCTCACCCGCCCCCAGCAGCCCGCCCGTGACCGAGTCCACGGCGGTGCGCGAGCGCCTGCGCCCGCAGATCCTCACCGGCCGGGTGACGCCCGAGCAGCGCGGCTGGACCTCCTGGATCACGACCGTCGACCACAAGCGGATCGGGATCCTCTACCTCTTCACGACGTTCCTGTTCTTCCTGCTCGGCGGCGTCGAGGCGCTGCTGATGCGCATCCAGCTCGGGGTGCCGCAGAACACCTTCCTCACGCCCGAGAAGTACAACGCGCTCTTCACGATGCACGGGACGACGATGATCTTCCTGTTCGTCATCCCGATCTTCGCCGGCTTCGCCAACTACATGGTGCCGCTGATGATCGGCGCGCGCGACATGGCGTTCCCGCGCATCAACGCGTGGTCGTACTGGATGCTGCTGTTCGGCGGCATCGTGCTCTACGCGTCGCTGTTCTTCCATCCGCCCGAAGCCGGCTGGACCTCCTACCCGCCGCTGTCTGAGAACCAGCAGTACTCGCCGGGCAACGGCATCGACGCGTGGATCATCGCGCTGCACATCATCGGGCTGAGCTCGATGCTGGGCGCGGTCAACTTCGTCGCCACGATCCACAACATGCGCGCGCCGGGCATGGGCTGGGGGCGCCTGCCGCTGTTCTGCTGGACGATGCTGATCTACGCCTACCTGGTGATCATCGCCTCGCCCGCGCTCGCCGCCGCGCTGGCGATGCTGCTGATCGACCGCAACTACGGGGGCACGTTCTTCGACCCGACCCAGGGCGGCTCGGCACTGCTGTGGCAGCACGCGTTCTGGTTCTACTCCCACCCCGCGGTCTACATCATGGTGCTGCCGGCGTTCGGGATCATCTCCGAGGTCATCCCGGTGTTCGCCCGCAAGCCGATCTTCGGCTACAAGGCGATCGCGGCCGCCACCGCCGGCATCGCCTTCCTGGGGATGCTGGTGTGGGCGCACCACATGTTCGCGACCCCGATGTCGACGGTGGTGCTGGCCTTCTTCATGCTCTCGAGCTTC
>JBBRYA010000043.1:0-30017 GCA_038238015.1 Solirubrobacterales bacterium
ATCACGAAGGTCAGGATCAGCAGGACGACGCCGATGATCCAGTTCAGCTCCCGCGGATACTTGTAGGCGCCGAAGAAGAAGGTCCGCGCCATGTGCAGGAAGATCAGGATCACCATCACCGACGAGCCCCACTTGTGCATGCCGCGCACGAACTCGCCGAGGAAGACCTCGTTGGTGAGGAAGCGCGCGGACTCGTAGGCCTGCGTGGGCGACGGGTCGTAGTACATGGCCAGGAACACGCCGGTGGTGGCCTGGGAGAGGAAGGCGAACATCGTCGCCGAGCCCAGCGTGTAGAACCAGTTGGTGCCCTTGGGCACCTTGCGGAACATCAGCCATCGCAGGCCGGGCGAGAGCGAGGTCCGCTCGTCGATCCAGTCGACGCTCGCGATCCCGGACTCCTTGGCCTTCTCGAGCGGCCCGAGCTTCTCGGAGCCGGGCGGCTTGGGCCGCGGCTGCAGCGCGGGCGGGAGCGGAGGGGCGGGGAGCTTGGGAAGTCTCATCGGCTAGTTGGAGATCTTCGGGGTCGAGAAGCGGCCGGGGTAGAGGTACTGCCCGATGCCGTCGAGGTCCTGCGCCGGGTCGCGGTAGGACGGGAAGCGGCGGAACTCGCTGTTGACCGAGTAGCGCGGGCCGACCTCGACCTTGCCGTTGCGCACGCGGGTGTAGAAGCGGTCCAGCGGGCGCACCGGCGGGCCGCCGACCACCTTGCCGCGGAAGTCGTAGACGCCGCCGTGACAGGGGCAGATGAAGCGCTGCGAAGCCGCCACGAAGCGCACCGGGCAGCCGAGGTGCATACAGCGGGTGGAGACCGCGACGAACTGCTCGTCGTAGCCCGGCGGGCTGGGCTTGGCGTCGATCTTGTCGTTGCGGGCGCGCATGTAGACCGTGGTCTTGCCGACGTCGCCGATGCCGGTCACGGTCGTGACCACCTTGGGCACGTAGGTGTCCTTCGGGAAGTCGGTCGGGACGCCGACGGCCTCCCAGCGCACCGGCGGGCGCTCGAAGATGGCGTTGCCGATCGCGAACCCGAGCGCCGGCAGAGCGAAGGCGGAGGCCGCGACCGCGCCGGCGCTGTGGGCGCCCAGCGTCATGAAGCGCCTCCGCGTGACGGTCTCGCCCTCGAAGGCGCCCGCGATCTGGCGGTCAGTCGTGTACTTGGACGGAGGCTCTTTGCGGGAGGGCGCCACGGATGAGAGAGACAATATCGGTCGGAGAGGGAAAAGCGCCCTCAGCTGGCGCTCTGGCGCGCCCCCCGGCGACCGTGGCCGACCGCCGCCACCCCGGCCTCCCAGATCGACGCCGCGTCGCCGGGACGGCCCTCGGCATGGGCCTGGGCGGTCAGCGAGATCACGTCGGCCAGCTCGGTCACCGCATCGAGGTCGCCGAGCGCCGCGAGGCGCGCGAGGCCGAGGGCGTAGAGGCGATCGCCGGCGAGCAGCGCGAGGTCGGGCTCCTGCGGGCGCAGGACGCGCCCCTCGCCGTAGTGCTGGAGGTAGCCCTCGTAGATCGCCTCGACCAGCACGGCGTAGCCCTCGGGATCGGCCGCGGCCCGCGGGCCGGAGGCCACGGCGGCGCCGAGCCGGCCCTCAGCGGCGGGCTCGACGACGGTCTCAGCCAGCAGGCCGCCCTGCTCGCGCACGGTCGCGGCGAGCTTCTCGAGCGCGCTCACTCGATCTCCGCGAAGGCCGCGGCGGCCGCGTCGAGCGTGCGCTCGAGGTGCTCGGGCCCGTGGGCGAGCGAGGGAAACCAGGCCTCGAACTGCGAGGCGGGCGCGAACACGCCGCGCGCGAGCAGAGCGCGACACCACGCCCCGTAGGCCTCGAGGTCACAGGCGGCGGCGCCCGCGTAGTCGCGCACCGGGGTGCCGCTGAAGAACACGGTCAAGAGGCCCGGGGCCTCGCTGACCTGCACCGCCCGGTCGCCGGCGGCCTCGCGCAGCCCGGCGGCCAGCGTTCGGGTCGTCTCGGCCAGCCGCACGTAGGCCTCCTCGTCGAGCGCCTCGAGCGTCGCCAGCCCCGCGGCCACCGCCAGCGGGTTCCCGCTCAGGGTCCCCGCCTGGTAGACGTCGCCGGCCGGGGCGATCCGGCTCATGAGCTCGACCGAGCCCCCGTAGGCGGCGGCGGGCAGGCCGCCGCCGATGACCTTGCCCATGACCGTCAGGTCGGGCAGCACGCCGGTCAGCTCCTGGGCGCCTCCGGGAGCGACGCGGAAGCCGCTGATGACCTCGTCGAAGACCAGCAGCGCGCCGTGCTCCTCAGCCAGTTCGCGCAGCAGCTCCAGGAAGCCGGGCGCGGGCGGGACGAGCCCCATGTTGGCGGGATAGGGCTCGGCCAGCACGGCGGCGAAGTCGTGCGCGGCGAAGGCGGCGCGCACGGCGTCCTCGTCGTTCCACGGGACGATCACCGTGGCGGCGGCGGCCGAGGCGAGGACGCCCGGCGAGGACGGGATGCCCTGCGTCGCCAGGCCCGAGCCGGCCTCGGCGAGCAGGCCGTCGACGTGCCCGTGGTAGGCGCCGGCGAACTTCAGGAGCTTCTCGCGGCCGGTCACCGCCCGGGCGAGCCGGATCGTGCTCATCGTGGCCTCGGTGCCCGAGGAGGTCATGCGCAGCATCTGCACCGAGGGCATCCGCGCGACGACGAGCTCGGCGAGCTCGACCTCGCCCTGGGTCGCCGCGCCGAACGTCGTGCCGCACTCGGCGGCCTCGCTCACCGCGGCGAGCACCCGCGGGTCGGCGTGGCCGTGGATCAGCGGCCCCCACGAGCAGACGTAGTCGACGTAGACGTTGCCGTCGACGTCGGTCAACTCGGCCCCCGAGCCCCGCTCGACGAACACCGGGTCGCGCCCGATCGAGCGCATCGCCCGCACGGGCGAGTTCACGCCGCCGGGCAGGACGCGCACGGCGCGCCGGTAGAGCTCGGCGCTGCGCGTGTCGGTCAGCGAGGCGGTCACGCCCCGGCGTGCTCCCGCTCCCAGTCGGCGAACGCGCCGGTGAAGTAGAGCATCCGGATCTTCTTGAACTCGGTGCTCGAGTACAGCGTCCGGCGCTCGGTGATGCCCTCCTGCTCGGCTATGCGGTCGAGGATCGCGTCGCACTCTTCCTTGGAGCGCCCGTGGGCCATCGTGAACACGGAGTAGGGCCAGTCGGCGTAGGTCGGGCGCTGGTAGCAGTGCGAGATCCCGCGGAAGGCGGCCATCCTGCGCCCGGTGTCGAGGATCTTCTCCTCCGGCACCGCCCAGACCCCCATGCCGTTGGCCGAGAAGCCGGCGCGGCGGTGGAAGAGGATCGCGGCGACGCGGCGCAGCGCGTCGCGCTCGCGCAGGGACTCGAGGCGCGCCAGCACCTCCTGCTCGGTCACGCCGAGGCGCTCGGCGGCGGGCGCGTAGGGGTCCGTGCGCACCGGCATCGGGCCCTGCGTGGCCTTGATGGTGGCGACGTCCTCCTCGGAGAGCTCGATCGGGTCGAGCTCGCGCGGTTCGACGGCCTCGCCGGGGGTCTGCAGCGCCTCGGTGCCCTTCTCCATCTCGAGGTCCATGCGGATCTTGAACAGCTTGAGCGTCGGCAGCTGGCGGATCGAGTGCGCGCCCGTGCGCTCCATCATCACCTCGAGCGTGCCGTCGAGGCCGAGCTTTGAGCCGGGCTCGGTGGCGAGCGTGAACCACAGGTTGAAGTCGTGGTCGCGCAGGTAGTTGTGGGTGACGCCGGGGTGGGAGTTGATGAACTGGGCCGCGCGGTGGGGGTTCTCGGGGTCCACCTTGGCCGCCACTAGCATCGAGGAGTAGCCGAGGGCGCGGGTGTCGAAGATCGGCGTGATCTCGCGGATGATTCGCCCGTCGAGCAGGCGCTGGACGCGGCGCCTGACCTCGTCCTCGGCGATGCCCGCGAGCTGCGCGACGTGCTCGAACGGGCGCGCGACCAGCGCGAAGGATCCCTGCATGAGGTTGAGCAGCTGCTTGTCGGTCTCGTCGAGCGGTATCGCCGCGCCGTCCTTGCGCGAGCGCACCTTGGGTTGGGCTACTGAAGCCATGTGGCGACGTCCTTGGCGTGGTAGGTGATGACGATGTCCGCGCCCGCTCGGCGGATCCCGGTGAGGGCCTCGAGGACGGCCGCGCGCTCGTCGAGCAGCCCGGCGGCGGCGGCCGCCTTGATCATGGCGTACTCCCCGCTCACGTTGTACGCGGCAACCGGCATCCCGGTGCGCTCCTTGACGCGGCGGATCACGTCGAGGTAGGGCAGCGCGGGTTTGACCATCACGATGTCGGCGCCCTCGGCCGCGTCGAGGACCGCTTCGCGCTCGGCCTCCAGCGCGTTGGCGGGATCCATCTGGTAGCCGCGGCGGTCGCCCCTCTGAGGGGCCGAGTCGGCGGCCTCGCGGAACGGGCCGTAGAACGCGGAGGCGAACTTCGCCGAGTAGGCGATGATCGGCGTCTCGGCCAGCCCGTGCTCGTCGAGCGCGGCCCGCAGCGCGCCCACGCGCCCGTCCATCATGTCGCTCGGCGCGACGGCGTCGGCGCCGGCCTCGGCCTGGGAGACCGCGGTGCGCGCGAGCAGCTCGAGCGTCGCGTCGTTGTCGACCACGCCGTCGGCCCGCAGCACGCCGCAGTGGCCGTGGCTCGTGTACTCGCACAGGCAGAGGTCGGTGATCACGAGCAGCTCCGGGTGCGCGGCCTTGATCGCGCGGGTGGCGAGCTGGACGATGCCCTCCGCGTCCCAGGCGCCCGAGCCGTCCTCGTCCTTGGCCCGCGGCAGCCCGAACAGCAGCACGGCGGGGATGCCGAGCGCCACGCACTGCCCGGCCTCCTCGACCGCCGCGCCGATCGAGAGATGGTCGACCCCCGGCATCGAGGCGATCGCCCTGCGGTCCTCCAGGCCGTCGACCACGAACATCGGGGAGACGAGGTGGCGCGCGGAGAGCTCGGTCTCGCGGACGAGCTCGCGGATCGGGATCGAGGCGCGCAGCCGGCGCAGCCGCGTGGCGGGGAAGGCCATGCGCCCAGGATAGGTCAGGCGAAGCGGCGCAGCGAGAGCCGGGCCAGGACGCCGAAGGCCAGCGCCAGCGCGGCGAGGTGCGCGAGCGGCGCCAGCAGGTCGCCGCCGCTGATCGCCGCGTCGAGCGCCTCCAGGCTCGGGCGGAACGGGAACGCGCCCGAGATCACGCGGATCAGGTCATACAGCCCGCCCGCGACCGCGCCGGGCGGGATCAGCGCGAGCGCCGCGATCGGGAGCGAGAGCACGAAGGCCACGAGCGAGGCCGAGCGGACCTCGCGCGTGATGCCGCCGATCGCCACCCCCATGGCCCCGAAGGCGACCGCGCTCAGCCCCAGCGCGACCAGCCACAGCGGCGAGCGGGCGAAGTCCAGGTGCAGCAGGGCGGCGAGGATCGCCAGCATCGCCGCGGTCAGCACGAACGCGCACAGCGCCGCCAGCCCCACCTTCTGCGCGATCAGCGCCGAGCGGCTGACGAGCCCGCGGACCAGGCGGCCGAAGGCGTTCTCCTCGCGCTCGAGCGCGAGCATCCCCGCGGCCAGCAGCAGGGCGACGAACATCATCGAGCCGATGACCGCGGCCTCCGCCGCGAACGCGCTGATCGACGAGCTCGAGCCCTTTATGACGGTCTGGCGGACGCGCACGGGCGAGCTGATCGAGGCCAGGATCGGCTTGGAGAGGTCGAGGTTGTCGGCCGCGAGCCGGGCGAAGCGCGAGACCTGGCCGAGCGCCACCCGCTCGGGCGCGTTCGCCGGGAGGCCCGCGCTGGCCGCGTCGATGATCGCCTGCGCTCGGCGCAGGCCCAGGATGTCCACCGCGCCGACGATCGGGAGCGCGATCTTCCCTCCGGCGACGATGACGTTGAGGTAGCGCGCCGCCTCGCGCAGCACCTCGCCGGAGATCGCCTGGTTGGCGTCGGCCAGGGTGGCGTTGATCGTGCTCTGGACGTACTGGCGCTTGAGCGGGTTCTCCGCGTTGTAGTAGACCTCGACCGTCGGCGGCCCGCCGCCCCCGAGGCCCAGCGTTCCCTGGAGCTTCTGGGTCACGTCGGCCGGCACGACGAGCGCGCCGAGCGCTTCGCCCGACTTCACCTTGGCGATCGCCTGGGCCCGGGTGCGCACGCGGATCGGGTCGACCTTCTGAAACAGGAGGTTGGCGTAGCCGGCGGCGTCGATCCGCTGGCCGCCCAGGGCGATCTCCGACTGGCCGGCGGGCACGAGGTTCGCGAACGCGACCTTCGGCTTGCCCGGGCCGGCCGACAGCGCGGTGCCGACCACGAGTGACACGACGACCGAATAGCCAACGAGGACGGCGACCAGCAGCGGCGAGCGCCGCAGGATCTGCAGATCCTTGAGCATCAGCCAGCGCACGCGTCAGTGGCCCATCTAGTGGCCGCGCTCGTGCAGGAAGCGCACGAAGGCGCCCTCGAAGTCCGACCCCGCCGCGCTGCCGTGCACCTCGCGCTCGAGCTCGGCCGGGGTGCCGCTGAACAGCAGCTCGCCGTCGGCGAGCACGAGCAGCCGATCGGCGTAGCGCTCGGCCTCGGCGACGTTGTGGGTCGAGTAGACGACCGCGGTCCCGTCGGCGGCCAGCCCGCCGACGAACGCCCACAGGCGCTCGCGCTGGCGGGGATCCAGCGAGGAGGAGGGCTCGTCGAGCAGCAGCACCGCCGGATCGCCGAGCAGGCCGATCGCGATGTTCAGGCGCTGGCGGTTGCCGCCCGACAGCCGGCCGACCTCCTCGCGAGCGCGCTCGCCCAGCCCGGTCAGCTCGAGCATCCGACCGACCGTCGCCGGCACGTCGCCGACACGCTCCAGGCGCGCGAACAGCCGCAGGTTCTCGGCGACCGAGAGCTTGGAGTAGAGCGCCGGCTGCTGCGGGACCCAGCCGATCACGCCGCCTCCGAGCGACACGCTGCCGCCGCTCGGGCGCAGCGAGCCGGCGAGGATCTGCAGCAGCGTGGTCTTGCCCGCGCCGTTGGGCCCGGTGATCGCCACCCGCTCGCCCGGCGCGGCCTCGAAGGTCACGCCCTGGAGCGCACGGCGCGCGCCGTAGGTCTTGCTCACGCCCTCGGCGCGCACCGCCGGCCGCGCCGGCACGGTGGCGGCCTCCACTTAGTGGTTCCTCCGGTGACTTGGCGGAGGGACCACTAGGCCGGGGCGGCGGATCCGGCCGCCACCGTCTCGTCGACGCCCGCCAGTTCGGTGCCGCAGGCCGGGCAGCGCTCGGCCGCGGCGCTCAGTGCGCTGCCGCACTCCGGGCACGCGCGGCCCGCGGGCGGCGCGCCGGCCAGCCCGAGCGGCGCGGCCGCCGAGCCCCATGACTCGAGCACGAGGTGGCGGCGGAAGTAGACGACGGTCTCGCGGATCACCGCCGCGATCGGCAGCGCGATGAAGGCCCCGACGATGCCGTAGAGCTGACCTCCGAGCAGCAGCGCGAAGATCACCAGCAGCGGGTTGATCCGCAGCGCGTGGGAGAACACGTTGGGCGCGACGATGTGGCCCTCGATCTGCTGCAGGCCGGTGAACGCGAACAACAGCCAGACCGCGTCCAGCGGCGTCGAGGAGAACAGCGCGATCATCACCGGCGGGAACGCGCCGACGGCCGGGCCGACGTAGGGGATCAGCTCCGCCAGGCCGTAGAAGGCGCCGAAGAACAGCGCGTAGGTGCGCCCGTCGGGGAAGATCCCGAGCGTGCCCAGGATCCACAGCGTCAGCCCCGCGCTCACGCCCATGATCGTCGAGAACAGCAGCTGGCCGCGCACGTAGCCGAAGACCGCGCTCTGCACGCGCGTGGGGAAGTCGTCCTCGGGCGTCCCGTCGCCGCGCGGCACGATGCCGCGGACCAGCGCCCCGATGCGCTCGCCGTAGAGCAGCATGTAGACCGAGAGCACCAGCACCAGGATCAGGGCGATCGAGGCCTCGGCCAGGCGCAGGAGGGCGTCGCGCGTGAACGCGACCAGCTCGCCCGACCCCTGGGCGACGCGACTGCCCAGGCTCTCGAGCGCCGTCTGCCCCGGCTTTGAGACCTGCAGGTCGATGCCATTGCCCGTGAGCCAGGCCTGGAAGTCGGTGAGCGCGCGGTTGGCGCCGTCGAAGACGTCGGGCACGCTGTCGCGGAACGCCGAGAGCTGATCGGCGACGGGGTTGGCGAGCAGCACGCCGATCCCACCGAGCGCGAGCAGCACGGCCGCGAAGACGGTGAACACAGCGAGCCCGCGGGGGAAGCGCGCGTGGCGCAGCAGCGTCACGAGCGGGTTGAGCAGCAGCGCGATCAGCGCCGCGACCGTGAAGAGCAGGACGACCGGCCCGGAGGCCCGCACCAGCGCCCACGCGCCGAGCAGCGCCAGCGGCAGCAGGACGAGCTGGATCCAGCGCGGGACGAGGACCCGCTCGGCGGCAGGCGGGGGCGGCTGCGGGGGAGGCGGCGAGAGCGGGCTCGGGTCCACGGGGGCCGCCTCCGGCGCGGCGGGCTCCTCGAGCTCGTGCTCGCGATGCTCGTGCTCGGCCGCGCGCATGCTCCAAGTATGCGCCCCCAGGTCCACTAGCGTGCGAGCCATGACCGCCATCCTGTTCGTCGGCGACGTGGTCGCCTCGGCCGGGCGCCGCACGCTGAAGGCGCTGCTGCCCGGCCTGCGCGAGGAGCTCGAGCTCGACTGGGTGGTCGTCAACGGCGAGAACGCGGCGGGCGGCATCGGCATCACGCCCAAGCACGCGGAGGAGCTGTTCGCCGCGGGCGCGGACGTGATCACGCTCGGCAACCACACCTACCGCCACCGCGAGGTCTGGCCCTACCTCGACGAGCAGCCCCACATCCTGCGCCCGGCGAACTTCCTGCGCACCCAGCCCGGCCGCGGCACCTGCGTGGTCGAGCGCGAGGGGCGCTCGCTGGGCGTCGTGAACCTGTCGGGCAATCTGTTCATGAACGCCGCCACACCCGCCTTCGTGACGATCGAGGATGCGCTGCGCGAGGTGCAGGGCGCCGACCACGTGCTCGTCGACATGCACGCCGAGGCCACGAGCGAGAAGGTCGCGCTCGGGTGGCACCTCGACGGCCGCGTGACCGCGGTGGTCGGCACCCACACGCACGTGCCGACCGCCGACGCCCGCGTCCTGCCCGGGGGCACGGCCTACATCACGGACGTCGGGATGACCGGGGCGCGCGGCGGCGTCATCGGGGTCAGGCGCGAGCAGTCGATCGCGGTCATGCGCACGCAGATGCCGATGCGCTACGACGCCGCCGAAGAGGATCCGTGGATCAACGCCGTGCTCATCCGCGCCTCGGCCCCCGGCCGTGCCGACTCGATCGAGTCCGTGCTGCGCTCCGGCTCGCCGTAGGGCGCGAGCAGCGCCAGCAGCAGCAGGGGCACCGACCAGACCAGGTAGAGGTAGAACCAGTGGTCCAGCGCCAGCTGCAGCGCGAGGGTCACCGCCGCCCCGAGCGCGGACACCACGACGACGTCGCGCCGGCGCGGCACGAAGGCGACGGCGAGCGCGAGCGCCGCCGCGCCGGCGAGCACTCCGGCCTGCACGGCCTCGAGCCCGCCGTAGAGCCCCCAGAGCGAGAACGGCGAGCCGCGGTCGCCCTGGAATCCGAGCGTGCGCTCGTAGAAGCGCGCGAGATCGAGCGGCGCGAGCGCCGCCACGGCCACGGCGGCGAACGCGGCGGCGGTGACCGCCGTCGCGCGGCCGAGCCGAGCACTGCCCCACGGCGCGTCGGCACCCAGCCCGCCGCGATAGGTCGCGAGCAGGGGCGCGAGGGCGAGCGGCGCGAACTTGGTCAGCGCGGCGCACGCCGCCGCGGCTCCGCGGCCCGCGGGTGAGGTGAGCGCGAGCAGGGCGACGATCGTCAGCAGCGCGACGAGGCCGTCGTTGGAGTTGGACTGGAGCACCAGGAGCGTCCACGGGCAGCTCGCCCACGCCCACACCAGCAGCGCGCCGAGGGCGGGCCCGCGCACCCGGCGCCCGAGCGCCCACAGCCCGAGCGCGCACAGGGTGTCGAAGACCAGCGCCGCCGCGTGCGCCGCCGGGAGGTCGTCCCAGGCCCCGCTCCAGGGCAGCAGCGCCTCGAAGGGCACGTAGGCCAGGTAGGTGAGCGGGCCGTAGGTGTCACCGTGGGGCAGGTCGGGCGGGAACTGGCCGTAGAGGCCGTGGCCGCCCGCCAGCTGATCCGCGCCGACGACGCTCGCATAGCCGACGTCGATGACGCCCGACCCCGCGACGTTCAGGCCGGCGCGCGCTCCCAGCAGGAACACGGCGGCGATCCCGAGGTGGCGAGCCGGCACGAGCAGGCGCAGCGGCGGCCGCGTCCGCGGCGCGCGCCCTCGCGAGCGCGCGATCGCCAGCGCGAGCATGCGCGCCAGCAGGTAGGCCAGGCCCGGGTAGACCAGCGGCACCGACACGTCGATGCGCGCGGCGCTGAAGTACGCGTAGGAGACCGAGAACGCCAGCAGCACCAGCAGGTCGAGCTGCAGCAGGCGCAGCGGCCGGCGCGCGAACGGGGCTACGAACAGCGCGCAGAGCGCCAACCACACCCACGGCGAGTTGGCGATGCCGCCGAACGCCCCGGAGTACCCGCGCGCCATCGTCCAGTCGACCTGCACCCCGGTCCAGCGCTCGAGCACGCGCCCGCTGCGGTCGTCGACCACCACCTGGGCGATCTCGCGCGTCCGCCCTCGCGACCCCGCCGGAGGCGCGTAGTAGGAGACCTGCCAGCGCCGGCGGCGCTGGTCGAAGAGGTAGGCGCGGCGGTAGGTCAGCTGCTCGCCGGCGCGCGCGCGGCGCACCTGCGGCAGTGCGTCGGCGGTGCCCAGCACCGCGTCGGCCGACCGCGCCCAGCCGGCCGGCGGGCGGTCGTAGCGCGACGGCGCGACCAGCCCCGTGGTCGCGCTCGCGGGGGGCGCGGCGAGCGCCAGGAGGCCGAGCAGCGCGGCGAGGGCGCGGCTCAGTCGCCGACGCCGAAGTGCTCGCGCACCATCGGCACGACGTCGCGCAGGGACCACTGCTCCCGCGCTGCCGCGTCCTCGGGTCCGGTTCCGCACCACAGCAGGCTCCCGTAGGAGTCGTTGGCGTGCAGGGAGCCGTGCGAGCCGCCGCCCACGTGATGGTCCCCGCCCCAGTCGACGAACTCGTAGCCGGGCCGCGCGGAGAGCAGGACCTCGCCTGACGTGCGGCAGCGCAGCGCCGACCACGCGCGCCCCAGCGCGTCGGGATATGTGGGCGAGCTGATCTTCCCGTCGCGCACCTCGAGGTCGAGCAGGCCGAGGTCGCCCTCGACGCTCCAGCGCTCGCCGCGCAGGTCGACCAGGTCCCCGCCGTGGCTGAAGCGGAGCTCGCCGCGGCGCGCGACGATCGCGGCCTCGCCGTCGGGATGGTCGGTCATGCGCATCAGCAGGTCGACGCCGTCGAGGGCGAGCGCCGTCCGCTCGATGCGTGGCATCAGCTCGGTGCGGCGATCGCGGTCGAGCACGTAGACCTGCGCCGAGCGCGAGCTCGGGCACAGCGCGACCTCGGGCTCCTCGGTGCGCCGCGCGCGCGGCGTGGCCGGAGGCTCGACGAGGAAGCCGTCGAACGCCTTGAACAGGTCGATCTCCTTCTCCACCTGGCTCTGGGAGTGGTCGGAGCAGACGATCACCGCGTACTGCTCGAGGAACTCCTCGGGCCCGCCAGCCGCGTGCATGAGCCGCTCGATCTGCTTGTCGGCGGCGGCGATCGAGGCCACCTGGGCGAACGGGCCGTTGCGATGGGAGTGCGTGTCGTTGTCGGGCAGCGAGAGCAGGAGGAAGTCGAAGAGGTCCTCCTCCACGAGCTGCGCGCCGACGCACCCGGCGTGCTGGTCGCGCATCCCCGGCAGGCCGAGCTGGGAGCGGCAATTGGTCTTGCGCGAGGCGAACATGTCGGCGTAGAAGAACTCGCGCGGCCCGTAGATCGCGTGCCGGAACACCGTCGAGGCCAGGCGCGTCAGCGCTGTCTCGCTCGCCACCTCGTGGCGGTGGCGCCCCCGGTACATCAGGTAGGTCGTGCCCGCCGTGCGGATGTCGGCGTCGTCGAGCCACTCGAACACCGTCTTGACCTTCGAGGACAGGTGCTCGAGGTTCATGTTGTAGATCGTGTCGGTCAGCGAGCGCTTGAAGCCGAAGGTCTGAGAGGCCTTGAAGCTCGTCCCGTACTCGACGTAGCGCCCCTCGCCGCGGTGGTACCAGTTCATCGACGGGATCTCGTGCGCCTCGGGGCCGGTGCCGGTGGCGATCGAGGCCGCGCACACGGGGGTCACCGAGGGGAAGGCGGCCACGCAGTCGCCCACGTGATGGCCGCGCTCCATCAGCAGCGCGAGCGCGGGCGCGCGCCCTGTGGCCACCGCCCGCTCGAGCATCGCGGGCTTCATGGCGTCGATGACGGTGAGGACGAGCTTCTTGGGAGCCGGGCCGCCCGCGCTCATCGCAGGATGCGCAGCCCGGCGTACTTCTCCCCCGCCCGGCGGCGGCCGCCGAGTAGGAGCGCCACGAGCCCCGCTACGACCAAAACGGCGAGCGGCGGGAACGCGACCGAGACTCCGGCCGCCAGCAGCGCGACGCCCTCCGCGTACAGCGGGAGCGTCCCGGCGGTGTCGGCGTCAAGGCGCCGGCGCACGCGCACGAGCAGCGCACGCGTGGCGATGAAGCCCAGCGCCGCGCAGGCCGCGCCGATCAGGATGCCCGGGACGATCGGCTTGCCGTCGTCGGCGAGCGAGCCCGCGGCCTCGAGCGCCCCGAGCGCCACGGCCAGGGCGCCGAAGGCGTAGGCCCAGGGCGTGCGCTCGGGCGCGCCGGGGCCGGACCTGCGGGTGGCGAAGGTGGCCAGCGCCAGGAGCGCGATCACGATCGCCAGCAGCGGCGCCTGCTCGAGGAAGGCGAAGTCGGTCCCGCCGAAGTCCACGCCGAGGTTGGCGACGGCCAGCGCGCCCACGAGCAGCACGGGGAGGAAGGGCCGGATGCCGATGGCGGCGGCGATGCCGGCACCCTGCAGGAGGTCGAAGACGAGGTCCATGGGCTAGCGTGTTCCCGCGAGGGCGATGACCTTAGACGAGACGCCAAGGGGTCCGGCGGGCGGCGGCGAAGCCCGACGCGTGACCGCCCCTCGGTCCACCACCCGGGACCTCGAGCGCTACGCGGGGCTGTTTGCCGACCGCACGCAGGGGATGAAGTCCTCGGCGATGCGCGACCTGATGGCGGTGATCTCCCAGCCGGAGATCATCTCGCTGGCCGGCGGCCTGCCCGACACCAGCACCTTCCCGGCCGAGGACTTCGCCGCGCTGATGGCGCGCGTCGCGGTCGACAGCTCGGCCCAGGCGCTTCAGTACGGCCCGACCGAGGGCCTCGACGACGTGCGCGACTGCATCGTGCAGGTGATGGCCGCGGAGGGCATGGAGGTCGAGCGCGACGAGCTGCTGGTCACCACGGGCGGCCAGCAGGTCATCGACCTCGTGTGCAAGACGCTGATCGACCCGGGCGACGTCGTCGTCGCCGAGGCCCCGACCTATCCCGGCGCGGTGCCGGTGTTCGGCTCCTACCAGGCCGACGTCGTCCAGATCGAGCTCGACGAGGACGGGATGCGCGTAGACGAGCTCGAGCGCACGCTCGATCGCCTGGAGGCCGAGGAACGGGTGCCGAAGTTCATCTACACCGTGCCGTCGTTCCAGAACCCCGCCGGGGTGACACTGTCGCTCGAGCGCCGGCGGCGGCTGGTGCAGGTCGCCCGCGAGCGCGAGCTGCTGATCCTCGAGGACAACCCGTACGGCCTGCTGCGCTACGAGGGCGAGCCGCTGCCGACGCTGTTCGCGCTCAGCGGCGGCGAGTACGTGATCTACCTCGGCACGTTCTCGAAGATCCTCTCGCCGGGGCTGCGGCTCGGCTGGTCGGCGGCCCCGCGGCCGGTGCTCGACAAGATGAACCTCGGCAAGCAGGCGGCGGACCTCTGCTCCTCGCCGCTGACCCAGCACTTCGTGGCCGCCTACTTCGCCGAGCGCGACTGGCGGCGCTACCTGGGCACGCTGGTCGAGCTCTACCGACGCCGGCGCGACACGATGCTCGACGCGCTCGCCGAGCACTTCCCGGCCGAGGCGACCTGGACGCGCCCCCAGGGCGGGCTGTTCATCTGGGCCACCCTTCCCGACTACATCGACACCACCGACCTGCTGGCCCGCGCCCTGCGCGAGGACGTGGCGTTCGTGCCGGGGCGCGCGGCCTACCTCGACGGCCGCGGCGGCTCCTCGATGCGGCTGAACTTCTCGGGGGTCGGCGAGGAGGACATCCGCGAGGGGGTTCGGCGCATCGGCAAGGTCGTGCGCGAGCAGGTCGAGCTCTACGGAACCCTGACCGGCGCCGAGCCCGCGCCGCCGCGGGCGCGCGAGCCGGCCGCGGCGCCTGTGCCCGAGCCCGAGAACGTCCTGCCGCTGCGGAGGCGGGCCGGCGGGTGAGCCGGGTCGCCCTGCTCAAGGGCGGGCGCTCGCTCGAACGCCAGGTGTCGCTGCGCTCGGGTGCGCAGGTCCAGGACGCGCTCGAGCGCCTCGGCCACGACGTCGTCGCGATCGACGTCGGCTCCGACCTCGTCGACCGGCTCGCGGCGGCGGGCGCCGACGTCGCCTTCGTCGCGCTGCACGGCCGCGGCGGCGAGGACGGGACGGTGCAGGAGCTGCTCGACCTCGTCGGGCTTCCCTACACGGGCTCCGGGCCGGCGGCGTGCATCCGCTGCATGGACAAGGTGATCGCCAAGCACGCGCTGATCGATGCCGGGATCCCGACGCCGGAGTTCTACGCGTTCTCCGAGACCGCGTTCAACGAGCTCGGCGCGGCGAGCGCGCTGCCCGCGATCGAGGCGCGGCTGGACTTCCCGATCGTGGTCAAGCCCGCCGGCCAGGGCTCGGCGCTGGGGATCAAGTTCGCCGCCTCGGCGACCGACGTCCCCGGCGCGCTCGTGGCCGCGTTCTCCTACGACACCAAGGTGCTACTCGAGCGCTACGTCGCCGGACGCGACCTCGCGGTCTCGGTGCTCGACGGTCCTGACGGGCCCGAGCCGCTGCCCGTCGTCGAGGCGATCCCGCGCGCCGAGGACTTCTACGACTTCGAGGCACGCTACGAGATCGGCCACACCACTTTCCGGTGCCCTGCGGAGATTGGCGAGGTTGCGACGGCTCGAGCGCAGGAGCTCGCGGTGTCCGCCTACCGCGAGCTCGGCTGTTACGGGTTCGCTCGCGTCGACCTGATGCTCGAGGAGCCCTCCGGCGAGCTCTACGTACTCGAGGTCAACGCGATCCCCGGCCTCACCGAGACCTCGCTGCTCCCCCAGGCCGCCGACGCGGCCGGCATCGGCTTCGACACCCTCGTCGCGCGGGTCATCGAGCTGGCGCTGGCGCGGGCCGCCGCTACTGCTCCTCGCCGGCCTGGAAGTCCTCGGGCGACACCTGGTCGAGGAACTCCTTGAACTTGTCCACGACCTCCTCGGTGTCCTCGACCTCGTGCTCGAACTCGATCGCGGACTCCGCGATGACGTCTTCGGCGGCGAAGATCGGCGCGCCGGAGCGCACGGCGAGGGCGAGGGCGTCGGACGGGCGCGAGTCGATCTCCACCTCGCGACCGTTGACCGCCAGGGTGATCGACGCGTAGAAGGTGTTCTCGCGCAGCTCCGTGACCGAGACGCGCGTGCAGTTGACCTCGAGCTCGCCGAGCATCTCGAAGAGCAGGTCGTGGGTCATCGGCCGCGGCGTCGAAGCCCCCTGGAGCTTCATCAGGATCGCGGCGGCCTCCGGATGGCCGATCCAGATCGGCAGGAACTTGTTCGTGTCGACGGCCTTGAGCAGAACGATCGGCTGCTTGCCGACCATGTCGAAGCTCACGCCGTAGATGACCATCTCCTGCAAAGACGCGCTCCCTTACCGGCTCGGGTTCGCGGCAAGTATAGGCGTGGGCTCGTGGCCTTGACCTACCTCCGCGCGCCGAACTAGGTCGGCCGAGAGCTCCATCAAATACGGCGTGGCGAGGCGCCCAATGTGCCAGGAGGTCGGTCATGTCGTCTCCGTTCATCAGCGTGTCGCGCAGGCGGAGGCGGCCGGTCGCGTCGAATCGTCTCACGTTCGTCGGCGTGATCGCGGTGGTCGCGCTGCTCGGCATGGTCGTGCCGGCGCTCGGGGGTCCGCGGGCGTTCTCCGCTGCGAGCCCGGTCTCGATCGCCAAGAAGGCGCTCAAGCTCGCGAAGTCGGCCAACAAGCGGTCCACCAAGGCGCTCCTGCGGGCGAGCCGGGGGCCGGCCGACGAGTCGATCACCTCGGCGAAGATCGCGAACCTCACGATCAGGAACGAGGACATCTCCGCCGGCGCGGTCGGCAGCGGCAAGATCCCCAACGGCGCGATCCAGGGCCAGGACATCGGCGACGGCGCGGTTCACAACGAGGACATCGCGCCGGGGGCCGTCGGCAGCGGCAAGATCGCCAACGGGTCGGTGACCACGGCCGATCTCGCGGGGGCCGACATCCACGGGACGATCGACGGCGACGGCGACGCGGTCGCCCCGCACTCGTGCACGACCGCCCCCGTCGAGCTGGGCGGCGCGGAGGTCGGGGACGTCGCGCTGCTCACGTTCGTCGGCGCCGTCCCGGCGCCCCCGGGCCTCACGTTCCAGATCATCAAGATCAGCTCGCCGGGCAGCGGCACGATGCGGTTCTGCAATCCAACGGCCGCCGCCTCGCCGGCGTTCGACAACGTCGGCATCCGCGTCCTCACGTTCCACTAGCGACTCGCGCGACCAGGGCCTCGCCCGGTGGGCGGGGCCCTTCACCGCGGAGCGAGGTGGGCGATCCAGGACTCGAACCTGGGAGCACTTCCTTGCTTCGCCGAGGGAAGACTGAAGGTCTGCCCCGACAGACCCCGCCGGGCACTACGCCGTCCCGCCAGCTCATCGTCACCCGGGACGGCCGACGGATTCGCCTGTCTACATTCGGTCGCCATGACGCACAACGAGGATCTGTGGACGCTCGCGCAGCGGGTGGCGGACGCTCTTCCGGCTCAAATCGCGGAGGAGGTTGTGCTCACCGGCAGCGTCTCGCGCGGCATGGCCGACGAGGTGTCGGACATCGAGATGCTCGTCGTCACACGTCAGCCGCTCGAACTCGAGGACTGCTTCGACCTCGCCTGCTCGGCTGGCCTCGACGAGCTCGGCACCTGGGGCGCACAGGACGGCCCAACGCGGCGCGTTTCCGGCTACCGCGAGCAGGTGCCGATCGAGCTCATCTGGTGGCCACGCGACTACGCCGAGAGGCATGTCGACGCTCTCCTCGCAGGCGCGATGCACTCGACGGCCGATGCGCTCGCGCATGGCGTCCCGTTGCGAACCAGCGGCCGACTCGCGACGTGGCAGGAGCGGCTCCGCGCGTACCCGCCAGAGTTGGCGGCCGCGCAGATCGAAAAGGCGGCGCTTCCCTGGGGCGGCTTCGCGCCGGCGGGGCTGCTGACGCTCATCCGCCCAGGGGACCGGCTGGCGCTCACGGAATGGATCCTCGACGGCGCCGCCCGAGTCCTCACGATCCTCTACGCGCTCAATCGCGTCTGGCAACCTACGACCAAGCGCCTGCTCGTGCGCGTCGCGCCGCTCCCGGTCAAGCCCGACCGGCTCGCCGAGCGAATCGAGGCGGCGCTGACCGAGTCCGATCCGCGGCGCGCGCTGCGTGTCATGACCGAGCTACAGCTTCACGTCGTCACGCTCGCGCCCAGCGGTCCCAACGTCGATCGTGCACGCACCTGGCTTGCCGAGGGAGTGGACATCTTGCGTTCAGGGGAGTCGCAGTGCTGAACAGCGTCACGTGCCCGTCCAGGAGCATGAGACTGTTGTCGTTGCCCCCGTGCGGATGCGGGAGCGGTCGTGTCGCCTGGCGCGACCGGCTCGACACGCCTTCGACGGCGAGCGATGGCAGGTGCGGGCGCCGTGCGAGTGGGCGATCCAGGACTCGAACCTGGGACCTCTTCCTTATCAGAGAAGCGCTCTAACCGACTGAGCTAATCGCCCGGGCGGCCGGATGATAGCGACGGTCAGGAGGGCTCGGCGACGCTCAGGCGACCGGCGAGCTCGATCGCGTCCTCGAGTGAGTCGAAGGCCAGCGAGACCTTGTAGCCAGTGCCCCGCGTGGTGACCTTGACGTCCGCGCCGAGGACGCGCCCGAAAGCGTCGCCGAGGCGGTCCGTGGCGGCCGCCGCGTCCGGGTGCGCGGGGCCGCGCGCGGTGGGCGCCGAGGTGCCGGCCGGCGCGACGGCGGCGCGCGCCTCGGCTTCGGTGCGGCGGACGTTCCAGCCTTCGGCGGCGGCCCTGCGGGCCAGCCGCCGGCGGTCGTCGTGGCCGGGCGCCATCAGGATCGCCCGTCCGTGGCCCACCGTCAGCTCCCCCCGCGTGATCAGCTCCAGCGCCTCGTCGGGCAGGTCGAGCAGCCGCAGCAGGTTCGAGACGGCCACCCGTGAGCGCCCCACGCGGCGGCCGATCGCCTCGCGGGTGACGCCGAGCTCCTCGACGAGCAGCGAGCACGCCCGCGCCGCCTCGACCGGGTTGAGGTCCTCGCGCGCCATGTTCTCGATCAGCGCGATCTCGAGCGACTCCGCATCGTCGTGGATGCGCACCAGAGCCGGGATCGTGTCGAGGCCGGCGATCTGCGCCGCCCGCCAGCGGCGCTCGCCGGCGATCAGCTCGTAGTTGCCGCCCGTGGCCGGCCGGACGAGCACGGGCTGGAGCAGGCCGCGCTCGCCGAGCGAGCCCGCGAGCTCGATCAGGCTCGCCTCGTCGAATGTCCGCCGCGGCTGGCGCGGGTTGGGGGCGATCAGCTCGACGGGGAGCTGGCGGAGGTCGCGGTCCGCCGCGCCTGCGCTCGTGCTCGGCGTCAGCAGGGCGGCGAGGCCGCGGCCCATGCCCCGAGCGGGCTCAGCCAAGCTGCGCCACCTCCTTGGCCAGCTCGAAGTACGCCTCGGCCCCGACGCAGTGGGGATCGTGATGGATGACCGCGCGCCCGTAGCTCGGCGCCTCGCCCAGGCGGACGTTGCGAGGGATCACCGTGTCGAAGACCAGTTGCGGGAAGTGGCGGCGCACCTCGCGCTCGACGTCCTGGGCGAGCTTGGTGCGCCCGTCGTGCATGGTCAGCAGCATCCCTGCGATCGTCAGGCGGGGGTTGAGCTCGCGCCTGACGAGCTCCAGCGTGTCGAGCAGGCCGGCCAGGCCCTCGAGCGCGAAGTACTCCGTCTGCACCGGCACGATCACGCGGTCGGCGGCGACCAGCGCGTTGATGGTCAGCGGTCCGAGCGACGGCGGACAGTCCAGCAGCGTGAAGGCGTAGGCGCCGCGCACGGGTGCGAGCGCGTCCCGCAGCCGGCCCTCCGAGCCCGCGATCCGCGGGAGCTCCATCGTCGCGCCCGCGAGGTCCGGGGTGGAGGCGAGCAGCGTCAGGTGCTCGACCCCGGTCTGGCGCACGGCGTCGCGGATCGCGGCCTCGCCGGTCAGCACCTCGTAGAGCCCAGGACCCTCGGTGCGCGACTGCCCGAGCCCGACCGTCGCGTTGCCCTGGGGATCGACGTCGACGAGCAGCGTCTCGTAGCCGGCCTCGGCGATGCAGGCCGCGACGTTGACCGCGGTGGTCGTCTTTCCGACCCCGCCCTTCTGGTTCGCGATCGCATAGACAGTGCCCATTGCCCCTCCGAAACTAGCGCTCGGGACGGCGGACGGGGGCCTTCAGCGGGCGTTTTGCGGCCATTCCGGCCCTCCGAGGAAACGAGGGGGGTGTCGGAGCGACCTTTCTAAAGACGTGCAGGGTCCGCCGCTGCGACCCCGCGTAGGGCTGGACCGCTCGCACCTCCACGCGCTCCAGCCCCAGCGTCGCCGCCGCGTAGAGGCCGTCGGCCTGCTCCGTCTCCCCAACCGCGCCCTTCCAGGCGACGAGGACCCCGTCCTCGCACAGCAACGGCGCCGCGTACTCGCACAGGACCGGCAGCGGGCCGAGCGCGCGGGCGCAGACCACGTCGCAGATGCCGGAGCCCTCGCCCCATTCCTCCGCGCGGGCGCAGACGGCGCGCGCGTTGGGCACGCCGAGGCGCTCAGCCGTGGCCGCGATCCACGCACACTTGCGGCGGTTGCTCTCGACGAGCGCCACCTCGGCGTCGGGCAGTGAGATCGCCAGCACGAGCCCCGGCAGCCCGGCCCCTGCCCCCAGGTCCGCGATGCGCCGCGCCTTCGCGACGTCCGGGAGCTCCAGGGCCACGAGCGAGTCCGCGATATGCACGTTCGCGCCCGTCCCGCGGTCGTGGACCGAGGTCGGCGCGCCCGGATCCTCGAGCGCGCTCAGCAGCCCGTGAAAAACGTGAAACGGTTTCGGGCTCAGTCGAGCGGTGCCACCACGAGGTGGCGGTCGGGCTCGTTGCCCTCGGAGTAGGTCTCGACGTCGTCGCGGTCCTTGAGATGCTCATGGACCACCTTGCGCTCCGTCGCGCTCATGGCGTCCAGCGCCACCGGGCGCGCCGTGCGGACCGCGTCCGAGGCGGCCTCGTCGGCCTGGCGGTGCAGCGCCTGCTCGCGACGCTCGCGATAGCCGGCGGCGTCGACCACGACGCGGGCGGGAAGGCGCTCGCCCGCCGCGGCGACCTTGTAGGCGAGGTGCTGGACCGCGTCGATCGTCTGGCCGTGGCGGCCGATGAACAGCCCGAGGTCCTCGGCGTGCAGCGTGGCGAGGATCGTCTCGTCGGTCTCCTCAATCTCCACGCGCGCTCCGAGGCCAAGGGCCTCGCTGACGTGCTCGAGCAGCTCGCGGACGCGCTCGGCGGGAGCCAGGTCGGCGGCGCCGCTCACCGCCGGCGCCCCGAGCGCTTCTTCTTCTTGCGCGGCGGAGCCGGGGGCGGCCCGTCCGGGCGGCGCTTGGGGGCCGAGGACGCCGGCTTCCCGGCGGCGGTGGCCCCGGCGGGCGCGGGCTTGATGCTGGCCCGCAGCGCCGCGAACGGGGAGACGGGCGCCTCGTCCCGGCCCTCCGCCTTCTCCTTTGCCTTGTGCGCCTCGGCCGCCGCCATCACCTCCGCGCGCAGCGGGCCCAGGCGCTTCTTGATGATCGCCTGCTGCAGGATCGTCCACAGGTTCGTTGTGATCCAGTACAGGAGCAGACCGGCCGGGAAGCGGATGATGAAGAAGACGAAGAAGAACGGAAGCGCGAGGAAGATCAGGCGCTGATTGCGGTCGGTCGTCGTCGACATCAGCAGCGTGGAGAACAGCTGCGACCCGACGTAGAGGATGACCAGAACGACGAGCACGCCGCCGGTGGCCTTGTTCGTCAGGTCCGGGATGAACAGGAAGCTCGACGCGTCGGTCTCCCCGCACGGCTTGGGGACCGCCGCGGCGTGGTTGATCGCCGGGCAGATGTCGCGGCGCAGGTCGACCCGGAGCATGTAGTAGAGCGACAGGAAGACCGGAAGCTGGGCGACCATCGGGAGGCAGGACGCGAACGGGTTGACCTGGTTCTCCTTATAGAACTTCATCGTCTCCTGCTGCAGCCGCTGCGGGTCCTCCTTGTACTTCGACTGCAGGCCCTTCATCTCCGGCGCGAGCTGCTGCAGGCGGATCATCGACTTCGAGGACTTGTAGGTCAGGGGCAGCAGCGCGCCGCGGACCAGCAGGGTCAGCGCCACGATCGACGTGCCCCAGCCGAGGCTGAGGTTGTCGTGGAAGACCTTCAGGAACGCCTCGAAGAACGAGATCAGCGGCTGGAGGATGTTCGCGAGGACGGCGAGCACGGCCCCGGATCGTAGCGTCGGGCCGGGCCCCTACACTCAGAGCGTCATGTCCCCCCGCGAGCTGCGGCTGCTCAGCGTGGTCGCGCCCATGCTCAACGAGGAGGGCCTGGTCCAGGAGTTCTACGACCGGACCACGGCGGCGCTCGCCGCCCTGCCCTACGAGCTCGTGGTCGTCGACGACGGCTCGAACGACGCCACGGGGCAGATCCTCGACCGGCTCGCGGCCGCCGACGGCCGCCTTCGGGTCCTGCACCTGTCGCGGCCCTTCGGCCACCAGCTCGCGCTCACCGCCGGGCTCGACCATGCCGCCGGCGACGCGGTGGTCATGATCGACGGCGACCTCCAGGACCCGCCGGAGCTGATCCCCGAGCTCGTGGACCGGTGGGCGCTGGGCGCCGACGTCGTGGTGGCCAAGCGGCGCGGGCGCGCCGGCGAGACGCGCTTCAAGCTCGCCACCGCGCGTTGGTTCTACGCGGTCATCGGGCGGCTCGCGCAGATCGACCTCGAGCCCAACGCGGGCGACTTCCGACTGCTCGACCGCGCGCCGCTCGACGCCCTGCTGCGGCTGCGCGAGCGCAGCCGCTTCCTCCGCGGGCTGTCCTCCTGGGTGGGCTTCGAGCGCGCCGTGGTCGAGTTCGACCGCGACCCGCGGCTGGCCGGCGTGACCAAGTACCCGCTGCACAAGATGCTGCGCTTCGCGCTGGACGGCCTCACCTCGTTCTCGAACTTCCCGCTCCAGCTCGCCACGCTCTTCGGCTTCGCCATGGCCGCGGTGGCGCTGCTCGGGCTGCCGCTGACGATCGTCGCGCGCTACTCGGGGATCTACTCCCGCGGCGTCCCCTCACTGCTGTTCGCGGTGCTGCTGATCGGCGGGATCCAGCTGCTCACGATGGGCATGATCGGCGAGTACCTGGGCCGCATCTACGACGAGGTCAAGCAGCGCCCGCTCTACGTGGTGGCGCGCACCGCGAACCTCGACACGGAGGAAGGAGCCCGGGCCGCCCTGCGCGCCGTGGAGGACGAGCGGTGAGGGTGGCCGTGATCGGAGCGGGCGTGGCCGGCTTGGTCTGCGCCCACCGGCTCTCCGAGCAGGGGCACGCGGTCGACGTTTACGAGCGCTGGCCGGGCCTCGGCGGACAGGCCGCCACGCTCGACGTCGGCGGCGGCCACCGGCTCGAGCGCTACTACCACCACCTCTTCACCAGCGACGTCCACATCTCCGCGCTCTACGAGGAGCTCGGCATGCCCGGGGAGCTCGAGTGGCGGCCGTCGTCGGTGGCGTTCTTCCTCGAGGGCCGCTCGTGGCCGTTCACGACCCCGCTGGACCTCCTACGCTTCTCGCCGCTGCGGCTGCGCTCGCGCGTGCGCATGGGCCTCGCCGTCCTGCGGCTCCAGCGCGGCGCCCCCGATCCCGGGCCCTTCGAGCACATCACCGCGCGCGAGTGGATCGGGCGGGCGATGGGCGAGGAGGCCTACGCGAAGGTCTGGGGCCCGCTGCTGCGCGGGAAGTTCGGCGATCGCGCGAACGACATCTCGATGGCGTGGCTGTGGGGCAAGCTCACGATGCGCCGGCAGCTCAAGGGCAAGCAGGCGCGCCAGGAGCTGCTCGGTTACCCGGGCCGCTCGTGGGAGCCCCTCTTCGCCGCGCTGCGCGACGCGATCGAACGGCGCGGCGGCCGCGTCCTCATCGACCGCCCCGCGATGCGGCTCTCGCGCGACGGCGACGACCTCATGATCGCGCCCGGCGCGGCCGGCTCCTTCCGGCGCGGGCACGACCCGCGCGGGTTCGAGCCCGACGGAGACGGCGAGCGCTACGACGCCGTCGTCGCGACTGTCCCCAACGACGTGTTCCTCGAGCTGCTGGATCCCGAGCTCGCCGGCGCGATCGGCGACGCCTACCTCGCCCGCCTGCGCAGTGTCGAGTACCACACGGCGCTGTGCCTGCTGCTCGAGCTCGACCGCTCCTTCACGCCGTTCTACTGGACCAACGTGGCGGACCCCGAGCTCCCGTTCGTGGGCCTGATCGAGCACACGAACCTGATCGCGCCCGAGCACTACGGCGGGCGGCGCTTCCTCTACGTCGCGAACTACCTCGATCCCACCGACGAGCTGCTCGCGCTGGGAGCGGACGAGCTGCTCGAGCGCTACACACCGGGGCTGCGCAAGGTCAACCCGGCGTTCGACCGCGCGTGGGTCAAGCAGCGCTGGCTGCACCAGGAGCCCGCCGCGCAGCCGATCGTGACCGTCGGCTACCCCGAGCGCATCCCGCCGCTCGACACCGGCGTGCCGAGGCTCGTGCTCGCCAACACCACGCAGATCTACCCCGAGGACCGGGGGACCAACTACGCCGTGCGGCTCGGCGGGGACGCGGCGGCCGCGCTCCTCGACGCGAACAGCGTCTGAGCCGACACCGGGTCATAGCCCCCATGGCTCCACGGGTTACAGCGCAGCAGGCGCCACCCCGCGAGGACCGCGCCGCGGCGCACGCCGTAGTCGCGGATGGCCACCAGCCCGTACTCGGAGCAGGTCGGCAGGTACTTGCAACGGCGCGGGAACAGCGGCGAGACGTAGCGCATGTAGAGGCGCATCGGCGCGATCGCCACCGCGCGCAGGCGGCTCATGCCTGGGCGCCGCCGATGCCGTCGATCAGCTCGGAGAGCGCGGCGCGGACGCCGGCGGTCCCGTCGCGGTCGGCGAGCTCGCGCGCGTCCGGACGCGCGACCGCCACGTAGTCCGACCCGGTCGGGAGCCGCTCGGCCTCGGCCCAGAACGCCTCGCGCAGGACGCGCTTGACGCGCGTGCGCTCGACCGCGCCGCCGACGCGGCGCGACACCGACAGCCCGAGGCGCGGCCCGTCGTCGGCAGCGCCCGGCTCCCGCGGGAACGCATAGAGCACGAGGTACCGGTTCGCCCTGGAGCGACCCTGGCGATAGACGCGCTCGAACTCCGCGCTGCGCGATAGGCGGCGACGGCGCGGGCGCTCGGTCATCCGGGCCCCCGGCGCCTAGACGGTGAGCCGCTTGCGGCCCTTGTCCCGGCGCCGCTTGAGCACGACGCGCCCGGCGCGCGAGCTCATACGGGACCGGAAGCCATGGGCGCGGGCGCGCTTGCGCTTCTTGGGCTGGTAGGTCCGCTTCATGGGCGCGAGGATATCGCGCGTGCCCCGTGCACAGGACCGTGAACATCCCGCCGACACGATGCACAGAGGGTGCGCGGCAACTTTCGTGCGCGTTTTGCGACCGGGTCCCGCGCACCCCTCTGAGGCCCTCGAGGCCGGTGTTATATTCGCGCTTCCGGGGCCGTCAAGGCCCCTCCGCAGGTCGCCGCACCACCACCTTCCCGGAGAGGAGGCGCGTCTCCGCGCCCGTGATCGATGACCACCTGTCCCAGTCCTGGCGCCACATCCGTGGCGAGCTCCGCTCGGCGGTCGGGGATGCGACCTGGCACCTCTACCTCGAGCCGCTGAGCGCCCGCCGCCTCGACGTCGACACCCTCGTGGTGGTCGCGCCGGAGGAGAGTCGCTCGTGGATCGACGAGCGCTTCGGCAAGCTGTTGCAGCGCTGTGCCGGCCGTGTGCTCGGAGACGACATCCGCGTCGTCGTCGCCTCGCCCGAGGACATCCGCCACGAGGCCGCAGAGCCCGCGCCGCGCGCCGGCTGGACCGCGGCCGAGGTGCCGTTCAACCCGCGCTTCACCTTCGACCAGTACGTGATCGGCGACTCCAACCGCCTCGCCCACGGCGCCGCCCTGGCGGTCGCCGAGATGCCCGGGCTCGCCTACAACCCGCTCTTCATCTGCGGGCCGCCCGGGCTGGGCAAGACGCATCTGCTGCACTCGATCGCCAACTACGTGGCGGCCTACGGTCAAGGGCTGAGCGTCCGCTACACGACCGTCGAGGCATTCACCAACCACTTCGTGGGCGCGCTGCACAAGAACGCGATGGAGACGTTCAAGTCCGCCTACCGCGGCGTCGACGTCCTGCTCGTCGACGACGTGCAGTTCCTCGAGAGCAAGGCGAAGACCGAGGAGGAGTTCTTCCACACCTTCAATGCCCTGCACGGCGCGGGCGCCCAGCTCGTGCTGACCTCCGACCGCCTGCCGCGGGACATGGCGGCGCTGGAGGACCGCCTGCGCGAGCGCTTCGAGGCCGGGCTGGTCACCGACGTGCGCCCGCCCGACTTCGGGACCCGGATGGCGATCCTGTGCAAGCGCGTGCACCAGGACGGGGTCGCCGACGTCGACCCGGGCGCGCTCGAGCTGATCGCCGAGCGGGTCGACGCGAACATCCGCGCGCTCGAGGGCGCGCTCATCCGAGTCGTCGCCTTCGGCTCGCTCACCGGCCGCATCGTCGACGCCGCCCTGGCCGAGGAGGTCCTCACCGGGCTCTACCCGGAGCTCCGCGCTCGGGGCAGATCGGTCGACGAGATCCAGCGCCACATCTGCGAGGCCTTCGGCGTGACCCTCGAGGAGCTGCTCTCGACGAGCCGCGCCGGGCCCGTGACGCGCGCGCGGCAGATCGCCATGTACCTGACACGCGAGTTCACCGACCAGACGCTGCCGGCGATCGGCCGGGCCTTCGGCGGGCGCACCCACACCACGGTGATGCACGCCCACAAGCGCACCGCGAAGCGCATCGCCGAGGATGCCCAAGCCTTCGCCACGGTCCGCCGCCTCACCGAGGAGCTCGGGCTCGCCCGATGATGACCGGCCCGCCTGACAGACTCCCGAGGCCGTACACAGGCCCTCATGTGCACGGTTGCGCCCGCTCCTTCCGGCCGTTCGCGGGCTTGTGCACAGTCTTGACACCCCTTACGACAGTGACCTCTATTCAAGTAACAGCCTCATGAAGGTTTCAACCGCCCGCGACGCGCTCTTCGCCCAGCTGCAGACCGTGACCCGGGCCGCGTCGACACGCAGCGCGGTGCAGGCGCTCTCCGGCGTCCAACTGCTCGCCAAGGGCGGCTCCATCGAGCTGCGCGCGACCGACATGGAGATCGGCCTGCGCGTGCCCCTCGACGGCGAGGTGGCCCGCGAGGGCGGCGTCGTGCTACCCGCCAGGCTGCTCGTCGACGTCGTCCGCGCCCTGCCCGGCACGAGTGTCTCGCTTGAGCTCCGCCCGGCCGAGCAGGACGTCGAGATCGTCGCCGGCTCGGCCACGTTCCACATCCGCACCCTGCGCCTGGAGGACTTCCCGCCGTTCCCGGAGCCGGAGGCCGACGGCCGCGTGGAGGTGCCGGGCGCCGCGTTCGTCGAGACCGTGCTGAAGGTCGCCCGCTCGGCCTCGCGCGACGAGACGCGGCCGGTGCTCACGGGGATCCTCGTGTCGGCGTCGGAGAGCGAGCTGCGGATGGTCGCCACGGACTCCTATCGCCTGTCGGTGAAGGAGACCACGCTCGAGGCGCCGCTGGCCGGCGCCTTCGAGGCCAACGTGCCCGCGCGGGCGCTGCAGGAGCTGACGCGGATCGTCCAGCACGAGGGCGCCGACACGCTGGCCGTGTCCGTGCGCACCAACCAGGTGATCTTCGAAGCCGGCGGCATCGTGCTCTCCTCGCGGCTGATCGACGGCCAGTTCCCCAACTACCGCCAGCTGCTCCCCGACGCCTACGAGCACGAGCTGCAGCTCGCCGGGCCGGAGGTGACCGAGGTGGTGCGCCGGATGTCGCTGCTCGCCCAGAAGAACGCGCCGCTGCGGCTCGCGTTCGCCGAGGGCGAGCTGACCGTGTCGGCCCGCACGCCCGACGTCGGCGAGGCGCGCGAGAGCCTGCCGGTCCCGTTCCGCGGCGAGCCGCTGGAGATCGGCTTCAACCCGGAGTTCCTGCGCGACGGCCTGGAGGCCGTGGAGTCCGGCGACGTGGTGCTCAAGCTGATCTCCCCGCTGCGCCCGGGGCTGATCGAGGCAGCGGACGGCAGCGGGTTTCAGTACCTGTTGATGCCGATCCGGCTCAACGTGTAGCCCGCCTGGACCGTGCTCGTAACGCGCCTGGCGCTGCGCAACTTCCGCTCCTACGAGGCCGTCGAGCTGGAGCTGGGGCCGGGGCTCACGGTGGTCACGGGCGACAACGGCGCGGGCAAGACCAATCTGCTCGAAGGCCTTTACTTCGCGTGCACCGGCCGGTCGTGCCGCACCGCCAATGAGCGCGAGTGCGTGCGCTTCGGTGCCGGGGTGCTGCGCCTGGAGCTCGAGGCCGAGCACGAGGGCGACGTCCACGAGATCACCGTGGGCTTCCAACCCGGCGAGCCCAAGCAGCTGAAGGTGGACGGCGCGACGGTCGACCGGCTGACGGACTCCTCCTCCCGCCCGCTCGTCGCCGTGTTCCTCCCGGACCGCTTGGAGCTGGTGCTGGGCGCGCCTTCGCTGCGCCGCGCGCACCTCGACCAGATGCTCGCGGCGCTGTGGCCGGCCCGAGCCGCCACGCGCCGCGCCTACACCGCCGCGCTCGCCCAGCGCAACGCGCTGCTGGGCGCCATCCGCGCCGGCCGCGCCGGCCGCGGCTCGCTGCCGGCCTGGGACCTCGAGCTCGCACGTCATGGCGTGGCGCTCGCCACCGACCGGGCCGAGGCCGTCGAGCTCCTGGCCGAGCCGTTCACCCGGCACGCCGCGGCGCTCGGGCTCGAGGGCGCGCCCGAGCTTCGCTACCGCCCCCGCTCCCAGGCCACGAGCGCCGAGGCGCTGGCGGCCGAGCTCGCCGAGCGCACCGACTCCGATCTCGAGCGGGGCTTCACCGGCCACGGTCCGCACCGCGACGACCTCGTGTTCCGTCGCGCCGGGCGTGAGCTGCGGGCCTACGGCTCGCGCGGCCAGCAGCGCTTGGGCCTGCTGGCGCTGCTGCTCGCCGAGCGCGAGGTGCTCGCCGATTCGCGCGGCACCGCGCCGCTGATGCTGCTCGACGACGTGATGTCCGAGCTCGACGCCGCGCGCCGCCACCGCCTCGTCGAGCTGCTGCGCGAGGGCGGGCAGAGCGTGGTCGCTGCGACCGAGCCCGCGCACGTGCCGGGCGCCGAGGATGCCGGCGTGACCTGCGTGGCGATCGAGGACGGCGTGATCCTGCAGGGATCCCGCGCGTGAAGCGCCGCCGGAGTCCGCGGCCGCTGGCGTTCGCGCTCGAGGGCCTGACCGCCAGGCTCGCCCCGGCGACGCTGCTCGCGGAGGTTCAGAGGGCGTGGCCGGATGCGGCCGGCGCCGCGTTTGCGGGCGCCACGGAGCCGGTCTCCGAACGCGACGGGACCGTGACCGTCGCGTGTGTGTCGGCGGTCTGGGCGCAGGAGCTCGATCTGCTCTCAGAGCCGGTCCTCGAGCGCCTCAACGCCGCCCTTGGGCGCCCCGCTGTCCGGCGCCTACGCCCGCAGGCTCGCAGGGGCTCGTGAGGCCGCGCCAGTTTTGGCTGTTTTGCAGCACTTTTGTGACATCGTGACGGCCGGTTCCGGGGCCTCTGTCTGCTAGAGTCATAACCCGTTTCAGAGGCGCCCCGCCCGCGGAGAGGACGAGCTCCGACGCCGGGGCGTCACGTATGTAAGACGGAGGATCACTTGGCCGGCAGCACCCCGCAGGACCCACAGCGCGGCACGGGCTACGACGCCCAGGACATCACCGTCCTGGAGGGTCTCGAGGCCGTCCGCAAGCGGCCCGGGATGTACATCGGCTCGACGGGCGTGCGCGGTCTGCACCACCTCGTCTACGAGGTCGTCGACAACTCCGTCGACGAGGCCCTCGCCGGCCACGCGACAGCGGTCGACGTGACGATCCACCCGGACGCCTCGGTCACCGTCGTCGACAACGGCCGCGGCATCCCGGTCGACACGATGGAGAAGGAGGACAAGCCGGCCCTCGAGGTCGTGCTGACGGTCCTGCACGCGGGCGGCAAGTTCGGCGACGGTGGGGGCTACAAGGTCTCCGGCGGGCTGCACGGCGTGGGCGTCTCCGTCGTCAACGCGCTGTCGGAGCGCCTGCACGTCGAGGTTCGCCGCGACGGCCACGTCTGGTGCCAGGACTACGTCCGCGGCGCCCCGCAGGGTCCGCTGGAGCAGGGCGCGCCCACGAAGGAGACCGGCACGACGATCACCTTTCTCTCCGACGCGGAGATCTTCGAGTCGCTCGACTTCGAGTTCGCCACGCTCGAGCAGCGGCTTCGCGAGACGGCGTTCCTCACGCGCGGGCTGCGCATCTCGCTCACCGACGAGCGCGCCGAGGGCACGCGCGTGGACTTCCACTACGAGGGCGGCATCGAGGACTTCGTCCGCTACCTCAACCAGAACAAGGAC
>JBBRYA010000044.1:0-29866 GCA_038238015.1 Solirubrobacterales bacterium
CCCGAGGTCTCGCTGGTGGCGATCCTCGACGCCGACAAGGAGGGCTTCCTGCGCGGGGAGACCTCCCTGATCCAGACGATCGGCCGCGCGGCGCGCAACATCGAGGGCAAGGTGCTCATGTACGCCGACAAGGAGACCGCGGCGATGCGCTTCGCGCTCGATGAGACCGATCGCCGCCGCGAGATTCAGCGGGCCTACAACCTCGAGCACGGCATCACGCCGGAGACGATCGTCAAGGGCATCTCCGACATCTCGGAGTTCCTTATGTCGGACTCCAAGGTGCCGACCAAGGGCCGCCGCCGCCGCGAGCGCAAGGTCGACATGGCGCCCGCCGAGATCGAGACGACGATCGTCGAGCTCGAGGAGGAGATGCTCGCCGCCGCCGAGGAGCTGCGCTTCGAGTACGCAGCGCGGCTTCGCGACGAGATCCGCGACCTCCGGCGCGAGCTCGACGAGGCGACCGCGGCGAGCTAGTGCCGGTGACACCGATTCCAGAGGACGAGTGAGATGAAGGCAGTCCAGTTCAGCGAGTACGGCGCTCCCGACGTGCTCCACGTCGCCGACGTCGAGGAGCCCCACGCCGGCCCCGGGCAGATCCGCGTCGCGGTCAAGGGCGCCGGCATCAACCCGATGGACTGGAAGCTCCGCAGCGGGGCGATGAGCGAGTTCATGCCGCTCGACCTGCCGAGCGTCCCGGGCCTGGAGGTCGCGGGCGTCGTCGACGAGGTCGGCCACGGCGTGACCGACGTGTCCGCCGGCGACGAGGTGTTCGGTTCCGCCGCGGCCGGTGCCGCCGAGCACGCGGTGCTCGAGCACTACGCGGCCAAGCCGGCCGCGCTCTCATGGGAGGAGGCCGCCGGGCTGACCGTGGCGGCGGAGACCGCCGTCCGGACGCTCGACCTGCTCGGCGTGGAGTCCGGCCAGACCGTGCTCGTCAACGGCGCGGCCGGGGGCGTCGGTATCGCAGCCGTGCAGTTCGCCCGCGCCCGCGGCGCGCGCGTCATCGGCACGGCGAGCGAGGCCAACCACGAGTTCCTGCGCTCGCTCGGCGCCGAGCCGACCACCTACGGCGACGGCCTCGCCGACCGGGTCCGCGAGCTCGCTCCCGACGGCGTAGACCGCGCGCTGGACACCGCCGGGCGGGGCGCGCTGCCGGCGCTGATCGAGATCACCGGCAGCCCCGACAACGTCATCACCATCGCCGACTTCAGCGCCGCCGAGCACGGCGTGCGCGTCACCAGCGGCGCCGAGGGCCGCTCGTGGCAGGCGCTCGGCGAGGCCGCAAGGCTCTACGAGGCGGGCGAGCTCACGATGCCCGTCGCCCAGACCTTCCCCTTCGAGCAGGCCGCCGAGGCCCACCGGATGAGCGAGGAGGGCCACGTCCGCGGCAAGCTGGTGCTCGTCGCTGGCTAGCATCACTCATGCAGCTCGTTGCGATCGGGACGGTGTCGTCCTCCTTGACGGACCGGGCGACGGCGCCCAAGCAGGGCGACGAGGGCGCGCCCGACGCGTGGCTCGTCTTCGAGGCGCGGGTCGCCCCGGCGCTCGACGGCATCGGGGCCGGGGACGAGCTGCTCGTCCTGACCTGGCTGGACCGTGCCCGGCGTGAGGTGCTGCGGGTGCGTCCGCGCGGCGACCCGGCCCGGCCCGAGCAGGGCGTGTTCAACACCCGTTCGCCGGACCGCCCCAACCCGATCGGCCTCCATCGCGTGTCGGTGGTCGCGATCGACGGCCTCCGTCTTCGCGTCCGTGACCTCGAAGCCCTTGACGGTACGCCGATCATCGACGTCAAGCCGGTGCTCAGGGGCATCGCCGAGCGCTGAGCTACCGGCGCAGCAGTCGCGCGAGCAGCCCGGGCGCCTTCGGCTCGACCTCCTCGCGGAGCGGCAGCGCTCCGGACTTCCGGGCCCGCATCACGCAGTCCGCGTGCGCGTGGCGCCGGCGCGACGGGTCACCGTCGGGGACGACGAGCATGTGCGAGCTCAGCGCGGGGAGCTGGCGCCCGCAGAGCGGGCAGCGATAGGTGCTCGGCTTGCGATTCGCCGCGGGGCGCACGGCGTACCAGCGGGCGTCGCGGAAGCCGTCGGACATCTGCGACTCGGTCAGTAGCCCGCGACGGGGGCCTCACCCTCCGTACGGGCGCGGCTGCGAAGGGCCGCGGTGCTCGTCGACCCCAGTGGCGCGTGATCGCCGAAGCGCGCCAGCCCGGTTCGCGGCACGTTGCCGTAGATCGTCTCATACTCGCCCGCGCGCACCCGGTAGGTCTCGTGCCAGATGCCGACGTCGCCCGACGCGCGCACCAGCCGGTTGAAGCGCCGCCACGCCGGCAGGTGGCCGGCGTCCGGATCGCGCGCGTAGCGCTCGAGCTGCTCGAAGGAGCGCCAGTACTGGACGACCACCGGCCCGGTGGTCAGCCAGCCCTGCGTCGCCCCGAGCAACCCGCTGTCCGGGGCCTTCTCGAGCTCGCGGAGCATCATCGGCATCGCCACGAACACCGGCAGCCAGCGGTGGACCTTCCACGGCCGGTTGACCCGCATGCCGATCAGGAAGACCACGAAGTCGCCCTCGATCGTCGCGGTGTAGCGACCCGGGAACATGGCCATCGCCTGACCCTAGAGCGAGGAGCCGAGAGCGGTCAAGCGGCGCCGGGGAAGGACGGCTAGCCTCCCGCGCGATGCTGCGGATCGCCTTCCGCGTTCCCGCGGACGATAAGGAGGCGCTGCTCGACGCGCTGATGCCGCTGCTCCCGACCGGGGTCCGCGAGCACCCGCAGGGCGACGGGACGATCGAGCTGGCGAGCGTCGGCGCCGCGGAGGCGCTGCCCTCGCGCGAGCGCCTGGAGCATGCCGCCGGGCGGGTGCTGGCCGACTGGGAGGCCGGCGAGGTGCCGGCCGACTGGCGCGCGCGGCGGGCGCGCTTCGGCGGCGGGGCCTACGTGCTCGGCGGCAAGCTGGTCGTGCGCTCCCCGTGGGACCCGCCCGCGCCCGACGGGATGCTCGAGGTGGTGATCGAGCGCACCGGCAACGCGTTCGGATCGGGCTCGCACCCGACCACGCAGATGTGCCTCGGGCTGCTGCTCGGGCTCGAGGTGGGGGAGGGCGGCGCGGCCGACCTCGGCTGCGGGATCGGCACTCTGGCGATCGCCGCGGCGCGGCTGGGCTGGGCCCCGGTGGCGGCGCTCGACCGGGTCGAGGCGGCGGTCGACGCCGCGCGGGCGAACGCGGAGCGCAACGGGGTGCAGCTCGAATGCGCGGTCGCCGACCTGGAGTCCGACGGCTTTCCGTCACGTGAGCTGCTGCTGGTCAACGCGCCACCGCCGGTGCACTCCGCCGTCGCGGCGACCGCGGGCCCCGAGGCGCGCCGGGTGATCGTGTCGGGGATCGTCGCCGCGGAGGTCACCGCGGTGCGCGACGCGTACCTCGCCGCGGGCTTCGAGCAGTCAGCGGGCTACGAGAACGACGCCTGGGCCGGCCTGCTGCTGGAGCGTCCCGAGTGAGTGACCCATTCGATCCCGGCGCCGCGGCCGAAGCCGGCTCGGCCTTCGGGCAGCTCGCCGCGGTGCTGGGCGAGGGTGGCCTGCTGATCTCCTCGGCGCGGCTGGTCGAGTTCAACGTGCGCGCTCCGATCCTGCTCGCGCCGGGGCTGTTCCGGCTCGACCTCACGCCGCAGGAGGAGACGCTCGCCGTGCACACGCGGCCGCTGACCACGCACCCCGTGCACTGGCGCGCCGACGAGTCCTCGTGGGACGGCTACCGCGACGCCGACCAGACCGAGCCACTCGAGCTCATGGGGGTCTTCGTGCTCCCGGAGCAGTCGGTCCTCGCCTGGATCCACATCCTCTCCTTCACCGACCGCGACGCGGGCGCCGTCCACTTCGTGGCCAAGACCGAGCTGCGCCGCCAGCCGGCGTGAACCAGGCGCTGCTGAGCTGGTACGAGCAGGTCCGCCGCCCGCTGCCGTGGCGTTTTACCCGCGACCCCTACGCGATTCTCGTCTCGGAGGTCATGCTCCAGCAGACCCAGGCGGCGCGGGTGGTGCCCTATTACGAGCGCTGGCTCGAGCGCTTCCCCGACGCCGTGGCGCTCGCGAGCGCGCCGGTCGCGGAGGTGCTGGCGCTGTGGAGCGGCCTTGGCTACAACCGCCGCGCGCTCGCGCTGCAGGCGGCGGCGCGGGTCGTCGCGGCGGAGGGTTGGCCTCAGCGCCTGACTGATCTTCCCGGCGTCGGCCCCTATACGGCGGCGGCGGTCGCCTCCTTCGCCTGGGACGCGCAGGTCGTCGCCGTCGACACCAACGTGCGGCGCGTGCTCGAGCGCCGCGACGGCGTGCGGCGCACGCCGGGCGCGCTCGCCCGCCGGGCGGCCGAACTGCTGCCCAAGGGCCGCGCCGCGGAGTTCAACCAGGCGATGATGGAGCTCGGCGCGACCGTGTGCCGGCCGCGCCGGCCCGACTGTGGTGCGTGTCCCGTCCGCCCGGGCTGCGCGGGCCCTCGGCCCTCGGAGCCGCCGCGGCCCCGCGCGCCACGGGAGCGCTATGAGGCGACCGACCGCTGGGCGCGCGGACGCATCGTGGCCGCGCTCGTCGGCGGCGAGCGCCCGCCCGAGCTCGAGCACGACCGGCGCGAGCGCGCGCTCGCCGGCCTCGAGCGCGACGGGCTCGTCGTGCGCGGCGAGGGCGGCGTGCCGCAGCTGCCATGAGCCGGTAGCCTCGCGCCGCCCATGCTCCGACTGGCCATGATCGTGCGCGCGAACGACGTCGAGGACGTGCTCGACGGGCTCGTCCCTCTGCTGCCCGCCGGGGTGCACGAGCGAGACCTCGATTCCGAGCGGGTGGAGCTCGCCTTCTACCTGCCGCCGGGAGAGGGTCCGTCGCGCGAGCGCCTCGAGGCGACGGCCGGCAAGTCGCTGCTGGAGTGGGTCGCCGAGGAGGAGGTGCCCGACGATCCGCGCGAACGCCGCCGCCGCTACGGGCGCACGTGGGAGATCGACGGGCGCCTGCTCGTACGCGGCCCTGACGACCCGCCCGGCGAGAAGGGCGTGCCGGAGGTCGTGATCGAGCCGGTGTCGGGGGCGTTCGGGACGGGCGCACACCCGACGACGCGGATGTGCCTGCAGCTCGTGCTCGACATGCAGCCTGGAGGCGGGTTCGCCGACCTCGGCTGTGGCGCCGGGGTGCTGGCGGTCACGGCCGCGGCCATGGGCTGGGACCCGGTCTTCGCGATCGACTACGAGCCGCGCTCGGTCGAGGCCGCGCGCCGCAACGGCCGGCGCAACGGGGTGCGCCTGGAGGCGATGGAGATCGACCTCAGCGAGGTGCCGCCGCCGCCGGCCCCGACGATCGCCGCGAACGTCCCGCTCGCCATCCACGAGCAGATCGCCTCCGGGCTCGCGCCGGCGGTCGTGCACGTGATCGTGTCGGGGATCGTGGCCCACGAGGCCGACCCCGCGCGCGAGCTCTACGAGGCGGCGGGCTTCACGCAGGTCGAGCGCCTGGGCGGCTCGGGCTGGCAGGCGCTGCTGATGGAGCGCGCGTGAGCGCGGGACTGCTCGACCCCGAGGCGGCGGCGAGCGCGGGAGCGCTGCACGGCCAGCTCGCCAGCGGGCTGGTCGGCGGCGGGCTCGCCCTCTCGTGCCAGAAGCTCGTGGAGGACGGCGCACGGGCGATGATCCTGCTCGCCCCGGGGCTGTTCCGGCTCGACGTCCGCCCGGTCGAGGACACGCTGCAGGTGATGACCCGCTCCCTGCACGCGGGCGAGGCGCGCTGGGGCACCGAGCCGGCGCCGGTGACCGACTACGGCAAGCGCGCCCAGGACACGCCCGAGCCCCACCGCCTGGAGTTCAGCTTCTACCTCGACATCGAGCCCCAGCCGATCATGGCCCGGATCCTGCTCAACTCGACCGTCGACAAGGACCGCGGCATCACGCATTTCGTCGCCCAGTCGGTCGCGCGCGAGGTCGCTCCGGGCGGGGTGCGCTGGCAACCGCCCCCGGCGTCGTAGCCTTACTGCCGTGCGCCTGAGCCGCTCATCGATCCAGCGCGGTGACTTCGCCACCGTGCGCCGCGGCTATGACCCCGCGGCGGTGGATGCCCACCTGCGCGAGATCGCCGACGCCGCCGAGGACGCGGCCCCGCGCCCACAGCCCGTCGCGGCCGCCGCCTCCGCGCAGGTCGGTCGGATCCTCGAGGCGGCCGAGAGCACCGCGCAGCAGTTGCGCGAGGAGGCGTCGCGGGAGGCCCGCGAGCACGTCGCGCGCGTGTCCGGAGCCGCCGGCGACCTGCTCACCCGCCTCTCCGCCATGCAGGATGAGCTGGCCGGGCTGGTCGACCAGCTGCGCGCGCTGGAGCGCGGGGTGGCCGAGCTGGGCAGCGGAGCCGTCGAGCCGCCCGAGGCTCGCGAGCCCGAGCCGATGCTCCCGCCCGAGCCGAAGCCCGAGCCCGTCGCCGCCGCGCCCCTGGCGCCCGAGCCCGAGCCCGAGCCCGAGCCGGTGCGGCCGGTACTTCCCGAGGACGAGGACGCGGCCCGGCTGGTCGCACTGGACATGGCCCTCGGCGGCACGCCGCGCGAGGACACCGAGCGCTATCTCGCCGAGCACTACTCGATCCCGGACCCGGGGCGGCTGCTCGACGACGTCTACGCGCTCGCCGGATCGTGAGCGCCGCTCCACCCGAGCTGAAGGCCATCCGCGACCGGATGGCCGAGCACACCGACCTCAATCGCATCCACTCGCTGCTGTTCTGGGACCAGAACACGATGATGCCCCCGCGCGGCGCCGAGGCCCGCGCGGACCACTCCTCGACGCTCGAGCTGATCAGCCACGGCCTGCTCACCGACCCCGAGGTCGGGCGCCTGCTCGACGCGCTGGCGCCCTGGGCGGCGGGGGAGGACCCCGACGGCGACGACGTTCGCCTGCTCGCTGCGGTGCGCCGCGACCACGAGAAGGCGATCTGCGTGCCGGCCGCGCTGGCGGCGGAGATGAGCCACGCCGCCGCCATCGGCCAGCAGGCATGGCAGGAGGCGCGGGCCGCGGGGGACTTCGGGCGCTTCCGCGATGCGCTCGCGCGCCACGTCGAGTTGCGCCACCGCTACGTCGACTGCTTCAGCCGCGTCGTGCACCCCTACGACGTGCTGCTCGACGACTTCGAGCCCGGCCTCACCACCGCCGAGCTGCGACCGCTGTTCGCGACCCTGCGCGACGAGCTGGTCAGCCTGGTCGCCGAGGTGTCCGGGCCTCTGGGGCAGGCACGCAACGCCGGCGTCTTCGCCGGGCCCTTTGACCCCGAGGACCAGCGGCGCGCGGTGGTCGACGTGCTCGACGCGGTCGGCTTCGACGAGGACGGCTGGCGCCTGGATCCCGCGCCGCATCCCTTTGCGCAGTCGCTCGGCCCGTCCGACGTGCGCATCACCACCCGCTATGACCTGCACGACTTCGGCGTCGCGCACTACTCCGCCCTGCACGAGTTCGGGCACGGGCTCTACGAGGCGGGCATCGCCCCGGAGCTTGCGCGCAGCCCGCTCGGCGAGCCCGTCTCGCTCGGGGTCCACGAGTCCCAGAGCCGGCTGTGGGAGAACCTCGTCGGGCGCTCGCGGCCGTTCTGCACCTGGGCGCTGCCGTTGCTGCGCGAGCGCCTCGGCTCGGCGCTCGGGCCGCTCGACGGCGGGAGCCTGTACCGCGCGGTCAACGCCGTGCAGCCGTCGCTGATCCGCGTCAACGCCGACGAGACGACCTACAACCTCCACATCGTGCTGCGCTTCGAGCTCGAGCTGGCGCTGGTAGAGGGCACGCTCGCCGTCGATGACGTACCCGCCGCCTGGAACGAGGGGATGCAGCGCCTGCTCGGGGTCGAGGTGCCCGATGACGCCCAGGGCGTGCTGCAGGACGTCCACTGGGGCGCCGGGCTGCTCGGCTACTTCCCCACCTACACGCTCGGGAACCTGATGGCGGCGCAGTTCTGGACGCGGCTGCAGGCCGACGTGCCCGACGTCGAGGAGCGCATCGAGGCCGGTGACTTCGCGCCCCTGCGCGAGTGGCTGGGCGAGCACATCCACCGCCACGGCCGCAAGTTCCCCCCGCGCGAACTGCTGCACCGGGTGACCGGGGACTCGCTGCGGCCCGAGCCCTTCCTCGAGTACCTGCGCGCGAAGCTGGTCGACGCGTCGATCGCTCAACCCAGGTAGCGTGCCGCGCATGGCCCGCATGCGCTGGAGGAGGAGAAGGACGACAGCGGGCGGGCCCGGCGGCTCGCCCGGCCGCGGCGTCGCCGCCGGAGCCTACGGCGTGCTCGGGCTGCTGGCCGCGCTGATCGACATCGTGGTGGCGATCGTCTGCCTGACGATCGCGGTCGGGATCCTGCTCGTGGTGCTGAAGGCCAACAGCAGCAACTCGATCGTCAAGTTCATCCACGACATCGCGAAGTTCCTGGTCGGGCCGTTCAAGGACGTGTTCTCGCTCAAGGACCCCAAGCTCATGGTGGCCGTCAACTGGGGCCTCGCACTGGTCATCTACTTCATCGTCGGGCGGCTGATCGCCAGCCTGCTGCGCCGCCCGCGCCCATGAGGCCTGCGGTAAGCGAACCGTAAGGGTCTGGTCACCGAACAGTAATCCGGTGCGCTTAGCGTGGCCCGGGTCAGTCCCACATGATCCGGGAGGTCTTCAGATGCACGTCCTGTCAGTTCGCCCATCGCGGGCGAGGCGCTTCGCCCTCGCCATCGGGTTGTCCGTCGGGGCGCTGGCCTCGGCTGCCAGTGCCCAGGCTTCGCCGGGTGCCGTCTTCTCCATGGACAACAACGCCGCTGCCAACTCGATCACGGCGTTCGACCGCAACGCCGATGGCACCCTGGAGAACCCGCGCGAGTTCCCCACGGGCGGCATGGGCACCGGCAGCGCGGAGGACTCTGCCAACGGGCTGATCCTGGCCAACGTCGACGGCGAGACCTCGCCGACCAGCACGAAGGGCAGCGCGAAGCTCCTGCTCGCCGCGAATGGAGGCAGCAACTCGATTTCGGTATTCCGCAACAAGCCCGGCGGCCTTGAGCTCGTCGACGTCGAGCGCTCGGGCGGCAACCGGCCTATCTCCATCACGGTCAACCGTGGTGTCGCGTATGTACTCAACGCCGGCAGCTTTATGTGCAGCGGCCTCGGCGCCCAGCCGAACATCACCGGGTTCACCTTCGACGCGCAGGGGCAGCTCACGCCGATCCCCGGCTCGACACGTCTCTTGAGCGGCCTGCCGAACTCCGGATGCACGCAGGTGGCCTTCGACAAGACCGGCAAGGTCGTCTTCGTCGAGGAGCAGCAGGCCGACGTCATCACCAGCTACACCCGCAACGCCGACGGGACGCTGAGCGGACCGACGCCGCAGCAGAGCACCGGCAACGGCCCGTTCGGGCTGAACTTCACCCAGCGCAACCAGCTCCTGACCACGGAGAACTTCGGCGCCGCCCCCGGTCAGGGTGGCCTGGCCTCCTACGCGATCGACGAGCGCACCGGCATCCTGTCGCCACTGAGCCCGACGGTGCGCAACGGCCGGTCGGACACCTGCTGGGTGGTGATCACCGACGACAACAAGCTCGCGTTCACCTCGAGCTTCGGTGACGTCGGCGGGATCTCGAGCTATCGCGTCCAGCCAGACGGGAGCCTGACGCTGTTGCAGTCCCAGGCGGCGACGGTGGGCAGCGGGTCCTCCGACGTCACGCTCAGCGACAACAGCAGGTACCTGTACGTGAAGAACACCCTGCAGGGGACGGTCACGACCTTCCGGGTCGAGCAGGACGGCGGGCTCGTCCAGATCGACACGGACCGCGACTCCTCGATCCCCGGCGGCTCGATCGGCCTCGCCGGGACGTAGGCCCAGGTCAGAAACCCGGACGGCCCGCACTAAAGGCGGGCCGTCCGGGGTGACTAGCGCGACGGGCAGAGCCACTCGCGGTCGAAGTGGCGCGTCGCGTGGGTCGCGGCGTTGGGCGTGAGCATGGTCTGGTCCTCCCGGGTCAGCGCTCCATGTAGGGCATGTGGTTCAGCCTCTCATCCAGGGCATGGGGTCTCCTGTGGTCGATGGGACGACCGCACGGTGCGAATTTCAGTTCCTCGAGTACGGCATGGCGTCTCCTCGTGTCCTCGTCGGGACATGGTCTCGGTCGGGGTCAGCCCCGTGCGTACGGCATTTGCGTCTCCTCTCGGGTCGTCGGGCCTCGGTGGCGGTTAGCCCCTCATGTACGGCATGTCGGTCTCCTCTCGGGTCGGCGGTCAAGGTGTGGCAAGCGCGAAGGCGGGTGAAGGGCGCGTGCCGGCCAGCGCGCGCGAGGCGCCGAGCAGCACGAGCAGCAGGCAGGCGCCGGCGACGGCGAAGGTCGCGCGGCCGCCGATCAAGGTGGCCAGCACGCCGCCGGCGACGACGGCGGCGCCGAAGCCCCAGGCGTCGATCGAGTCGAGCAGGCCGAAGGCGCGTCCGTGCAGGCCGGGCGGGACGATGCGCTGGAGCAGGACGCGGTCGCTGACGACGAACAGCGCGTTGCCGAAGCCCGTGACCGCGAAGGTGAGCATCGCGACGGCGAGCACGGGAGCGAGGCTCGAGCCGATCAGCCCGCCGCCAAGCAGCGCCAGGCCGGCGAGGTAGCGGCGGCGCAGCCCGGCCTCGCCGTCGTCGCGGGCGCTGCGTAGGGACCCCGCGACGAGTCCACAGCCGTAGGCACCGACCAGGAGGGCGAAGCCGGTCGCTCCGCCGCCGAGGTCGCGCCGCGCGAGCACGAGCTCGGCGACGTTCATCGTCCCGGCGACGAGCACGACCGCGCCCGAGGAGGCCATCAGCGTCCGCACGAGCCGGTCGCCGAGGACCGCACGCACGCCGGCGCGGGTCGTGGCCGGCACGGGCGCGGCTCCGGGCGCCGGCGCGGCGGGGCGAACGTGCTCGCGCAGGCGGCCGAGCAGCAGCGCCGAGCCGGCGAAGGTCGCCGCGTTGAGCCCGATGACCAGCTCGGGCCCGGCGAGCAGCAGCAGCCCGGCGGCGCACGCGGGGCCTGCGAGCTGGCCCGCGTCGCGCACGACGCCGTAGAGCGCGCCGGCGGCCGGGAGGTGGCGCTCGGCCACCAGCGAGGGCAGGAGCGCGTTGGTCGCGGGGCGGAAGAGCGCGCTGCCCAGCCCCGCGAGGAGCGCCAGCGCGAGCATCGGCGCGACCCCGTGGGTGAACAGCAGCCCGGCGAATGCCCCGGCGCGAACGAGGTCTGCGCCGATCGCGCAGCCGAGCCGGCTCCGGCGGTCGAGAACGCCGCCGAGCAGCGCGCCCAGCGCCATCGCCGGGAGCAGGTCGGCGAGCAGGACCGCCGTGGCGGCCCAGGCGGAGCCGATGCGCTCGTAGGCCAGCAACATCAGCGCCACGTAGCCGGCGGCGACCCCGACCCCGCCCTGGAGGTGGGCGGCGAAGAACCAGCGCGCGTGGCGCTCGCTGCGCCACATGGAGCGGATCTCGAGCACGCCGCCATCCTTCGCGGTGCCGGTGAGCTACCGGTAAGCCGCTGGTAAAGCACAATGCGAGCGATGTGGTTCGCGATCCTGGGCCCGCTCCGCGTCGACGGCGCGGACGGGCCGATCGACCTGCCTGCGCCCAAGCAGCGGGCGCTGCTGGCCGCACTTCTGCTCGCCCACCGTGAGGACGCCGTCTCCGCGGAGCGCCTGACCGACGTGCTGTGGGGCGAGGCTCCGCCGGCGACGGCTGCCAAGGCGCTCCAGGTGCACGTCTCCCAGCTGCGGCGCGCGCTCGGCGCCGGCCAGCCGATCGTCACCCTCGGCGGCGGCTATGCGGTCCGCCTCGCGCCCGGCGAGCTCGACCTCGAGCGGTTCGAGGCGCTCGCGGAGAGGGCGCGCCGCTCACGCGCGGACGGCGCCCTACAGGACGCCGCGGCTGCCCTGCGGGAGGCGCTCGCGCTGTTCCGCGGGCCGCCGCTCGCCGACGCGCCCCTGCTCGGGCCCGCCGCGGCCGAGGCCGACCGGCTCGCGGGAATGCGGCTGGCGGCGCTCGAGGAGCGCCTCGACGTGGACCTTGCCCTCGGCGCGCACACCGCCGCGATCGTGGAGCTCGAGGCCCTCGCCGCCGAGCACCCCTACCGCGAGCGCCTGCACGCCCAGCTCATGCTCGCCCTCTACCGCGCCGGACGCCAGGGCGACGCGCTCGCCGCGTTTCGCCGCGTGCGCGGCGCGCTGGTCGAGGATCTCGGCCTCGACCCGGGGCGCGAGCTGCAGCGCCTGGAGGCCGGCATCCTCGCCCAGGACCCGGCGCTCGACTTCGCGCCCGAGCCGGCCGCCGCGGCGCCGCTGCGCGCGGCGACCATGTCCGCGCCGCCTCCGCTCCCGCTGCCCGCCACGACGCTGCTCGGCCGGGAGGAGGACTTCGCCACCGCCGCTGCGCTGCTCGACGAGGGCGACGTCCGCCTGCTCACGCTCACCGGGCCGGGCGGAATCGGCAAGACGCGGCTGGCGCTCGAGCTGGCGCAGCGGCTCGGCGAGCGCTTCGCCGACGGCGCGCGCTTCGTCGCGCTCGCGGCGCTGGACGATCCGGCCCGCGTCATGCCCGCGATCGCGCAGGCGCTCGGCGCGGCGGAGTCCGAGGACCAGGGCACGTTCGACGCGTTGAGGACGCTGCTCGGCGACGCCGAGGTGCTGCTCGTGGTCGACAACTTCGAGCAGGTCCTCGCCGCGGCGCCCGATCTCGGCCGCCTGCTCGCCGCGGCGCCGCGCGCCACGCTCGTGGTCACGAGCCGGGCGGCGCTGCGGATCGCGGGGGAGACGGTGCTCGCGATCGCGCCGCTCGCCCCGGCGCCGGCGAGCGATCTGTTCAAGCGGCGAGCGCGCTCGCTGAACCCGCGGCTCGCGCTCGGCGCAGAGGAGGAGACGAGCGTCAGGCGCATCTGCGAGCGCCTCGACGGCCTGCCGCTCGCGATCGAGCTCGCCGCCGCCCGCTCGCCGGTGCTCACGCCGGCCGCGATCCTCGAGCGGCTCGAAGGGCGCCTGGATCTGCTGAGAGCGGGCCCGCGCGACGCGCCGGTGCGCCAGCAGACGCTGCGCGCGACGATCGACTGGAGCTACGACCTGCTCGATCCGGCCCAGCGGGCGCTGTTCGCGCAGCTCGGCGTGTTCGCAGGCGGGTGGACGCTCGACGCGGCGGAGGCGGTGTGCGGGCCGGAGGCGCTCGACGGCCTCGCGACGCTCGTCGATCACAGCCTCGTTGTCCACGCCGGCGACCGCTTCGGCATGCTCGAGACCCTCCGCGAGTACGCGCTCGAGCGGCTGGCCGAGAGTGGCGAGGCCGAAGTGACCAGGCGCGCGCACGCGCAGGCCTTCGCGGCGCTCGCCGCGGAGGCGAACCGCGGCCTGCACTCGCCAGACGTCGGCACGTGGCTGGACCGCATGCACGCCGACCGCGAGAACGGTCGCGCCGCGATCGAGTCGTCGGTGAGAGAAGGGGACGCCGCGACCGCGCTGCGGCTGTGCGGGGGCGTGTGGCGCTACTGGGTCACCCGCGGCAACCTGACGGAGGGGCGGGCGCTCGTCGCCGCGGCGCTCGCGGCGGGCGACGGGCCGCCCGAGCTGCGGCTCGAGGCCCTCAACAGCGCGGGGGTGCTGGCCGCCGAACAGGGCGACTTCGCGGCCGCACACGGCAACTTCGAGGAGACGCTCGCGCTCGCGCGCGAGGTCGGGCGGCCCGATCGGCTTGCCAGCGCCTACTCGAACCTCGGCAACCTCTCGCTCTACGACCGCGATTTCGCGACCGCGATCGAGCTCTACGAGCAGGCGGCCGCGATCTGGCGGGAGCTCGGCGACGACCGCGGGCTCAGCCTCATGACCCAGAACCTCGGGATCACCCACAGCGGGGCGGGTGACCACGAGCGCGCGGTTGAGCTGCTCGAGGAGAGCGTCGTGCTGGCGCGGCGCGCCGGGGACCCCCAGCACCTGTCCTCGACGCTGCGCTCGCTCGTGCGCGTGCTGCCGCCCGGCGCGCGCGACGACGCGGCCGTGCGGCCGATCATCGAGGAGGCGCTCGCGCTGTCCCGCGATCTCGGGGACCGCCCGGGGGTCACCGAGTGCCTGGAGACGCTCGCGTCCCTGGTCGAGCCCCGCACCGGGGCCGAGCTCATCGGCGCGGCCGAGGCCGCGCGCGAGGCGGCGGGAGCCAGGCGGCCCTCCGACGAGGCGGCGTGGGTGCTCGACGCGAAGGCGGCGCTGCGCGAGGCGCTCGGCGACGACGGCTACGCGACGGCGGTGGCCGCGGGGCGCGAGCTCACGCTCGCGGCGGCGGTGGCGCGGGCGGGCGGCAGCGGATGAGCTCGGCGCCGCCGGTCAGCCGCAGCGCACCTGCCGCGTGGGGGACCAGCAGCGTGTCCCCGCGTACGACCGGCCGGTCGCCGAGCGCGCCCTCGCCGTCGAGCACGACCAGGATGCAATAGCCCGGGTCGAGCTCGGCCTCGCCGCGCAGCCACTCCGCCCGGAAGAACGGGCTCGCGGCGGCAGGGAGCGGCGGCCCCAGCAGCGCGGCCAGGCGCCGCTCGTCCCAGGCCGAGCGGTCCAGCGCGCCCAGGGCCCGGTCCCATCCGAGGCCGAGGTGGGCGTCGGACTCCTCGACGGCTCCGAGGCTCGCCCACTCCAGGAGCACCGAGAGGTCGGTCGGCTCCTGCAGCTCGACCATCAGGATGCCCTCGCCGATGGCGTGCGGAGTGCCGGCCGGAACGAAGACGCTGTCCCCGGCGCTCACCGGGAGCGGGTTCATCGCGTCGAGCATCGGCGCGGCGTCCTGGTCTCGGACCCATTCGGCAACGGTCTGCGCGCGGACCTCCTCGCGAAATCCGACGTGAACCTGCGCGCCCGGCTCGGCCTCGACGATCAGCCACGCCTCGGTCTTGCCGTAGCGCGAGCCGAGGTGCTCGGCGGCGAACCTGCGACCGGGGTGGAAGTGCACCGGGAGCCGCTGGCCCGCGTCGAGCAGCTTCACGAGCAGGCCGGGACCGGAGCCATGGCCGGCGAGGTGCTCGGGCCCGAGGAAGCCGGCCGGGTCGGCGGCCACCGCGTCGCGCACCAGCGTGCCGTCCTCGAGCTGCGCGAGCCCGTCCTCGTCCGTCCCGAACGCCGCGTTGACGGCGCCGACCCAGTCCTCGGGCGCGTGATCGTCCGTGGACGGGATGCCGCGCAGGGCCGCGATCCGCTCCCCGCCCCGGTAGAAGCGGTGCAGCTGGTTGGGCGGCAACGCCATCGGCTCCACCGCGGGGACGCTACCGGCGCCACGATCGTCCAAGCGTCCAGTTCCGCTTGTTGCGGATAACCGGCGGCGCTAGGTTCGTCTTCTTCCGGAGGGCACGCTTGACCCTGACTGTCCCAATCCGGCTCGCCCTGAGGGTGGCGTGGGCGAGCCTGCTGATCATCTTCGCCGCCTATCTCGCGGTCACCGTGGGGGGCCTCGGCGGCAACTCGCTCGAGGACGTGTTCTCCACGTGGGTGTACATCGCGCTGGGGCTCGGCGCCGCCGGTCTGCTCAGCGTGCGGGCGCTGGTCGGCGAGGACTGCCGCGCGGCGTGGCTGGTCGTGGCCGCCAGCCCGGCCCTGTGGGCGCTCGGCGAGGCGGTGTGGGCGCTCTGGTACCAGGCCGCTCCCGAGCAGGCGCCCTACCCCTCCTGGGCCGACGCCCTTTGGCTTGGCGCCTACGTCGCCGCGGGCTGGGGCCTCGTGATGCTGATGCGTGCGCGCCTGCGCGAATCATTCCGCGCCAGCGTGCTGGTGGACGCCGCGATGGGCGCGACTGCCGTCGCGGCCCTGATCGCGGCGATCGCCTTCGACCCGGTGCTCGCCGACACCCAGGGGATCGCGCTGGCGGTCACGACCGATCTCGCCTATCCGCTCGCGGACCTCGCCCTGCTGGCCCTGGTGGTCACGATGCTCGCGTTCACCGGCTGGCGGCCCGGCCTGGGGTGGGCCGCGTTCGCGGTCGCGGTCGCGCTGCAGGCGGGCTCCGACGTCCTCTACGCCCGCGAGATCGCGCTGGGCACGGACCAGGCGGATGCACTGCTGGCACCCGTGTGGCCCGCCGCGACGCTCCTGCTTGCCTACGCCGCGTGGCGACCGTTGCCGGCGCCGCCCCCGCGGCGGCTGCCGCGGGCCCGCGTGTTCGTCTATCCCGCCGTCTTCGCGTGCCTGGCGCTGGGGCTGCTGCTCTACGACCACTTCGCGCGCGTCAACGACCTCTCGGCGGGGCTCGCGGCGGCGACGATCGCGCTCGCGGTGGCGCGGATGGCGCTGAGCTTTGCCGAGAACCTGCGGATGCTGCGCCGCGCGCGCAGCGACGCCCTGACCGACACGCTGACCCGGCTGGCCAACCGCCGGGCGCTGATGGAGGACCTCGCCGCGGCCTTCGCCCCCGCGGCCGCGGAGCGCCCGCGGGTGCTGGCGATCTTCGACCTCGACGGCTTCAAGCGCTACAACGACAGCTATGGCCACCCGGCGGGTGACGCGCTGCTCCAGCGACTCGGGGGGAAGCTCGCGAGCGCGGTGGCGGGCGGCGGGCGCGCCTACCGGCTCGGCGGCGACGAGTTCTGCCTGCTGGTCGACGCGGCCGGAAGCGACGCGGCGCTCCAAGCGGGCGCCCGAGCGCTCGAGGAGAGCGGCGACGGCTTCACCGTGACCTGCTCGCACGGCTCGGCCGCGCTGCCGAAGGAGGCCGGCGACGCCGCCGCGGCGCTGCAGCTCGCCGACCGCCGGATGTACGCGCGCAAGGAGAGCCGCCCGTCCTCGGCCGGCCTGCAGACGCGAACCGTGCTGCTGAAGGTGCTCTCCGAGCGCGAGCCCGACCTGCACGAGCACTCGAGCGACGTCATGAGCCTGGCGCGCGAGGTCGCGCGGCGGCTCGGCCTGTCCGTGGAGGCGCGTGAGACCGTGGCGCGCGCGGCCGAGCTGCACGACATCGGCAAGATGGCGATCCCGGACGCGATCCTCAGCAAGCCCGGCCCGCTCGATGAGAACGAGTGGAGCTTCATGCGCCGCCACACGATCATCGGCGAGGACATCCTCAACGCCGCGCCGGCGCTGCAGCCGGTCGCGCTGCTGGTGCGGGCGAGCCACGAGCGCTGGGACGGTGCCGGCTACCCCGACGGGACGGCCGGCGAGGAGATCCCTGAGGGCGCCAGGATCGTCGCGGTCTGCGATGCGTTCAGCGCCATGACCCAGGATCGCCCGTACCACCCCGGCATGAGCATCGAGGAGGCGGTGGCGGAGATCGAGCGGTGCGCGGGGCGCAACTTCGATCCGCGCGTCGTCGAGGCCTTCGCCGCGGAGATCGGCGTCGAGCCCGTGCCGGCGGGAGCAGTGCGGTGAGCAGGCGGCTCACGCTCCTGATCGGCGTGCTCGCGCTCGTCCTCGCGCTGCCGGTCGCGGGCGCCCGGGCGGGGTCGGGCGGGCACGACGACGGAGGCTGCGAGCACGGTGGCGCGCAGGCGCTCCTGGACCTGCTCTTCCACCACCACGGCGAGGACTGCGACGAGGAGGGCGGCGGGAGCGGCCACGGCGGGGGATCGGGCGGCGGCGGCCACGGCGGGGGCGGCGGCCACGGAGGGGGAAGCGGTCACGGTGGGGGCGGCGGGCACGGAGGCGGCGACTCGGGCGGCGGGAGCGGCGGTTCTGGTGGCGGCGGTACCGGTGGCGGCGGCGGGACCGGCTCGGGCGGCGGGAGCGGCGGCTCTGGCGGCGGCGGCACCGGTGGCGGTGGCGGCACGGGTGGCGGTACGGGTGGCGGCACGGGCGGCGGCGGGACTGGCGCCGGCGCGGGCGGGGCGAATCTGGGCGGAGCCGGAGCCGGCACCGGCGCCAACGGGGTCCTCGGCGTCTCGCAGAGCTCTGACCGGCTCGCGCCCGTCCTCTCGCGCCCGACGCTCACGCCCAGGATCTTCCGCGCCGCCTCCCGCGGCGCCAGCATCGCGGTGCGAACCGGCACCACGATCGCCTACACGGTCTCCGAGCCGGCGCGCGTGCGCTTCACGATCCAGAAGCGCCGCCAGCTCAGCAGCACCTGCCTCCAGCGCCTGGCCCGCGCCAGCCGGCACCGGACCGGCTGCCGGCGCTACATCTCACTCAAGGGCAGCTTCTCCAAGGCCAGCGCCGCCGGGCACACCTCGCTGCGCTTCCGCGGCCGCCTCCGGGGCCGGCGCCTGACCCCGGGCTCCTACCGCTTGGTGGCGCGCGCCACGGACGCCGCGGGGAACACGAGCGTGCCGCTGCGCCCCGCCTTCCGCATCGTCCGCTGACGCGGCGGGAGGGGGCGCCGCGGGCCCCCTCCCATCCCGTCAGGACGTCTCGGCTAGCACTTCGACTTGTAGACGGCGTCCTGGTTGGAGCTGAGGTTGGCCTTGGTGAGGATCGCGGATCCGGTCGCGATCTTCTTCTTGGTCGGCTTCCCGGTGAGCGCGGCGTACGCCTGGTCGACGCCCTGTGCCCCGATGTCGGCGGGCCGCTGCGCCACCAGCGCCTGGAGCACGCCGCCCTGGAGGTCCTTGACCTGCTTGGGGCCGGCGTCGAAGCCGACGATCTTGACCCCGGACTTGCCGGCCTCGCGGAGCCCGCTGGCCGAGCCCTCCGCCCCGAACAGGTTGGTCGCGAAGATGCCCTTGAGGTCGGGGTTCTTGGCGAGCTGCGCCTTGGTGATCGCGGCCGCCTTGTCGGGCTGGTCCTGGTTGTAGTCGACGCCGACGAAGGTCAGGCCGAGCTTCTTCGCCTCATCCTGGAAGCCCTTCGCGCGCAGGTCGGTGGTTGAGATCCCGGGCTTGACGTTGTTGACGAACACCTTGCCCTTGCCGCCGATCTGCTTGGCCAGAGCGTCTGCCGCGGCCTTGCCGCCGCCGAGGTTGTCCGACGCGATCTGTGACTCGGCGAGATCCGCCTGCTCGAGGGTGGTGTCGACGAGCACGATCTTGGAGCCGCTGTCGGCGAGCTGCTTGATCGGCGCGTACATCGCCTTGCTGTCGGTCGGCGCGATCAGCACCGCGTCGGGCTTCTTGGCGGCCACGCCGTTGACGATCGGCGTCTGCAGCGACGCGTCGAACTGGTCGGGGCCCTGGAAGTCGAGCTTGACGCCCAGCTTCTTGGCCTCAGCCTGGGCTCCGCAGTTCATGGTGATGTAGAACTCGTCGCCCTTGACGCCGGCGATCAGCGTCATCTTGTAGCTCTTCTTGGCGCTGCTGCTCCCGCCTCCGCCCTTGCTGCTGTCGCTGCCGCACGCGGCGACGACGAGCATCAGGGCGGCGCCGAGCAGGAATGCTGCCCACTTGCTTCGAGACCCGGTTCTGCGTGGCATGTGCTGCCTCCTGGATGGTTTACGCGCTGGTTCTCAGTCGCTCATTGCCGGTAACGCGACCGGCGCAGCTGGTCGAGGTAGACGGCGGCGATCAGCACGGCGCCGACGGCCACCTGCTGCCAGAACGGCTGGATGCCGACGATGACGAAGCCGTTCTGCAACACGACGGGGATGAAGACGCCGAAGAGCGTGCCGAGGATCGTGCCGACGCCGCCGAAGAGGCTCGTCCCGCCGATGACCACCGCGGCGATCGCGTTGAGGTTGTCGGTCGAGTGCCCCCCGATCGAGGTCGTGCCGAAGCGCGCGAGCGACAGGTAGCCAGCCAGCCCGGCCAGGGTGCCGCCGATCGCGTAGACCTTGATCAGGTGGGCGTCGACGTTGACGCCGCTGCGGCGCACGCCCTCGGCATTGGAACCGATTGCATAGGTGTAGCGGCCGAAGCGCGTCTGGGCGAGGATGATGCCGAACACGACCGCGACCGCCAGCGCGATGATCACGAGGTAGGGGATCTGGTTGAACAGCCGCCCGGTCCCGATCGTCGACACGAGCTTGAACGGCACCTCGCGCTCGTCGACGCCGCCGGTGATCAGCAGCGCCGCGCCGAGCGCCATGCCCAGCGTGCCGAGCGTGACGATGAAGGCAGGGATGCGCGCCTTGGTGATCAGAAAGCCGTTGAGGACTCCCCACGCGCAGCCGGCGGCGAGCGCGATCGCGAGCCCGACGAGCAGCACGCCCCAGTTCTCGCCGCCGATCGAGTTCATCACCTTGGCCGAGATAACGCCCGAGAACACGAGCACCGATCCGATCGACAGGTCGATCCCCGCCGTGATGATCACGTAGCTCACCCCGACCGCTAGGACGAGCAGCACCGCCGCGTCGGTGGCGATGTTGCGGGCGTTGGAGACTGCGAAGAACTCCGAGAAGCTCAACAGCGAGAAGATGACGATCAGCCCGACGAGGATGAATCCGATCCAGGCGCTCGAGCCGGCCACGAGCCGCTGCCACCAAGCGCCGCGGGCCTCGGTAGCAGGGGCGGCGGTGGGGTCCTCGCCGGGCGGCGGCGTCTCGGCAGGGGTGGCGGGCGTGCTCATGCCGTTCCCTCCTCGTGGAAGCTCTGGGCTCCGGTCATGGCCGCCACGACGTCCTCCATCGAGACCTCCTGGGGCTTGAGGCGGGCGACGCGAGCGCCGAGGCGAAGCACCTCGATGCGGTCGGCGACCTCGAAGACCTCGGGCATGTTGTGGCTGATCAGGACAACCGAGAGGCCCTGGTTGCGGACGCGCTTGATCTGCTCGAGCACGTTGCGTGTCTGCACGACCCCGAGCGCGGCGGTCGGCTCGTCCATGAAGACGACCTTGTCCGCCCATGTGACCGCGCGGCAGATCGCGATGCCCTGACGCTGGCCGCCGGACATGTTGGCGACCGGCGCGCTCGTGTCCTGGATCCGCACGCCGAGCGCGTCGAAGGCCTCCTCGCTGCGCCGGCGCATCGTCGCCTTGTCGAGGAACCCGAGCTTGCCGAGAAGCCCCGGGCGCAGCAGCTCGCGGCCGAGGAACATGTTCGCCGCCGGATCGATCTCCGCCGCCAGCGCGAGATCCTGGTAGACGGTCTCGATGCCGAGCTCGCGCGAATCGTGGGGCGTCTGGATGCTCACCGGCTTGCCCTCGAAGAGGATCTGGCCGCTGTCGGGCGGGTGCACGCCCACGAGCGTCTTGACGAGCGTGCTCTTGCCGGCGCCGTTGTCTCCCACGAGGGCCACGACCTCCTGCGGGTACACCGTGAAGCTCGCGCCGCGCAGCGCTTCCACGCGGCCGAAGCTCTTGACGATGTCCCGGGCCTCCAGCACCGGTTGGTCGGTCACCATGGTCCCTCCTGGGTCGTGGGTGCGGGCGGGAGGCAGCGAAGGGCGTCGACCGCCCCCTCCACCGTCGTCTGACCTGCGCCGAAGGGCACGAGCGTGGTCGTCCCGCCGCGCAGCTCCTGGACGTCCCCGTGCTCGGTGCGCAGCGTTCCCTCGCCGCGCTGGACGACGAGCACCGCGAAGGACGGCTCGAGCACGACTGCGCCGCGCGCGGGGCGCAGTCGCTCGGCGCGGAAGTAGGCCGAGGCCACGTCGGGGAGCAGGGACTCGATCGGGCCAGGGCCGGCGGGGGCTCGAGAGGTGAGGTCCGCCGGCGTGGCGGCTTCGCGATCGAGGGCCTCGATTGCCGCGTCCCACCCGAGCTCGAGGTGCTCGGCGCCGCTGTCGACGCCGAAGCGCTTCCACTCGAGCAGCACGGAGAGGTCCGTGGGCTCTTGGAGCTCGAGCAGGAGGATCCCGCCACCGATGGCGTGCGCGGTGCCCGCCGGGACGAGGATCGCGTCGCCCGCGCTCACGGGGACCCGCTGCAGCGCGGCCAGCATCTCGTCGGCGTCCTGGCGCGCGATCCACCCGCGGACGGTCGCCGGCTCGACCAGCTCGCGCAGGCCGACGTGAACCGCCGCGCCAGCCTCGGCCTCGAGGATGATCCACGCCTCCGTCTTGCCGAAGCGCAGGCCGAGCCGCTCGCGGGCGAAGCGGCGGCCGGGATGGAAGTGCACGGGCAGGCGCTCTCCGGCGTCGAGCAGCTTCACGAGCAGCGCCGGCTCCGCGCCCCAGCGGCGGGTGTGGTCGGGGCCGAGCATGGCCTCGGGCTCCGACCGCACGACGTCGCGCAGCACGCGCCCGTCCGCCAGGCGGCTGAGGCCCTCGGTCTCCTGGCCGAACGACGTCGCGGTCGAGCCCACCCAATCCTCCGGGCGGCCGTCCTCGCCGCCGGGCAGGCCGCGCAGCGCATCGATGCGGGCGCCTCCGCGGTAGAAGCGGTGAAACTGGTTCGGCGGCAGCACGAACGGCTTCACGGCGCGATCTCTCCGGTCCCGCGGGCGACGAGCGTCGTCGGGAGGATGACGCGCTGCGGTGGGCGCTCGTCGCCCGCCATGCGGGCGAAGGCCAGCGCCGCCGCGTGCTCGCTCCCGGTGGCGCCGGCGGCGGCCATTAGCGAAGCCAGGGAGCAGCGCCGCGCGCCGGATCCCCATGGGCGACGAGCAGCTCGAGCAGCTCCTCGAAGCGCCGTCGCACGGTGCCGTCGAGGAACGCACGGCGCTCCTGCGCCGGCATCAGCGCGCTCTCCTTCCACAGCGACCGGCCCGCGATGAATCCGGCCGCACCGCCCTCCAGCGAGGCCCGCAGCTGCTCGGCGAACTCCTCGTGGCCGACGCCCGCCGAGAGCACGGCCCACGGCACCGAGATCGCCGAACTCACCTCCTCGCACGCTCCCGGTGACCCGGGATACTCGAGCTTGAGCAGCCGGGCGCCGCATTCCTCGAGGAAGACGGCGCTCTCCCGCACGATCTCCCCTCGCCGGGCGGTGAAGGCCTGGGGGCTCTCGTGATCGAGCCGATAGCTCATCGCCTCGATCACGCACAGCAGGTGCTGGCCGCGGCAGTCCTCGAGCGCTGCACGCACGAACTGGCCCGTGTAGCCGTCGAGGTCCTCGCTGTCGGGCCGGAGCCACACCATCACCTTCGCCGCGGTCGCGCCGAGGCTCCGCGCGCCGGAGGCGCCGAGGCCCTCGATCATCCCGCTCCGTCGCAGTCCGTCGGCGCCCGTCTCGTACGCGTCGTCCTCGATACGCACGAGCAGCCCCACGTCCCGGCCCAGCGCCCCCTGCTCGACGATCGCCGTCACCGACACGTCCGCGTCGAGGAGCATCGCGCTCGCGTCGCGGCCGATGGTCTCCGTGATATCCAGCTTGATCGACCGTTGCGTGGCCGCGTCGGTCGGCAGCCCGTGGGACTCGAGCAGCTCCACGAGCGGTGTGTCGTGATCGGCGGCGATGACGGCGAGCTGACCGCGGGAGTCGGTCACCTGCGCGAGCGCACGCAGCTCAGCCGTGGTCGTGCCGGAGGTCGCGGGAATCATCGGGTCATCCGCTCTGGAGCGACTTGCACCCTTCGAAGCTACAACGCGCCAGCGACGCCCGCCGCGCGGCCGGCGGTCATCGCGGCGCCGCGGGCGCCCATGTAGACCGCGTCGGTCTGCTCGATCGGTCCGAGATGCGCCTCCTTGATGGCCCGGGCGGCCTCGCCGTCGGCCCAGCCGCCCGCCATGACGAGCCGGCGCCGCGGCCCGGCCACGCGATCCATCCGGTCCAGGATGTCCTTCGCGCCGCGCGCCGTGGACTCGAGCGCCGCCCGCCACGCGAGCCCCGGGGAGGCGTGCTGGCCGATGCCCGAGAGGTCGTTGCGGTCGTCGTCGAGGCCGTGCAGCTCCATCCCGTTCGCACCGGCGGGCGCCTGCAGCGCAGCGTGCTCGAGCGCCGGCCGCTGCTCGGGGGTCACGCCGAGCAGGGCCAGCATGCGCTCGAGCGCGGCGCCCGATCGCATGGCCCCGAGCAGGCACTGGCGCCCCTCGACCGCGTGCCAGCCGACGTTGATGCCATCCGCCACCGCTGCCCGCACGCGCTCCGGGGTCACGGGGGCGACGGCACGAATGAAGGCCTCCGCGGTGCCCCACGAGTCGAGCACGTCACCCTCGCCGGTCGCGCCCGCGCCGACGGCGGCGCTGAGATGGTCGTGTCCGCCCACGGCGAGCAGCGCGCCGCGGGCCTCGGGCAGCGCGTCGCGGACGGCGCCCGCCGGCGCCCCGGCCGGCGCAGGGTCGGGCAGCAGGCCCGGGGGCGCCTGCGACCATGCGAGCGCCTCGTCCCACCACCCGCGCGAGTGGATGTCGAGCCAACCGGTGCGAGAGGCGAGCGACAGCTCGGCGACCTGGTCACCGCCCAGCGCGTGCACGAGCCACTCGCTCACGCTCAGCCAGCGCGTCCCGCGCTCGGCGCCGTCGTGGTTCGCGCGCAGCCACCGGTACTTCACGAGGCTGCAGAGGGGACGCGCCGCCAGCCCGGTGCGCTCGCCGAAGCGCTCGCGGCCCAGCTCCGCGACGAGCTCGGCGACCTCGTCCTCTCCACGCGAATCGTGCCAGGCGATCGACGGCGCCACGGGCTCGCCGTGGGTGTCGAGCAGCACGCCCGTCTCGGCGATGCTGGCCACGCCAACGGCGGCGACGCGTCCCTCGGGCACCGCCGCGAGTGCCTCGCGTGCCGCGGCGAGCGCGCTCTCGAGCAGTGCCCGCGGGTCGATCTCCGCTCCCGTTGACACCGTCCGCCACGGTGTGCGCACGCGGCCGTGGGCAATCTCCCTGCCGTCCGGGGTGACGACGGCCGCCTTGCAGGACGTCGTGCCCACGTCCAGCCCGAGCAGCAGTTGGGCGCCGGTGGAGCTCGCGCTCACGCGCTCGGCCGCCCGAGCAGCTCGCGCGCGCGCGCCAAGTCGACCTCCCCGGCGGTGGGCACCTCGACGCTGGCGGCGGCCGCCGCCACGCCGGCGCGGGCCGCATCCACCAGCGTTCGCCCGCGCTCGAGCGCCGCGGCCACCGTCGCGGTGAGCACGTCGCCCGCGCCGATGGGGTTGCGGACCGCCTCCACACGCGGAGCCGGCAGCCAGGCGGGCGGCTCGCCCGGCGCCGCAACCGCAGCTCCCGCCGCCGCGGCCGTCACCACCGCGGCGCGCGCACCCAGCTCGAGCAGAGCCGTCGCGGCGCTCAGCGCCCTCGGCTGCGCGTCGGCCGCCGCCTCCACCGCCTCCCCGGCTCGCGCAATCCCGAGCAGCCCCTCGGCTTCGGCGAGGTTCGGCGTCACCACGTCGGGTCCGGCCGCGAGCGCCGCGGCCAGCACATCGCCGTTCGCGTCGATCACGCAGCGCCGGTCGGCGTCGCGGGCGAGCTCGACGAGGCGCGCGTAGGCGCCGTTCGGGCTGCCGGGTGGGACGCTGCCCGAGCACACCAGCAGGCCATGGTCGCCCAGCTCGCGAGCGAGCGCGCTCTCATAGCGCTCCCAGTCGCCCGGCGCCAGCGCGGGTCCGGGCTCATTGACCACGGTCGTGCGGCCGCCGCTCTCGATGAAGATGGCGGTGGAGCGCAGCTCGCCCCGGCATCCGACCGAGCGCAGGTCGATCCCCTCTTCGGCGATCAGCGCCGCGGCGGCGCGGCCCGTGTGCCCGGGCACGAAGCTGACGAGCAGCGCGCGGAGGCCCAAGTCGCGCCCGGCCCGCCCGACGTTGAGGCCTTTCCCGCCCGGCGTGACCTTGACATCCTCGCAGCGCATCACATTGCCGGGGCGCAGCTCTGGAAGCGACAGCGTTCGGTCGATGGTGAGGTTCGGGCCCGCTACGAGCATGGCCTGGAGGATGAGTGACTCCACGAGGTCCGCACCCGCGGATGACGGTCACGGCCGGGATCCGTTCGGTATCCGCCGCGCCCGGCCCCGCGGGCACGTCTTCGTGCAATCACTCATCTAGTGTCCCAGCTCGCGTGAAGCCGTACCGCCTCAACCGCCTGTTCCATGCCGTCTCGGGGCGCTGCTTCGACGTGGCGGTGGACCACGGCGCCTTTGGCGAGCCGGGCTTCCTGACCGGGATCGAGGACATGGAGGCGGTGGTCGAGACGCTCGTGGCTGCGGGGCCGGACGCGATCCAGCTCTCCGTGGGCCATGCTGACCTGCTTCAGCGGTGCCCGGGGCGCGACAAGCCGGCGCTCGTCCTGCGAACCGACATCGCCAACGTCTACGGGCCGGAGACGCCCGCCGAGTCCTGGACCCTGACGATCGACGACCCCGTCGGCCATGCCGTGCGCCTCGACGCCGCCTGTGTGGTGGCCAACCTGCTCGACGTCCCCGGCCGGCCGAGGGTGCGGCGGGACTGCGTCGAGGCGATCGGGCGCCTGCGCTCGCAATGCGAGCGCGCCGCCATGCCGCTCATGGTCGAGCCGCTCGCCTTCGAGGAGGGCGCGAGCGGATACATCTCGAGCGGCGACGCGGACCGGATCTGCGGCCTGGTGCGCCAGGCGGCCGAGCTGGGCGCGGACGTCATCAAGTCCGATCCCACCGACGACCCGGCCGACTACGGCCGGGTGGTTACCGTGGCGCGCGTTCCCGTGCTGGTGCGCGGCGGCGGTCGCGTGCCCGACCGGGAGATACTCGAGCGCACCCGCGCGGTCCTCGAGCAGGGCGCGGCCGGGATCGTCTACGGGCGCAACGTCATCCAGCACGCCGACCCGGCGGCCATGACGCGCGCGCTGATGGCGGTCGTTCACGAGGGCGCCGCGCCGGCCGACGCCCTCGAGCGGCTCGCGTGAGCCTCGTCCGAATCGGGATCGTCGGCGGAGGCCTGATGGGCCGCGAGCTCGCGGCGGCCATCGGGCGCTGGGCGGCGCTGGAAGATCATCCGGTCACGCCGCGCCTGGATGCGGTCTGCGACCCTAGCGATGCGGCGCTGAAGTGGTTCGAGCGCATCCCGACCGTCCGGCTGCTCACCGGCGACCGCCGGCGCCTGCTCGAAGACCCGGCGCTCGACGTGCTCTACCTCGCCGTGCCCCACCATCTCCACGAGGAGCTCTACCTCGACGCGATCGCCGCCGGGAAGGACTTCATGGGGGAGAAGCCGTTCGGGATCGACCTCGCCGCGTCGCGCCGCATCCTCGCCGCCCTGGCCGAGCGCCCGGCGCTGTTCGTGCGCTGCTCGAGCGAGATGCCGTACTTCCCAGGCGCCCAGCTCGCCTACGAGCACATCCGCTCCGGCGCCCTCGGCCAGGTCATCGAGGCCGAGCACGCCTTCCTGCACTCCAGCGACCTCGACCGCGGCAAGCCGATCAACTGGAAGCGCCAGGCGCGCTACTGCGGCGAGATCGGCGTGATGGCAGACCTCGGCATGCACGTAGTGCACCTGCCGCTTCGCCTCGGGTGGCGCCCGCGGCGCGTCTACGCCGTGCTGCAGGACATCGTCACGGAGCGCCCGGGGCCCGGCGGCGAGCCCGTCGCCTGCGATACGTGGGACAACGCCACGCTGCATGCCGACGCGGGCGGGTTCCCGCTGCGGCTAGAGATGAAGCGCATCGCGCCGGGGGAGACGAACACCTGGCGGCTGCGCGCGGTCGGCATGGACGGTGGCGTGGAGTTCTCCACCGCCAGCCCAAAGGCGGTGCGCCGCTTCGCCGTCCGCGACGGCCAGCAGGTCTGGGAGCGCCTCGAGACCGGCAGCCAGTCCGCCTTCCCGACCGTGACCGGCCCGAACTTCGAGTTCGGCTTCTCCGACGCCATCCTGCAGATGTGGGCGGCCTACCTGGCCGAGCGCGAGGGAGCGCTCGGCGACCGGCTCGGCTGCGTGACCCCAGAGGAGGCGGTCGAGAGCCACGAGCTCTTCGCCGCCGCGCAGGAGTCGGCGCGGACGGGCGCGGCCGAGCGCATCCACTAGCGCCCGCCAGCCCGCAATCTGCGCCGATCCGGCCGCAGGCGCGTCCGCCGGCGACATACACTGGAAGGTCGTTATGTCCCGCCAGGAAGCCATCGTCGTCTCGGGTGCCCGTGAGCACAACCTCAAGGACGTCACGATCTCGATGCCGCGCGACGCGCTCGTCGTCATCACCGGCCTGTCGGGGTCGGGCAAGTCATCGCTGGCCTTCGACACGATCTACGCCGAGGGACAGCGTCGCTATGTCGAGTCGCTGAGCGCCTACGCGCGCCAGTTCCTGGGGCAGATGGACAAGCCCGACGTGGACTCGATCGAAGGGCTCTCGCCGGCGATCTCGATCGACCGGAAGACGACGTCGCGCAACCCGCGCTCGACGGTTGGCACGGTCACGGAGATCTACGACTACCTCCGCCTCCTGTGGGCCCGCATCGGCAAGCCGCATTGCTACAACTGCGGCCGCCCGATCGCCGCCCAGTCGGCGGAGCAGATCATCGACCAGATCATGGATCTGGATGAGGGGACGCGCTTCATGGTCCTCGCCCCGATCGTCCGCGGGCGCAAGGGCGAGTACGGCAAGCAGTTCTCGGAGCTGCGCGCCGAGGGCTTCACGCGCGTGAAGGTCGACGGCGAGCTGCGGCTGCTCGAGGAGGAGATCGTCCTCGACAAGAAGTTCAAGCACGACATCTCGGTCGTGGTCGACCGGCTGATCATGCGCCCCGAGCTGCGCAAGCGCCTCGCGGACTCCGTCGAGACGGCGGTCGCGCTGGCTGACGGGATCCTCGAGGTCGAGGTGCTGGGCGGCGAGGAGCCCAACCCGGTCCTCACCTTCTCCGAGCGCTTTGCCTGCCTGCACTGCGGGATCTCGATGCCCGAGCTCGAGCCGCGGATGTTCTCCTTCAACTCCCCCCACGGTGCCTGCGCGCGCTGCACCGGGCTGGGCTCGCAGATGGAGATCGACCCCGACCTGGTCGTCCCGGACCCGTCGCTGTCGCTGGCCGAGGGCGCGATCCTGCCGTGGTCCAGCGGTGCCTCCAACTACTACGAGCAGATCACCCAGGCGATCTCCGAGCGCTACGAGATCGACCTCGAGCTCCCGTGGGAGGACCTCACCGAGGAGCAGCAGGACTTCTTCCTCTACGGCACCAACGGCGACCGGATCTACGTCTCCTACCGCAACCGCATGGGCCGCAAGCGGTCCTACATGACCAACTTCGAGGGCATCGTCCCCAACCTCGAGCGCCGCTACAGGGAGACCGACTCCGACTGGTCGCGGGAGAAGATCGAGGAGTACATGTCGGTGCGGCCCTGCCCGGACTGCAAGGGCGCCCGCCTGCGGCCGGAGTCGCGCGCGGTCAAGCTCAACGGCGTCGCAATCCACGAGGCCACGGCCCTGTCGGCGCGGCGCGCGCTCGAGTGGTTCGCCGGCCTGGAGCTGTCGGAGACCGACCGCGCGATCGCCCGGCTGATCCTGCGCGAGATCGAGGAGCGCCTGCGCTTCCTGGACAATGTCGGGGTGGGCTACCTGTCGATGGAGCGCGCGTCGGCGACGCTGAGCGGCGGCGAGGCCCAGCGGATCCGCCTGGCGACCCAGATCGGGTCGTCGCTGGTCGGGGTGCTCTACATCCTCGACGAGCCTTCGATCGGCCTGCACCAGCGAGACAACGAGCGCCTGATCGCGACGCTCAAGCGCCTGCGCGACCTCGGCAACACCGTGCTCGTGGTCGAGCACGACGAGGGCACGATGCGCGCCGCCGACCACCTGATCGACATGGGTCCCGGCGCGGGCGAGCACGGCGGGCACGTGGTCGCCGCGGGCACCGCGGAGGAGGTCATGCGCGTCCCCGAGTCCCCGACCGGCCAGTTCCTCTCGGGTGCGCGGCGGATCGAGGTCCCGGCGCGGCGCCGGGCGCCGTCGGGTTACGTCGACATCGAGGGGGGCTACCCAGCACAACCTCAAGAAGGTCGACGCGCGGATCCCGCTCGGGACGTTCTCGTGCGTGACCGGGGTCAGCGGCTCGGGCAAGTCGACGCTGGTCAACGAGGTGCTCTACAAGGCCGTCGCCAACAAACTCAACCGCGCGCGTATGCGACCCGGCGCGCACAAGCGGATCCGCGGCCTGGAGCAGCTCGACAAGATCATCTCCGTCGACCAGTCCCCGATCGGCCGCACGCCGCGCTCCAACCCGGCGACCTACATCGGGCTCTTCGACCAGATCCGCGACCTCTTCTC
>JBBRYA010000045.1:0-29333 GCA_038238015.1 Solirubrobacterales bacterium
CTCGGGGGGATCGTGATCGTGCTCTCCAGCCGTCTGCGCAGCGAGGGCCGGCCTCAGGAACGACTCCGAGCGCGGCCTTGAAGTGGGCGGTAATCGTCGCGGTGCTGTATTTCAGCGGGACCGAGGCGGAGTCTGCCGGGTTCCCCGCGCCTCATCTCTTCGCGGCGCTGGTCGTCGGCTTGATCCTCTCGCTGGGTCGCATCTCGGAGGCCGAGATGCCCGGGTGGCTCTACCTCGGGGCCCAGGCGGTTACGGGCGTCGTGCTCGGGACCTACGTGACGTTTCACTCGGTGACCGTGGTCGGGGCGAACTGGCTTGCGGTGGTGGCGATCACCGTCCTGACGCTCGCCCTCAGCGTGGGCCTCGGGGTGCTTCTGGCCCGGCGGACCGGGATGGACGCGCCCACCGCCTCGCTGGGCATGATCGCCGGCGGTTCCGCCGGCATCGTGGCGACCAGCGACGATCTCGGCGCGGACGCTCGCCTCGTGGCGTTCATGCAGTACCTGCGGCTGGTGCTCGTGGTGCTCACCGCGCCCCTGCTCGTGCGCTACGTGCTGCATCCTCACGTCACGGGCGGATACGGGGCGATCGGCCCGAAGGAGATCGAGGTCGAGGCCAGCGCCGGGGCGTACGTGTTCTCCGCGCTTGTCGCCGCAGGCGGCGCAGCGATCGCGCTGCGACTGCGGATCCCGGCGGGCGCACTGATTGGCCCACTGGTCCTCGCCGCGGTCTTGACCGGCACGGGAGTGGTCCATCGCGTGACCCCGCCCGAATTTCCGCGCGAGACCGCTTTCACCCTGATCGGTCTCTATGTCGGGATGCGCTTCACCCGAGAGTCGATCGCTCGCGTCGGACGCCTGCTGCCAGTTGTGCTCGCCTTCGTCGTGGTGTTGGTCGCTACGACGGGCTTGCTGGCCTGGGGACTCTCGGCGGTCACCAGTATCAGCGCACTGGACTCCTACCTCGCCACCACCCCCGGGGGCATCAACGCCGTGCTCGTGGTCGCGTTCGCGTCAGGCGCGCACACCGGCTTCGTCTTCGCCGTGCAGACCCTCAGACTCTTCGTGATGGTCCTGGCGGCGCCCTATCTCGTGCGCTGGGTGATCACCCGGACGCGCCCCGCCGAGGCGGGCTAATCCCCACGCCCGGACTACTAATGGGCGAGGCACCCCGTCGCGGGGCCGGACAGCTGGAGGCTGAGGTGCTCGCAGCATTGTGGGCCTCCGGAACGGCGATGACGCCCGCGGAGGTGTTGGAGCAGATGTGCGGCAGTCACGCGTAGACCCATTCGATTCGGGAGGTCGATCGCCGTGCGGCCGGCGCATGACCGCGGCCGGCGCCGGGGGGCGAACTTCGGTGCGCTTGCGCCTACTCACTGGCTATGGCACGACTCAGCCACGGCCGGCGCGTGTACGGGACTGGCTTCATCTTTGTGCAGTCGAGCGCCTATTACGGCCAGTGGCGAATTGGCGGCCGCCAACGCGAATGCGAAGACGCCATGCGCGAAGTTGAGGTGGTTCGTCACCGTCTTGACCCCCAGCCCGGCGCGGCGCTTGGCGAAATGTAGTCGGGACGCTCATGGCTGCCGTCGGCACGCCGTTGCGCACGCTGCAGGGCTGGATGGGCCACCGCGACTACAAGACCACGGAGATCTATGCCGACTTCGCGCCCGACCCGAGCCAAGGTGCCGTGGAAGGTCGCGGGTTCGAATCCCACCCCCGCTATGCAGAAGCCGCCTCTCGCCAGGCGGCTTTTGCTCTTAACGGGGCGGTGGCGTCTCGGAGCGTTGGTGTCGCGCCGAGCGCATAATGAGGGCATGAGTCGCGCCGACCTCGACGAGCTGCGCCGCCTGCGCCACGCCCGAGACCTGATGGACCGCGAGTACGCGCGCCCGCTCGACGTGCCCGCCCTGGCCCGCGCCGCGTTGATGTCGACCGGGCACTTCAGCCGCCGCTTCCGCGAGGCGTACGGCGAGACGCCGTACGCACATCTGATGACCCGGCGCATCGAGCGAGCCAAGGCCCTGTTGCGCCGTGGCGACATGAGCGTCACCGATGCCTGCTTCGCCGTCGGCTCCACCAGCCTCGGCTCGTTCAGCTCTCGGTTCACCGAGGTGGTGGGCGAGACGCCGAGCGCCTACCGCGCCCGCGACCACCAGGACAGCCGCACGGTGCCCAGCTGCGCGGCGATGGTGCTGGGCCGGCCGCGCCGGACCCGCGAGGAACCGAGCAGGATCGAATAAGCATCGTTCGCCACCGTGCCCTAGCGTCGTGCGCATGACCGTTTCACTCAGCCACGTGCACGTGCACACCGACGACCCCGACGCCGCGCTCGCCTTCTACCGCGACACCCTCGGCCTCGAGGTACGCAACGAGGTCGCCAACGACGGATTCCGCTGGATCACGCTGTCGACTGCCGAACAGCCCGAGATCGAGATCGTGCTTTCGCAGCCCCACGCGGGCCGCTCGCCGGAGGACGGTGACGCGATCGCGGCGTTGCTCGCGAAGGGCGAGCTGCCCGGCATCCTGTTCCGCACCGACGACCTCGACGCGACGTTCGAGAGGGTGCGGGCTGCCGGCGACGCAGAGATCGTGCAGGAGCCCGCAGACCAGTTCTGGGGTGTCCGGGACGCCGCGTTTCGCGACCCGGCCGGCAACCTGGTGCGCATCAGCCAGGCCTGAGACCGCTTTAGATGCAGATCACTCGGAACTCCCTCGACACCACACCCGGTCCCAGCGACTGGTTCACCGGCGCCGTCTACATCGACACCGTGGCGACGCCATCTGACCCTTCGCGGGTAGGGGCCGCGAGCGTCCACTTCACGCCCGGCGCCCGCACCGCGTGGCACACCCATCCCTTCGGCCAGACCATCTACGTCACCGAGGGCCTCGGCCGCTGCCAGCGCCGGGGCGGGCCGATCGAGGCCATCCGCCCGGGTGACCGCGTGTTCTTCGAGCCCGGTGAGGACCACTGGCACGGCGCCGGCCCCGATCGCTTCATGACCCACCTCGCGATCCAGGAGGCCGACGACTCCGGCAGCCCGGTCGCCTGGGGCGAGCACGTCACCGACGAGGAGTACGGCGCCACCCCAGCCTTGTGAGTGCTCCGTGACGCAGGGCTGCCCGACGCGCCGTAGTGCGCGCCGGGCGGCGCGGGGATCGAGCTAGTTGCTCGAGCTGCCCGACGGCGTGGCGCTGGTGCTGGGGGCGGCCGCGTCCGCGGCTTTCTCCTCGGCGGCGCGCGCGGCGCTCTCGCCGGCCTCGTGGGCCGGATCGGTGTTGGAGTGCCCGCCGTGACAGTGAGGGCTGACTCGGCGTCGTGGCCGTGCTCGACCCGGCCGTGATCGCCACTGCCGAGGACCCGAACATGGTCAGGGCGAGAAGACCGGCCAGCAGGCCGCGGAGAGGAGCGGGGTATCGAGTGCGCATGCAGCGCACGGTGGGCGCGAGCCCTCAACCCCGCCTGAGCCGACCCTGGGACTTCACCGAGATCCCAGGCCGGCACGTCACGTCACGGGCTGCGCCGGCCGCGGGCGCTGAGGTACGCGATCGGCGGGGTGATGAGCCGGTAGACGGGCCGCACCGCCCAGGCCGGGAGCGAGCCGTTGCGCTCCTCCTCCCAGACCCTCGACCGTGGATGGCGCTTGAACAGCGGCGGGAGCATCAGCGCCCTGCTGATCCGAGTGGTGTGGCCGTAGTTCTCGGCCGGCTCGGCGGTGTGGAGCTCGATCCGGCAGAGGTGCTTGGTACTGGCAAAGCCGTACTGGCGAGGGCTCACCAGCCGGGCCGGCGCGCCGTGGTCGCCGTGGAGCGGACGACCATCGAGGTGCTCCGCGATGAGCACGTCCTCGGCCAGGGCGTCCTCGATCGACACCACCGCCCGGTAGCCATCAAGCCCGCCGAAGACGACGTGCGTAACCGGCGCTCCCGGCTCGAGCGTCGGCTCGATGACCGTGCGATAGAAGGCCTCGAACGCGACCCCCTCCCAGCGCAGGCCCGTGGCAGACCAGCCGGCCACGCAGTGGAAGTCGGCGGTGAACTCTCGGCGGGGGAGCGTTGCGAGCTCGGTCAGCAGCACGGAGAAGGGCTCGGCCACGGCGCCGCTGATCGCGATCGCGGGGTCAGCGGGAACGTCGGGAGGGGGCTGGTGCAGATGCGTGCCGAAGCGCGGAAACCCCTCGACCGCGTGTTGGCCGGGCGGAAGCGTCACGCCGGGACGCGGTGCCGGGACGCCGAGCGGCTGCGCGTCCGCCACTGCCGCTCGATCTGCCCGAGCATCGTCGGGTAGACGATCAGGTGCCGGAAGGGCGTGATCGCGGCCATGTAGGCGGTCCCGAGCAGTCCGTTGCGCTTCACGTAGACGGCCATCTGGCCGTGGAAGCCGCCGGTGCCGTCCGGGACCCAGCCGAGGTGCAGGATCCCGTGAACGGTCTGGTTGGCTGTCTCCAGCGCCCATTCGTCGTCCGTCAGGTACAGCGGCGCGAAGGGGAGCGTGCCGGACTCCGGGCCGCGGGGGGCGTCGCGCAGATCCGCGGGCAACCGGTCACGGACCGTCGCCACCCTCGAGCCGACGCCGCCCTCCGGGTCCTCCCAGCCGAGCAGCTCGCCGATCTTCCACCGGATCGCGAAGAGCGTGCGGACGGCGCCGGAGGAGCTCTTCGACGGATCCCACGAGGCGATCAGCTCCACCAGCCGGGGGAAGTCGTCCGGGCCGCCCGGCGTCGGCAGCGCCCAGACGTCCTCGAGCCCGAAGTCGCGGGTGAGCTCGTGGATCCGCCAGGGGCGGGAGGTGTGCGCGGTCTTCGGGAGCGCCATTCGTGGACCTCCATCCATACGGTTGCGTATAGTATGGCATGGCCATCACGCGCACGGCTCGCGGCCGGTGGATCGAGGAGGGTCTGCGAGCCCTTGCCGAGGGCGGCCCGGACTCGGTACGGATCGAGGCGCTGGCGCAGGCGCTCGGCGTCAGCAAGGGCGGCTTCTACTGGCACTTCGACGACCGGCGCGCGCTGCTGGAGGAGATGCTCGACACGTGGGAGCGCGCGAGCACCGACGAGGTGATCGAGCGTGTCGAGCGCGAGGGCGGGGACGCCAGGGCCCGGCTGAGGCGACTGTTCGCGATCGCCTCCTCCAGCGAAGCCCGGGGCCTGCTGAGGACCGACCTCGCGGTCCGCGACTGGTCCCGGCGCGAGCAGACGGTCGCCGAGCGCCTTCGGCGCGTCGACAACCGGCGCATGGATTACATGCGCTCGCTGTTCGGCGCCGTCTGCGCCGACGAGGACGACGTCGAGGCCCGCTGCGTGCTCGCCTTCTCGCTCTACATCGGCAACCACTTCATCGCTGCCGACCACGGCGCGCGCAGCCGCGCCGACGTGCTGGAACTGGTCCTCACGCGGCTCGTCGCCTAGGCGCGGACGCCCTCCCGATCAGGAGACGGCAGGCGATAGCGTCGCATGCAGCGCCGCTACCGCCGCGGCGGGGTCCTGTGGCCGCGCGACGCGTTCCGGGGGCCCGGGCGGGAGGCCGGCGAGCGCCTCGCGGGCGTCCGCGGTGCGCAGCTGCTCTGCGACGGTCACGATCGCGGTCTCGATCACGCCGTTGCGGTTGCGGCGGCTCATCGGGTTCGGCCCCATCGCCTCGAGGTCGCGCGCGGTGGGCTGGATCAGCACCACCTCAGTCCCCTTCTCCCGCAGGCGTCGCGCCTCCCACCCGAGCCGGCGCCCGGCCTCGCGGCGCAGACGCTCCGCGACCCGGTTCGCCGGGCTCCTGGACGCGACGTGTTCCAGCGACGACGTCGGGTTCAGGCAGATGACCAGGTCCAGCTCGGCGTCTCGCAGCACGTCGAGGTTCGACGGCGACCAGAGCCCGCCATCCACGTAGCGGCGCCCGGCGATCTCGACCGGGCGGTAGAAGCCCGGGATCGCGCAGGAGGCCGCGACGGCCTCGGCGAGGTCGCACTCGGGCGCGTCGTCGCGGCCGAACGCGACCCTATGGCCGTCGGTGTAGTCGCAGGCCATGATCCACAGGTTGGGATGCGGGGCCCAGCCCTCGGGCGCCACCCGGCGGATGGTGTCCTGGAGCGGCTGCGTCGAGACGACGCCCCGCGGCAGCCAGCCGGCGCCCGCGGCCGCTGGTCGCGTGCGGCCCGGGCTGCGCAGCGAGGCGGCGATGAGCCGCCACGAGCCCGGCCCGATCGAGGGAGCTCCGCGGTGCAGCGGGAAGCTCGCGCCCGCCGCGCGATCCGCGCTGCCCGCCGGTCGGCCGGATGCGTTGCTCAGCCCGTCGAAGGTCTCGCCGGCCGAGTGCGCGACCATGAACCAGGGCGGGACCTCCGCGCCCAGCAGGCCGCCGATCATCGACCCGGCCGACGTTCCCACGACGTGCTCGGCCGAGGCTGAGTCCCAGCCGGTCTCGAGCGCGAGCGCGTGCAGCGCGCCGGTCAGCCAGGCACCGCCCATCACGCCGCCCGCCCCGAGCACGAGCCCGGTCCTCACCGCGTGGCCTCCATGCGGGGGACCCTAGCGCCGGCCCCGGCCCGAGCCGGGGCCGAGGCCGAGGCCGCTGGCCGAGGCCGGTGGCCGCCGGCGGCGGAGCTGGCGCGCCCACGCTACACCCGCTGGAGCGGCGAAGTGCGGGGCCGGGCCGCGGCTACGATGGGACCACCCGTGACGCCGCCTCAAACCCGACCCGAGCCCAGCCGCTGGGCGGTCCTCGCCCTGCTTGGCGTGGCCCAGCTGATGGTCGTGCTGGACGCGACGATCGTGAACATCGCGCTGCCCTCGGCGCAGCAGGCGCTGCACTTCTCCACCGACAGCCGCCAGTGGGTCATCACGGCCTACGCGCTGGCGTTCGGCAGCCTGCTGCTGCTCGGCGGCAAGCTCGGTGATCTGTTCGGGCGCAAGTGGACGTTCATCGTCGGGCTGCTCGGCTTCGCGATCGCCTCGGGCATCGGCGGGCTCGCCCAGACCTTCGGCGTTCTGGTTGCCGCGCGAGCGCTCCAGGGCGCCTTCGGCGCGCTGCTCGCCCCGTCGGCGCTGTCGCTTCTGACGGTGACCTTCGTCGGGTCGCCCGACCGCGCGAAGGCGTTCGGGATCTTCGGCGCGATCGCCGGCGGCGGCGCCTCGCTCGGGCTCATCCTCGGCGGCGCGATCACCGAGACGCTGTCCTGGCGCTGGTGTCTCTACGTCAACCTCGTCATTGCGATTCCTGCGGCGCTCGTGGCGCTGCGGCTCCTGGTCAACCAGGGCGACCCGGAGCGCCCCCGCATCGATCTCCCCGGCGTGCTCGTCGCCTCCGCTGGGCTCTTCGGCATCGTCTACGGCTTCTCCAACGCCGAGACGCACTCGTGGACGGCCCCGGTGACGATCTTCGCCCTCGCGGCCAGCGCCGTCCTGCTCGCCGCCTTCGTGGCGATCGAGCGCCGCGCGGCGCACCCGCTGCTGCCGCTGCACATCGTCTGGGACCGCGGGCGCGGCGGGGCCTATGCGTCGATTGCGCTCGCGGGCTCGGGAGTCTTCGGCGTCTTCCTCTTTCTCACGTTCTACATGCAGCAGACCCTCGGGTTCTCGCCGCTGAGAACCGGCCTGGGCTTCCTGCCGATGACGGCGATGATCATCGTCACCGCCACGACCGTGCAGACGAAGCTGGTGGACCGCGTCGGCGCCAAGCGCCTCGTGACCATCGGCATGACCCTCGGCGTGCTGGCGATGCTGATCTTCACGCGGCTGACCCCGGACGGCGGATACGCGTCCCACGTGCTCCCTGGGCTGCTGGTGATCGGCTTCGGGATGGGGTTCATCTTCGCGCCGGCCTTCGGCACGGCGACCCTCGGGGTCGACCGTCACGAGGCCGGGGTGGCCTCGGCGATGGTCAACACCTCCCAGCAGGTCGGCGGCTCGATCGGCACCGCGCTGCTGAGCACGCTGTTCGCGGGCGCCTTGACGAGCTACGCATCGAGCCACGCCGGCGCGCCCGGCCTGCGCGACGCCGCGACGGTCTACGGCTACACGACGGCCTTCTGGTGGGCCGCGGGCATCTTCGCGGTGGGGCTGCTCGTCGCGGTGACCGTCTTGCCGTCCGCGCGCGGGACCGCCCCGGTGGCCGCCGAAGTGCCGCTCACGCACGGGGCACACGCCGTGGCCACGGCCGACTGACCCGGCGGCCTTGCCCGCTTCCACGAGCGTCGTGTGCCTGCACGGGCTCGGCCGCTCGCCGGCCGACTGGACCGGCGTCAGATCCGGGCTGGAAGCCTTCGGGGAGATTCGTGTTCCCGCGTTGCCTCGCAACCCGTCGGACGCGCTGAAGCGCGCCGCCAACGCCGTGGAGCCCGGCGCGATCGTCGTCGGTCATTCGATCGGTGGCGTTCTCGCCCTGCGCCTGGCGGGCGAGGCGTCGAGGCCGTTGCGCGCGGTCGTCCTGACCGGGTGCTTCTTCGCCCCGGCGCGCAACGGGCGGAGCCTCGGGGCGAGCGCCGGCGACTCGCCCACAGGCTCGCGTACCTGCGCGCGATCGATCGACGCCGAGCCGGCGGCTCGCGTTCGGGCACCGCTGGGGCGCTCGCGTCGTTGATCGGGCTCGCGGTGCGCCGCGAGGAGCTCGGCGACCCCGTGCTGTCGCCGGTGCTGGTGGTGCATGCGCGAGATGACCATCACGTTCCGCTCGACTTCGCGCTCGCCGCTGCCGCGCGGCATCCGGCCTGGGGTGTGCGCGTACTCGACGAGGGCGGGCACCACGCGCACGTCGCGCGCCCGAAGGAGTGGCTCGACGCCGTCTCGCCGTGGCTGGCGGCACTGTAGGCCGCCGCCGCCGCCGAGCTGCGCGGTGGCGGGTGAGAGGCGCGCCCGAGGCGACCCGGGTCAGCCGTCGTCGGACGAGGCCTTGCGCTCGCGCTCCTGCCGTTCCTCCGTCTCGTCCTCGCCGGACTTGCCGGACTCGTCGGACTTGTCGGCCTCTTCGTCCGCGCGGCTCTTGGCCTGTGTCTCGTCGTCGTCGTCGCCGCCGTCGTCCTTCTGCTTCTCGCCGTCGTCATCGCGGCCCTTCGCCTTCGAGTCGTCGTCCTCGTCTTCGTCGCCCTCCTCCTTCTTCTTCTGCTCCTCCTCGTAGGCCTTCTCGTCCTCCTCGGTCACGACCTTGGAGAAGGCGTCTGAGTCGGCGAAGATCTGCACGAAGACGACCTTGTCGCCGTCGAACTCCAACACCTGGACGCCCGGGGTGTCGAGCTGCCCGGTGCCCTCCACGCCCTCGCCCTCGAACGTGCCCAGCGCGACGACGAGGTTCTCGTCGGGCGCTTCGAGATAGCGCTCGGGGCGGAACCCGAACGAGCCGTAGCTGCGCTTGGCGTCGGCGATGTAGCCGTCGCGCACGGCCTCGGTGCCGTCGTGGGAGCCGCCGCCGGGGAAGTTGTCGCCCTTGGGCGCGTGCCATTCGACCTCGTCGGAGAAGGCGCTGAGGAAGCGGTCCATGTCGCCCTCGCCGAACGCGCGCAGCGCGTCGCGCATCGCCTCGATCCTGCCGCCCACCTCGGCGGCCAGCGGCGGGTCGCCGACCCCGACTCCTCGCTTGGCCTGATCGACGAGGCTCTTCGCCCGCTGACCCACGCCCGGCTTCTCCTCCGCCATTCTCGCCCCTCCGCTCGTCCGGTTTCCAGTGTCGGGTCCCTACCCCCGGCGGGGCCTGACTAGGCTGGCGAGGTGGGCAGGGCCGCGTCGAGCCACACGACCGCGGCGGGCACGTGCTCGGGATCGATGGCGTGCCCGGCGTCGGACTCGTGGTATTCGACCGCGAGCCCTCCCGCGGTCAGCAGCTCGCGGGCGCGCTGGCCGAACTCGACGCCGATCACCGGGTCGCGGCGCCCGTGGGCGATGAACGCGCGCAGATCGCGGCGGGTTGCGAGGTCTGGCTCCCAGCCGTCGACGACGGGGACGAAGCCCGAGAACACGAGCAGGCCCGCCGGCGCGGGACGGCCGGGGCCGAGGCCGAGCGCGTAGCTCATGACCGAGCCCATCGAGAAGCCGCCGAGCACGGTCTGCGCGGCGCTCAGGCCGGTGCGCTCCCACTGCGCCTCGTGGAACTCGCCGAGCGCGCGGAACGCCGCGTCGAACGTCTCGGGATCGGGATGGCCGACGTTCGGCACCACGTACCAGTGATGGCCCGGCCAGCCGGGCAGCGTCAGCGGCGCGCGGGGCGTCACCACGTGCAGCCGCCGGCCGGGGTCGAGCACGTCGGCGAGCCCGAGCAGGTCGTGCTCGTCGGCGCCGCGGCCGTGGTGCAGGACGAGCAGGCCGGCCGGCTTCCCGTCCGCGGGGCGCTCGCGGTAGGTGAGCGCGCTCACGACCTTCGGGCGGCGCGCGGGTTGACCACTGGAGTCAGCCTCTGCTCGAGCTGTGCGCGCAACGCCTCGTGCTGCTTGGGCAGGCGCAGCTCCTCGCCGAGTCGGTCGGGATCCTCGTCCCGGGCGAAGCCGGGCCCCAGCGTCGCGATCTCGAAGAGGCTGCCGCGCGGCTCGCGGAAGTAGATCGCGTTGAAGTAGTCGCGGTCGCGCACGTCGGTCACGTGCTCGCCGGCCTCGCGCAGGCGCTGCTGCCAGGCGAGGTGATCCTCGTCGCGCGAGGCCCAGGCGATGTGGTGCACGCTTCCCGCGCCCTCGATCCCCGGGTCGGGCGGGGGGAAGTCATAGCCCCAGGGGAAGTGGCGCTGCTCGCCCTCGAGCAGGTGCTCGCCGGGCTCCGGCTCGCTGAAGCCGAGCGAGTCGGTCAGCAGCGGGTGCTCGCCCGCGGGATCGATGCTGTAGGCCCGCGCGCCGGCGACGCCGAGGATCGCGTGCTCGGCCGGCACCTCGGGATGCGCGGCGCGCAGCGGCGGGTCCTCGCCGCTCACGACGACGAGCTCGAACTCCAGGCCCTCGAAGTCGGCGAAGCAGAGCGACTGCTCCTCGCGCCGGGAGGCGTGGCCGCGGCCCTCCAGGCGCTGCGCCCAGAACTCCAGCGTCGCCTCAGAGCCGACGCCGAGCTGGATCAGGTGGATCATGCCGTCGCGTGCTCGGCCGGGGGGCGCGCCCGCGAACTCGAACCAGGTGAGGATCGAGCCCGGCGAGCCCTGCTCGTCGCCGAAGTAGAGGTGGTAGGCGTCGGGCTGGTCGAAGTTTACGGTCTTCTTCACCAGCCGCAGGCCGAGCACGTCAGCGTAGAACTCGACGTTGGCCCGCGCGTCGCCGGTGATCATCGTGATGTGGTGCAGCCCCTGGAGCCTCATGCGCACCATCCTAGCCACTAGTTGCGCAGGCAACTAGGCTGCGTGGCGCTGGACGCGCGCCTCGCGGCCGCGCCGCTTGGCCGCGAGCGCGGCGGCGTCCGCGCGGGCGAGCAGCTCTCCGGGCGTCTTCCCGTCCTCGGGATACAGCGCCGTGCCGACGCTCGCGCTGAGCCCGGGCAGGCCCGCGGTCGCGCCGGCCAGGGAGTGCAGGACGCGCGCGGTCAGCCCGGCGGTCTTGGTGCGATCGGTCTGCGGGGCGAGCACGCAGAACTCGTCGCCGCCGAGCCGCACGACCGTGTCCTGCGCGCGCACGGCCTCGACCATCGCTGCGGCGACGTTGCGCAGCACCTCGTCGCCGGCGTCGTGGCCGAAGCGGTCGTTGACGGCCTTGAAGCCGTCGAGGTCGAGCGCGAGCACGGCGAACGGCTCGCCGTCCCGGCTGTGGCGGGCGATCTCATAGCCCAGGCGCTCGTCGAGGGCCCGGCGGTTGGCGAGCCCGGTGAGGGGGTCGCGCAGCGCGTAGCGGCGCATCGCGTCGCGCTCGCGTTCGAGCCGGGTGCGCAGCGCGAGCAGCACGCCGACGCTGGCCGGCGCCACCAGCACGGCGGGGAGAGCGGGCGGCGGCGCCACCACCGCGCCGGCGAGCAGGCACAACGCGGCGGCCGCGAGAGCGGCCCGGGTGGCGGGCTCGGCGCTCGCGAGCACGAGCGCCGCTGGGATCGCCACCCAGAAGCCCTGCTCGCCGAGCGCGGCTGCGAGGCCCGCCGTGAGGCCCGTCACGAGGACGGTGCGCAGGGCTCGGGCGGTCAGGGTCACTGCTGGGAAGCCTGACCGCGCGCTCGGTCGGAACCTTCGGCTAGTGGACCACTAGGACCGTGCGACAGCGGCGGCGAAGAGCTCGGTGAGCGGGCTGTCGTGCATCGTGGCGCGCCCGCGGCGGGCGGTGATGGACCCCGATGGCCGGGGCTCGAGCACGCGCGGCGCGAGCGGCACGCCGAGCAGGCGAGCGCGATCCGCGCGCACCTGCGCTCGAGTCTCGACGCCGAAGCGCTCGAGCGCCTCGAGGTAGGCGGCCGAGTCGGACACCTCGCGGCGGGCGCAGGCCAGCGCGGCCCACGCGTCGGTGCGAAACGACTTGACGACCCAGCCCATGCAGCCCAGTTCGACGTCGCGCCCGCTCGACCTCTCGGCGGCCCCCTGGCGCGTGCGCGGCTCTCGGCCGGGTAGGACGGGCCGGTGACCGCCCCGCTGCTGCTCGCCGCGTTCGTGCTGATCGTCCTCGGCGCGCTCGCCTTCACGAACGCCGTCGAGTGGCTCGCCTCAACCTCGGCGCCGGGGCCGTCGGCGCGCTGCTCGCGGCCGTCGGCACTGCTCTGCCGGAGTCGCTGATTCCCGTCGTCGCTCTGCTCAGCGGCGGCGGCAAGGAGGGGCAGCAGATCGCGATCGGCGCGATCATCGGCGCGCCGTTCCTGTTGGGGACGCTCGCGATGCTGCTGGTCGCGATCTCGACGCACTCGTTCGCGCGCCGGCGCGAGCAGGATGAGCGCCTGGAGCCGACGACACGGCGGTCCGTCGCGACCTCGCGGTGTTCCTCGTGCTCTTCCCGGCGGGCATCCTGCTCGGCCTGGGCGTACCGATGGGCGGCCGCATCGCGGGCGCTGCGGCGCTCGTGCTCGGCTACGGGGTCTACGCCTGGCGCACCGCGCGCGGCAGCGGCGACGCGCAGGACGACGACGAGCTCAAGCCGCTGTACTTCGACTTCAGCAAGGACGACCCGCCGAACGTCGGGCAGATCGTCGTGCAGTTCGTGGTCTCGCTCGCTGCGATCGTCGCCGGCGCCGAGCTCTTCGTGCACGAGATCACCTCCGTCTCGAAAGCGCTCGGCATCGGCACGCTCGTGCTCTCGCTCGTGCTCGCGCCGCTGGCCACCGAGCTGCCGGAGAAGCTCAACAGCGTGCTGTGGGTGCGCCAGGGCAAGGACGCGCTCGCGATGGGCAACATCACCGGCGCGCTGGTCTTCTAGGCCGCGATCCCGATCGCCATCGGCCTGGTCCTCACGGACTGGAAGCTCGACCGCTTCGCGCTCGCCGCCGCCGGTGCCGGCTTCCTCGGCGGCCTCGTCGCGCTCGCGGCGCTGCGCCGCCCGGCGTTCGGGCTAGCCCCCAGCCTCGTGTGGAGCGGGCTGTTCTCCGGCTACCTGCTGTTCGTGCTGCTCGGGAGCTAGTGCCCTAGGGGCGCGCGGAGCGGCTGATGGTCGCCGGCGAGGCCGATCAGCCGCTCGATCACGGGCCCGTCGGGATCGAGCGCGGGGGGCAGGTCGGGCGCGTGCTCGCCCGGCCCCGCCTCGCGCAGGTAGCCGCCCAGCGCGCACTCCGGGAAGACGACGAGCTCGGCACCGCGTGCCCGCGCCGCCACGAGCGTGCGCTCGACGCGTGCGAGGTCGCTGTCGAGATCGCGCCCGAATGGCCCGGCGACGGCGGCGATGACGGTCATCGGCACAGTCTTTGGCATCCGCGCGCTGTCGCGACATCGCCCGCGGGTCGGATTGAGCGAGGAGGATTAGTACACGCGGTCCAGGGGCGGACCTGGCACCCTTGCGCGCCGTGGCTGCTGACCCAGAGATGTAAGACCCGCGCACACGCGCGAGCTCCGGCCTGCTCGAGGGCGTCCGTGCCGGCGTGCCCTTCGCCGTCGCGGGCGGGCTGCTGGCGCTGTCCTTCGGCGTGGTCGCGCAGAACGCGGGCTTCACCGAGCTCGCGGCGATCGCGATGTCGGCGATCGTGTTCGCCGGCTCGGCGCAGTTCGCGGCCATCGCGATCCTCGCCCAGGGCGGGACGGTCGGCGCCGCGGTGGCCGCCGCCGCGCTGATGAACTCGCGCTTCCTGGCGATGGGGGCGGCGCTGGGGCCGTCGCTGCCGGGGCGCGCGCTGCGCAGGGCGGCGCAGGGCCAGGCGGTGGTCGACGCCTCGTGGGCGCTGGCCGCCCGCGGCGACGGCAGCTTCGACCGCGGACTGCTGTTCGGCTCGACGGCGATCCAGTACGTCACCTGGGTCGGGGGGACGATCGCTGGCGCGCTCGGGGGCGGCGTGCTCGGAGACCCGAAGGCGCTCGGTCTCGACGCGATCTACCCCGCGTTCTTCCTCGCGCTGCTGCTGACAGAAGCCCGCAGCGGCCGGGCGCTCGGCGTCGCCGCGCTCGGCGCGCTGATCGCGCTGGCGCTCGTGCCGTTCGCGCCGCCGGGCGTGCCGGTCCTGGTCGCGAGCCTCGCGGCGCTCGCGGGCCTCACGCGCACGGCGCGCGCCGAGGCCCAGGAGCAGCAGCGATGAGCACGAGCGCGGCGGTGATCGCGGGCTGCGCGGTCGTGACGGCGACGATCAAGGCCGCCGGGCCGGTGGCGCTCGGAGGCCGCGAGCTGCCGGGGTGGTTCACGGGTGTCGTCGTCCTGCTCGCCCCCGCGCTGCTCGCCGCGCTCGTCGTCACCCAGACCTTCGCCGACGGTCACCGGTTGATGGCCGGGCCCGAGACAGCCGGCGTCCTCGCCGGCGGCGCGGTGGCGTGGAAGACCGGGTCGGTCATCGGGTGCGTGCTGGTCGCAGCCCTCCTGACCGCGGGGCTGCGCGCGCTCTGATGGCGACGCTGTGGACGATCGGCTACGAGCGGCTCTGGCCCCAGGCGCTCGTGGCCGAGCTCGAGGCGGCGGGAGTCAGGCGCGTGATCGACGTCCGCTACCGGCCGCAGTCGCGCCGGCCGGGCATGTCCAAGACGCGCCTGGCGGCGCTGCTCGACGAGCACGCGATCGCCTACGAGCACCGGCGCGCGCTCGGGACGCCGGTCGAAATCCGCGGGCTCTACCGCTCGGGTCACATCCGGGAGGCCGACGCGGCCTTCGCGGAGCACCTGGAGCGCACGGCCGCCGATGACCTGGACGCGCTCGCCGCCGAGCTCGACCTGCCGCCCGCCACCTCGCTGCTGTGCCTCGAGGCGGACCCCGCGCACTGCCACCGGCGCCTGGTCGCAAACGCGCTGCGAAGGCGCCGCCCCGCCCTGGAGGTCGTGGACCTGTGAAGCGCTAGCCGACGACCGGGAACGTGCGCTCGTCGGCGAGCTCGTCGAGCGTCTCCTGCATGGTCTCCGTGACGAGGTCGTAGGCGTCCTCGAGCGCGGGCTTGGTGCCGAGCTTCTCGCGCAGGTCGATCCGGGGCAGCACCTGGATGGTGATCTTCGCCGGCAGCGGGATGCGGCCCGGGAGGTCGAGGATGGTGAAGCCGAACGGCGGGCCGATCTGCGCCGGCAGCACCTTGAGGCGCATCAGCTGGTTGAGCCTGAGCGTGCGCGCGAGGCGCCCGCCCTGGCCGAGGAACAGCGCGGTCTCCTGGCCGCCGATGGCGACCACGGGCACGATCGGCACGCCGAGCTCGAGCGCGAGCTTGACGAAGCCCTGGCGGCCGGCCATGTCGACCTTGTCGGACTCCCAGGTCGGCCGGTAAGTCTCGTGATCGCCGCCGGGGTAGACGAGCAGCGCCGACCCCTTGGCCAGCGCGCGGCGCATGTTGCGCGGATTCGCCGGGACGGTCCCGTAGCGGATCAGCGTCTGGCGGACGCCGGGCACCTTGAAGACGAGGTCGTGGGCGAGCTGGTGGAAGCGGCGCTCGGGCCCGAAGTGGTCGTAGAAGGCCTGGCCGAACACGAAGGTGTCGGCGATCAGCGTGCCCCCGGAGTGGTTGCCGACCAGCAGCACCGGCTCGTCCTCGGGGACGTTCTCGAGGCCGCGGACGTCGCCACGGAAGTAAAGGTCGGACATCGCCCGCAGCGCCGGCAGCGTCTCGCGGATGTAGTCGGGGTCGCGCGCGTCCAGCGGGTCGCTCGGGCGGTCGTCCGGGATGACGTCCAGCAGGTCAACGGCATGGGCGACGTCGCCCGCCACCGCGCCGAACATCCGCAGCGCGCCCTGGATCGCCTCTCCGGCCACGGAGCGTCCCTACCCCGTGGCGGGCAGCCCTAGCCGCGACTCGCGGCGGCGGCCCAGGCGCAGCTCGTGACCGGTGGCGCGCGCGCCGCCCCACACCGACAGCGCGCCGATGGCGAAGCCCGCGACGTCGTCGATCAGGTAGTGCCAGCCGAAGTAGACCGTCGACAGGATCGTGAGCACGAGGAACACCCACAGCAGCCAGCGGACGACCAGCCGGAGGCCGACGAGGTGGGCGATCGTCGCGGCGGTGAACACGATCGCCACGTGCAGCGACGCGAAGCCCGCGACGCCCTGCACCGCGTGCGTCGCGTGCGGGTCGGTCAGCACCGCGTAGCGCTCGCCCATCAGCACGTCCTGCAGGCGCGAGACTCCCGTGACCGGCAGCCCCGCGGTGAGCTCGGGCCGGACGAACGCGGGCCCGAGCGAGGGCAGCACGTAGTAGCTCACCAGCCCGAGCAGCCAGTTGATCCCCAGCGCGGTCACGAACCAGAACCCGCGCGCGACGTCGCGCGTCCACACGAGCGCCGCGCCGAGCGAGATCGGCACGAACATCAGGAAGGAGACGTAGACGGTCGACAGCACGTACGCGGCCAGACCGGTGCCGAGCAGGTCGTGAAGAAGGACCGCCGGGTCGCTGCCGAGCGCGAGCGAGCGGTCGAGATCCAGCGTCCCGTCGGCGGTGCCGTAGCGCACGAACGGCAGGAAGCTCTTGAGGTTCCTGTAGGAGACGTAGGTCAGGTAGAAGCTGAGCAGGCCGACCACCACGAGCAGCAAGCGGCGCCGCGGCCAGCGCTCGAGGGCGACGGCGCGCAGCTGCGCCGGCCAGGCGCGCAGCCCGGGCGCGCGCATGACCGAGCGGGGGACGACGTCGAGCGCCAGCAGGATCAGGATCAGCCCCGGGAGCCGCACGTAAGCGGGGCCCGCGGTGCCGTCGGGGTCACGCAGCGGGAGGTCGAGCGCCACGGCCGCGTAGACGGTCACGGCGACGGCGAGAAGCGCGAGCGCGACGGCGGAGGAGTACGGCCGCGTCGCGAGCAGGGAGCGCAGCGACGGGCTCCGCGTGCGGCTCAGGGAGGATCCTTGGGCGCGGGCTGCCACCGCGCGAGTTTAAGCCTCGTCACACGGTTGGGCCGTTAGGGGCTGTTAGTGCCGCGTCGTGTGCAACCATTGCGCGAACTGTTGCATTCGACCGAGGCGGCGGACGTGCAGGCGAGCGAGGTGCGGGCGGCGGGAGAGCTTGCGGGCGAGGCGCTAGGAGGCACGGTTGCGCTGATCCGGGAGCTGCACGAGACCGTCGCCGGACGCCCGCTGCGGGCGCTCGGGCGTGCCGCGACACCGACCCGCGTGATCCACGACGCGGTCGTCAGCGGCGTCTACGGCTCGGTCGGCCGCGCGCTGGGCTCGGCACCTCGCCGGGGCGCCGCGGCGCTCGCGCTCGCCGCGCTCAACGGCGCGATCGGCGACGTGCTGGAGCAGCGCGACAGCCGGCTCGCGCTGGGCATGACCGTCCGCCGCCGCGGGGCCGACGTCGCGCTCGACGGCGCAGCGGTCGCCGCGGCCTTCGCGAACGCGACCCCGAAGCTCGCGGTCTTCCTCCACGGGCTCGTCGAGACCGATGACTCCTGGGGGCTCGGCGGCCGGCCGTCCTACGGGGTGCGCCTGCAGGCCGACCTCGGCTACACGCCCGTCTACGTCCGGTACAACACCGGCCGCCACATCTCCGAAAACGGCCGCAGCCTGTCCGAGCTCATGGAGGCGCTCGTCGCCGCCTGGCCGGTGGAGGTCGAGGAGATCGCGCTGGTCGGCCACTCGATGGGCGGGCTCGTCGCCCGCAGCGCGTGCCACTCCGGCCACGGGCAGGAGAGCCGCTGGACCAACTCGGTCCGCCACGTCTTCTCGGCTCCCCGCACCTCGGCGCGCCGCTGGAGAAGGCGGCCCACGCCGCGGGCTGGGCGCTCGGGCGCCTGCCCGAGACGCGGCCGCTGGCCAAGGTGGTCAACGGGCGCAGCGTCGGCATCAAGGACCTTCGCTTCGGCTCCTGCGCCGAGGAGGACTGGTGCGACTGCGAGCCCGACGCGCTCTGGCAGGACCGCTGCGGCGATGTGCCGTTCCTCGAGTGCGCGACCTACTACTACGTGGGCGCCACCGTCGCCCGCGATGTCGACGGCCCGTTCGGGAGGCTGGTGGGCGACCTGCTGGTGCGGATGCCCAGCGCGTCGGGCGCCGGGCGCCGTCGCAAGATCCCGTTCGAGATCGGCAACGGCCGCAAGTTCGGCGGGCTCACCCACCTGCAGCTGCTCAACCACCCGCAGGTCTACGAGCAGCTGTGCGACTGGATCGGGCGCCCGAAGGCGCTGCCGGCCCAGCGCGAGCTGACTCCCTAGCGCGCGCCGACCGTCTCCCCGGCCACGAACTGCCCGCGCGATGCGCGGCGGATCTCGCCGAGCTGCTCCGCGGTCGAGAGCGCGTGGCGGTAGCGCCCCGGGCCCCACAGCCTGCACTCGACGCGCCGGCCCAGCTCGTCGCGGCTGAGCCCCTCGGGGCCGGCCTCCCTGAGCGCGGTGGCGAGGGCGGCGACCTCCTCGTGGATGAACATCCAGCGCGGGCTCTCCGGCACGTTGCGGCGGACGAGCAGGATGCCGACGCTGAGGACCGCGCCGAGGCCGAAGGCCAGCCGCCAGCCGAAGTCGGCGGCGAGGATCTTCTCGTCGAGCAGCAGGATCGAGAGCGCGGCACCGGCCGCGGTTCCGAGCCAGAACGAGCCGTTGATGATCAGGTCCACGGTCCCGCGGACGCGGGCGGGGATGAGCTCGTCGATGGCCGAGTTGATCGCCGCGTACTCGCCGCCGATTCCGGCGCCGGTGAAGAAGCGGCAGACCCCGAAGAACAGGAAGCTGCCCGAGAACGCGGTGGCGACGGTGGCGGCGAGGTAGACCGCGAGCGTGATGATGAACAGCTTCTTGCGCCCGAGCCGGTCCGCGAGCCACCCGAAGAACACCGCGCCGACGCAGGCGCCGCGGGGATCCGCGTCTCGATGACCCGCCCTTCAGCCAGCGCGTCGTTGCTCATGATGCTGCCACGTACCCGCTCGCCGCGTCTGTGAGTGCATCCGGCCCGATCTCGGCGATCGAGCGGCAGCCGGCGAGGCCCATCGTCAGGTCGAAGTCGGCTCTGAAGTTCTCGAGCACGGCCTGCACCCCCTCCTGGCCCGCGATCGCGAGCCCGTACACGTAGGGGCGCCCGACCAGCACCGCGGTGGCGCCGAGCGCGAGCGCCTTGAAGGCGTCGGCGCCGCTGCGCACGCCGCTGTCGAGCAGCACGGGCACGCGGCCCTCCACCGCGGCGGCGACGGCCGGCAGCGCGTCGAGCGTGGCGATCGCCCCGTCGACCTGGCGGCCACCGTGGTTGGAGACGATGATGCCGTCCATGCCGGAGTCGACCGCGCGCGCGGCGTCCTCGGGATGCAGGATCCCCTTGAGCAGGATCGGCAGCGAGGTGTGCTCGCGCAGCAGCGACAGGTGCTCCCAGGTCAGCGACGGGCGCGAGTAGATCTGCACGAACTTCTGCACCGCGGCGCGGCTGGCGCTCGAGCGGGTCAGCTCGATCAGCGTCTTGACCGCGGCAAGGCTCGGCCTCGGCGTCGGCGTGTCGCTGCCGGCGCCGTCGGACATCAGCCGCTGGAAGACCGGGTCGCTGGTGTACTGCGCGATCCCCTTGCCGCGAAGGAACGGGAGGTAGGCGGGGGTGAGGTCGCGCGGGCGCCAGCCCAGCATCGTGGTGTCGAGCGTGACGACGATCGCCTCGCAGCCGCAGCGCTCCGCACGCGTGACGAAGCTGATCACGAGCTCGTCCGACGTGCTCCAGTACAGCTGGAACCAGCGCGGCGACTCGCCCAGCAGCTCGGCGCACGCCTCCATCGGCTTGGACGCCTGGTTTGAGAACACCATCGGCACCTCGGCCTCGCGGGCGGCGCGCGCGACCGCGAGGTCGGCCTCCGGGTGGGCGAGCTCGAGCACGCCGACGGGCGCGAGCATGAACGGCGAGGGCAGGCGCCGGCCGAAGAGCTCGACGCTGGTGTCGCGCTCGGAGACGTCGCGCAGCATCCGCGGCACGATGCGCCGGCGGGAGAACGCGGCGCGGTTGGCGGCGACGGTGTCCTCGGTGCCGGCGCCCGCGGCGACGTAGGCGAAGGCCTCGGGCGCCATCGCCTTGCGCGCGCCGCTCTCAAGCCGCGCGTTGTCGACGGGGACGGGCGGACGGCGCCCGGCGACCCCGGCGAGGTAGATGGCGGTCTGGCGAGCGATCCCGATCAAGCGTGCCTCTAGGTCGTGCGCCGCTCGAGGTCGGCGACCTCGGCGCGCTTGCGCTGGATCTCCTCCTCGGCGCCGGCCAGCTCTTCCCTGGCCTCGCCCTTGCGCTCCTCGTCGCGGCCCTTCTGGTGGAGCTCCGCGTCGCCCGCGAGGTCCCCCGCCGCCTGCTTGATCCTGCCGGTCACCTTGTCCGTGAGGCCCATGTCCTGGCTCCCTGCTCGTCGCTTTGCGTCCTGGAGTGCAGCTACCCCGGGCGCGGCGTGCCTAACGGGGCAGCAGCGGCGGCGCACGGGCCGTGAAGAAGTTCACTGTGGCCCGGCGGCCACGGGTCTACGGTCGCGACATGCCCCCTCGCCTGCTCGCGCTCGTCGTGCTCGCCGCCCTCGCCCTGCCGGTCGCCGCGGCGTCCGCCGCCCCGAAGCGGCCGCGGGCCGGCCTGAGGGCGTTCGCGTCGTGCGCCGGGCTCCGGCACTACGCGCTGAGCCACGCGCCCTCGCGCCCGCGGCCGCTGCCCATGCCGCTCGCTGCTCCGATGCCCGTGAGCGGCGGCGGCCAGGGCGAGGGGGTCGCGGCGCCGTCGCTGCCGGCGCCGGCGTCGGCCCCGGGAGGCGGCGACACGTCGGCGACCAACGTCCAGGAGGCCGGGATCGACGAGCCCGACATCGTCAAGACCGACGGGTCGCGGATCTTCGCGGTTGCGCGCGGCGCGCTGCACGCGATCGACGCGACCACGGCGACGCCGCGGCTGCTCGACACCCTGCGCCTGCCCGACGCGCGGGACGGCGAGCTGCTGCTCGGCGGCGACCGCCTGCTGCTCGTCACCCCCGCGGGGGCGGACACGCGCCTGACCGAGGTCGACGTCAGCGACCCGTCGGCCCTGCGCGTCGTGCACACGATGACGGCGTCGGGCAGCTTCGTGAGCGCGCGCCAGCACGGAGCGACGGCGCGGATCGTCCTGAGCTGGACCCCGCCCGCCGTCGCCGGAGGCCCGATCCCCGTCGACGTCGCGCCGGCGCCGCCGGTCGCGGCGCTCCCGCCCGGCGCCATGGCGCGGGCGGCCAAGCGGCCCTCGAGCGGCAAGGGCTGGGTGCCGGGCTCCAAGCTGCGCACCGCGCGCACCGGCCGCATCCGCCGCGCCGCGCTCGTGCCCTGTAGCCGGGTGCGCCACACCGCGAGCTTCTCGGGCCTGGAGATGCTGACCGTGCTCACCGTCGATCTCGCCCGCGGGCTCCCGGCCGTGGACTCCGACGCCGTGATGGCCAGCGGCGAGAACGTCTACGCGTCGGCCGGCAGCCTCTACGTCGCGAGCACCCGCTGGGGCGAGGACGGCCCAGTGTGGACGCCCGGCGCGACGACCGCCATCCATCGCTGGGACATCTCGAGCCCCGAGCGCACCGAGTACCGCTCCAGCGGCGAGGTGCCCGGCCACCTGCTCAACCAGTTCTCGATGTCCGAGCGCAACGGGTTCCTGCGCGTCGCGACCACCACCACCCAGGACGGCAGCTCGAGCCGCATCACCGTGCTCGACGACCGCTCGGGCGGCCTGGCCGAGGTCGGCAGCGTGGGCGGCATCGGCCGCGGCGAGCAGATCTACGCCGTGCGCTTCCTCGACGACGCGGCCTACGTCGTCACCTTCCGGCAGATGGACCCGCTGTTCACGCTCGACCTCTCAGACCCCGCCCATCCGGTCAAGCGCGGCGAGCTCCAGCTCCGCGGCTACTCCTCCTACCTGCACCCCGCGGGCGACGGCCTGCTGATCGGCATCGGTCAGGACGCCGGCGAGAACGGCGTCGTCAGCGGCGCCCAGCTGTCGCTGTTCGACGTCTCAGACGCCGCCCATCCCGTGCGCCTGGCGCAGCGGTCGCTCGGCGCGGGCGCGCGCTCGCCGGCCGAGACCGAGCACCACGCCTTCCTCTGGTGGCCGAAGACCCGCCTCGCGGTGGTGCCGGTCGACAATGCCGCGGTGGGCCTCCGGGTCGGGCGCGACGGGATCGCCGACGCGGGCCGCGTCGAACACCCCACCGAGCAGCCCGGGGACACCCTCGCGCGCTCGCTCGTCGTTCGCGACCGCCTGGTCACGCTCTCAGACAGCGGCCTGATGGTGGGCTCGGACGAGACCCTCGGGCCGGGTGCCTGGCTGAAGTTCCCGCCGGGCTGACTTGTCCTAGCGCGGCTCCGCGGCCACGCTGCCGGGATGCGGGCGCAGGACGGCGGCCGGGTTCGACGAGACGGTCGCCACCCCGATGTCCGCCGGCAGCTCTTCGCGGTGGATCAGGTCGTCGTCGAGCTCGGGGACCATCTTCAGGAACAGGTCCACCAGCTGGGGGTCGAAGTGGCGACCGCGCTGCACGGCGATCTCGCTCAGCGCCTGCTCGAGCGTCCAGCGCGACTTGTAGCGGCGGGTGGACACGAGCGCGTCGAAGACGTCGCAGATCGCGCAGATCCGCGCGGCCAGCGGGATCTCCTCCTCGCGCAGGCCGGCGGGGTAGCCCGAGCCGTCCCAGCGCTCGTGGTGTGTGCGTGCGATCGTCTCGGCGAGCTGGAGCAGCGGCGAGCGAGAACCTTCGAGGATGCTCGCGCCGATCGTCGTGTGGGACTGCATGATCTGCCACTCGTGCTGGTCGAGCTTGCCGGGCTTGAGCAGGACGCGATCGGGGATGCCGATCTTGCCGACGTCATGCATGGCGCTCGCCTGGCCGAGCACCTCGGCTTCGTGCTGGGGCATGCCGACCTCGAGCGCGAGCCGGTGCGTGAGGCGGCTGAGGCGCTCGATGTGCTCGCCCGTGGCCTCGTCGCGCGACTCGGCGGCTTGGCCGAGGCGGCGGATGATCTCCAGCTGCGTGTCGCGCAGCTCCTCGGTGCGCTCGCGCACGCGCTCCTCGAGCACCTCGCTGTAGATGGACACCCGGTCTCGCGCGCGGCGCTCGGTCAGGTAGGCCGTGCTCATCGTCATGGCGGTGCCGAGGCCGAGGGAGATCAGCGGGTAGGCCACGCTGATCACCAGGCCGGCGCCGAAGGCGACCTGGGCTCCGCCGAGGTAGGCCAGCCCGGCCAGCGGGGTGATGGCGATCGCGCGAAGCCCGCGCATGCGCAGCTGTGCGAGCGCCGGGACGAGCCCCAGCAGGAGCACCGCGAGCGACGTCAGCCAGTCGGGAGCGCTGCGAAGGGGCAGCCCGTGCAGCGCGGTCGAGATGGCGTTGGCCTGGACCTCGGGCCCGGACATCAGCCGGTCCGACGACGCCGGGGTCGCGTGGACGTCCTGCAGGGTGGCGGCGGCGGCGCCGACCACGACGATCTTGCCGCGCAGCTTGCGCGCATCGGCGCGGCCGGCGATGAGGTCGGAGAAGGAGACGGTCGGCACGGTGCCGGGCGGGCCTCTGTAGTCGATCAGCGCGCCGTCCTGCTCGAACTCCGTCGCACGGGGTGCGTGGCTGGTGACCAGCCTCGCGGTCTCCACGGCGACGCTTGGCAGGCCGCCCGAGCTGTAGGGGAAGCGGTGGATGGTGCCGCCGCGATCGGTGACGAGGTTCGCCGCCGCCGGCACGGCCCCCGCGGCGGCGAGGTTGTCGTCGCCACCGAGCACGTTGACGTGGCCCGCCCCGTCGGTCTCGGTGGTCGCGAGCACGACGCCGGGTGTCCGTCTCAGGGCTTTGAAGAGCGCCATGTCCTCGCGCTCGGACGTCGGCTCGGTGAACTGGACGTCGTAGACGATCTGGCGCGCGCCCAGCTCGCGAAGCCGATCGATCGCCCGCGCGTGCAGTGAGCGCTTGAACGGCCACGCGGTCGCCAGGTCCGAGAACGTCACGTCGTCGATCGCCACGACCGCGACGTCGCGGGGGACCTGGTCGCCCCGCAGCTGGTAGCGCACCGCGACCGCCTCGTCGTCGATCGCGCCGGCGACGTGGCCGGCCTGCGCGGTCAGGACGATCGCGATCGACAGCAGGCCCACGGCCAGGATCGCGAGGCCATCGCTTCGCGCATGCAGTCGCACTGGCCGCCTAGCGCTGGTGACGGGCGAGATAGGAGCGGCCGGCGCTCAGCAGCACGCTGCGGTTGCTATGCAGGTCGAGCACGGACACCATGCCCTGCTTCACGCTGGTGAGCGTCCCGTCGCAGCGGTCGACCGTCGACCAGACGGTGCCCCGCACGGTCGCGACGCTGTCGCGGCCGTGGGTGCGGAAGCGCGAATGGTGGTCCTTGCCCCACAGGCGGCGCACCACGTGCGAGCCACCGGATTCGCGGGCGAGCGAGCTGGCCCGGGCGGCGCCGGCACCGGCGCCTGACCCGCAGCCTCCGAAGTCGCTGCCGCGCAGCACGATGTCGGTCACGCCGGCAAGGCTGCGTACTTGGCGGACCTGGAAGACGCCGCCCCAGAACGTGCCGGTCTGGCGCGCCCCGGTCCGGTTGCGGGCGCTGACCAGCTCGACCGTGCCGCGCCGCGTGTCCAGCAGCGAGCCGATGCGCACGCGCACGCCTGCGGTCAGCGGCCTGAAGCTCGAGGCGCCGGGCGGCTTGATGAGCACATCGCCCTCGACTGGCGCGACCACGATGCTCTGGCCGAGCACCGGCGGGTGCGAGACGGCCTCGGCCTCGGCGTCGCCGGCGGCCGGCGAGTCGGGAGCCGTCGCGGGAGCCGCGGCGACGGGCGCGAGCGTCGATGAGCCCTCGTCGCTGCCGGCCGAGGGCTTCTCGTTGATCACCGTGCCCGTCGAGGTGAGGAGGAAGGCCTTGATCTCGCTGACGGTCGTGCCCGACGGGTTGGTCGCGACCACCCGGACCTGCTGGGCGGTGTCGAGCGCGAGCCCGCTGACGTCGGCGCTGACGTCCTGGGCGTCGGCGTCGGAGCCGGCCGGCGTCGCGTCGGTGGCGCTGGCGAAGCCGGGGCCGTACTCGAAGCGGTACGTGGTGGGCTGGGAGTTCGGTCGCACCTGGGCGCGGAAGCGCACTGTGCCGGCGTCGGCGAGCGGTGCCGGGGTGTCGATGTCGGCGCCCGGCGGGACCGTGATGTGCCCGATGGCGCCGGGGAACGACGACTCGGTGAACCACACGTTGCCATCGGGGCCCTGGGTCACGCCGGTCGGGGCGGCATCGGTGGTCAGGCCGGGGACGAGACCGCCCGCGAACTCCGTGATCGATCCGGAGTCGGGCCACAGGCGGCCCAGCCGCCCGGGGCTGGCGCCCTCGGTGAACCACAGCGCGCCGTCGCCGCCCTGGGCGATCGCGCCGGGGGCCGAATTCGCGGTCAGGCCGGAGGTGAACTCCTCGATCGAGCCGCCCGTCTTGAAGCTGCCGATCCGGCCGGGATTGCGCTCCTCGGTGAAGAACAGCTCCTTCCCGCCGTCCGTCGAGACGATGTGGCTCGGGCCGCCGTTCGCGGTCAGCCCGGAGCCGGGTTCGGTGATCGCGCCGGTGCTCGGGTCGATGCGCCCGATCCGTCCCGGGTCGCTGTTCTCGGTGAACCAGAGCGCGCCGTCGTCGCCCGGCGCGATGTCGGTCGGGGCGCTGGCGGAGGTCAGGCCGGTCGTGTACTCGGTGATCAGGCCGCCGGGCGTGATGCGCCCGATCGCCCCGGCGCCGCCGCGCTCGGTGAACCACAGGTTGCCGTCGGGGCCGGTGGTGATGCCCGTGGGCTGCCGGTTCGGGGTGATCCCCGTGGCGTACTCCGTGACCGTGCCGGTCGCGGGGTCCAGGCGCACGATCTGGCCGGTCGTGCCGTCCTCGGTGGCCCACAGCGCGCCGTCCGGGCCGCTCGTGATGTGACTGGGCTGTTGGCCGGCGCTGAAGCCGCTGGTGATGCCGCCGACGTACTCGGTGATCGAGCCGGAGGGCGTGACGCGCCCGATGCGGCCCACTCCGGCCCGCTGGGTGAACCACAGGTTGCCGTCGGGCCCGGTCGTGATGTCCGTGGGCTGGCTGCCGGCGGTCAGGCCGGCGGTGAGCTCGGTGATGGAGGCGTGGGCGCCGGCCGGCCACGCTGCTGACGCGATCACGGCAAGGGCGGCGAGCAGGGGAAGGCTACGGCGATATGTGGTCACCCCTCAGGTGTCGGCCGCGCCACAGCGCGCCTTGACGGCACTGGCCGCTCGTATGAGTGCTGCTAGCGTGACGAGCACGAGTGGCGCCGCCACCCGTTGAGGTTCTTGCCCTGTAGTGCGCTCTGCGTGGTCCGGGTCAGTCGAATCTCCCGTGTACCGCATCAAGGAGCAGCACTCATAATGTCGTCCCCCTCGTTCGCCGAGCTCGGCGTGTCGCGCGCAATCGCGCAGCGCCTCCAAGCTCGCGACATCACCACACCCTTCGCCGTCCAGCGCATGGTCATCCCCGACGCGCTCGCCGGCCACGACGTGCTCGCCGAGTCCCCCACGGGCTCCGGCAAGACACTCGCCTTCGCCCTTCCCATCCTCGAGCGCCTGCAGCGCGACGACGCCCGTCCCGCGGCGCTCGTGCTGGCCCCGACGCGCGAGCTCGCCAGCCAGATCGTCGAGGACTCGCGCGACCTCGCCGAGGCCCGCGGCCTCTCGGTCGCGGCCGTCTACGGCGGCGTCGGCATCGAGCGCCAGGCCAAGATCGCCCAGCGCGCGCACATGCTCGTCGCCACCCCCGGCCGCCTCCTCGACCTCATGGCCCGCGGCGACCTGCACCTCGACCGGATCCGGATCCTCGTCCTCGACGAGGCCGACCGCATGATGGACATGGGCTTCCGCCCCGACCTCGAGCGGATCGTCAAGGCCACGCCCTCGAGCCGCCAGACGATGCTCTTCTCCGCCACCCTCGCCGGCGCACCCGGCGAGCTGGCCAAGAAGTACACGCGCAACCCCCGCCGCCACGAGCACCGGCCCGCGCCCCAGAAGGTCGCGCCGGTCGAGCACCGCTTCCTCAAGGTGCTCCACGAGGCCAAGCTCGAGACGCTCGTGTCAGAGCTCGAGGGCGACCGCGGGCTCGCGCTCGTCTTCGTGCGCACCAAGCGCGGCGCCGACCGGCTGGTCAAGCGGCTGGGCGCCCGCGGCGTCAAGGCGCTGGCGCTGCACGGCAACAAGACCCAGAACCAGCGCGAGCGCGCGCTCGCCGCGTTCGAGCGCTGGGAGGTCGACACGCTCGTGGCCACCGACGTCGCGGCGCGCGGCATCGACGTCGTCGACGTCACCCACGTGATCAACTTCGACGCCCCGGAGGACCGCGAGGGTTACGTGCACCGCACGGGCCGGACCGGCCGCGCGGGCCGCGACGGCGTCGCGATCACCTTCGTGCTCGGCGACCAGGCGCGCGACATGAGCGCGATCGCCAGCCACCTCGGGCTGCAGCACGACTTCGAGCGAGCGGGCTTCGCCGCGCACGCCACCTCGCGGCCGGCGCGCAAGCCGCCGCAGGCGGCGACGACCACGTACTCCGCGCGGCCGCGCGGGCGCGGCCGGCGCTAAGTCGCCTTTATGCGCGGCGTTCGCCGGGAGCCGGCGGACGGCAACGGCGGCTGGTCGATCCGGATGACGCCCGACGGCGCCTCACGCGCGCGGGCGTAATGGGCGACCACCTCATCGTCCTTCACTCCGCGGTGCGCGCCTGCGCGGGCTACAGCCGCCACGAAGCTCCCTCGATTCTGATGGACGGCTCATCGATCGCGCGCGACACGGAGCACGGTCGCGCGATGACCGCCCAGCTGACGCGCCGCCACGGGACGCTCGAGGAAGCGATCGAGGCCGGGGCCTTTGCGCTCGGCGCCGCGGGGTTGGACAAGGGCATTCGCCGCCAGGCGCGCGCGGCCTGCGAGGACTACTTCTATGAACGGCTCAGCCTGACGCCGAGCTACGAGTTGGGCGGACGGGAAGAGATCGCCGAAGGGCTCGAGCTGATGCCCGACCCGATGTACCGGGCCCTGGAGGACATCGTCGAACTCGTCGTCGACGGCGACTACGAGGAGCTCCGCGTCGTGTCTCGTGATCGGCTCGAGGTCGAGGACCTGCGCCGACGCGTCGAGGACGACTGCCCCGAGTCGCTGGTGCTGCCGCCGCGCGAGGTCTACCAAGTCGAGGTGATTGCCAAGTCCGACGACCCGGACGTGCCGGGCTGGGCCTACTTCCTCGACCTGTGGACCGAGACCGGCCCGGCGCGCCTGCACATCGAGGGCGAGCTCGAGGAGTCGGGCGAGCGCTTCACGACGACGCTGAAAGACATCCTGCCCTGATTGCGGCCTGTTAACGCGGAAAGCCCACCCGTAGGTGGACTCTCGGCCATCAGAAGATCAGGCGGCTTTCGCGGAAAGGGGACGTTCAGTTGAAGGTCTCGCCCTCTGGTTGCCATCGCTGTCTGACCCTGCCAGCGTAGCGCGCTACACCGGCGCCGCGTTCGCGCGGGCCCGTCGCCCGGCCTTCACGCGGTCGGTCTTCGCGAGCACGGCCTTGCGCAGGCGCACCTGGGCGGGGGTGACCTCGACGCACTCGTCCTCGCGCAGGAACTCGAGCGCCTGGTCGAGTGAGAGCTGGCGATGGGGGACGAGGCGAACCAGGACCTCGGAGGTGGAGGAGCGGATGTTGTTGAGCTGCTTCTCCTTGGTGGCGTTGACGTCGAGGTCGTCGGCGCGCGCGTTCTCGCCCACCACCATGCCCTCGTAGACCTCCTCGCCGGGACCGACGAACAGCGTCCCGCGCTCCTGCAGGTTCATCAGCGCGAAGGTCGCGGCCGCCCCGCGGCGGTCGGCCACCAGCGCGCCGCTCGGGCGCGTGCGCAGCGCCCCGACCCCCGGCTCCCAGCCGTCGACGCCGCGGTGCAGGATGCCGGTGCCCCGCGTCTCGGTGAGGAACTCCGTGCGGA
>JBBRYA010000046.1:0-29296 GCA_038238015.1 Solirubrobacterales bacterium
GCCCGCCCCGGCGGCGCCCGCACCGGCGGCGCCGGTCCCTGCCGCCGCCGCCGCTCCCGCGGAGGCCGACGCCGAGTCGGGCATCGGCGAGGCCGCGTCGGAGGACGGAGGCGCGAGCGACCACCGCTCCGCCTACGGCCGCGGCCCCCGCTACGACTGAGCCTGCAGGGCTCCGGGGCTCAGTCCGCGGAGCAGCGAGCGTGGGCCTGCGCGAGCGTGTCCTCGAGCTCGGTCCCGCGCCAGCGCTCGTCGAGCGCCGGAAGGTGGCTGCGAAAGCGCGCGTCGCCGGTCAGGGCGGCCAGGCGCACCGTCGCCTGCTGGAGCGCGTGGCGCTTCCAGATCGTGTCGGCGGCGCCGTCGTCGCCGCCCGGCTCGCCCGCCTCCAGCAGCGCGAGCGCCGCCTCGCTGGCACGCTCATCGCCGCGCAGGGCCAGCCCGTGGACCGCCTCGATGCGGGTGTCGCCGTCCTCGTCCTCCAGTCGCGCTGCCAGAGCCGCGCGCAACGCGTCGTTGTCGTGCGGCGAGAGCGTCCCGAGGGCGAAGGTCGCCCAGTCGCGGATCGCCGCGTCGCTGTCGGCGGAGAGCTCGATCAGCGCGTGGTCGACGCGATCGTCGTCGCGCCCGGCCAGCGCGCCGGCGGCGCCGTCGCGGACCACCGGGTCGGGATGGCGGCGCAGCCGCAGCAGCGTCTCCAGCCCGTAGGGGTCGCCGAGGTTCGCAAATGCGCCCGCGATCGCCGCCAGCACGCCCGGATCATTCTCGCGGTCGGCCATCTCCTCCAGCACGGCCGCGCTCTTTTCGGGCATCGTGCGCTCGGGCACGCCGAGCTGGCCGAGCACGTACGCCGCGGCCGAGCGCGCTCGGACGTCGGGGCGCCGCCCCAGCGCGCGCACGGCGTCGAGCACGTCGCGTGTCCCGCGCCAGGCCAGCGCGGCGAGGTAGGGCGGCCACTCGCTGTCTGACTCCCACTCGCGCACCGCGAGCTCGATCAGCTCCTCGACCTCGCGCTCGGGCAGCCGGGGATCGAGCCAGAAGTTCGTCAGCGCCGGATCGGGCCGCCCGCGCAGCCAGTCGCCGGCGGCCATCGGGCGCCCGCCGGGAGGCTGGATCTCTACGAGCTCGACGGCACCGCCGTTGCAGTCGAGCAGCAGGCGGTCGCCGTCGGTGCGCACGCGCCCACCCGCGGGGGCGAGCGTCTCGCCGTCGACCCGCGCCCGGATCACGCCCATGAAGCTGCCGTCGGGCAGCGGGATGCGGGCGCCGATGTGCGGGCGCAGCGCGCGCACGGTGCGCTCGGCCTCCTCCGGCGAGCGGGTCGCCTCCAGCGAGCGGTCGCGCGCCTCGATCTTGTGCGCGTAGGTGACCGCCGCCTCGTCCTGGGCGGCGAACTCGGGCGCGTGGTCGAGCGCGCTCACGAGCAGCTCGCCGCCGAGCCGGCTCAGGCGCTCAGACAGCGAGCCGTAGTCGTCCTCGGCGCTGATCGGCTCGCGCTCCTGCAGGCACACCGGGCCGGTATCCAGGCCCTCGGTCAGGCGCATGATCGACACGCCCGTCTCGGTGTCGCCGGCCATGATCGCCCGCTCCAGCGGTGCTGCCCCGCGCCAGCGCGGCAGCAGCGAGGGATGGACGTTGAGCACCTCGTAGGCCGACAGCAGCGGCTCCTTGACGAGCACCCCGTAGGCGCACACGCACAGCACCTCGGGGTCGGCGGCGGCGATCCGCTCGAGCACGGCGGCGTCGTGCAGGCGCTCGGGCTGGATCACCTCGATGCCGAGCTCTCGCGCGCGCTCGGCGACCGGCGGGGCGGCGATCTGCCGCCCGCGGCCGCGCGGGCGATCCGGGCGCGTGACCACGAGCGCCGGCCGGTGCGCGCCGGCGGCGAGGCGCTCGAGCACCACCGCGGCGAAGTCCGAGGTGCCGAGGTAGACGGTCCGCATCGGAGGCTCAGGCCCCGATGCGCAGCGGCGAGGGGTCGTCGGCGTTCTCGCGCAGGGTGCGCATCGCCTGCTTGCGCTGCTCGCGCGAAGTGCGCTCGAGGATCAGCACCCCGTCGAGGTGGTCGAGCTCGTGCTGGATCACGCGCGCCTCCAGGCCGGAGGCCTCGACCGTCAGCGCGTCGCCGTTCTCGTCGTGCGCGCGGACGCGCACGTGGACGGGGCGCTCGACCTCGACCAGCACGCCCGGGAGCGACAGGCAGCCCTCCTCCAGCGGCTCGGCCTGTTCTCCGCGCCACTCGATCACGGGGTTGACCAGCGCCGCGACCGGTCCGTCGGTGTCGACGCGGTAGACGAGCACGCGGTGCATCACGCCGAGCTGGGTGGCCGCGAGCCCGATGCCCATCGCGTCGTGCATCAGCTGGCCCATGCGCTCGACCTCGTGGCGCAGCGCGTCGTCGAAGCGCTCCACCGGCAGCGCCCGCGTCTTGAGCACCGGGTCGCCGTACTTGCGCACGAGCCGCAGGGCCGCGTCGCGCCGGGCGCGGGTCTCCGGATCGAGCGGTGGACGGGGAGCGCCCTCGGCCTCTTCGGCCACCTCCTGGGGCGGCGGGATCAGGTCCTCGTGCTCGGACATTTCGACGGCGCAGCCTACTGAGGATCGACGTCCACCGAGAAGGCGACCGCGCGGTGCGCGCGATCGCGCGCGGCGCGCTCCACCGCCGCCGCGACGGCGGCGATCGCCGGCTCGCGGCGGGTGGCCTTGACCATGACCTGGAAGCGCTCGCGGCCGCGCAAGCGAAACAGCGGCGCCGGGCCGAGCACCTCGGCCCCGTCCGCTCCCGCTGCCTCCGCCACCTCTTGGGCGGCGGCGCGGGCGGGGGCCGCTCGCTCGGCCAGGCAGACGACGCGGATCAGGTCGGCGAACGGCGGGTAGCGCAGCGCCTCGCGGCGGGCGAGCTCGCCCTTCAGGAAGCCCTCGGTGTCATGGTGCGCCGCGGCCTGGATGCTCGGGGCGCCCGGCGAGCTGGTCTGGACGAGCACGCGCCCGCCGCGCGGCCCGCGGCCGGCGCGGCCCGCGAGCTGCGCGATCAGCGCGAAGGTCCGCTCCTCGGCGCGGAAGTCCGGGAAGCGCAGGGTGGAGTCGGCGTCGAGCACCACGCCGAGCGTGACGTCGGGGAAGTCGTGGCCCTTGGCGACCATCTGGGTGCCGAGGAGCAGGCCGGTGGGCGCGGCCTGGAAGCGCGCGAGCAGGTCGCCCACCGCGTCCTTGGCCGAGGCCGTGTCGGCGTCGAGCCGGAAGATCGGCACGTCCAGCGCGCCCCGCAGCTCGTGCTCGACGCGCTCGGTCCCGGCGCCGTGGCGAGCCACGGCAAGCGATCCGCAGACGTCGCAGCGCTGAGGCACCGGCTCGCGATGGCCGCAGTGATGGCAGGCGAGCGCGTTCTGCGCGCGGTGCAGCACGAGCGCCACATCGCAGTGCGGGCACTCCCACGCCTTGCCGCAGCTGCGGCAGCTGAGGAAGTTCGACCAGCCGCGGCGGTTGAGCAGCACGATCGCCTTGCGCGCCGCCACGAGTGCGCCGCGCGTCTCGGGATGCAGCGAGTGGCGCGCGCCGCGCATGTCGAGCACCCGCACCGGCGGCAGGCCGAGCGCATCGACGCGCTCGGTCAGCCGCAGTCGCGGCAGCGCGCGCCAGGTCTCCGGGCGCGGCGTCGCCGACCCGGCCAGCAGCCGGGCGCCGGCCCGGCGCGCGCGCTCGGCGGCGACGCGGCGTGCGTCGTAGCGGGGATCGCCCTCGTGCTTGTAGGAGGCGTCGTGCTCCTCGTCGATCACCACCAGGCCGAGATCGGCGACCGGCGCGAACACCGCCGAGCGCGGACCGACCGCGATCCGCGCCTCGCCGGTGCGCAGCCGCCGCCACTCGTCATAGCGCTCACCCTCGCCGAGGCTCGAGTGCAGGACGGCCACGGTATCGCCGAAACGTGCCTGGAAGCGCCCGACCGTCTGCGGCGTGAGCGCGATCTCGGGCACGAGCACGATCACCCCCTCCCCCCGCTCCAGCGCCGCCGCGGCGGCGCGCAAGTAGACCTCGGTCTTGCCCGAGCCGGTGACCCCGTGCAGCAGGAACGCGCCGCCGCGCTCCACGGCCGCGAGCGCCGCGAGCTGCTCCGAGGTCGGCGCGACGTCGCGATCGGCGACCACGCGCGTGAGCGGCGCTCGCCGGTCCGCGCGCGCGGCGATCGCGACGAGCCCGCGGCGCTCGAGCCGGCGCAGCGCGCCAAGGTCCTCCGCGCCCGGGCCGGGCAGCCGGGAGAGCAGCGCATGCTGGCGCTCGCTGAGGCGCTCGCCGTCCAGCGGCGCGGCGGTTCGCTGCGCCCACAGCCGCGTGCGCGGGCGTCCCGGCGGCGGCAGGACCAGCCCCAGCGCCCGCGCGGGGGTCGAGGCGTACTCGCGCGCCATCCACTGCGCGAGCTCGACGAGCTCCGGCGGGACGGAGTCCTCGCGGACCGCGGTCGGCACGACCAGCCGCTCCGCGGGCAGCTCGCTGTGCTCCGCCAGGGCGACCACGACGCCGTCGAGCACCTGGTGCCCGAACGGAACCCTCACAATTGACCCGACGTCGAGGGTCTCCCCCGGGAGCGCGTAGTCGAACGGCCCTGAGAGCCGGCGGGTGGTGGTGAGGGGCTCGACGCGCGCGATCACGGTCCGATCACGCTATTAGGGTCTGCGGCCGTGAACCGGGTGCTCCACGGCGACAACCTCGAGCTGATGCGCGAGGAGCCAGACGCGAGCGTCCAGCTCGTGTACATGGACCCGCCGTTCAACACCGGGCACGACCAGACGCGGCGCACGCTGGCCACGGTGGCGAGCCCGGACGGGGACCGCACGGGCTTCGGCGGGCGCCGCTACGCCAGCCGGCTGCTGCAGGAGTCCTCCTACCGCGACAGCTTCGAGGACTACCTGGGCTTCTTGGAGCCGCGGCTGCGCGAGGTCCATCGCCTGCTCGGGCCCGAGGGGACGCTGTACTTCCACATCGATTGGCGCGAGGCGCACTACTGCAAGCTGCTGCTCGACGAGCTCTTCGGGCGCGAGTGCTTCCTCAACGAGATCATCTGGGCCTACGACTACGGCGCCAAGGCGCGCCGGCGCTTCCCCGCCAAGCACGACACGATCCTCGTCTACGTGCGCGACGCGGCGGGCTACTTCTTCGACGGCGAAGCCGTCGACCGCGAGCCCTACATGGCACCCGGCCTGGTCGGCCCGGAGAAGGCCGCCCGCGGTAAGCGCGGCACCGACGTCGTGTGGCACACGATCGTCTCCCCCACCGGCCGCGAGAAGACCGGCTATCCGACCCAGAAGCCCGAAGGGCTGGTGCGCCGCTTCGTGCAGGCCTCGAGCCGGCCGGGCGACCTCTGCCTCGATCCCTTCGCCGGCTCGGGCACGCTCGGCGCGGTCGCGGGCAAGCTCGGCCGTCGCTTCGTGCTGATGGACTCCAATCCGGCTGCTGTGGCCGTTGCCAGGAAACGCTGCGAACTGGTAGAACATCCGTTTGCGAGCTAGGCTCTTGTGGGACCCTTTTGGGGGAAGCTCATGCAACGCCTGCTCAGAGACAGAACCCAGGACGTCGCGCTCGCCGTCGTCACCGGCTTGATCATCGCGCTACTCCTCGTCGTGCTGATCGGCAAGCCCGCCTTCGTCGAGAAGGCCGTGCATAACGTCGCGAGTTCTTCTGTGGCTCAGGCCATCCTCTCCGACCACGCGCCCTCGCCGGCCCCCAAGGTGCGCGCTCATCCGGCTAGCCACCGTGCGGCCGCGACGCACGCCGCTCCGGCTCCGGCTCCGGCGGCGGCCAGGGTCGTCGCCGTGCCGGCCGTGAAGCCCGCCGGCGTGCATGCCCCGAGGCATTCCTCCAGGCACGCTGCCGTACGCGCTCCCGCGTTGCGTCGAGTCCAGGCGTCAAAGCCCCGGTCCGCGCCGCGGTCGGTGACCCGCACCCACCGCGGCTCCCGCGGCGGCGTCCCGCCGTCGAAGCGGCCCGGCCTCGCGCCCGGGCACCAGAGCAAGCCGGCGCCGCCGGCTGCGGCACCCGCCCCAGCCGCGGCTACCCCGTCGCCCCAAGAGCCCAGCGCCACACCCAGCCCCGCGGCCTCGGCCTCGCCCACCCCGTCGGCCACGCCGAAGCCGACGCCCACCCCCAAGCCGACGCCCACGCCGACGCCGAAGCCGACGCCCACGCCCAAGCCGACGCCCAAGCCGAGGCCGACGCCGACGCCCACGCCCACGCCCACGCCGTCCGGCGACGGCCCCGACGGCTAGCCGCACCGCGGCGCCCGTGGTCGCCCGCGGCCCCGGCCGCGTCAACCTGATCGGCGAGCACACCGACTACAACGGCGGCCTCGCGCTCCCCTTCGCGATCGACCGAGGGGTAACCGTTGAAGCTGAGCCGCTGGCCGGCGACACGATGGAGGCGCAGGCGCTCGACGTCGGCGAGACCGACGCGTTCGCGCTCGCCGAGCCGGGGCGCGCCGAGGGCTGGCGCGCGTTCGTCCGCGGGACCGTCGCCGAGCTCGGCGCGGCGGGGGTGCCGCTCAAGGCGGCGCGCCTGCGCATCAGCGGCGACGTCCCGGGGGGCTCGGGGCTGTCCTCCTCCGCGGCGCTTGAGACAGCCCTCTGCCTCGCCCTGCTCGGCATCGCCGGCGTCGAGGAGCCCGACCGCACCGAGCTGGCCAAGCTCTGCTCACGGGTCGAGAACGACTGGGTGGGAGCCCAGACCGGGCTGCTCGACCAGCTCGCCTCGCTCTACGGGCGCGAGGGCCACGCGCTGCGCATCGACTTCGCGACGCTCACGCTCGACGCGGTGCCGCTCGACCTGCGCGACTGGACGCTGGTCACAGTCGGCTCGGGCGCCGAGCACTCTCACGCCGCCTCGGGCTACAACGAGCGCCGCGAGGAGTGCGCGGCGGCGGCGCGGGCGCTCGGCGTGGACCTGCTCAGCGAGGCCTCGCTCGAGGCGGCTGAGCGCCTCGAGGAGCCGGGGCGCCGGCGCGCGCGTCATGTGCTGTCGGAGAACGCGCGCGTCGAGGAGATGGTCGCCGCGCTGCACCGTGGCGAGCTCGAGCGAGTGGGCGCGTTGCTCGACGCCTCCCACGCGAGCCTCCGCGACGACTTCGAGGCCTCGGTCCCGGAGGTCGAGGCCACCGTCGACCGCCTCAGGCAGGCCGGCGCCGCGGGTGCCCGGATGATGGGCGGCGGCTTCGGCGGCGCGGTGCTCGCGCTGCTAGGTCCCGGGGTCGCGCTTCCCGCCGGCGCGTCCGCGGTTGCTCCCGGCCCGCCGGCTGCCCGTCTTTGAGCCCGGCTGCGCCGCGGCGTCGGCGCCCGCCGGCGCGGGGGCGCCCGTGACCGAGCGGTCGTCCTCGCCGGGCTCGTCGAGCGCGCCCGAGAGCGGGCGCAGGAACGCCCAGGCGAGGAAGAGCGCGGCCAGCACGAGCATCCCGATGCCGCTGTAGAGGTTGATGTTGATGTCCGCGGACTTGGCGATCGAGGCGTCGGACTCCCCGGCGCCGAGGATCGTGAGGATCACCCCGTAGATCAGGAACAGCCCGCCGATCAGGCGGCGCACGTCGAAGAGGTTGGCGGCCCGGGCGGCGCGCCGGGCGTCGATCTCGGCCTCCTCGCTCTGGGCGATCAGGGGATCGCCGGTGGGCGAGGCGTCGGAGCTTGAGCGTTCGGCCATCTCGTATTCCCTCTCTGCCTAGATGAAGAAGAAGCTGAGGACGACGACCATGGCGAGGACGCCGATGGCGAGCACGGAGGGCTTGCGGTACCACGCCTCCTCCTCATGCGACAGCGCGTCGGCCGTATTGGCCATGCCGTAGACCAGGCCCTGCAGCTCCTCGATCGGCTTAGGCTGCGTGAACATCGAGACGACCACGGTGACGATCGCGTCGGCGCCGAAGGCCACCATCGCGCCCCAGAACGCGGCCGCCTGATCGGAGCCGAGGTCGATCAGCCCCCCGGTGCTCGCGTAGTGGGCCGCCGCGGCGCCGGCGGTACCCGCGACCAGGCCCGCGAGGCCCGCCCATGGCGTCATCCGCCGCCAGAACATGCCGATGATGAACGTCGCGAACAGCGGCGCGTTGAAGAACGAGAACAGCAGTTGGATGTAGTCCATGATGTTGCTGTAGCCCGAGGCGATCAGCGCCGTGCCGATGCCGATCAGGATGCCGGTGAACGTCGCTATGCGCCCGAAGCGCAGGTAGTAGTCGTCGTCGCGCCCGGAGCGGATGTAGGGCTCCCAGATGTCGTACGTGACCACGGTGTTGAACGCCGAGACGTTGGCGGCGACGCCGGCCATGAAGGCCGCGAGCAGGCCCGCGAGCGCCACCCCGAGCATCCCGTTGGGCAGGAACTGGTTCATCAGCAGCGGGATCGCGTTGTTGTAGTCCATGTTCGCGCCCTTGCCGCCGAGGCCGGGGATGATCGCCAGCGCGATCAGGCCCGGAATGATCGTGACGGCCGGGATCAGCGCCTTGGGGAACGCGCCGATCAGCGGCGTGCGCCGCGCGGCGCTCAGGCTCTTGGCGCTGAGCGCGCGCTGGACCTCGGCGAAGTTCGTCGTCCAGTAGCCGAAGGACAGCACGAACCCGAGCCCGAGCACGATCGGGATCCACGAGGCGCCGAGCGGGTTGGCGACGTGGCCGACCCCCGTGCCGGTCCAGGTGTGGAACAGGTCCGCCTTGGACTTCGCGTTGACCTTGTCCTGCAGTCCGCTCCAGCCGCCGACCTTGTGCAGGCCGACGATGGTCAGCGGGATCAGCGCGGCGAGGATCACGAAGAACTGCAGCACCTCGTTGTAGATCGCCGAGGAGAGCCCGCCGAGCGTGATGTAGCCGAGCACGACCGCCGCGGCGACCACGATGCCGAGCAGGATCGGCCAGCCGAGCATCAGCTTGAGGACGAGCGCGAGCGCGTACAGGTTGACGCCGGCGATCAGGACGGTAGCCACGGCGAAGCTGATCGCGTTGAACAGGTGGGTCGGCTTGTTGAAGCGCAGCCGCAGGTACTCGGGCACGCTGCGGACCTTGGAGCCGTAGTAGAACGGCATCATCACGATCCCTAGGAACACCATCGCCGGGACCGCGCCGATCCAGTAGTAGTGCAGCGTGTAGGTGCCGAACTGGGCCCCGTTGGCGGCCATGCCGAGGATCTCCAGCGCGCCGAGGTTGGCCGAGATGAAGGCCAGGCCCGTGATCCAGGCCGGCAGCGAGCGGCCGGAGAGGAAGTAGTCGAGGCTCGTCTTGATGTAGCGCTTGGCGGCGAAGCCGATCCCGAGCACGGCCACGAAGTAGATCGCCAGGATGGCGTAATCCACGAAGTTCGTGTTCAGCCTGATGTTCAACCGCTCCCCCTCCGGTTTGCCCCTGCTGGACCCTGCGCGGAGACGCCTGTACCCGCTAGCTGTCGTCCTGACGCTCGATGCGCCCGAACCACTCGGCGCTGGGCCGCACGTGGCGGCGCAGGCCGTCCTCGCGGTCGATCCCGACGAGGCCGAAGGTCGGCCGGTAGCCCTCGGCCCACTCGAAGTTGTCGAACGCCGACCAGCACAGGTAGCCGCGGACGTCGGCGCCGCCGTCGAGCGCGCGCTGCACCTGCGCGAGGTGGTCGGCGAGGTAGGCGATGCGCTGCTCGTCGTCGTCGGTGGCGATGCCGTTCTCGGTGACGTAGACCGGCAGGCCCGTGCGCGCCGCGGCGGTGATCGCGTCGTGCAGCCCCTCGGGGTGGATCTCCCAGCCCATCTGGGTCAGCGGCTCCCCCTCGGGCGGCGGCGCGAAGCGCCCGGCGACCGCCGGGTCCACGCGCATCCGCGAGTAGTACTGCACCCCGACCCAGTCGCCCGCGAGGCCGTCGAGGTAGACGTCGACCATCCCGTGGCGCAGCTCCTCGTAGGCGGCAACGCACGCCGCGTCATCGGGCCGCGCGGGCTCGAGCGCCGGCATCTGCAGGCAGATCCCCGCCTTCGGCCCGCCCTGCATCGCGCCGACCGCCGCCTCGTGGGCCTCGATCAGCCGCTCGGTGGCGCGGCGCCACTTAAACGGGTTGCGCTCGCCGGGCGGGAACCAGCCCTCCAGGTAGCCGAACAGCGCGACGATCTGCGGCTCGTTGATAGTGCAGGCGAACGGGATCAGCTCGCCCAGGTCGACCGCGACGCGGTCGCAGAAGCGCTCGAAGCGCTCGATCGCCTCGGGCGCCAGCCATCCGCCGCGTTCTGACAGCCAGCGCGGGAGCGTGAAGTGGTTCAGCGTCGCGAAGGCGGTCAGGCCGTGGCCGGCGAGCGACTCGAGCACGCGCCGGTAGTGCTCGACCGCCGCGCGGCTGAACTCCCCGGGCTCGGGCTCGATCCGCGACCACTCGAGCGACAGGCGATGCGCATCCTGGCCGAGCGTGGCCAGCAGCGCGAAGTCCTCCTCGTAGCGGTGGTACTGGTCGATCGCGTCACCCGAGGGCTCCACGCACGGGGTGCCCGGCGCGTGCTCCCACGCCCACCAGTCGTTGGCGACGTTCCCGCCCTCGACCTGATGCGCGGCCGTCGAGCTCCCAAGCAGGAAGCCCGACGGGAAGCGCAGCGACTCAGACGGCGGTTGAGGCGGCACCGAGCCCGGCCGCGTCGCGCAGGGCGGCGGCCTTGTCGGTCCGCTCCCAGGTGAAGTCCGGGTCCTCGCGGCCGAAGTGGCCGTAGGCCGCGGTCTTCTGGTAGATCGGGCGATGCAGGTCCAGGTAGACGCGGAACGCGCCCGGGCGCAGGTCGAAGTGCTCGCCGACCAGGCGCTGGATCTCGCCGCGCGCGATCTTCTCGGTCCCGAACGTCTCGACCATCACCGAGACCGGATGCGCGACGCCGATCGCGTAGGCGACCTGCACCTCGCAGCGGTCAGCGAGACCGGCCGCCACCACGTTCTTGGCGACGTAACGTGCCGCGTAGGCGGCCGAGCGGTCGACCTTCGAGGGATCCTTGCCCGAGAACGCGCCGCCGCCGTGGCGGGCCATGCCGCCGTAGGTGTCGACGATGATCTTGCGCCCCGTGAGGCCCGCGTCGCCCACCGGCCCGCCGATGACGAAGCGCCCGGTCGGGTTGACGAGAAACTCCTTGCGCAGCTGCTCGGCGTCGTAGAGCTCTTCCGGGAGCACCGGCACGACGACGTGCTGCCACAGGTCGTCGGGGATCAGCGACTCGGCGCCCTCGGCGTGCTGGGTGGAGATGAGCAGCTTCTCGATCGCGACCGGTACCCCGTCGCGGTAGCGCACCGTGACCTGGGTCTTGCCGTCCGGGCGCAGGTAGGGCACGGTCCCGTTGTGGCGGACGTCGGCCAGCCGGTGCGCGAGCTTGTGCGCGAGCGAGATCGGGAGCGGCATCAGCTCCTCGGTCTCGTTGGACGCGTAGCCGAACATCATCCCCTGGTCGCCGGCTCCCGCGAGGTCGAGCTCGTCGTCGTCGGAGGGATCCGTGCGGGTCTCATAAGCGTGGTCGACGCCCTGGGCGATGTCCGCGGACTGCTTGTCGATCGCGTTGAGGACCGCGCAGGAGTCCGCCGAGAAGCCGAGGTCGGCGTCGGTGTAGCCGATCCGGCGGATCGTCTCGCGCGCGATCTCCTGGATGTCGACGTAGATGGAGGTGGAGATCTCTCCGGAGACGACGACGAGGCCCGTGTTCACGAGCGTCTCGCAGGCCACACGGCCGTTCGGGTCGTCGCGCATGACGGCGTCCAGGACCCCGTCGGAGATCTGGTCGGCGATCTTGTCCGGGTGGCCCTCGGTGACCGACTCGGACGTGAACAGGAACTCGTTTTCGCTCAAGGTGCTCATGGGATGTCGAAGATCAGCTCCGCGGTCGTGTCGTTTCGCTCGCGCTGTATGACGGCACCGGCGGCTCGGACCCGTCGAAGGTCGTCGCGCGCCTCGCTGGAGAGGGGACCATCGCCGAGGCCGGACTGCTGGGCCAGCGCGAGCAGCTGGCGTGGGTCGATGAATCCTACCGACTCGGCCTGCGACGGCAGCGTGGGCACGGCGGCACGGAAGCTCGCAGCGCCCGGCAAGCGGCGCCGCGCGGTCGCGAAGGCCTCCAGGCCCGCGGGCGCGGTCGAGGCCACCAGCGTGTTGCCGGTGACCGCGTAGGTCGGCGCGAAGGCGGGCGTTGCCGCGAGCGTGAAGGCCTGCGTCCCGGCGATCGCCGCGGGCTCGAAGCTGGGCGACCCCGGAGCCGTGCCGAGCCGCGCGGCGAGCGGGGCCTGCAGCCGCGCGAGCGCCTCCTGGGTGTGCCCCGGGTCGGTCGTGCGGGCGGCGAGCGAGAGCACCGGCGCCTCGGCGCCGGGGCTGACCCAGAACGCGGCCTCGCCTCGCAGCGGCCCGAGCACGTCGCGGTCGAGGTTCAGCCCGGCCGCGGTCGGCAGCGCCGCCCGCAGGCGCTCCAGCGTGCCCGGGCCGACGAGCCCGGCGAGCAGGGCCACCAGCGGCTGGGCGCTCGCGCTTCCCACGTAGGCCACCGCATCCCCGGGCACCTTGCGCAGCAGCCGGGGGGCGAACGTGGCCGCGCGCACGCCGGCCTTGCGGGCCGTCACGCGCAGGCGCGAGCCGTCGACCGTGGCCGAGGCCCCGGCGGCTCGCAGCCCGGGCCCGTCGAGCAGGCCCGCGAGCGTCCCGGTGATGCCCTTCTGCGCACGTCCGTAGCCGCGCACGCCGCGCGGTGAGGCGTAGGCCTGCAGCGAGGCGCCGTCCTGCCCGTCGAGCGCGGCGGAGAACGCCGGGTTCTGCGCCAGCGAGCGCTGCTCGTCGAGCGAGGTGTCGATCACCGCGCGCACGGCGGGCTCGGGCCCGGCGACGAGGAAGTCGTCCACGAAGGCGGCCGCGCCGGAGCCGTAGCGCCGCAGCACGACCCCGCGGTAGCGCACCCCGGCGCGCGCGGCGCCGACGCGCTGCAGCAGCGCCTCCGCCTTGGGCCGCGAGGCCACCGCGGCCAGGACCGCGGAGGCGAAGCGCCCGCCGCCGAGGTCGACGAGCGCGACGGCCACCTCGTCGCCCAGCCACGGGCGCACGTCGCGCCGCAGGTCGAGGCCGCCAGAGGGCGCGAGCGCCGCGACCAGGCGGTCGCGCAGGCGCACGACCGTCGGCACCCGCAGGGCGACGGCCGCGAGCCGGCGGTCGGCGTCGGAGCCGCGATCGGTGCCGAGCCGCACGTAGGCGAGCGCGGACGCCGGGACGAGTCGTGCGGCGCCCGGGCCGGTGATCTGGCGCGCGGCGACGAACGGGAGCGCGATCGCGACGGCGAGCAGCGCGAGCGCGCCCACGAGCACGAGCGCGGGCCGCCGGTCGGCGAGCCTCATCCCCCGCGCCGGCGTTGCTTGCGCTCCACGAAGTCGATCACGAGCGGGATCCCCTCGAGCGCGTAGCGCTCGCGCAGCCGGTTCTCGACGAAATAGGCGTAGTCGCGGGTCAGGCGCGTGCGCTGGTTGATCTGAATCGAGAAGCGCGGCGGGCGCACCCCGATCTGCGCCATGTAGAGCATCTTCAGCCGGTGGCCCTGCTTCTGCGGGGGCTGGCGCGCCGCGGTGACATCGGCGAGGAAGCGGTTGAGCTCCGGCGTCGCGATGCGGTGGCGCGAGCGCTCGGCGAGCGACAGCGCCTCGACCAGGAGGCGCTGGACGTGGCGCCCGGTCTTGGCCGACGCGGTCATCACGCGCGGGCGCAGCCGCAGCTTGCGGTTCACCCGCGCGCGCTCGCGATCGAGGTCGTCGGCGCCGACGCCGGCCCATAGCCCGACCTCCTCGGAGTCACCGCCGGTGATGTCCCACTTGTTGAGCACGAGCGCGGTCGCGCAGCCTGAGCGCATCGCGAGGTCGGCGATCCGCAGGTCCTGCGCGGTGATGCCGTCGGAGGCGTCGCACACCACGAGCGCCACGTCGGCGCGCTCGGCCGCCCGCTGGGAGCGCAGCGTCGTGTAGTACTCGACGGACTCCGAGACCTTGGCCGCGCGGCGGATGCCCGCGGTGTCCACCAGCAGGAGGCTGCGGCCGTCGACCTCGAGCGGCGTGTCGATCGCGTCGCGCGTGGTGCCCGCGACGTCGGAGACGATCACCCGCTCGCGGCCGAGGAAGGCGTTGACCAGCGAGGACTTGCCGACGTTGGGCCGGCCGATCACTGCCAGGCGCACCACGTCGTCGGCCTGCTCGTCCTCCTCGGCGGCCTCGGGGAGCAGCTCGACCACGCGGTCGAGCAGGTCGCCGGTGCCCAGGCCCTGGGCGGCCGAGACCGCGAGCGGCTCGCCGAGGCCGAGGCGGTGGAAGTCGTGGATGAGGCCGAAGTCACGCGGGGAGTCGACCTTGTTGGCGGCGATGATGACCGGGACGCTGCCGCGCCGCAGCAGGTCGGCGACCTCCTCGTCGCCGGGCCGCAGCCCGGCCCGCGCGTCGACCACGAAGAGGGCGACGTCGGCGTCGGCCAGCGCCGCTCCCACCTGCTCGCGGATCGAGATCGCGAGCGGCCCCGTGTCGTCGAGGTCGACGCCGCCGGTGTCGATCAGCGCGAACTGGCGGCCGTTCCACTCGGTCGGCAGCTCCTTGCGGTCGCGGGTGATGCCGGAGGTCTCGTGCACCACCGCCTCGCGGGACTGCGTGAGTCGGTTGACCAGCGATGACTTGCCCACGTTCGGGTACCCGACGACGGCGACCTTCGTGATCAAGGCGCCTCGATCTCCTGCGCCTCCACGGCCAGCGTCACGATCTGCTCGACGACTGCGTCGAGCGAGAGGCCCGTCGAGTCCACGGGGACCGCGTCGGTCGCCGGCACGAGCGGGGCGTGCTCGCGCCCGGCGTCGCGGGCGTCGCGCTCGATCAGCTCGGCCAGGACGCTCTCGACGTCGCCGTCGAGCTCGGCCGCGCGGCGGCGGGCGCGCTCCTGCGGCGAGGCGGTGAGGAAGACCTTGACCGCGGCGTCGGGGGCGACGACGGTGCCGATGTCGCGCCCCTCGGCGACCCAGTTGCCGTCATCGAGGATGCGGCGCTGTTGGGCGACGAGCGCCTCGCGAACGGCCGGGTCGGTGGAGACGCGCGAGGCGGCCTCGGAGACCCAGTGCTCGCGGATCTGCTCGGTGATGTCGTGACCGTCGAGCAGCACCCGCTCGCCGAGCTCCAGGTGCGAGTCGCGCGCGACGGCCGCCGGGTCGAGGTGGCTGCTGGCGGCCCAGTAGGCGACCGCGCGGTACATCGCCCCGGTGTCCAGGTAGGTGAAGCCCAGGCGCTCGGAGGCGGCCCGGGCCACGGAGGACTTGCCGGCCCCGGCGGGGCCGTCGATGGCGATCACCATGCGCCTAGGCTAGTTAAGTGCCGCTCCCGGACGAGGTCGACCGCTGGTTCTCGGAGCGGCTCGTCGAGTCCGATGACGCGCTCGAGGCTGCCGTCCAGCCCGCCGCCGTCGCGCCGAACCAGGGCAAGCTGCTGCACCTGCTGGCGCGCGCGATGGGAGCCCGGCGCATCCTCGAGCTCGGAACGCTGGCGGGCTACAGCACGATCTGGCTGGCGCGGGCGCTGCCCGCGGACGGGCGGCTGGTGACGATCGAGGCCGACCCGGAGTGGGCGGACGTGGCGCGCGCCAACCTGGCGCGGGCGGGCGCCGGCCAGCTGGTCGACGTGCGCACGGGCCCCGCGCTCGACGTGCTGCCGTCGCTCGACGGTCCCTTCGACCTGATCTTCATCGACGCCGACAAGGCCGGCAACGACGCCTACCTCGGCTGGTCGCTGCGGCTCTCGCGCCCCGGGACGGTGATCGTCGCCGACAACGTTGTTCGCGGCGGCGCCGTGCTCGACGGCGACGATCCCTCGGCTGCCGGCTTGCGGCGCTTCACCGACGCCGTGGCCGCAGAGCCGCGCCTGAGCGCGACGGCTATCCAGACCGATGGGGCGAAGGGCTGGGACGGGTTCCTGCTCGCGCTGGTCGTAGGCTGAGGTCCGGGCAAACGGCGGCTGGTGAGGAGGTGAGGGAGCCGTCCGCGCGGTCGCCCTCGCGCCTCGAGATCAGGGTTTGGCCCGTCATAGGGGCTCAAACCGGCAGCTCGGCCTCGCGAACGGGTAGTCAGCCCGCCAGTAGCCCCGCGAGGTCGGCCTCGAAGCCCGGATAGGACACCGCGGCCGCCTCCATCCCCACGACCTCGACCCCCTCGCGCGACGCGATCCCGGCGACGGCGCCGAGCATCGCCAGGCGGTGGTCGCCGTAGGCGTCGATGACGCCGCCGCGCAGGCCGCCGGTCCCGGTGACCGCGAAGCCGTCCTCGTGCGCCTCGACCTGCCCGCCGAGTGCTCGCAGGCCCTCAACCACCGCGGCGATGCGGTCGGACTCCTTCAGGCGCAGCTCGGCGGCGCCGCTGACCACGGTCTCGCCCTCGGCGAAGCAACCGAGCAGGCCGACGAGGGGCAGCTCGTCGATCGCCAGCGGCACCTCGGCGGCCTCCACCGTGGTCGCCGACAACGGGCTCTGGGCGACGTCGAGCTCGGCCACCGGTTCTTGGGTAGGCGACGCGGTCGCCGCCCCCTCGATCGGCCCAACCACGACGCCGCCCATGCGCCGGGCGATCTGGAGGAAGCCCACGCGGGTCCAGTTGACGCCGACGGACTCGAGCACTAGCCGGGAGCCGGGCACGATCAGCGCAGCGGCGACGAGGAACGCGGCCGATGACGGGTCCCCCGGGACGTCGATGTCCTCACACTCGAGCTCGTCCTGCGGGTGGACCGTCACCCGCGCTCCGTCGCGCTCGACGCGCGCGCCGAACCGGCTGAGCATGCGCTCGGTGTGGTCGCGGGTCGGTGCCGGCTCGGTGACGCTGGTGGTGCCCGTTGCCAGCAGCCCGGCCAGCAGCACGCAGGACTTCACCTGGCCGGAGGCGACCGGCATGTCGTAGTGGATGCCGGTGAGCGGCGCCCCGGTGACTGTGAACGGCGCGAAGCGGCCGTCGCGGGCCTCGATCTGCGCACCCATGCGCGCGAGCGGCTCGGCGATCCTGTCCACCGGGCGGCGCCGGATCGACTCGTCGCCGTCGATCGTCCAGCGCGCCCCGCCGGGCTGTCCAGCGAGCCAGCCCGGGAGCAGGCGCATCAGCGTGCCGGCGTTGCCGACGTCGACCCCGAGGGTCGGCTCCGCCGCTGCGCGCAGGCCGGGCCCGCGGATGACCAGCTCGCCCGAGCCGGCTTCCGCGAACGCCCCGAGCGAGCGCACCGCGTTGAGCGTGGCCGTGGTGTCCTCGGACACGAGGTAGTTCGTGATCCGCACCGGCTCCGAGCACATCGCCGCCAGCAGCGCGGCGCGGTGCGACAGCGACTTGTCGGCGGGAGGAGTCAGCGTGCCGCGCAGCGCGCGCCCGGCGGGAGCGAAGAACGTCATGCCCGGGCCACCGTCAGCTCGAGTGCGCCGATCAGCCGCTCGGCCTCGCCGGCGTGCTCCTCCCCGGCGATCCAGAGCGCGATCGAGCCGCTCGAGCGGTCGGCGGTCGGATACAGCGCCATGTCGAGGATGTTGACCCCGGCCCGGCCGAGTGCCAGCGCCACCTCGGCCACGACCCCCGGGCGGTTGGGGACCGCGACGCGCAGCTCGTGGACCTCGCCGCCGGCCAGGCCGGCCTCGAGCAGGCGCTGGCGCGCGTCGCGCGCGCCGTCGTTCCAGCGCACCACGGCCGCGCCGTCGCGCTCGGTGAGCGCACCGCGCACCTCCTGCAGGCGCGCCACCGCGTCGTCGATCGCAGCCACGAGCGCATCCGCGTTCGAGAGGTAGATGTCGCGCCAGATGCCGGTGGAGGCGCCGGCGACCCGGGTCGCGTCGCGGAAGCTCGGCCCGGTCGGCGGCAGGCGCTCGCCGCCGAGTGCCTGCGCGGCGTGGGCGACGAGCACGTTGGCGAGGACGTGGGGCAGGTGGGAGACGGAGGCCATCAGGCGGTCGTGGTCCTCGGCGTCAATCGCGGCCGGATGGGCGCCGAGGTCGGCGAGCAGCCGGAACAGGCGGTCATAGAGCACGCCCTCGGTCTCGCCGGTCGGGGTGAGGTACCAGGTCGCGCCGTCGAACAGGCTCGCGCGAGCGTGCTCCACGCCCACGGTCTCCGCGCCGGCCAGCGGGTGGCCGCCGATGAAGCGCCGGTCGCGCACCTCGGCGACGAGGTCGCGCTTGGTCGAGCCGACGTCGGTGACCAGGCAACTCTCGCCCGCCGCGGCGAGCGCCTCGCGCACCGCCGCGCCGAGGGCGCCGACCGGCGCCGCGACGAACGCGGCGTCGGCGCCGTCGAGCGCCTCGGCCGCCGTGGCGCACGCGTGCGTGACCGCCCCGCAGGCCAGGGCGGCGTTCGTGACCCCGGCGCCGGGGTCATAGCCGCGGACCTCGGCGCCGAGCCGCTCGCGCGCGGCGAGCCCGATGGACCCGCCGATCAAGCCGACGCCGAGGATCGCTACGTTCAAGCCGCGCTGAGCGCCTTGCCCGCGATCGCGGCCGCCCGCTCGACCTGCTCGACGTAGTCGGCGAAGCGGTCGGCGTAGAGCGCCTGGGGCCCGTCGCAGATCGCGGCCTCCGGATCGGGGTGGACCTCGACGATGATCCCGTCGGCGCCGACGGCCGCGGCCGCCAGCGACAGCGAGGTCACGAGGTCGCGCCGCCCCGCGGCGTGGCTCGGGTCGACGATTACCGGCAGGTGGGAGAGCTCCTTGAGCACCGGGACGGCGGTGAGGTCCAGCGTGTAGCGGTAGGCCGTCTCGAAGGTGCGGATCCCGCGCTCGCAGAGCAGCACGTTGGGGTTGCCCTCCTTGAGCACGTACTCGGCCGCCATCAGCAGCTCCTCGAGCGTCGCGGACAGCCCGCGCTTGAGCAGCACCGGGCGCATCGAGCGCCCGATCTCCGACAGCAGCGAGTAGTTCTGCATATTGCGCGCGCCGACCTGGATCACATCGGCCACCTCGAGCACCGGCTCGAGGTCGCGCGCGTCCATCAGCTCGGTGACGATCGGCAGCCCGGTCTCGGCCTTGGCTTCGGCGAGCAGCCGCAGGCCCTCCTGGCCGAGGCCCTGGAAGGCGTACGGCGAGGTCCGCGGCTTGTACGCGCCGCCGCGTAGCAGCGAGCCGCCCGCGTCGCGCACGATCCGCGCCGTGGTCAGCAGCTGGTCGCGCGACTCGACCGTGCACGGCCCGGCGATCATCGAGAAGTGCTCGCCCCCGATCAGCCGGCCCTCGATGTCCACGACCGTGCGCTCGCCGCCGCGCAGCTGGTTGGACGCGAGCTTGTAGGGCTTGAGGATCGGGACCGTGTGGTCCACGCCGGGGGCGCCCTCGAGGTCCAGTCGGGCGATGTGCTCGACGTCGCCGATCGCGCCGATCACGGTCACCTCCTCGCCGCGCGAGGGGTGCGCGCGAGCGCCGGCCGCCTCGATGCGCTCGATGACGGATTGGATCTCCGCCTCCGTCGCCGCTGCCTTCATCACGATCATCATCAGTCTTGACTCCTCGGGTTCACGCCACTGGACACTCTACGAACCGCGGGCGCCCGGCAGACCGGCCATTGGCCGGTTCTTCACGGCCGAGCGCCTAGAGAAATCGCCAGGTGGCGTAGGAGTCGCGACGACCCGCGGCACCGGCGAAGCCGGTGGTATAGGTACGGGTCGTGTGAGTGGAGCGGTCAGGCATGGTGCGACTCGGGCGCAGTTGTAGCAGTATCGGCCGGCCGGAGCCGGCGCTGTAGTCAGCCACGGTGCGTCACTTCAACAGCGGCCGAAGGTCCTCGAGGCGCTCGTAGGCCCACCACAAATAGTTCTCGGTGCCGTTCTCGCGCAGCGGGTGCAGGTCGGCGTGGGCAGGGTCGTCGAGGAAGCCCTGGAAGGCCTCTCGCGAGGGCCACTCCACCAGCACCATGACGCGTCGCGGCGGGGTGTCGCCGACCTGTACCGGGGCGTGCTCGTCGAGCCCGCCGAGCGCGACCACGCGCCCGCCGTGCGCGCCCACCGCGGCGGCGGAACGGCGCGAGTAGGCGAGGTAGTCCTGGTTGTCGGCGAGGTCGAAGAGGTTGAGCGCGTACAGGCTCACAGCAGGGCGCCGAGCGCCTCGAGGAAGCGCTCGTTCTCGGCCTCGGTGCCGACGGTGACCCGCAGCGCACCCGCGCGGCCCAGCGAGGCGCCACTGCGCACGAGGATCCCGCGCTGGGCGAGCCCCTGGATCGTCTGGCCCTCGTCGCGATCCTCCCCCAGGTCGAACCACACGAAGTTGGCCTGCGACTGCGCCGGCGCGATGCCCAGCCCCCGCAGCCCGTCCTCCAGGCCCATGCGCTCGGCGAGGTTGCGCTCGACGCGCCGGGCGACCTCGTCCTGATGGGCGAGCGCCTCGACCGCGGCGGCCTGGCCGGCGGCGTTGCAGAAGAACGGCTGGCGCACCTGGTCGACCGCGGTGCGGAACTCCTCCGACCCGCAGAGCGCGAAGCCCACGCGCAGGCCGCACAGCCCGTAGACCTTGGAGAAGGTGCGCAGCAGCACGAGGTTGGAGTGCTTCTTGAGCAGCGCGAGCGAGTCGTCGGGGTCCTGCAGCAGGTTGAACTCGCAGTAGGCCTCGTCGAGGATCACCGCGACGTGGCGGGGCACGTCGGCCAGGAACGCCACGATCTCTTCGAGCGGGAGCGCGGTGGAGGTCGGGTTGTTGGGGTTGCAGACCACGACCAGGCGAGTGGCGGCGGTGATCTCCTGGCGCATGGCGGCGAGGTCGTGGCGGTGCTCGGCGTCAAGCGAGACCTCGATCGCGCGCGCGCCGGAGGCCGCCGCGAGGTGCGGGTAGACCGAGAACGACGGCCACGCATAGACGACCTCGGCCCCGGGCTCGAGCAGCGCGTCGCCGGCCGCCAGCAGCACGTCGCACGAGCCGTTGCCGATCGCGATCCGCGAGGCCGGCACGCCATAGCGGTCTGACAGGGCGGCGCGCAGGGCCGAGCTCGTCGGATCCGGGTAGCGGTTCAGGCCGCCGAGCGCGCGGGTGATCGCCTCGAGCACGGCCGGGATCGGCGGGTAGGGCGACTCGTTGGAGGCGAGCTTGGCGATCGGGCCCTCCGACGCGTAGCCGTCGGCGGCCGGGTAGACCGGGATGCGGTTGACCTTGGCGGCGAACTCGAGGGCCATCGCGATCCCAGGCTACTGTGCGCCGGTGAGGTCGAGCCGGAGCGCCGCCGCCTCCCCGAGGTAGACATGCTGAGGGGCGGGCTCCTCCGGTGCGTAGCAGTGGATCAGCACGCGGATGACCCGCGGCAGCGCGCCGGGGACGGGCACCTCGCGCGCGCACAGCAGCGGCACCGCGCTGAGCCCCATCCGCCGGGCGGCGACGGCGGGGAACTCGGCGTCCAGATCGTCGGTCAGCGTGAAGATGCACGACACGAGGTCCTCGGCGGCGAGCGAGTTGCGCCCGAGCAGCTCCCGCATCAGCTCATCGGTGGCGGCGAGGATCGCGTCTGCGTCGTTGGCGGTGACGGTGGTGGCCCCGCGGAGGGCGAAGAGCCGCATGGGCGGCGATTCAATCAGGAGGGAGCGCGGACGATGCGTTCCATCAGCGCGCCCGCGGCGCGAACCACGAGCTCGCGCTCGTAGGTGACGAAGAACTCGAAGCGCCGGTCGAGGTCAGATCCTTCGTCGCCGAGGTCGCGCGCGACGAACGCCCCCGCGAAGTGCGGGCCGATGACCGCGACGTCCCATTCGCCCAGCAGCGCCTCCTCGCTCCCGATCCGCCCGCCGCGCACTCCGGGCGCCGGATGCTGGCCGATGCCGGCGCCGATGGCGCCGACGAGTGCCGCGCTGGAGGCCAGAGACTCGTAGCGGCGGCGCGACTTCTGCGTGAAGAAGCTGTCGTCCTGGAAGGTGGCGAGCACGACGGCCTCTCCGCCGAGCGCCTGGGCCTCGGCCTCGAGCTGGAGCGAGAGCGCGAGCAGCAGCCGCTTGTCGCCGCGGCGGACGCGCCTGCGGTCGGCGATCAGCTCGAACGGCGTCCCCGAGGTCGGCGCCGGTCCGGGGCGCAGCCCGACGGGCTCGACCTCCTCGGCGGGCTGGGCGGGCAGCGGCCCGGGCCGGCCGAACAGCCAGCCCTGGCCGAGCGTGGCCCCGACGGCCCTGGCCCGCGCGAGGTGCTCCTCGGTCTCGATGCCCTCCGCCAGCAGTACCGCGCCGGAGCGCTCGGCCTCGGCGGCGACGGCGTTGAGCACCCGCGCTTGCTGGAGCGAGGTCTTCGTGGCCTGGATGACGCTCATGTCGAGCTTGATCACGTCGGGCTCGATGAACGGCATGAGCGCAAGCGATCGCTGGTCGACGCCGACGTCGTCGAGTGCGATCCCGCAGCCGTGGCTGCGCAGCCAGGCCACCGCCGCGAGGACCTCCGCAGGGCGCGCGGCGAGCGCGCGCTCGGTCAGCTCGACGATCACGCGCAGCCGGCCGGAGGCCAGTACGCGCGCGGTCTCCTCCAGGCCGTCGGCGCGCCCGAGCGTCGAGGGCTCGACGTTGAGGAAGAGGGTCTGGGGCGGCCGCAGCCCCCCGGCGAGCGCGCCCTCGACCGCGGCGGTGCGGCACAACAGGTCGAGCTCGGGCAGCAGGCCGGCGCGGGCCGCATCGCCGAACAGGCGTCCCGGTGCCTCGAAGGCTGACCGGGCGGGCCCGCGGGCGAGCGCCTCGTAGGCCACGGGGCGGCCGCCGTCGAGCTCGATGATCGGCTGGTAGACCGAGCGAACGGCGCGCGTGGCGATCAGCGCCTGGATGCTGGTCGGTGTGACGGTTGTGGCGCGCAGCTGAGCCATTGGTTGTCCTATCGGACCCGCAGGCGCTTCCCTCAAGGCCGCGGGCGCGCTGAGGGCTTGGGGCGCCGAAGGCGCTCCACCTCGGCCGCGCTCAACCGGCGATGGCCCCCGCGCGGCAAATCGCCGAGCCGCAGCGGCCCGAAGGCCACTCGCTCGAGCGCCACCACGCGGTGCCCGACCGCCTCGCACATGCGCCGCACCTGGCGCTTTCGCCCTTCGTGGATGGTGAGCTCGAGCTCCGCAGGCGCGATCCGCCTGACCTTCGCGGGCGCGGTGCGGCCGTCCTCGAGCTCGAGGCCGTCGCGCAGCGCGCGCAGCGCCTGCTCGCGCACCGGCGGGTTGCGCACGCGGGCGCGGTAGACCTTGGGGACCTCGAAGGAGGGATGGGTGAGGCGATAGGCGAGATCGCCGTCGTCGGTGAGCAGAATCAGGCCGGTTGTCTCGGCGTCGAGCCGCCCCACCGGATACAGGCGCCGGCCGCCGGGCACGAGATCCACGACGGTGCGCCGGCCGTGCGTGTCGTGCGCGGTGGAGACGACGCCCGCCGGCTTGTTGAGCGCGTAGATGACGCGGCCGCCGCCGGCGCCCCCGACCGGGCGGCCGTCGACCGCGATCGCGTCGCCGTCGCCGACGTCGCGCGCGGGGTCGGTGACCGTCTCCCCGCCGACCGTGACGCGCCCCGCGAACACGATCTGCTCGGCGGCGCGGCGGGAGGCGACGCCCGCGTGGGCGAGGTGCTTGGCGAGGCGCATGGCGCTGTCACCATAGGTCGCGATGGACCTGAGCCTGCTCGACCGCACGCTCGCCGACGCCGGCGAGCCCGCCTTCCGCGCCCGCCAGGCCTGGGGCTGGGCCGCGCGCGGCGCGAGCGGCTACGAGCAGATGACCGACCTCCCGGCCGCCCTGCGTGACCGCCTGAGCGCCGAGGTCCCGTTCTCCTCGCTCTCGCTCGCCGAGGAGGCCCACGCCGCCGACGGGACGGTCAAGGCGCTCTTCCACACCCACGACGGCCGCCCCGTCGAGGCGGTGCTCATGCGCTATCGCGACGGCCGGCGCTCGGTCTGCGTCTCCTCGCAGTCGGGCTGCCCGCTGACCTGCACGTTCTGCGCGACGGGCGCGATGAAGTTCGGGCGCAACCTGACCGCCTCGGAGATCCTCGACCAGGTCCTGCACTTCCGCCGCATCGAGCCCGTCAACCATCTCGTGTTCATGGGGATGGGCGAGCCGATGATGAACCTCGACGCGGTGCTCGACGCCGCGCGGCGGCTCCCCGATCTCGGCATCACCCACCGCCGCACGGGCATCTCGACCGTCGGCTGGGTGCCCGGCATCCGCAAGCTCACCGAGTCCGACATGCCGATCCGTCTCGCGCTCTCGCTGCACGCACCCGAGGACGCGCTGCGCTCGGCGATCATGCCCGTCAACGAGCGCTACCCGCTCGCGGACGTGCTCGCCGCCTGCGAGGCCCACTACGCGCGGCGGCGGCGCAAGATCTTCATCGAGTACGTGATGCTCGCCGGCGTCAACGACTCCTACGGCCAGGCCGTGGCGCTCTCCCAGCTGCTGGACCCGCGGATCTACAAGCTCAACCTGATCCCCTACAACCCCACCGACTCGGTCTACGAGGGCAGCACGCGGGGATCGATCGACGCGTTCCGCGCGGCGCTCGAGGAGCACGGGCTGAGCGCCACCGTGCGCCTTACACGCGGGCGCGACATCGCCGCCGCGTGCGGGCAGCTCGCGGCGAAGGCGGCGGCGTAGCAATCTCCTGTTCGTGCAAGGGTGCGTCGCGAGCGCGCCGAGCCGAGTGTCGACTCCGTCGGCCTCAGGTCGACTCAGTCGATCCTCGCCTCTCTGACCGCTGCTCGCGTCCAACGCAGGCGCGCAGGTGTCAGCAGCCGACGCGCTCGCTCGCGTGTGAACGCGGGGGTGATGTGGTGTCCCGGTTGTCGCCCCGTGAGCGGGCATTTCATCGGGCGGGTCTTACGGGACACCCTGACGCCGCGGCGCTGCTGAGCGCTGCCGCCCGCGGACGGGTGTCTCGACAGCCGTTCCCCTTGCGGGCTTCGGTTGATGATCGAAGCTGTGCTGATCTCAGCCGCCGGCGAACTCGATGCGGTTGCCGTCGGGGTCGATGACGTCGAAGGTGCGCTCTCCCCAGTGCCGATCTTTGGGTGGCCCGGCGGGGTTCATCCCGGCGTCACGAAGCTGGAGGTGGAGCTGGTCGACGTCGTCGGCGGAGATCTCGAGGTTGAAGCTCGGCGCTCCGAAGGCCAGGAGTCCGAGACGGGCCTGCCCGATGCGTAGGAGGGCGAACTCCCCAAGCCGGTGGCGCTCGAGCACGGTCCCGGGGATGCGCCGGTAGAAGTTCAGCGATCGCTCGACATCCTCGACTTGCAGTGTGATGCCGTCGAGCCACACTTTCATGGTGTCTGTCGTTGTCATGGTGATACCTCTCGATTGACGAGCTCGGTGCTCAGGGTCCACAGCCGCGCGGCGGCGTTCTGGTCCTGAGCCAGGGAACTGGGGCTGATGGGGCTGGACTTCGCGTAGTAGCCGCCCGTGTCGCCGGCGGGCTCGGGGGAGGTGGCGAGGTAGACGGGGGTGCTGGCGGCCTTGTCGGGGCTGAGCTGGAAGATCCGTGCGGCCTTGAGGAACAGCCCGAACGCGCCGGGAGCGTCGCGTCCGAGTCCGGTGCGGACGAAGCCGGGGTCGGCTGCGTTGGCGGTCACGCCGGTGCCCGCGAGCTGGCGCGCCAGCTCGGTGGTGAACAGGATCGTCAAGAGCTTGGTGGCCGAGTAGGTCCGCAGGTGGTGGAAGTTCTCGCCTGTGGCCAGCCCGTCGAAGTCGATGCGCTTGACGTGCTTGTGGCCAGAGGAGGAGATCGTCACGATCCGTGCGGGCGCCGACGCGCAGAGCAGATCGCGCAGGCGCTGGGTGAGCAGGAACGCCGACAGGTGGTTGGTCGCGAAGTCGACCTCGAAACCGTCGGGGGTGAGCTCGCGCCGTGGTCGTGCCACCCCGGCGTTGAGGATCAGCACGTCGAGTCGGTCCCAGTGCCCCGTGACCCGGTCGGCGAGGGACTCCACTTCGCCCATGACCGACAGGTCCGCGATCATGACCTCGATGCGGGCGTCGGGCACGGTGCGGCGGATCCGAGCGGCGGCGGGGTCTCCTCGCTCGGTGGTACGGGCGACGGCGAGGACTTGTGCTCCTTGCGCGGCTAGCTGGGTGGCGATCGCCTCGCCGATTCCGCTGGTCGCGCCGGTCACCAGGCAGGTCAGATGGGATGAGTCATTGGTCCTCATAGTTCATGTCTATCATGAATTAGGACGAGCTAGGGTTAAGATGGTTCGGTGGCCGCCAGACTCGCAAAGGCCGATCGAACTGGTCGATCCCCCGATGGCGTGAGGCTGGCCTTTGAGGGCGGCACCGGATATCTGCTGTCACGTACCGGATCAGCGGCCCGGCGTCGCTGGGCGCGGATGCTCGCCGAGCGCGCGCTGACCCCCCACCACTACGGGATGCTCATGACCTTGCAGGAGCACGGACCGTCCGGTCAACAACGCCTCAGCGAACTGATCGGAATCGACCCACGCAACGCCGTCCCGGTCGTCGACGCCCTAGCCGAACGCGACCTGCTCGTGCGCGAGGTCGACCCCACCGACCGCCGCCGCCGCGTACTAACGCTCACCGAGTCCGGACGCGACCTAGTGCACGAGCTGACCGAAACCGGGGCAGAAATCGAAGTCGATTTCCTGCGGGCGCTCGATCCGGCCGACCAAAAGGAGCTGCACCGGATGCTGCTGACGCTCCTGGCATCGAGCACGCAGTCAGACGCCGACGGGTGACGAGCGAACAGCGACCAGCAGGCGATCGTCACAACCAAAGCATCCACAACCCGCAGCTTCGCGTCCCGCTGGTCGATCGCTCTGCCGGGCGGGTCGCGCCCGGCCATTCACCTCAGATGGCTCGCCTCATAGAGTCGGAGGAGGGGCGCTACGCGGCCGCAATCTCGACCATTGGGGCGCGGCGTTCGACGCCTTCGAACTGGGCTGGTCGCTCGGCGCATAATCGAACTGTTGGAGGTCGCTCATGGCGGGCACTGATTTGAAGGGCGAGCGCAAAGATCTCTACGCATCAAAACGCGGAGTGTTCGTCGACATCGTGGTCCCACCGATGACCTTCCTCGCGATCGATGGCAGCGGCAACCCGAACGTTGTCGGCGCCGGGTGAAAACTGACCCCCCTCTGCCGGTTGAAAATTGACCCCCCGGGCGTGTCGGCGGAGGCGTCCGGGTGGAGCCGGACCCTCGCTTGGTTGAGCGATCGAGGGGGGCGGCGAAGGGGTGGTTGGCGTGGAGCAGTGGGCCGAGTTGCGGCGCGAGCACTTCGTGCGTGGCGTGTCGATCAAGGAGCTCGTCCGGCGGACCGGGCTGAGCCGCAACACGGTCAGAGCGGCGTTGCGCTCGCCGGCGGCGCCGCGCTATTCGCGGGGGTCGTCGGGATCGAAGCTCGATCCGTTCAGGGATGAGATCCACGCCTTGCTGCGCGCCGATCCGGGGATGACGGGGCAGCGGATCCGGGAGCTGATCGCGCCGTTAGGGTTCGGTGGCGGCAAGACGATCGTCGATGACTACCTGCGCGAGGTGCGGCCGCTGTTCGCGGTGCCGCGGACCTATCAGCGGACGGTCTATCGGCCGGGGGAGATTTGCCAGTTCGACGTCTGGGAGCCGAGGGGCGAGATCCCGGTCGGCCATGGTCAGACCCGCCGCGCGTGGGTAGTCGTCGCGTGCCTGGGCTACTCGCGCGCGGGCGCCGGGGCGGTGATTTTCTCTAAGCAGACACCGGATCTGCTGTTCGGGATCCGGCGCTGTCTGTGGTCGCTGGGGGCGCTGCCGCAGACGCTGGTCTGGGACCGCCAGGCCGGCCTGCACGCCGGCGGCGGGCGCCCGACGATTGAGTTCGCCGGCTTCTGCGGCGCGCTGAAGGTCGGCTGGCACTTCTGCGAGCCTCGCGATCCGCAGGCAAAGGGCGTCGTCGAGCGCCTGCAGGACTTCATGGAACGATCCTTTGAGCCCGGTCGGGTCGCCGCGAACGAGCTCGACTACCAGCTGCAGCTGGACGCCTGGTTCGACGATCGCGCCAATCCGCGGATGCACAAGACGCTGCGGGTCCGGCCGATCGATCGCCTCGCCGAGGAGCGCGCGGTGATGGCGGCGCTGCCGACCCAGGTGCCCGACGTCGATCGGCGCTGGGTGCTCAGAGTCCCACCGGATCCATACCTGCGCTTTGACACCTGCGACTACTCGCTGGACCCAGCGCTGGTCGGGCGCCGCGTCGAAGTCCGGGTGACCGAGCGCGAGGTGCTGGCGGTCGCGCTGGACAGCGGCGAGCTCGCCTGCCGCCACCCGCGCAGCTTCGCCCGCCACCGCACGATCTGCGCGCTCGAGCACGCCCGCACCCTGAAAGTCCAGCACGAGCAGCGCCACGGGGAGCCCGAGGTCGAGGTCCGCTCACTCGCCCGCTACGACGCGCTGATCGCATGAGCCGCCCCACCGCCGAGCTCACGCATCTGTTCCGACAGCTGAAGGCGCCAGCTGCCGCGCGGGCGCTGCCCAAGCTCGCCGATCGCGCGCGCGAGGAGCAGTGGAGCTATGAACAGTTCGCCGCCATCTTGCTCAAGACCGAGACCGACAGCCGCGACAGCCACGGCGGCCAGGCTCGCATCAAGGCCGCGCGGTTCCCCGCCCGCAAGACGCTCGAGGAGTTCGACTTCGCCTTCCAGACCTCGCTGCGGCGCGAGCCTGTCCTGCATCTCGGCCAGCTCGACTTCCTCGCCGGCCGCGAGAACGTCGTCCTGCTCGGCCCGCCCGGCACCGGCAAGACCCACCTCGCGATCGCGCTGGGCATCCGCGCCTGCCTGGCCGGGCACCGCGTCGCGTTCAAAACCGCCACCGAATGGGTCGCCCTGCTCGGCGACGCCCAACGCCACGGCCGCCTCGACGACGAACTCACCCGGCTGCAGCGGATCCCGCTGCTGATCGTCGACGAGGTCGGCTACATCCCGTTCGACCCCCACGCCGCGAACCTCATGTTCATGCTCGTCAGCCGCCGCTACGAACGCGCGAGCCTGATCGTCACCTCCAACAAGCCCTTCAGCGGCTGGGGCGAGATCTTCGGCGACGAAGTCACCGCCACCGCCATGATCGACCGACTCGTCCACCACGCCGAGATCCTCTCGCTCAAAGGCGACAGCTACCGCCTCAAAGACCGAGACCTCGCCCGCCCGCCGGCCGCCAGAACCCCCGAAACGGCCTGACCGATCACCCTCGCGCACCTCGTCCAAGCCCGCAGAAAGCCTCTACGCGCATCGTCTTGAGCGCGGAACGCCCCAGCAGCATCCGAAACAGAACTCTCACGCCCTACGGGCCCGAGCCCGGACCGGCTTCGCCGGCCCGGCATCCCCATCACGATCAAGAGAGGGGGTCAATTTTCGACCGGCGCAAAGGGGTCAACTTTCGACCGGCCTTGACA
>JBBRYA010000047.1:0-29107 GCA_038238015.1 Solirubrobacterales bacterium
GAAGCAGATCGACAAGGCCAAGGAGACCCTGGAGATCTACGCGCCGCTGGCGCACCGGCTCGGCATCCACGCGATCAAGTGGGAGCTCGAGGACCTCGCGTTCGCCACCCTGCACCCGCGCAAGTTCCAGGAGATCAAGGGGCTGGTCAACCAGCAGCGCGAGGAGCGCGAGCACTACGTCGCCAAGGCCGGCGGCTACCTGGCCAAGGAGCTCGAGGCGCTCGGCATCCGCTCGGAGATCTCCGGCCGCGCCAAGCACTTCTACTCGATCTACTCGAAGATGACCCGCAAGGGGCGCGAGTTCAACGAGATCTACGACCTCACCGCGATGCGCGTGATCGTCGACTCCGTGAAGGACTGCTACGGCGCCGTCGGCGTCATCCACTCGCTCTGGAAGCCGCTGCCCGGCCGCTTCAAGGACATGGTGGCGATGCCGAAGTTCAACATGTACCAGGCGCTGCACACCACGGTGATCGGGCCCGAAGGGCGGCCGCTGGAGATCCAGATCCGTACCCGCGACATGCACGAGACGGCCGAGTACGGCGTCGCCGCGCACTGGCGCTACAAGGAGGGCGGGCGCGGCAACGGCCGGCGCGACCAGAGCGACGCCAAGCTGCAGTGGCTCAAGGGCCTGCTCGACTGGCAGAAGGAGGTCGACGACCCGGCGGAGTTCACCGACTCCTTGCGCGACGAGCTGATCGAGGACGAGGTCTTCGTGTTCACCCCGAAGGGCGAGGTCAAGTCGCTCGCCGCGGGGGCGACGCCGCTCGACTTCGCCTACGAGGTCCACACCGACGTCGGGCACCGCTGCGTCGGGGCGAAGGTCAACGGCAAGATCGTGCCGCTGCACTACGAGCTGCAGTCGGGCGACATCGTCGAGGTGTTGACCTCCAAGCGCGAGCGCGGCCCCTCCCGCGACTGGCTCGCGGTGGTCAAGACCACCCGGGCGCGCAACAAGATCCGCGCCTGGTTCAAGGCCGAGTCGCGCGAGGACTCAGAGCACAAGGGCCGCCAGTTGCTGCAGGAGCACCTCCACAAGGCGGGGCTTCCGGCCCAGAAGCTGACCGGCTCGCCGCTGCTGGCCGACGTGATCCGCGAGATGGGCTACAAGAAGGGCGACGACTTCTACATCGCGCTCGGCGGCGCAAAGATCTCGCCGAAGATCGTCGTCAACAAGGTCATGCAGCGCCTCAAACAGGGCGAGGCCGGGGTCGAGGAACCCTCGGCGGCCGAGAGCCTGCTCGACCAGCGCCGCTCTGCCCAGCGCCGGCCCGAGTCCTCCTCCTCCAAGTACGGCATCCGCGTCGAGGGCGTCCAGGAGGTCCCGCTGCGCCTGGCCAAGTGCTGCCGCCCGGTCTCGGGCGACCCGATCCTCGGCTACGTCTCGCTCGGGCGCGGCATCACGATCCACCGCGAGGACTGCCCGAACGTCGTGGCGCTGCGCAAGGACCCCGAGCGCTTCGTCCCGGTCGCGTGGGATGGCGACAACGAGACGTCCTTCAAGGTCGAGCTGCAGATCGACGCCTGGGACCGCCACCGCCTGCTCGAGGACCTCTCGCGCACGTTCGCGGAGGCCGGCATCAACATCATCGAGGCGCGCTGCATCGTCTCGCACCCGATGGTCAAGAACCGCTTCGTCGTCGAGGTCGGCGACACCCAGGCGCTGAAGGGCGCGATCAACCGCCTGCGCGCGATCGACGCCGTCTTCGACGCCTACCGCGTCACGCCGACGGGGGGGTAGGCAGCCAGTGCCACCGGGACAACGGGGGCTAGCGCAAACTCTGGCAAGCCTGGGCGGCATGCAGGACGACCGCCGGAGGCTGCGAGCCGGCCGGCGCGCGCTTGAGCTCGGCCTCGAGCGCCGACAGGCGCGCCGGATCGTGGCCGACGCCCGCCAGCACATGGTCTGAGAAGCACTCGCAGTAGCGCCGCGGGGCACCCTGGTCGGTGCATCCCGCGAGCATTTCCGTCCGCGCCTGCGCCACCGACCCCGTATCGGCGGGGCGGCCCGGCGCGCCCGCCGTCTGATCCGGCCGCACCTGGCTCACAAACGCGCCCAGCATCAGCACAATCACCACGACGAGCTCGACCACGGTCGCCGCGCGCGAGCGCAGCCCCCTGGCGAAGACGCCTCGCGACAGCCGCCGCACCAGCACGATGGCGGCGGCGATCAGCAACAGGTCGATGGTCACTCGGCCGGCGATCTGGCCCGCGTGATAGGCGTCGGCGAACGTCACGCGCGGACGATATCGGCGCCCTCCGCGCGCCCCTTCAGTTGCCCGCTCAGCACACGATCTTCAGCGCGCCGGCGGCGACGCCGAACGCGGCCTCCTCGGAGGTGCCGACGTAATCGCCGTCGACCTGGACGGGCACCGGACGCCCGTCGGCCGAGCGCACGAGCACGTCGTGGGCAGGGCCGAACTCGGTGACGTGGCGGTGGCGCGCGACGCGGGCGTGCTTGCTCAGCGCCCGGAACAGCACGCTCGGCACGTCGAACGGTGCCGCGCGGTCGAGCACCACGCCCGAGAGATCGCCGGAGTCGAGCTCTGAGCCGTCGGTGAGGTCTATCGGACGGCCCTCGAAGTAGGTGTAGGGCCGGCCGTTCTGGATGAACGCGCTGACGCCCTCGAGTGTCTGGCCGCCGACCAGCACCTCCAGCTGCGGCGGGCGCAGCGTGTAGCGGCGCAGGAAGGTGGCGACCGCCGACTGGGTGAAGTACCAGGGCCCCAGGCGCGCCTTGAGCTTGGGGTTGCGATCCACCCGCTCGACCACGCTCGCGTCGAGCCCCATGCCGGCGGAGAACACGAACCAGCGGCCGTTGACGCGCCCGAGGTCGACCCGCCGCACGCGCCAGTCGTCGGCGAGGCGGAGCAGGTGCTCGGTGGCGTCGACCACGTCGGTGGGGATGCCGAGCATCCGGCAGTAGACGTTGGTCGCCCCGCCGGGCAGGCAGGTCAGCGGCGTGGCCGAGCCGGCGAGCCCGTTGGCGGCCTCATTGACCGTCCCATCGCCCCCGAAGGCGACGACGATGTCATAGCCCTCCTGCGCGGCCTCGCGGCAGAGCTCGATGCCGTGGCCCTTGCGCTGGGTGTCGACGGCGTGGACCTGGAAGCGCCCCTGCAGCGCGTAGACGACGAGGTGCTTGAGGCGGTCGGACATCGTCGTCGCGTACGGGTTGACAATGACCAGCATCCGCTTGCGGTCCGGCGTGCGCTCGAGTGCGGCGACCTCGGCGAGGCGCTCGAGCGACGCCGCCGCGTCTGGCACTACAGGAACCCGCGCTTGCGGAAGTAGCCCAGCATCGCGGCCAGCACGACCACCATCGTGGCGATGATGATCCAGAACGCGGTGATCGACTGCTCGCCGGGCACGCGCACGTTCATGCCCCAGATCGAGGCGATCAGCGTGAGCGGCAGGATGATCACGCTGAAGGCGGTGAGCACGCGCAGGATCTCGTTGACGCGGTGCGAGATCGCGGACTCGTTGGTGTCCTCGAGGCCCTGAACGACCTCCTTGTAGTTCTCGAGCATGTCCCACACGCGCTCGGAGGCGTCGACGATGTCGTCGAAGTAGATGTCGAGGTCCTCGGCGATGTAGCGCGTCTTGGTCCGCTCGAGGTCGCGGAAGGCGGCGCGCTGCGGGCGGACGACCTTGCGGAAGTTGATGATCTCCTGCTTGACGTTTGAGATGTCGCGGACGACCTCGGCCGAGCTCTCGCCCTCAAAGATCTCCTGCTCGATGCGCTCGAGCTTGTTGCCCATCTTGCGCAGCATCGGGAACGAGGAGTCCACGCAATCGTCGACGATCTTGTAGAGCAGGTAGCCGGCGCCCTTTGAGAACAGCTGCTCGCGCAGCTCCTCTGACGCGCGGCAGCGATCAAACAGGTAGGAGATCGGCTGCAGCGGCTCGTTGGGCAGCGTGATCAGGTAGTCGGGGCCGACGAAGATGTCGACCTCGGCCGCGTTCAGGCGCGCGACGCTCTTGTCGTAGCGCGGGAAGTGCAGGACGATGAACAGGTAGTCGTCGTACTCGTCGACCTTCGGGCGCTGGTTGCGCGAGCTGACGTCCTCGTAGTCGAGGTCGTGGAAGTCGAAGTGCTCGCCCAGCCAGGCGAGGTCGGCCGGACGTGGGCGCTCAATGTTGATCCAGCGCAGCCCGGGCGCCTCGACGATCTCGACGCGCGGATCCTCGCGCTCTGGAGTCTGGGGCTCAGGCCGCGCGCGGGAGCGCGTGATGCGGCGGCCGAGCCGGGGCTTGGGAAGGTTCGGCATGGCGCGGACTGAAGGGGTCGTCGATCGCGGACATCACGCTTTGCAGTCTACGGTAGGATGCCGCGCACATAGCAGTACGCATCCAGAGGGGTGGAGGGACTGGCCCAGTGAAACCCCGCCAACCACTCCGTCGTCCGCGACGGAAACGGTGGCAATTCCAATCAGGCTCCAAGACGAACAGCCTGGGAGATGCGGTCAGGGCAACCGCCTCTCAGGCTACGCCTCCGCCGCAGACCCCTCAGGCGGAGGAATCCCCAAATGCCGGCAGATGCCCTGAAGTGCAAGGAGTGTTCCACCACCTATCCGCTCGAGGCTCGCTACGTGTGCGATCGCTGCTTCGGGCCGCTCGAGGTGGCCTACCGGCCGCCCGAGTCCAGCGCCGCTGAGCTCAAGCGGCGGATCCAGGCCGGTCCGCACACGCTGTGGCGCTACGCGGACTTCCTCCCGCTGGAGGGGTCGCCGCGCGCCGCGCTGCCCACCGGCTGGACACCGCTCGTGCGCGCCGACCGGCTGGCCGAGCGCCTCGGCCTCGGCGAGCTGTGGGTCAAGAACGAGACTGCCAACCCGACGCACTCCTTCAAGGACCGCGTCGTCTCGGTCGCGCTCGCGCGCGCCCAGGAGCTTGGCTTCCACACGATCGCCTGCGCCTCCACGGGCAACCTCGCCAACGCCGTGGCCGCCCACGCCGCCGCCGCCGGCCTGCCCGCCTACGTGCTGATCCCGGCCGACCTCGAGGAGCCCAAGATCCTGGCGACCGGCGCCTACGGCGCCAACGTGGTCGCGATCAAGGGCAACTACGACGCGGTCAACCGCCTCTGCACCGAGCTCGCGGGCGAGCGCGACGACTGGGCGTTCGTCAACGTCAACCTGCGCCCCTACTACGCCGAGGGCTCCAAGACGCTGGCCTTCGAGGTCGCCGAGCAGCTTGGCTGGGAGCTCCCGGACCGGGTCGTGGCCCCCGTGGCCTCGGGCTCGCTGTTCACCAAGCTCGCTCGCGCGTTTCAGGAGTGGATCGACTGCGGGCTGCTCAAGGGCGAGCTGCCCAAGATGAACGGCGCCCAGGCCCAGGGCTGCTCCCCGGTCGCCCAGGCCTTCGAGGCCGGCACGGCGATCTGCCGCCCGGTCAAGCCGGACACGATCGCCAAGTCGCTGGCGATCGGCAACCCCGCCGACGGGCCCTACGCGGTCGAGCTGGCCCAGCGGACCGGCGGCAGCGTCGACGCGGTCACCGACGACGAGATCCGCGCGGGCATCCGCCTGCTGGCCGAGACGACCGGCATCTTCACCGAGACCGCCGGCGGCGTGACCACCGCGACCCTGGCCAAGCTGGCCGAGCGGGGCGACATCGATGCCTCCGAGCGCGTCGTGCTGTGCATCACCGGCGACGGCCTGAAGACCATCGACGTCGTGCGCGGCTCGTTCGAGATCGCCGAGATCGAGCCCAAGCTCAGCGACTTCGAGGCGGCCGTGTCGGGCTTCGCCTCCACCGCGGCGGCGGCTTGATGGCGACGGTCAAGCTCCCCACCCAGCTCCGCGACGCCGCGGGCGGCGCCAGCCAGGCCCAAGCGCCCGGCAGCACGGTCGGCGAGGTCCTGGAGGCGCTCTACGGAGAGCACGGGGAGTTGCGTGAGCGGCTCTCCGACGGCGACGGCGGCCTGCGCCGCTTCGTCAACGTCTACCTCGGCGGCGAGGACATCCGCTTCCTCGACGGCCTCGACACCAAGGTCGGCGAGTCCGACGAGGTCACGATCCTGCCGGCGGTCGCGGGGGGTTAGCCCGCGCCGAGCGCGCGGGCTGCGCGCACGAGCGCGACGTTGCCCTTGGTGCGCTCGCCGCCCGGGTCGTAGAGCGTGTCCTCCAGCCCGACCCGGGTGTCGATCCCGCGGGCGACCGCGTCGGCGATCAGCACCCAGGTCGCCTCGCCGTCGCCGTGCTGGAGCCGCGGCGCCGTGAGGGCGTGGCGATCGAGCGCCGCGTGGATCGCGGCGACGAGCGCAAGTGCTTCGGCGGCGCCGACGGCGACCGGCTCGATGAGTACCCGGGTGACGCGTGCGCCGAGGCCCGATGCCGCGAGCCGCTCGGCGTCCTCGACGCTCCAGACGCCGGCCTCTATTCCGACTCCGGCATCGAGCAGCGCCTCCATGACCCTTGGAGCCTCCGGCTCGGACAGGTTCACCGAGCTGTAGTCGGGAGCCCGCCACGCCCGGACGAGCGCCAGGCGCTGCTCGAGGTCGGGCTCGATCCACGCGCCGGTGCTGACGCCGACGGGCACGCCGCAGGCCGCTCGCACGGTGCTCACGACCGCCTCGACCGTCGCCGCGTCGAGGCGCTCGCGCCCGCCGGCGTCGCGCGGATGCAGGTGGACGGCGCGGGCGCCGGCGGCGACGCACTCGGCTGCGTCGCGCGCGAGCTCCTCTGCCGACACCGGCATCGCGGGGTGCTCGGCCTTGGTGAAGGGGCCGTTGAGGGCGGCCTGGAGCAACATTCAGGCGAGCTCTTCGGCGAGCAGGTCCATCAGCAGGCCGTCGTGCCAGCGGCCGTCGAGGCCGAGCTCGTACTCGCGCATGACCCCGACAGGGCGAAAGCCGACTCGCTCGTAGGCGGCGATCGCGCGGGCGTTCGCGGCCGCGGGGTCGATCGTCAGCCGGCGGTGCCCGCGAGCCTGGATCAGCCAGGCGATCGCGAGCCGCAGCGCGGCCGGCCCGAGCCCGCGGTCCTGGAAGCCGGGAGCGAGGATGATGTCCACGCCCGCCGAGCGATAGCCGGGCTCGTTCTCCTCGGTGAAGGCCAGCCAGCCGGCGAGCTCGCCGCCGGCCTCGACCGCGAACGCGTCACCGTCCATGCGCAGGTCCTCACGGGTCTTCTCGGGATCGTCTGCGGGACCCCACCACTCGCGGACGCCCGGCAGCGTCACGATCTCGGCGAGCGCATCGACGTCCTCGACGGTCAGCGGCCGCAGGGCAACGCGGTCGTCGCGCAGCGTCGGGAGCATCACGCCGAGTGTTGCATTGCGTGGAGCTTCAGAGGCAAACTGTAGGTTCGTGCTAATCGAGCCGGGTACGAACTGTCGCCATGCTTGCGGAACCCCCGGCCGAGCCCTGTCACGGTAGTCAGATGACAAATCTTCGCTTGGCGCGACTCGAGCGCCGGATCACCGTGGTGGCCGTCGTGCTGCCGTTCCTGGGCTTCATCGCCGCGATCTCGCTGCTGTGGGGCGGCGCCGTCAGCGGTCTCGACCTCGCGATCCTCGCGGTCATGTACGTGCTCGTCGGCTTCGGCGTGACGATCGGCTTCCATCGCCTCCTGACCCATCGGTCCTTCGAGGCCAAGCCGTGGCTGCGAGGGCTGCTGGCCATCCTCGGCTCGATGTCGGTGCAGGGCGCCGTCATCCATTGGGTCGCCGATCACCGCAAGCACCACACGTTCACCGACGAGGAGGGCGATCCGCACAGCCCGCACACCAACGACGCCCAAGGGTGGCGCGGAGTGCTCACCGGCCTCTGGCACTCGCACATGGGCTGGCTGTTCGACGGCGAGCGCAGCTCGGCCCGCCGCTTCGCGCCCGACCTGCGCAAGGACCCGATGATGCGCAAGATCGACAGCCTCTTCCCGGTCTGGGCGCTGCTCGGGCTCGCGATCCCCTTCCTCGCCGGCTTCGCCCTCTCGGGCGGGAACCTGACCGCCGGCCTGACCGCGTTCGTCTGGGCGGGGCTGGTGCGGGTGTTCCTGCTGCACCACGCGACCTGGAGCGTGAACTCGATCTGCCACATGTACGGCGAGCGGCCGTTCGTCACCGACGACGAGAGCCGTAACAACTGGGCGGTCGCGCTCGTGTCGCTCGGCGAGGGCTGGCACCACACCCATCACGCCTTCCCGACCTCGGCGCGGCACGGCCTGCAGCGCCTGCAGTTCGATCCCTCCTACACGCTGATCCGCCTGTTCGAGCGCGCCGGCTGGGCCTGGGACGTCAAGAGCCCGCAGCCCGAGCAGATCGAGGCCAAGCGCCTGAAGCCGGACACGACCCCTGTCGCGGCGGACGAGCCCGTCGAGGACCGCGCGCCGGTCGAGCGCGAACGCGAGCGTGTGCCGGTGGGAGCCGGCGACCGCGGCTAGCGGTCGCCCCCGGAGCTAGGCGGCCCGCTGCTTCAGCGGGGTCCTGCCGCGCGCCACGAGGTAGGCGGGGAAGACCACGATCCACAGCGCCAGCGACCCGAGCACCCAGGCGATCGTGCTGCGGGCGAACGAACTGCCGGTCCAGTCCCGCTGGCTCGCGTCGAAGCCAAGCCAGATCGTGGAGCCGAGAACGACGAGGACGATGGCTTGGGACACGGTGGAGCCTTCCTGAGCGGGGGGCAGAGCGGAACGGCTCAGGTCCCATCGGCACCGCGGAGCCGCAGGCTGAGTCGCGGCGGTCAGGTCTAGGCGGCTCGCGGCAGCCGCCGCGGGCGCGGCGCGAAGTCGTCGGGCCCGACGAGGTCGAGGGCGAGCGCCTGCTCGAGGCAGCTCGCCAGCGCCTCCATGGACTCGGCGACCTGCTGCTCGTAGGCATGCACGATCTCCTCGCGACCGGCCGTCTGCAGGCGGTCGAGCTCGCGCATATCGGCCTGGCTGAAGCAGGCCTGCATGCACGCCTGGCACTCCGGGCACCGAAGGTCGACGAGCACCTCGTCGTCACCTTGCGGTTCCCAGCGGAGAGGCTGCAGGAGGCCCGACCCACAACTCGGGCACACGCTAAGGGCTGACACGGAAACCGAAGGTAGCCGGGCCTCCGGACGGACCCGTTCACAAGGGCCTTGAAAGCGGTCCATTGCTGGCTACCTTAAAGCCATCTCGGGAGTGCTGGACCGCTCCTTGTCACGAGCTTCCCTCGAAGGAGCACCACATGCAGCGCTCTCCCTCCCGACGGGCAGCCGTCGGCCTACTCGCAGCGATCTCGCTCATCGGCGCCGCCCCGGCCGCGTCGGCGACCACACCGCCCCCTCAGGCAGCGCAAGTCGCCAAGACCTGCGGGAGCCGGGTGCACGCGGTCATCGGCGGGGCAGAGAAGTGTCTCCAGCGCGGCCAATTCTGCGCCCGCGCCTCCGACCGCCAGTACCGCCGCTATGGCTTCCACTGCTACAAGCGCGACGCCCGCGGCAACTACCACCTGACCTAGTTCCGAGGCTCAGCACGTGCGCTTGGAGACGCGCCCGGCAGGATTCGAACCTGCGACTTCTGCCTCCGGAGGGCAGCGCTCTATCCACTGAGCTACGGGCGCCGGTGCCCGCGGGAGCTTACCGTTGCGCTGGATGCGCATCGCAATCGTCTCGGACACCCACATGCCGCGCGGGGAGCGGGCGCTGCCCGCCCGCTGCGTCGAGCTGCTCGCAGGCGCCGACGCGATCCTGCACGCGGGTGACTTCATGACGGTGGCGGTGCTTCGCGAGCTGGAGGCGCTCGGCCCGCCGGTGCACGCCGTGCACGGCAACGGCGACGAGCCGGGCCTCCGCCAGATGCTGCCCGAGGCCCGGGTGATCGAGCTCGGGGGCCGCCGGATCGGGATGGTCCACGACTCGGGCCAGCGCTCCGGGCGGCTGCGCCGGCTGCGCCGGCGCTTCCCCGACGCAGACGCCGTCGTCTTCGGGCACTCGCACATCCCGTTCCACGAGGAGGCCGAGGGCTTTCAGATCTTCAACCCGGGCTCGCCGACCGAGCGCCGCAGTGCGCCCGATCACACGATGGGCCTGCTTCACGTTGAGGACGGCCGGCTGAGCTTCGGGCTAGTGCTGCTCTGACAGCCACGCCAGCACGTCGGCGGCGTTGCGGTCGGGCGGGAACACGGGGTAGAAGACCTTCTCGATCTGGCAGTAGCGCGCGACGAAGGTCAGCCGGCGGTAGAGGGTCAGCCCACCCGCCTCGAACGTCGGCAGGCCCATGGCGCCGGCCAGCTCGAGCTCGGGGTCGGCGAGCAGGGGATAGGGGATGCGCTCGCGCGCCGCGAACTCGGCCTGCTCGTCGGCGGTCTGCGCGCTGATGCCGACGATCGCGGCGCCGCGCGCCGACAGCTCGGCGGCGTGGTCGCGGAAGGCGCAGCTCTGCGGGGTGCAGCCGCGGGCGCCGGGGATGGCGTCCCAGCCGTCGATCAACGGCTGCCCGGGCACGCCGGTGCGCGGATAGACGTAGGCGACCAGCAGCGTCATGGCGGCTGACGCGAGATCGATCTCGCCGCCGAGCGTGGCGTGCAGCGTCACGCTTGGCACCACGGCTCCGTCCAGGTGAGCGGCGGCGCCGTCGTCCTGGGGGACCGGCAGCCCGGCCGGAAGCTCGCTGTAGTCCGTGCTCACGGATGTGATTGTCTCACCGCGGCCATGGACCTCTCGCTGTTCTTCGCCGGCACGGCCGGATCGGTGCCCACCGCGCGTCGCGGGCTGCCCGCGCTGCTCCTGCGCGCGGGCGGCGACCAGATCCTGTTCGACTGCGGGGAGGGCACCCAGCAGCAGCTGCTGCGCTCGGTCGGCCTGCCCGAGATCGACGCGCTGTTTCTCACCCACTACCACCTCGACCACTGGCTCGGGCTGATCGGGATGCTCAAGACGCTCGACCTGCGCGCGCGCGAGCTGCCGTTGAGCGTCTACGGGCCGCCCGGCCTGCGCGCCCTGTTCGCCACGCTCAAGCCGATCTACGGGCGCGTGCGCTACCCGCTGGAGATCATCGAGCTCGACCCCCACGAGGAGGTGCGCTTCGACGGCTACGCGATCGCGCCGTTCGCGGTCGAGCACCGCGTGCGCGCCTACGGCTACGCGTTCGTCGAGGACGATCGCCCCGGGCGCTTCGACGCCGCCGAGGCCGAGCGCCTCGGCGTCACGCCGGGCCCGGACTTCGGGCGCCTGCAGCGCGGCGAGGCCGTCGGCGAGGTTCGCCCCGAGCAGGTGGTGGGGGAGACCCGACGGGGCCGGCGCATCGTGATCTCCGGCGACACCGCGCCGTGCCAGGCCATCGAGGTGTTCGCCCATCAGGCCGACCTGCTCGTCCACGAGGCGACCTTCATGGACGACGAGCTCGCCCGCGCCCGCGAGACCGGGCACTCGACGGCGCGCCAGGCCGCCGAGGTCGCCGCCGCTGCCGAGGTCGGCCTGCTCGCCCTGACACACCTCTCGACACGCTACTTCCCGCGCGACATCCGCGACGAGGCGCGCTCCGTCTTCCCGGACACCGTCGTCCCGCGCGACTTCGACGCGATCGAGGTGCCGTTCCCCGAGCGCGGGGCGCCGCATCTGGTCAAGGGCGAGGCGGGAGCGTCGTAGCCCGCTGCTACGGTCCTGCGCACGCCACCTTTAACCCGGTCCGAGAGGCCAGGAAGGACGCGAATGACCCAGGAGAAGGTCGTCCTCGACGGGGACGACATCCGCCGCACGCTCGTCCGCATCGCCCACGAGATCGTCGAGAAGAACGCCGACGGCGACGTGGCGCTCGTGGGCATCCACCGCCGCGGCGCGCTTCTCGCGACGCGGCTGCACCGCCTGGTCTCCGACCTGCTCGAGCGCGAAGTCCCGCGCGGGGACATCGACATCGCCTTCTACCGCGACGACCTCGCGACCCACACGAGCCCGGTCGTGCACGCCTCCGAGGTCCCGTTCCGCCTCGAGGACCACACCGTCGTGCTCGTCGATGACGTCCTCTTCACCGGGCGGACCGTGCGCGCGGGGATCGACGCGCTGTTTGACTACGGCCGTCCCGCGCGGGTGCAGCTCGCGGTACTGGCCGACCGCGGCCACCGCGAGCTCCCGATCCGCCCCGACTACGTCGGCAAGAACCTCCCGACCGCCCGGGCCGAGCGCGTCAACGTGCGCGTGCAGGAGCTCGATGGGATCGACGAGGTCACCATCACGACGCTCCAGGAGGCCCTGATCCGATGATGCGCCACCTGCTCTCGATCGAGGACCTCGACCGCGCGGACATCGAGCGGATCCTCGACCGCGCCAAGTCCTTCACCGAGGTCTCCGAGCGCGAGGTCAAGAAGGTCCCCGCGCTGCGGGGGCGCCGCGTGCTCAACCTCTTCTACGAGGCCTCCACGCGCACGCGCTCGTCCTTCGAGCTGGCCGCCAAGACGCTGTCGGCCGAGGTCATCAACTTCGTGTCGAGCGGCTCGAGCGTCGAGAAGGGCGAGTCGCTCAAGGACACCGTCCAGACCCTCTCCGCCTACCGGCCCGACCTGATCGTCGTGCGCACGCCGCACGTCGGCGCGGCCGGGCTGGTCGCCGGCTGGAGCGACGCCGCGGTGGTCAACGCGGGCGACGGCAAGCACGAGCATCCGACCCAGGCGCTGCTCGACGTCTACACGCTGCGCGAGCGCATGGGCTCGCTCGACGGCGCGAACATCTGGATCGTCGGCGACGTCATGCACTCGCGCGTGGCTCGCTCGGACATCCTCGCGTTCACCAAGCTCGGGGCGAGGGTGACGGTCTGCGGGCCGCCGACGCTGCTGCCGCGAGGCGTCGAGTCGCTCGGCTGCGAGGTCCGCTACACGCTGGACGAGCTCGGGCAGGCCGACGTCGTCTACGCGCTGCGCATGCAGCGCGAGCGCATGACCGAGTCCTTCGTGCCCTCGCTGCGCGAGTACGCCGCGCGCTACCAGATCGACGGCCGCCGGCTGTCGGCCCGCCAGGTGCTCATGCACCCGGGCCCGGTCAACCGCGGCGTCGAGCTCTCGGCCGAGGTGATCGACTCGCCGCAGGCCGTCATCGGCCAGCAGGTCGCCGCCGGCGTCGTCGTGCGGATGGCCGTGCTCTACGAGCTGCTCGCGGGCCGCGCCGCGCCCAGCCCCGCCGTGGCCGCTCCGACCCCGCAGCTGGCCTGATGATCGCCCGGACGACGAGCACCCCCGTGCACGCGCCGCTCGTCGGCCGCGAGAGTCCGCCGGCCGACCTGCTCGTGCGCGGCGCCCACGTGCTCGATCCGCGCACGGGGATCGACGCGCCCCACGACGTGCTCATCCGCGGCGGCGAGATCGCCGAGCTCGGCGCGCCCGGCTCGCTGCCGGCGCCGGCGGGCGCCGAGGTGCTCGAGGGCGAGGGCCGGCACCTGTTCCCGGGCTTCGTGGACCCGCACGTGCACCTGCGCACCCCGGGCCAGGAGCACAAGGAGGACCTCGACTCGGGCACGCGCGCGGCGGCCGCGGGCGGCTTCGTGGCCGTCATCGCGATGCCGAACACCGACCCGACCGTCGACTCTGCGCCGGTGCTGCGCTCGCTGCGGGAGGCCGCGCGGCTGGAGGCACGCGTGCCGGTGGGCTTCCTCGCCTCGGTCACGCGCGGGCTCGCCGGCGACGCGCTGACCGAGATGGCCGAGCTCGCCGACACCGGCGCGCTCGGCTTCACCGACGACGGCAAGCCGGTGCACCGCGCGGCGATGCTGCGCCGCGCGCTGCAGTACCAGCGTCTGTGCGGCGGCGTGATCGCGCTGCACGAGGAGGACCCGTCGCTCTCTGGCGAGGGCGTCATGCACGAGGGCGACATCTCCGCGCGCCTTGGCCTCGCCGGCATCCCCTCGATCTCGGAGTCGACGATGATCGCCCGCGATGCCGCGATCGCCGGCTACGAGGGCGGCCGCATCCACATCCAGCACCTGAGCGCCCGCGAGTCGGTCGAGGCGGTCGCCGAGGCCAAGGCGCGCGGCGTGCGCATCAGCGCCGAGGCCTCGCCGCACCATCTCGCGCTGACCGACGCCGACGTGCTCGCCCACAACCTCGACACGCGCCTGAAGATGAACCCGCCGCTGCGCGGGGAGAACGATCGCCGCGCGCTGATCGACGGCCTGCGCGACGGGACGATCGACTGCATCGCCACCGACCACGCGCCGCACGCCCGCGAGGAGAAGGAGGTGCCCTGGGAGCAGGCGCTGATGGGGACCACGGGCCTTGAGACCGCGTTCGCCGCCGTGCACACAGAGCTCGTGCTCTCCGGCGCCCTGCCGCTCGCGCTCGTGGTCGAGAAGCTCTCCGCGGGCGCCGCGCTGTTCGGGCTGACCCCGCCGCGGATCGCGGTGGGGCAGGCCGCCGACCTCTGCCTGATCGACCTCGCGGCGCGCTGGGAGGTCGGCGAGGCCGGCTACGAGAGCCGCTCGGAGAACTGCTGCTTCGCCGGCCGGACGCTGAGGGGCCGCGTGCTCGCGACCGTCGCGGCCGGCAGCGTGGCTTACCGCGAGCGGGCCTTCGCCCTGAGCGCCGCCTAGTGTTGGCCTACGTCCTGCTCGAGGACGGGACGCGCTTCGACGGCGACGCCGTCGGGGCGCCACGCGACGTCACCGGCGAGGTCGTGTTCACGACCGGCATGTCGGGCTATCAGGAGTCGATGACCGACCCGTCCTTCGCGCGCCAGCTGATCACCTTCACCTACCCGCACGTCGGCAACTACGGCGTCAGCGCGAGCGCGATGGAGTCCGACCGCATCCACGCCCGCGCCGCGATCATGCGCGCCGCGGTCAACCCCTCCCGGGCCCCGGGGGCCGAGCAGGGGTGGCTGGACTGGCTGCGCGAGCAGGGGATCCCGGCGATCTCGGGCGTCGACACGCGCGCGCTGGTCCGCCACATCCGTGACGCGGGCGCGATGCGCGGCGGGGTCTTCGGTGCGCAGACCCCCGAAGCCGAGGCGCGCGAGCGGATCACCGCCGAGCCGAGCATGGTCGGCCTCGACCTCGCGCGGGAGGTCACGGTGGCCGAGTCGCGCACGTTCGCGGGCGACGGCGACGGCCCGCGCATCGCCGCGCTCGACACCGGGATCAAGCACTCGATCGTGGGCAACTTCACCTCCCGCGGGGCGACGCTCGAGCTGCACCCCTGCACGACCACCGCCCAGGAGCTGCTGGCGAGCGATCCCGACGGCGTCTTCCTCGTCCCCGGCCCCGGCGACCCGGCCGCGCTGGACTACGTCGTCGACACCGTCCGCGAGCTGCTCGGGCGAAAGCCCGTGTTCGGCATTTGCCTCGGCCACCAGCTGCTCTCGCGCGCGGTCGGCCTGGACACCTTCAAGCTCCCCTTCGGCCACCGCGGCGCCAACCATCCGGTCAAGGACCTGCGCAGCGGGCGGATCGCGATCACCTCCCAGAACCACGGCTTCGCGGTCCGCGGCGAGCCCGGCGCGCGGCTGCGCACGGACTACGGCGAGGCCGAGCTCACGCACGTGAACCTCTACGACGGCACGATCGAGGGCATCCGCCTGCTCGACGTCCCCGCCGGCTGCGTGCAGTACCACCCCGAGGCGGGGCCGGGGCCGAACGACTCGCTCGGTCTCTTCGACGAGTTCATCGCGGAGATCGAGCGGGGGAGCCGGGCGCTTGCCTAGGCGAGACGACATCCAGAAGATCCTGATCCTCGGCTCGGGCCCGATCGTGATCGGGCAGGCGGCCGAGTTCGACTACTCGGGCGCCCAGGCCTGCAAGGTGCTGCTCGAAGAGGGCTACGAGGTCGTGCTGGTCAACTCCAACCCGGCGACGATCATGACCGACCCGGAGTTCGCGACCCGCACCTACATCGAGCCGCTGCTCCCCGGCCCGGTGCGCCAGGTCATCGAGCGCGAGCAGCCCGACGCGCTGCTGCCGACGCTCGGCGGCCAGACGGCGCTGAACCTCGCCAAGGAGCTGCACGAGGACGGCACGCTGGCCGAGCATGGCGTCGAGCTGATCGGCGCGACCTACGACGCGATCTGCCGCGCCGAGGACCGCGAGATCTTCGACGCCACGATGCAGGCCGCCGGGCTGCGTACCGCGCGCAACACGATCGCCACCAGCCTGAGCCAGGCGCGCGTGGCGCTGGAGACCTTCGGGCTACCGCTGATCGTGCGCCCCGCGTTCACGCTCGGCGGCCGCGGCGGCGGCATCGCGCGCACAGAGGAGGAGTTCGAGCAGACTGTCGCCACCGGGCTCGCCGCCTCGCCGATCGGCCAGATCCTGATCGACGAATCGGTGCTCGGATGGGGCGAGTTCGAGCTCGAGGTCATGCGCGACGCCGCGGACAACGTCGTGATTGTCTGCTCGATCGAGAACGTTGACCCGATGGGGATCCACACCGGAGACTCGGTGACGGTCGCGCCCCAGCAGACGCTGACCGACCGCCAATACCAGCGCCTGCGCGACCAGGCGATCGCCGTGATCCGCGCGGTCGGGGTCGAGACCGGCGGCTCCAACGTCCAGTTCGCCGTCAACCCCGCGACCGACGAGATCATCGTGATCGAGATGAACCCCCGCGTCTCGCGCTCCTCGGCGCTGGCTTCCAAGGCCACCGGCTTCCCGATCGCGAAGATCGCCGCCCGCCTCGCCGTCGGCTACCTCCTCGACGAGATCTCCAACGACATCACCCGCTCCACACCCGCGTCCTTCGAGCCCGCGCTCGACTACGTGGTGGTCAAGTGGCCGCGCTTCGCGTTCGAGAAGTTCCCAGGCGTGGACCCCGGGCTCTCGACCCACATGAAGTCGGTGGGGGAGGTGATGGCGATCGGGCGCACCTTCCAGCAGGCGTTCGCCAAGGCGATGCGCTCCCGCGAGCTCGACCTCGAGGTCCGCCCCGGCGCGGGCGACCTGCTCGCCGAGCTCGAGACCCCCGGGGCCGACCGCTATGACCTGGTGCTCGAGGCGTTCCGGCGCGGCGCGAGCGAGCACGACGTGCACGAGCGCACCTCGATCGACCCGTGGTTCCTGCGCGAGCTGCGCGAGCTCGCGCTCGACCCGGAGGGCCCGTTCCGCGGCGTGCGCTGTTACAAGGCCGTGGACACCTGCGCGGCCGAGTTCGCGGCCGAGACGCCCTACTACTACTCCGCGTGGGAGCGCTCCGGGGCCAACGAGGTGCGTCGCGGCGAGCGCCCGAGCGTGATGATCCTCGGCTCGGGCCCCAACCGCATCGGCCAGGGGATCGAGTTCGACTACTGCTGCGTGCACGCTGCGATGACCGTGCGCGAGTCCGGCCGCGACGCCGTGATGGTCAACTGCAACCCGGAGACGGTCTCGACCGACTACGACACCTCCGACCGCCTGTACTTCGAGCCGCTGACGCTCGAGGACGTGCTGGCGATCGTCGAGGTCGAGCAGCCCGAGGGCGTGATCGTGCAGTTCGGCGGCCAGACGCCGCTCAAGCTCGCTGCGGGGCTCGAGGCCGCGGGGGTTCCGCTGCTCGGCACCCAGCCGGAGGCGATCGACCACGCCGAGGACCGCGGGCGCTTCGGCGCGCTGCTCGGCCGGCTCGGGCTGCGCGCACCCGCTTTCGCGACCGCGCACTCCGAGGAGGAGGCGCTGGCCGCGGCGCCGCGCGTCGGCTTCCCGCTGCTCGTGCGCCCCAGCTACGTGCTCGGCGGCCGCGCGATGGAGATCGTCTACTCGACGGCGGGCCTCGAGGACTACCTGCTTCGCGTCGCCCGCGGCGCTGACCGGCGCGAGATCTTCCTCGACCGCTTCCTCGAGAACGCGATCGAGGTCGACGTCGACGCGATCTGCGACGGCGAGGACGTCTGGATCGGCGGGATCATGCAGCACGTCGAGGAGGCCGGGATCCACTCCGGTGACTCCGCGTGCGTGCTGCCGCCGCACTCGCTCGGCTCGGAGATGCTCGCCGAGATCCGCGAGGCGACGACGCGGATGGCGCTCGCCCTCGGCGTGGTCGGCCTGATGAACGTCCAGTACGCCGTGACCGGCGACGACCTCTACGTCATCGAGGCCAACCCGCGCGCCTCGCGCACCGTGCCCTTCGTCTCCAAGGCGACCGGGATCCCGCTGGCCAAGATCGCCTGCCGCGTGATGCTCGGCGAGCGCCTCGCCACGATGGAGCTGCCTCAGGATCCCGGCGGCGACCACGTCTCGATCAAGGAGGCGGTGCTGCCCTTCGACCGCTTCGCGGGCTCAGACGCGCTGCTCGGCCCCGAGATGCGCTCGACCGGGGAGGTCATGGGCGTGGGCGCGGACTTCCCGGCGGCGTTCGCCAAGGCCCAGGCCGCGGCGGGCGCGCGGCTGCCGCAGTCGGGCACCGTCTTCCTGACCGTGACCGATTCCGACAAGTCCGCGGTGGTGGGCATCGCCGCGCAGCTGCACGACCTCGGCTTCGCGATGGTCGCCACGCGCGGGACCGCCGCGGCGATCGCGCGCATGGGCATCCCGGTCGAGCGCCTGAACAAGCTGGGGGAGGGCTCGCCTCACGTCGTGGACTGGATCGAGCGCGGCGACGTCGACCTCGTGATCAACACGCCGACCGGCACCGAGGCGCGCTCGGACGGCTACGAGATCCGCCGCGCGGCGGTCGCCCGCGGCATCCCGTGCGTCACCACGATCTCGGGCGGAATGGCGGCGGCGCGGGCGATCGCCGCGGCGCGCGCCGCGGCGCCCCCGGTCGTGAGCCTGCAGGAGATCCACGGCCGCGGGTCGGCCTCGCCCGCGCTGGCCACGTGAGCGACCGCACCCTCGCCCCGCTCGGGCGGCGGCTGTGCCCGGTCACCGCGCACGCCCGCCACGGCGCCTACACGGTGCTCTCCTGCCTGGACGCCGAGGGCCCGGATCCTGACCCCGGCCAGTTCTACATGCTCACCGCGGGCGAGCGCTGGGGCGGCGGCGCCGACGAGCGGCCGTTCCTGCCGCGCGCGTTCTCCTTCCTGCGCCGAGACGAGGACGGGACGCTCGACTTCCTGCTCGAGGCCGTCGGGCCGGGCACCGCGCGGCTGACCGAGCTGCGCGCGGGTGGCGGGCTGTGGCTGCTCGGCCCGCTCGGGATCGGGTTCCGCGCGCCAGAGCAGCACCGGCGCGCACTGCTGGTGGGCGGCGGCGTCGGCATCGCCCCGCTGGCGGCGTGGCAGGACGCGCTCGGCGCGGGCGCGCTCGTGCTGCTGGGCTTTCGCGACGCCGCGCACGCCGAGGGCGCGGCGCTGCTGCGCGAAGCGCGGGTGGCGACCGACGACGGCTCGGCTGGCCACCCCGGCCTCGTCACCGACCTGCTGCGCGCCGAGCTCGGCTGCGACGCCCGCGCGACGGTCTACGCCTGCGGGCCGCCGCCGATGCTCGAGGCCGTGCGCGCGCTCTGCGAGGCGGAGGGGGTGCCGGCGCAGCTGGCGCTCGAGTCCGGGATGGCGTGCGGCTTCGGCGCCTGCTTCGGCTGCGTGGTCCCGACTCGCGGCGGCTACGTGCGCCTGTGCGTCGACGGGCCGGTGCTCGACGCTGCGGAGCTGGAGCTGGTCGCGTGATCACGTTCTGCGGCATCGAGCTCGAGCACAAGGTGATCAACGCCTCGGGCACCTTCGACGCGATCGCCGCGCGCCGCGCGTTCGGCGACGCGCTGCTCGAACGGTTCCCGTTCGCCGCCTTCGTCTCAAAGACCGTCACGCTCCAGGCGCGCCAGGGCAACCCGCCGCCGCGGCTGTGGGAGCTGCCCGGCGGGATGATCAACTCGATCGGGTTGCCCAACAAGGGCCTGGAGGGCTACCTCGCCCACGACCTGCCAGAGCTCGCGCGCCTGCCGGTCCCGCTGATCGTCAACGTCATGGGCTTCACCCGCGCCGAGGTGGCGACGCTCGTCGAGGCGTTCGCCGAGCGCGAGGAGGTCGCGGCGCTCGAGCTCAACGTCTCCTGCCCGAACGTGGAGACCGGGATGATCATGGGGGCCGACCCGCGCGAGACGGCCGCGCTGGTCGAGCACGTACGACCGCTGACGAGCAAGCCGATCGTCGTCAAGCTGACGCCCAACTGCACCGCGCCGGGGGACGTCGCCGCCGCGGCCGAGGGCGCAGGGGCCGATGCCGTCTCGCTCATCAACACGTTCAAGGGCATGGCCTTTCATCCGCGCCGGGCGACCACCCCGTGGCTCGGCGGCGGGACCGGCGGCGTGTCGGGCCCGGCGGTCCGCGCGATGGCGCTGGCGCAGGTCGCCGAGGTGCGCGCGCGCGTCACGCTGCCGATCGTGGGGATGGGCGGCGTGCAGCGCGGCCGGCATGCCCATGACCTGCTGCAGGCGGGAGCCGATCTGGTCGCGGTGGGCACTGAGTCCTTCCGCGATCCGCTCGCCGGAGCGCGGGTCGCCGCGGAGCTCGCCCAGATCGCGCAAGACGGCGGTGCGCACGCTGTCGGCTCGCTCAAGGCTCGACCGCGCATAGCACACTCGACGTAAAAAAACCCTGCAAATCGAGGCTTCAGCGTCAACCAACCTCCACGCGTCTGGACCTCAAGTTGAGGTGGAGCCGAATTGCGTGGTTATGGCTTGTTCGTTCACGCAAGAGATGTAGACTCGCCGCCGATGCCGCCCGCGACGAAGACCCCACAGAAGCCTGGGGTGGCTGCACCGGAGCGTTCCCTCGTTCAGCGGATGGAAGCGCTCGAGCGGGCGAACCAGATCCGCACGCGCCGCGCCAAGCTCAAGCGCGACCTCAAGGCCGGCCGATCGAGCATCCACGACCTGTTGCTCGAGCCGCCGGAGTTCGTCGAGACCGCCAAGGTCTTCGACATGCTGCTCGCCGTCCCCAAGTACGGGCGCGTGAAGGTCAACAAGGTCCTGGTCCAGTGCAGGATCTCGCCGAGCAAGACGATCGGCGGCCTGTCCCAGCGGCAGCGCACCGAGCTCGTCTCCATGCTGCGGCGCTAGCGCGCCGCGAAAGCCCTCGAGCGTCGACGTAGTCGGCCTGAGACCGACTCAGTCGACACTCGGCGATCTGGGGGCCGTGCCGCAACGCTCCCGGGCTCCTGGCCCAGCCGGTGTTGACGTTCGCGCCGCCTCATCGTGAAGACTGCGCGCATCTCCGTCTTCGTCGTCACCGGGCCCTCGGGCGTCGGCAAGGGCACGCTGATCCGCGCGCTGCGCGAGCGCGTGCCCGAGCTCGAGCTCGCGGTGTCGGCCACGACGCGCGCCCCGCGGCCGGGGGAGCGCGACGGGGTCGACTACCACTTCCTCACCGACGACGAGTTCGAGCGCCGCGTGCAGGCGGGGGCCTTCATCGAGCACGCGCGCTACTCCGGCCGGCGCTACGGCACGCTGCGCTCCGAGCTCGAGCAGCGGGCCACCGGTGGGCGCCCCGTCGTGCTCGAGATCGAGGTCCAGGGGGCCCGCCAGGTCCGCGAGTCGATGCCCGAGGTGGTGCAGGTGTTCATCGCCCCGCCGAGCGAGGACGCGCTGCGCACGCGGCTGATCGGGCGCGGCACCGACTCGCCCGATCAGGTGCAGGCGCGGCTGAACACCGCGCGCGAGGAGCTCGGGGCGCAGGGGGAGTTCCCGCACGTCGTGGTCAACGACCGGCTCGAGGACGCGGTCGGCACCCTGGAGCGCCTCGTGCGCGGGACGCTAGAATGAGCAGGCCCCCGAACCGAGGATGCACCCTTGATCTCACCCCGCGTCGACCGCCTGCTTGACAACGTCGACTCGCCGTACGCCAGCGTGATCGTGGCCGCCAAGCGGGCGCGCCAGATCAACTCGTACTACCACAACCTCGGCGAAGGCACCTTCGAGGAGTTCCCGCCGCCCATGATCGATACGGGCTCGAAGAACTACCTGACGATCGCGCTCGAAGAGGTCGCGGCCGGCAAGATCAAGTACCGCTACCGCGGCTGATCGAGTCCGAAGGGCGCGGCCCGATGGCGCGCATCCTGCTCGGCGTCACCGGCGGCATCGCCGCCTACAAGGCGCTCGAGCTCGCCCGGCTGGCCACCAAGGCCGGCCATGCCGTGCGCGTGATCCAGACCGAGGCCTCGACGCGCTTCGTCGGGACGGCCTCCTTCGCAGCCGTGACCGGCGCGCCGGTCCTGGTCTCGGAGTACGAGCCCGATGCGCTGCGCGGCGCCTTCCCGGGCGACCCGGCGCCTGAGCACGCCCCGCTGTCGCACCTCGCGCTCGCCGAGCGCGCGGACGTCCTCCTGATCGCCCCGGCCTCGGCCAACACGCTGGCCAAGCTCGCCGGCGGGCACGCCGACAACCTGCTCACCGCGGCGGCGCTCGCGTGCCGGCGACCGCTGATCGTCGCTCCGGCCATGAACGACGCGATGTACGAGCACCCGGCCACGCACTCGAACCTCGCGCGCCTGCGCGAGCGCGGGGTGCAGGTGCTCGAGCCGGGGACCGGCGCGCTGGGATCCCCGGGCGAGTGGGGCGTCGGCCGCCTGCCCGAGCCGGCCGAGCTCCTGCGCGCCGTCGAGGCCCGCCTCGGGCCCGCCGGCGGCTCGCTCGACGGCCTGCGCGTGCTGGTCACCGCAGGGGGCACGCGCGAGCCGATCGACGCGGTGCGCTTCGTCGGCAATCGCTCCTCGGGCCGCATGGGCTGGGCGCTCGCCGAAGAGGCGGCGAGGCGCGGCGCCGACGTGACCGTGATCGCCGCCAACGTGGCGCTGGCGCGCAGGCCGGGCATCGCCTACGTCGAGGTCGGCAGCGCGGCCGAGCTCGCGGCCGCCTGCGAGAGCGCCTTCGACGCCTGCGACGTGCTGCTGATGGCCGCGGCCGTCGCCGACTACGCACCCGAGCAGGCCCACGCGGGGAAGCTCAAGAAGGGCGCCACCGGCGATCGCCTGGCGCTCGAGCTGCGGCGCACGCCCGACGTGCTCGCGAGCCTCGCGGCCCGCCGCCGCCCGGGCCAGCTGCTGGTCGGCTTCGCCGCCGAGCACGGCGAGGGCGCCGTCGCCTACGGGCGCGAGAAGCTCGCGCGCAAGGGTCTCGACGCCGTCGTGGTCAACGACGTCGCGGCGCCCGGCATCGCCTTCGACGCGGCCGACAACGAGGTCACCATCGTCACCGCCGACGACGAGCGCCACGTGCCGCGCGCCACCAAGGCGGCGGTCGCGTGCGCCATCCTGGACGCCGTGTTGAGCCGCCGTTCATCTCCGGACGTAAGGGTCGGGAGCTGATGGAGCCGCTCGAGCCCAGCCCCGACACCGTGGCCGCGAGCGAGGTCACCGCCGCTGGGGCGGTGGCCCGGCGCATCGAGGAGAACATCCGTCGTGCCGTCAAGGTCCGCGACGAGGTGCTCGAGCACGTCGTCGTCGCCCTGCTGGCGGAGGGCCACATCCTCGTCGAGGACTACCCCGGCGTCGGCAAGACCGCGCTGGCGCGGGCCCTATCGCGCTCGATCGACTGCCAGTTCGCGCGCATCCAGTGCACGGCCGACCTGCTACCCGCCGACATCGTGGGCACCAACGTCTACAACCAGCGCGAGCAGCGCTTCGAGTTCCGGCCCGGGCCGATCTTCGCGAACATCGTGATCGTCGACGAGGTCAACCGCGCCTCGCCGAAGACCCAGTCGGGGCTGCTCGAGTGCATGCAGGAGCGCATGGTCACCGTCGACGTGCACTCCCACGAGCTGGCGCGCCCGTTCATCGTCTTCGCGACCCAGAACCCCGTCGAGTACGAGGGCACCTACCCGCTGCCCGAGGCCCAGGTCGACCGCTTCATGGTCCGCCTCGAGCTCGGCTACCCCGCCGCCGCCGAGGAGGCGGGCATGCTGGCCGGCCACGAGGCGGGCGACAAGGTGCTCGACCTGCAGAGCGTCGCCGACCGCGCCGAGGTGCTCGACGCCCAGGACGCCGGGCGGCGCGTGCACGCCTCCAAGGCGCTGCGCGAGTACATCGTCGCGCTGCTGCACCGCACGCGCTCCGACCACCGCGTCGAGCTCGGCGCCTCACCGCGCGCCGGGCTGATGCTCCTGCGCGCGGCCAAGGCGCGGGCGCTCATCCGCGGCCGCGATCACGCCCTGCCCGACGACGTGCAGGCGCTCGCCGATGCGGTGCTGGCGCACCGCATCATGCTCGTGCCCGAGGCCGTGGGCGTCCGGCGCTCCGAGATCGTGGCCGACGCGATCGCGGCGACGCCGGCGCTGTAGGCGGCCGCCGTGCGCTCCGCCGTCGGGTGCGCGGGGCTGGGGGTCGTGCTCCTGCTCGTCGCGGGGACGTTCGACGCCGAGCCGCTCTACGTCACCGGGTCGGCGCTCGCCCTGCTCGGCCTCGGTGCCTACGCGTGGATCGCGACGGGAGCCCGCGGCGCCTCGGTGCACCGCGAGCTGACACAGCGCAGCGTGGTCGAGGAGGAGCCGCTGATCGTGCGCATCGAGGCCAGCGCCGGGCGGCTGCCGCTGCCCCCCGGCTGGATCGACGAGCCGCTGCTGCCCGAGGCGGTCCGCTTCCGCTCGGGCCGCCGCCGCGCGCGCGTCCGCGTCGAGGTCACCTTCGGGCGCCGCGGGCGGCGGTCGCTCGCGGCGCCCGCGCTCGTCCTGCGCGACCCCTTCGGCCTCGCGCAGCGCGTGGTCAGCGGCGGTGAGCCCGACGATCTGCTCGTGCTGCCCCGGGTCTACCCGGTGCGTGCGACCGCCGGCGGGGGTGAGGCGTCGCGCGCGCACACCCGCGCGGCCCTGACGGCGGCGGCCGAGACCGAGATCGACGGGCTGCGCCCGCACCGCGAGGGCGCGCCGGCCTCGCGCATCCACTGGCCGGCGCTGGCGCGCGGCGCGGGCCTGATGGAGCGCAAGCTGATCTCGGAGTCCGACTCCCGTCCGCTGGTCGTGCTCGACCCGCGCGGCGGCGTCGGGACCGAGGACGCCGAGGCGGCGCTCGACGCCGCGGTGCGCGCCACCGCTTCGCTGGCGGTGCACTTCGCGCGAAAGGGCGGCTGCTCGCTGCTGCTCCCGGGCGACCGGCGCGCCACGACGATCGAGCCCGACCTGCTGTCCTGGCCGGGGGCGCACGCCCGCCTGGCGCTGGTCGACGCTTCCAGCGGGCCGGCGCTGATCGCGGCGCAGAACCGCCGCGGGCTGATCGCCTACGTCTCGGCGCGTTCGCTGGACCGCCCGCCGCGCGGGCTGGGCCGCACCCCGGGCGGCTGCCTGCTGATTGTTCCCGGCGGGCTCGCGGGCCGCCGCGCGGTGCTCGAGGTCGCCGGCTGCCAGGGGTACGTCACGGGCCGCAGCGGCGGCTCCGCAGCGCTCGCCGCCGTGGGCGCCGCGGGGGGGGCACCGGCGTGAGCGCGGCGGTCACCCGCCTGGTCGGCACGCGCCCGCCGGCGGCAGGGCAGCCCGCCCGCGCAGCGCGCTCGACCGCGGGCGGGCCGCTGCTGCCGCTGCCCCTCGCGCGCGGTGTCGCGCTGCTCGCGCTCGCGGTGTTCGGGGCCCTGCACTGGATGGCGATGCTCGACCCTCCCGAGGCCCGGCGCGCCTGGTACGCGGTCGGCGCGGGCACCCTCGGCGCGCTGGCGCTGCTCGGCGCGGGGCGGCTGCGCGCTCCGGCGGCGCGCACCGGCGCGGCGGCCGCCACGGCCGTGGCGCTGCTCGGCATCGCCTTTCTCGCCGGCGGCGTGGCCGACGAAACCCTGCGTCCCGACCGCTGTGGCACCCTCGCCACGGGCATCGGCCGCGGGCTCTCGGCGGTGCCGGGTGCGCGCGTGCCCTACGCCGGGCTCGACGAGTGGATCCGCCTCGACCTCGCCCTCGGCGGCACCGTGCTGGTTGCGGTGGCGGCGCTGCTGGCATTCTGGCCCCGGCGCAGCCAGACCGGTTTCCCGGTCGCGGCGCTCGTCCTCCTGGTCATGCTCTACGCGGTTCCCGCGGTGGCGCTCGACTTCAACGCGGAGTTCCTGCGCGGGGCGCTGCTCGCGCTGCTCCTGCTCGCCGCCCTGCGCCTGGAGCGCCTGCGCCTCCACGAGGCGCGCGGCGCCGCGCTGCTGGCGGTGGCGGCCGTGACGCTCGGCCTGCTGGTGGCGCCTGCGCTGGATGGCGACACCCCGTGGTGGGACTACGAGACGTGGGCGCTCTCCACGGCGTCCGCGCGATCGACGAGCTTCAGCTGGGATCACCGCTACGGGCCGCTGAACTGGCCGCGCGACGGGCGCGAGATGCTGCGGGTCAAGGCCCGGCAGCCCGCCTACTGGAAGGCGCAGAACCTCGATGCGTTCGACGGTCGCCGCTGGCGCCAGGTGGGGGGGACGCGCGAGGCGGTCAACCGCGAACTGCCCGGCGACCCTCGCAACCTGCGCCGCTGGACGCAGACCATCGAGGTCACGCTGCGCAACCTGCGCTCGCTCACCTTCGTCACCGCGGGGATCCCGATCGCCGGCCCGCAGATCGCGGGACGGGTGGCGCTGCCCGGGCCGCCCGGGATCTGGGTGTCGAGCCACACCCTGCACCGCGGCGACAGCTACAAGGTCAAGGTCTACACCCCGCGGCCGACCGAGCACGAGCTCGCGGCGGCGGGCACCGTCTACGAGCGCGACCTGCTCCCCTACCGTGCGCTCGACGTGGTCAGCCCGGCCCCCGGCCGGGGCCTGGCCCGGGTCGTGTTCCCGGAATGGGACGCGGTCGGAGCGCCTGTGCAGGCCAACGCCGAGGACGCGATGCCCGGCTCGCGCGTCACCCCTGTCGACGGCTCGCGCATGCTCCAGCGCACCAACCTGCGGCGGTCCTGGGCGCTGTCGCGGCGGCTCAAGCGGCGGTCGGGCAGCCCGTTCGCGTACGTCAAGGCGGTTGAGGCCTACCTCGGCCCCGGCTTCACCTACTCCGAGTCGCCGCCCGTGTCGGCGGAGACGCTCGACGGGTTCCTGTTCGACGCGAAGTCGGGCTACTGCCAGCAGTACTCCGGGGCGATGGCGATGCTGCTGCGCATGGGGGGCGTCCCGGCGCGCGTGGCGACCGGCTTCACCTCGGGCTCCTACGACCGCAGGGCGGGCGAGTACGTCGTCCGCGATCTCGACGCCCACTCGTGGGTCGAGGCGTGGTTCCCCGGCATCGGCTGGGTGACCTTCGACCCGACGCCATCGGCCGCGCCTCCGCGCTCGCAGTCCGCCGAGGCCGGGGCGGCGACCTCCGGTGACGCGCCGGACCTGGGAGGCGCCCGGCGGCTCGACGCGCGCGCCGGGACCGGCGCGAGCGCGTCCACGCCATGGGAGCGCATCGCGCTACTGGGCCTGCTCGCGGCGGCGCTACTCGCCGGCCTGGCGGCCGCGGTGGTGTGGTGGCGCCGCCAAACCGCGCTGCCGCCCATGCTCGAGCTCGAACGCGCGCTGCGGCGGACGCGCAGGGTGCCGGCGCCCGGCGCCACGCTGACGCGCATCGAGTCCGGCCTGGCCCGCTCACCGGAGGCTGCCGGCTACGTCCGCGCGCTGCGTGAGCAACGCTACGGCAGCGGCGGCGCGGCGCCCACGCGCAGCCAGCGGCGCGGCCTGCGCGCCGAGCTGGCACGCGGCGCCGGGCTCGCCGGTCGCCTGCGCGCGTGGTGGGCGCTACCCCCCACCCGGCCCCGCAGGCGCCCTACACTCGATGCCCATGGCTGAGCTCTACGACCTGTTCAAGCGGGGCACGGAGCTGCTCGAGGCAGGCGACTTCAACGCGGCGACGGTGCCGCTCGCGAAGGCCCGCGACATGGATCCGGACAAGGGCTCGATCCGCGAGGCGCTCGGCCGGGCTTACTTCCGCTCGCGGCAGTTCGAGCGCGCCGCGACCGAGTTCGAGGCGCTCGCCGAGCAGGAGCCGACCAACGACTACGCGCTGTTCTGCCTCGGGCGAGCGCTGCTCGAGCTCGGCCGTTCCAAGGAGGCGCGCAAGCCACTGGCGCTGGCCGCGTGCCTGCGCCCGGACCGCCGCGACTACCGCATCTACCGCGACCGCGCACGCGCCGCCGCGTAGGCGTTCCGGTGCTATAACTGGCTCTACAGCTTTCGTTGAGCCCTTCGGGGCAGGTGGTGCGGAAAGCGGGCGCTCGCCCGCTTTTTTGACGTAATGAGCCAGAGGAAGGGGGAGTCCATGAGCACGATCCAGGCCGATATCGAGGCCAGGCTGGCGGCGGTCGAGCCGGCGGTCGAGGTGCTCCTCGCCGAGGTGATCCGCGGCGCCACCGTGCGCCTGTTCATCGACCATCCTGATGGGGTCAGCCTCGAGCTCTGCGAGCGCGTCACCCGGCATCTGGCTCCCGTGCGCGAGGCCTACAGCCTCGAGGTCTCCTCGCCGGGCCCGCAGCGCCCGCTGACCAAGCCCGACCACTTCCGCCGCTTCGTCGGCCGCCGCGCGCGAGTGCGCACCCGGGGTGAGCACGACGGCAACCGGTCGTTCACCGGCGAGCTCCTGGACGCGACCGAGCAGGAGGTGACCGTCGCCGCCGACACCGGCGTAGTGTCGATCGCCTACGCCGACATCCATCGTTCCAACCTGCTGGGGGATTAGCCCATGTCGCAAGAGATCGTCGACGCAGTACGAGTCCTCGGGCGCGAGAAGGGCATCTCCGAGGACAAGCTGATGGAGGCGCTGGAGGACGCGCTGCTGTCGGCCTACAAGAAGCAGCCCGGCGCGGCCAAGTACGCCCGGGTGACCATGGACCGCGAGAGCGCGGACTTCCGAGTGGACGAGCTGCTCGTCCCGGCCGACCTCGAGGAGCGCCTGCTCGCCGAGCAGGAGGAGGAGGCCGCCGAGGACGAGCAGTCGCGCATCGACCCCGAGACCGGCGAGGTCCGCGAGCCCGAGGAGCCCGAGGTCGAGCTCGAGAAGCTCAAGCCCTACGCCGACCAGATCGAGACGCGCGACGTCACCCCGGACGACTTCGGCCGGATCGCCGCCCAGACCGCCAAGCAGGTGATCCTTCAGCGCATCCGCGAGGCCGAGCGCGACATGATGTTCGAGGAGTACCGCGACCGCGTCGGCGAGCTGATCACCGGCATCGTCCAGCAGTCGGACTCGCGCTACACGCTCGTGCAGCTGCGCGAGCGCGTCGAAGCCCTGCTGCCCAAGTCCGAGCAGGTCGACGGCGAGCGCTACGACCACGGCCAGCGCATCAAGGCCGTGATCAAGGAGGTCTCCTCCTCGACGCGCGGGCCGAGCATCATCGTCTCGCGCCGCGACCCTGAGCTGATCAAGAAGCTCTTCGAGCTCGAGGTGCCCGAGATCGCCGAC
>JBBRYA010000048.1:0-28059 GCA_038238015.1 Solirubrobacterales bacterium
AGCGCCTCGTCAAACAACGACTCGACCTGCTCCCCCACCAACCGCAACATCCACACCCCCCCAGAATTCGCCCAACTCGCAGGCAAATTCTGGCCCTCACCCCGGACAGAGCCGCCGAATATTTCCGGGGCAAATAGCTACCGCACCAGGCGGTGCGCGGCGAAGAACCGCCACACCGCCTCGTTGGCGCGGAACCCCGACGGGTTGCGCCGCGGGAACGGCGGCGCGGCTCCCGGCCAGCCATGGTCGGTCCCGTCGAGGCGTATGTGCTCGACCGCCAGCCCCGCCGGGCAGGCCTGGTGGCGCAGCCAGTGCACGAGCCGCCGCGGGTTCGTCTCGTCGGAGTCGGCCGAGCACCCGTCGCTCTCGGCCCAGTCGAGCACGAAGTCCTGCGCGTCGCCCTCGCGGGCGGGGCCGCGGCCGTTGTAGGGCACGACGGGATCGGCGGTGCCGTGGATCTCCAGCAGCGACGCGCGGCGCCCGGGCGGGCAGTGGTCCAGCGCCCGGTAGCCGCCGGCCACCGGCGCGACCGCGGCGATCGTCCCCGCGAGCTCGCAGCCCACGCGCGCCGCGAAGCCCCCGCCGTTGGAGACTCCGGTGGCGAAGATCCGCTGGCTGTCCGCGCAGGCCGCCTGCTCGGCCTGGGGCAGCAGCGCCTGGATCCGGCCCACGTCGTCGGGCGCCATCGCGTGGTTGAGGCTCCAGAAGTGCCCTGCCGAGCCCGCCGTCGGGTAGAGCACCGCGAAGCCGTGGCGGTCGGCGGTGTGGGAGAACCCGGTGTACTGCGCGAAGCCGGGCCCGTTGCCTCGCGCTCCGTGGAAGGCGATCACGAGCGCCATCGGCAGCCGCGCTCGCTGGGGCACGTGCAGCAGCGCGTCGCCGAGCATCTGGTCGCCGACGTGCGGCTGGCAGGGCTCAGCCGCGGGCGGGCTGGCTTCCGGATCGCCCTCGGCCGGCGAGGAGTCGCCTGAGGCGAAGCCCAGCATGACCGTGAGGATCACGGCGATGACCAACCACGGGGCGTGGCGCAGGCGAGGGGGCATCCGGGCATGTCGCGCGGCGCGGGTGGAAGGTCCACACGCGATTGAGCGCGAAGCTCAAGAGCGTAACGGGCACGGTGGCGGCCACCTGGGCGTCCAGCTTGGCGAGGCCGATCACGTGCACGCCGATGCGCAGCAGCGCCAGGTTCGCGCCAAGGGCGATCAGCTGGACGGCGAGGTAGCGCGCGCCCGTACCCCGGAGCGATCCCGAGTGGGCGAAGGTCCAGCCCCGGTTCAGGAGGAAGCCGTTGAGCGCGCCGAGCCCGAACGCCGCCGCCCCGGCGGGCAGGTAGGGGATCCCCGCCTGCAGCGCGGCAGCGTAGGCGGCGAGCGTGACGGCGGTGTTGCTCGCGCCAACGGCGGCGAAGCGCCAGAGCTGTGAGGGGAGGCTGCGGGTCATCCGCGGCGACGCTAGCCGTGCCGAGGCCGCGAACGGGGCTGCCGAAAGGCGATGCCCACACATTCCTAACGGTGCACAACATGCGCGGGCCTAGCTTGCGCCGAGTGTCGAGCTCCCTCGCGCTCCCCCGCCGCCGGCGCCCTGACGCCGCCGCGCTCGCCGAGACCGCGGCCGGGACGCTCGCGCTCGCCGGCCTGCTCACGTTCGCGGCCGGGATCGCGCTCGCCTCCGCCGAGCGCCCCTCGTTCCTCTCGCCGCTGACCCGGCACGCATCCACCGGCTGGCTCGCGGGCCCGCTGTCGGGGCTCTGGCCGGGGCTGACGGCGGACTCCGCGACGCTGCGCTGGGAAGTGACCGTGGCGCTGCTGGGGATGGTGGCGTGCTGGGCGCTGACGATCGCGTGCGCGCGCCGGATGGGGCTCGCGGCGGTGCTCGCGACGGCGATCGTGGCCGATGTCGTGCTGCTGCTCGCGCCGCCGTTCTCGCTCACCGACACCTTCAACTACCTGCACTACGGCCGGATGGCGCCGCTCTACGGCCTGAACCCCTACGTCCACCTGCCGCTGGAGGCCGCGTCTGACCCGGCCTACCGGCTCTCCACCTGGCACCACCTGCGCAGCCCCTACGGCCCGCTGTTCACGCTCGCCACGGAGGCGCTCGCGCCGCTCGGGCTGCCCGGCGCCTACTGGGCGCTGAAGGTCGCAGTCGGGCTCGGCGCCGCGTCGGTCGCCGGGCTCGTCGCGCTGCTCGCCCGCCGCCTCGGCCGCGACCCCGCGACTGCCGTCGCGCTCGTCGCCTTGAACCCGCTCGTGCTCGTCTACGGCGTGCAGGGGCTGCACAACGACGTCTTCGTCCTGGCGCTGCTGCTCGGTGGCGTGCTGCTGGCCCTGCAGCGCCGCGAGCGCAGCGCCGGAGGCGTGTGGGCGGTGGCGGTCGGCGTGAAGCTCTCGGCGGGCCTCGCGCTGCCGATCCTGCTCGCCGGCGCCGCCGCGCGGCGCGGTCGAGCGGCGGTCGGCGTGGCGATCGGCGGCGCGGCGATCCTGCTCGCGGTCGTGGTCTTCTTCGGCGGGCACCTGCCCAACGACGCCGTGCAGGCGCGGCTCGTCGCCGGCCTCAGCCCGGCCAACCTGCTCGGCGTGGCGATCGGCCACGGCGGTCTGGACGCGTCGCTGCGCCGCGCGCTCGAGGTCGTGCTGCTGCTCGGCACCGCGGGGCTGTGCGCGTGGACGTGGCGCACGCGCCGCTGGGCGAGCGCCGCGGCCTGGGCGGCGGTGCTGCTGATCGCGACGCTCGGCTGGGTGATGCCCTGGTACGTCCTGTGGGTGCTGCCCTTCGCCGCGCTGTCGGCCAGCGCCGTGCCGCGCGGCGCCGCGGTCGTGCTGACGGTGGCGCTGCTGGCGATGTGGGCGCCGTCGGCGGTGCCCGCGCTGCACCACCTCGGGTGGCACCCGACGCACACGCGCACGGGTCACCTCAACAGCGTGTTCCTGCACCAGCAACTGCGCTGAACGCGCCCTAACGGAATCGCAACCACGGCCGAACCAGGCCAAACGCCCGCCCGAGCAGACTCGCCCTCATGACCCGCTCCCTCGCTCCGTCCCGCCTGCTCGCGCCGGCCGCGGCTCCTCCCGCCGCGACCGGGGCTCCCGCCACGGCACCCGACGCGCCCCGCCTCGCGGGCGTGTCGATCGTGCTGCCCTGCCTCGACGAGGCCGCCAACGTCGCCGAGACCGTCCGCCAGGCCACGCTCGCCGCCCGGCGCGCGGCGGTGCGCCACGAGGTGATCGTGGTCGACGACGGCTCGACCGACGACACGCTGGCGATCGCGTCGGCGCTCGCCGCGGCGGACCCCGCGGTGCGCGTGATCGCCCACGAGTCAAACCGCGGCTACGGCGCCGCGCTGCGCTCGGGCATCGAGGCGGCGCGCGAGCCGTGGATCCTGCTCACCGACGCCGACGGCCAGTTCGACCTCACCCAGCTCGACGACTTCCTGCCCTTCGCGGGCGAGCACGACCTGCTCGTGGGCTACCGCTACGTCCGCCGCGACCCGCTCAACCGGCGCGTGTCGGCGCGAGCGTGGAACCTGCTCGTCGACGGCGTCTTCGGCCTGCCGGTGCGCGATGTCGACTGTGCGTTCAAGCTCGTGCGCCGCGAGTGCGTGGCGGGCCTCCCGCTGGTCTCCGAGGGCGCGATGATCTCGACTGAGCTGCTGGTGCGCTGCCTCGCCGGCGGCGCGCGGTTGAAGGAGCTCGGCGTCCGCCACCGCCCGCGCACGGCCGGCAGCCAGAGCGGCAACAACCCGCGCGTGATCGCCCGCGCGTTCCGCGAGCTCGCGCTGCTGCGGCGGCAGCTCGGCCGGGTCAGCACCGCCTGAGGTGGCCACCTCCCCGGCCACCGTTCCGAGGGCCCGCCTCCGGCCGCTCGGACTTCAGGCGGTGCTGGCGTGGCCGGCTGCCGCGGCCGTGCTCGCCGGCGCGGCGGTGCTGCGGCTGACGAGCCTGGGCGGCGTGCGCCCGGACCCGTTCTACGACGCCGCCGTGCGCAGCATGGGCAGCAGCTGGGACGCGTTCCTCTTCGGCGCGCTCGAGCCCGGTGGCTCGGTCGCGATCGACAAGCCGCCGCTGGCGCTCTGGCTGCAGGTTGGGAGCACGAAGCTGTTCGGCTGGAGCACCCCCGCGCTGCTCGCGCCCGAGGCGCTCGGCGGCTGTGCCGCGGTGCTCGCGCTGTTCTGGCTGATCCGCTCGCTGTGGGGCACCGCCGAGGCGGTCGCGAGCGCCGCGGCGCTCGCGGTGCTGCCGGTGTCGGTGCTCACCGCGCGCAGCGACACGATGGACTCGGTCACCGTCGCCCTGACGCTCGTGGCCGCGCTGCTGGTCGTGCGCTCGGCGCGAACCGGGGGCCGCTGGCCGCTGGCCGGAGCGGGCGTGGCGATCGGGCTCGCGTTCAACGCCAAGCTGTTCCAGGCGCTGGTCCCCGTGCCCGCGCTCGTGGTGCTCTACCTCGCGGCGTGCCCGCTCGCGCTGCGCGAGCGGCTCGGGCGCGTGGTGCTCGCGAGCGCGGTCGCCGCCGCCGTCGGGCTCTCCTGGCTCGCGGTGGTGACCGCCGCGCCGCCGCGTGACCAGCCCTGGGCGTTCGGGTCGGTGCGGGGCAGCGCGGTCGAGTCGACCTTCGTCTACAACGGCGTCGCGCGCCTGCGGGCGCAGCCGCCGCCGACCCACGGCGCGGCTGGCGCGCGGCGGCGCCTGAGCCCGGCCGGCCCGCTGCGGCTGCTGGGCGCGGGCGGAGGGCTGCGGGCGAGGCTGGCGCCGGAGCTCGTGCCGGCGCTCGTCTTCGGGGCGCTGGCGCTGCTCGCGGCGCTGCTCGGCGGCCCGGGGGCGACGCGTCTGCAGCGCGCCGGCGCCATCGGGCTGGGGACGTGGCTGCTGACCGGGCTCGTTCTGTTCTCCGCGCTCGGGCGCCTGCAGGTGCGCTACCTCGAGGGCTTCACCCCCGCCATCGCGGGCGTGCTGGGCGTGGGCGCGGTCGCGCTCGTGCGGCGCTTCCGCGCGCCGCTGTGGGTAGCCGCGCTGGCGATGGCGCTGCTGCTCGTGGCACCCGTCCGCGCGTCGCTGGCGCTGGTGGCGTCGGGGGCGTCTGACTCGGGTCACATCGGCACCGTCCCGGTACGCGAAACCGACCGGCTCTCGAGCTTCCTGCGCAGCCACGACGGCGACGCCCGCTACGAGCTGGCCAGCTCCACTGCGGTCAAGGCGACGGCGCTGATCGTGCACGACGCGCGGCCGGTGCTGATGCTCGACACGCTTGCCGGCCGTCCGCTCACCAGCACGCGGCAGCTGGCCACCGCAGTCCGGCACGGCCGCGTGCGCTACGAGCTCACCGCGCCCTGCCGCGTCTGCTCCCCGGCCGACCGCTGGGCCCATCGCCACGGCCGCGACGTGTCACGGCAGGCCGGCCTGCCCCGAGGAACCCTGCTCGCGCTCTCGCCGCGCGACCTCGTCAAAGCGCGGAGAGGCCACCGTTATCGCCCGCATAGGCGCGCACGCCAGCATCGACGGCGATGGCCGCGCGCTCGCTGAACATCCTGATCGTCGATGACGAGTCGGCGCTGCGCGAGCCGCTCACGCGGGCCTTCCAGCGCGAGGGTCACACCGTCACCGCCGTCGCCGACGGCACGGCGGCGATCGACCGTGCGAGCACGCAGCCCGTCGACGTGATGCTGCTCGACGTAGCGCTCGGTCCGGGGCCCGACGGCTACGACGTCTGCCGCACGCTGCGCGACCGCCGCAACGTCGTGCCGATCATCATGCTCACCGCGCTCGGCAGCGAGGCCGACGCCGTGCTCGGGCTCGAGGCCGGCGCCGACGACTACGTCACCAAGCCGTTCGGGCTCGCCGAGCTGCGCAGCCGGATCCGCGCCGTGCTCCGGCGCACCGCCATGCACACGACGGGCGAGGAGATCGTCTCGGCCGGCCCGCTCAAGCTCGACCGCGGACGCCGCGAGATGCTGCGCGACGGCTTGCCCGTCGGGCTGACCTTCTCGGAGTTCGAGCTGATGGCGACGCTGATGGCCCGCCCGGGCCTCACCCACAGCCGCCAGGAGCTGCTGCGCGCCGTATGGGGCGACAGCGCCTACCGCGACCCGCGCGCGATCGACGTGCACGTTCGCCACCTGCGCGAGAAGCTCGAAGAGCGCCCGGAGCGCCCGGTGCTGATCCTCACCGTGCGCGGCGCGGGCTATCGGCTGCAGGCCCCTTGACATGAAGCGCCTGCGCGGGATCGGGGTGCGCCCGCGCCTGATCGCCGCGCTGGTCCTCACCAGCGCGTTCTCGCTCGCGGTCGCCGCCGCGGGGCTGCTGCCGCAGCTGCAGAGCCGGCTGCGCGACGACCAGGCCACCACGCTGGTCGCCGTGGCGCGCAGCGTCCGGCCCTCGTTCACTCGCCTGGAGGCCGACGAGGCCGCCCGCGGCTCGCCTGCGCTCGCCCGGCTGGCGCGGCGGCTCGGCCGGCGCGCCGAGGCGCGTGTCGGCATCATCGACGCGAACGGCACGCTGCTCGCGGGCACCGACGCCGAGGTGCCCGACCTCTTCAGCGACGCCAAGCTGGCGATCGCGCGCAACCGCGTGGTCCGCGCGGCCGGACCCAGCGAGGGCGACGAGCTCGAGGTGGCTGTTCCGACGCGTGCTGCCGGGCGGCCGATCGCGCTCGCGCTGCGGCGCTCCTCGAACGACGCGCGGCTGGCCACGCAGGTGGTGCAGCGCGCCTTCCTCCCGGCCGCGCTGGCCGCGCTCGCGCTCGCCGCGACGCTCGGGTTCGCGCTCTCGCGCGGCCCGCTGAGGCGCCTGCAGCGACTGCACCGCACCGCGCTCACGGTGGCCGACACCGGGCCGGTGGTCGAGATGCGAGCCGATGCGAGCCGCGACGAGATCGGCGACCTCGGCCGCGCGCTCGCCACGATGCAGCGCAACCTCCAGCGCCAGGAGGAGGCGCGGCGCACGTTCGTGGCGACCGCGTCGCACGAGCTGCGCACGCCGATCAGCTCGCTGGCGATGATGCTCGAACTGCTCGACGAGGGCATGGACTCCAACGGCGACAGCGGCGGCGACATGCACGTGCAGGTGCGTCGCGCGCGCGAGCAGACGACGCGGCTCGCCGGGCTGGCCTCGAACCTGCTCGACCTCTCCTCGCTCGACGCGGGGGTCCCACTGCGCTCCGAGCCCGTCGACGTGCTCGAGGTGTGTCGCGCCGTCGCGGCCGAGTTCGGCGGCGTGCACCTCGACGCACCCTCCGAGGGCTGCTGGGCGCACGCGGATCCCGGCGCGGTCGCGCAGGTGCTGCGGATCCTGCTCGACAACGCGCGCCGCGTCACGCCGCCGGGCGGCGCGGCGACGGTGGCGGTGGCGGTGGCCGGTGACAGCGTCGAGATCGCGGTCTGCGACGACGGGCCCGGGGTCGAGCCCGCCGAGAGCGAGGCGATCTTCGAGCGCTTCCGCCGCGGAGCCAACGCGGGAGACGGCGGCTTCGGGCTCGGGCTGGCGATCGGGCGCGAGCTCGCCGCGCGCATGGACGGCGAGCTGCGCCTGGCGAGCACGGGGCCGGGCGCGCGCTTCGTGCTGGCGCTCCCGGCCGAGCCCGCGCTCGAGGGCTAGCCGCCGACCGACCCCAGCCGCGGCTCGAGGCCGTGCAGCTCGAAGGCGCGGAAGGCGTGGAAGAGCTCGTGGTCGGGACCGTGGAAGTCCGAGGAGCCGGTGGACAGCAGCCCGCGCGCCTCACAGGCCTCGTACAGGAGCCGGGTCTGCTCGCGCGTGTGGGTGACGTAGAAGCACTCGACCCCGTCGAGCCCGGCGTTGGCGAACTGCTCCACGGCGCGCAGCGCCGCCTCCGGCGCGTCGAGGTTCCAGAACGGGTGCGCCCAGACCGCGACCCCGCCGGCCGCGTGCACGACCGCGATAGCCTCCTCCACGGTCGGCCGCGAGCGCGCGACGTAGGCGCGGGCGCCCGGGACCAGGTAGGCGGGGAACAGCTCGCGCGGCCCGGCGATGCCCTCGGCCGCAAGCCGGGCCCGGTTGTCGGGATGGGCGAGCACGGCGGCGGCGAGGTGAGGACGCCCGACGCTCTCGTGCCCGGCCAGCTCGGCCTCCTCGAGCGCGAAGCCGAGCTCGCGCAGCCGGTCGCCCATCTCGAGGATGCGGCGCCCGCGGTCGGCGCGGAAGTCGGAGAGCGCGGCCTGCAGGCCGGGATCGGTGGGGTCCAGGCGGTAGCCGAGCAGGTGCAGGTCCTCGTGCTCGCCGTGAACGCACGACAGCTCCGCCGCCGGGCACAGGCGGATCCCCGCCGCCTCGGCCGCGACCATCGCCTCGGGCACGCCCGAGACCGTGTCGTGGTCGCTGAGCGCGAGCAGCTCGACGCCCGCCTCCGCCGCCCGCCGTACCACCTCGGCGGGTGCGAGCGCGCCGTCCGAGCAGGTCGAATGTGCCTGCAGATCGAAGGTGGGGCTAGGTACGGGCATCGACATGAGTCGTTTCGGGGCTTTCAGGCAGGGGGACCCTCTGAGGACATCCCACCGGAGGAAAGGGAGGTACGAGCATGTCCACAGGTGTTGTCGCGGCCATTTCGACTGGCCTCATCATCTTGATCGTCGTTGCTGTGGTGCTCATCATCGCGCTCCTGGTCCTGCTGCCGCGCATGCGCGCCAAGGCTCAAGAGCAGAAGGCGCGTCGTGAGCTCGAAGGGCGCCGTGAGCGCGTCGCCACCGAGAACCGTGACCAGGCGGGCGCTCGCGAGCAGCAGGCCCAGGTGGCCGAGCAGAAGGCCGCCATGGCCCAGCAGGCCGCCGAGCGCGAGCGCGCAGAGGCCGGTCGTCTGGAGCAGGAGGCCCAGATGCACGAGCGCGGCCTCGCCGACGACCAGCTCATCGACGACCACGAGCGCGACCGCTTCGACGGCGTCGCGGGCAGCGGGGTCGACACCGAGGGCGCAGGGGGCGCCGGCCGCGACACAAACATCGCCGCCGAGAGCGCCGGGAGCGACTACCAGCAGGGGCGCAGCGACGAGGCCCGCTCCGAGCGCGGGGACGAGCCCGGCCGCCGCAACTCTTAGCCGCCCGGCTCCGGTTCCGCCGGCGTCCCCGCCTCGGGCGGCAGGGCGCCGGCGGTCCCGCGTTCCACCATCGCCGTCGCCGCGCCGGCCTCGAGCGCGCCCGCGATGAAGAAGCCCTGGGCGAACTCGCAGCCCAGGAGCTTGAGCCGGTCGAGGTGCTCGCGCGTCTCGACGCCCTCCGCGACGACCTCCATCCCGAGGTTGTGCGCGAGCGACACGATCGCCTTGGCGATGGCGCCGTCTCCGCTCATCTCCATCACGAACGAGCGGTCCATCTTCACCGCGTCGCCGGGGAATCGGTGTAGCCAGCGCAGCGAGGAGGCGCCGAGCCCGAAGTCGTCGATGTGCGAGGCCACGGCGTGCGTCTCGAACAGCGAGGCGAGCACGTGGCGCGCGCCGTCGGGGTCCTGCATCATCGCGCTCTCGGCGACCTCGAGGCGCAGCCCGTCCGGGGCCAGCCCGGTCTCGGCGAGCGTGGAGGCGACGCCCGCCGCGAAGCCCGGATGGCTGAGCTCGCGGCCCGCGATGTTCACTCCGACGGTGAGCGCGGCGCCGTGCGCGGTCGAGCGCCAGCCCGCGAGCTGTCGGCAGGCCTCGCGCAGCACGAAGCGCCCGAGCGGCACGATCAGCCCGGTCTCCTCGGCGATGGGCAGGAACTCCGCCGGCTCGATCGTGCGCCCGCTCTCGTCGGTCCAGCGGCATAGCGCCTCAAAGCCCGCGAGCGTGCCCGTCGCCGTGTCGATCACCGGCTGGTAGAGCACGCGCAGCTGCTCGCCTTCGAGGGCCCGGCGCAGGCGGGTTTCGAGCTCCAGGCGCGCCGTCACGCGCTCGTGCATCGCCGAGTCGAACACGGCATGGTTCGCTCCCCCCTGGCCCTTGGCGCGATACATGGCGACGTCGGCGTCGCGCACCACGTCCTCGGGCGCGGCACCGGCGGACACGATCGCGATGCCGATGCTCGCGGACACGAAGAACTCGCGGCCGTCGATCTCGAACGGCGCGGCGAGCGTCTCCTGCAGGCGCCGGGCGACCTGGGTGGTCTCGCGCACGTCACCGACGTTGTCAAGCAGCAGCGTGAACTCGTCGCCGCCGACGCGCGCCACGGTGTCGCCCGGCCGCAGCGCCGCCTCGATGCGCTTCCCGACCGCCGTGAGCAGCCGGTCGCCCGCGAGGTGGCCGAGCGAGTCGTTGACGACCTTGAAACGGTCGAGGTCGAGGAACAGCACGGCGCAGCACGTCTCGCCGTCGCTGCGCTCGCCGCGGCGCAGGCAGAGGTCGAGGCGGTCGAGGAACAGCGCGCGGTTGGGCAGGCCGGTCAGACCGTCGTGGAGCGCGTCGTGTTGGAGCTCGACGAGCTCGCGCAGCGCGCGCTGGGACATCAGGGCGTAAGGGGCGCTCATCGCCTCCTTGGCGGTCTGGACCCAGTGCAGGTCGTGACCGGCGGCGCGGAGCTCGCGCAGCAGCCCGTGGCTCGCCGCGCGCTCCTCGTCGTCGGCGATCAGCACGGTCAGGGGCCGGGCGGGTGGCTCACGCATGCGCGATCCCACGCCCGGCCTCTGCCGTTTCAGTAGCGGGCGAACCTCCGGTCCTCCCTGACCGAGGAAACGTGATTTCCATGGTTCGCTTTTGTGTCCCTGTCAACCGTTCCTGGTGACGGAACAGTACGGCTCGCGAGACCAGGTGAACACGACCGTTCAGCGTATGTACGACGCGCTGGACGGGTGTACTACCCCCGTCTACTAGCCGCGCCGCTTGGCCTCGCACGTGTGGTACGTGCGGTGGCGCGTGAGGTGCACCGTCCTCCCGTGGCGGCGCGCCGTGATCTTCAGAGTGACGCGCGCGGTCTGGCGCGGGAGCCCCGCGAGGCGGACGCTCACGACGCGCCCGCGGCCCGCGCCGACCCGCCGCCGCCCGACCGACTCGGTCACGCGCCGAATGCGCACGCCATGGATGCGCTTGACGTGGATGCGGATGCGCCGGCGGCTCGTGCACACGCCGAGACCCTGGGCGCTCGGCGTCCCGGCCGCGCTCGCGGCGTCCGGCGTGCGGATGACCTTCAGGTAGTCGTAGTCGCCCGCGACGCCGTCGTCGGCGGTCAGCCCGGCGCAGCCGGGCCGCAGGTCCTCGCAGGTAAAGCGCGTTCCGCCGGTGCGGCCGATGTCCAGCCGCGAGCGGTAGTAGAAGGAGAACATGTTCGCGTCCTGGTGCGGGTCGACCGCGCCCTCCTGGGCGTCGCGGCGCCAGCGGTCGGTGCGCAGCCTGCGGTCGGCGGTGACGTCGCCCTTGACGTAGCGGTCAAACCACGCCGTCGTGTACCAGTCGATCATGTCCGCGCCCCGGAGCGTGGCGGGGAAGCCGCCGTTGGGGACGAAGTCCAAGTCGTAGTGGGTGCCGCCGCGGATGATCAGCTCGCCCGTGTCGAGGTTCTTGCCGGAGTAGATGTGCGACTCGGTGCTCTTGGCACTCGGGTCCGGGTCCGACGTGTTGGGCGTGGGCGGGATGAAGTAGTCGGCCGACATCCCGAGCGCGGGCTTGGTGATCGGGACGACAGCTCGCGCCGAGGGGTCCGACGGGCACGGCCGCTCGTTGCCGATTCCGCCGCTGCCGACCGGATCGGTGTCGCCGAGGTTGTCGAACGCGACGATCGTGTCAACGCGCGGGTCGGCCTGGCCGATGTAGGAGACGCCCGACGCGCCGTAGGAGTGCCCGGCGATGCCGAGGCGCGAGGGGTCGAGAAGGCCGGCGAACGGGTTGTAGGCCTTGGGGTTCAGCGCGGCGGCGACGCGGCGGTTCTGCTTCGCGGCATGGCTCGTCCCGGTCTCGCAGCTCTTGAGCGGCTCGTAGGGGTGCTGCGGCGTCGAGAGGAAGAAGTCGATCGCGTCCTTCGTCCCGTCGAAGAACGGCCGGCCGTCGTCCTGCGCGGGCACGCCCTCGTTGGTGTCCGGAGCCTCGCCCTTGGAGTCCGACTGGCCCTGGCCCTGCGGGTCGAAGGTGAGCACGACGTAGCCGGACTTTGCGAGCACCTGCGCGATGAACCAGTAGACCTGCTCGGGCGCCTGCACCGACCCGTTGGTGATGACGATCCCCGGGCGCTTGGCGGGCCCCGCCCGCGTCGCCCACACGTGGCCGGAGATCGTCGCGCCGTTGCGAGCGGTGTAGATGACGCGCTGCACGATCCCGTAGCCCTTCTCCTGCCAGTCGTAGAGGCGAGCGTCGCCGGCGCAGCCGTCGGTCCCGTTGAAGCACAGGTGGTCCTCGAACTGGCGCTCGGGATCGGACGCCTGGATCGCGAGCGCCTCGCGGTTGTTCTGCGCGCTCACCTGGGTCAGCAGCGCGCGGTACTCGGGCGTGTTGTAGATCGCTGAGCGCTCGTTGCCCTTGCCGAAGTTCTGCGCCTCGACGGCGGGGTCGAAGGCGGTAGCGGTTGCGGGGAGGGCGCCTGCGAAGACGGCGAGCGCGACGGGAAGGGCGGCGCGGATCCAGGTGGGCATGGCAGTCCCGGTGCCCGTTCCGAGCGGGCGATAGGCAACGTTGTTGGGTGCTGTAGCCCGGCAAACCCGTCGCTAGACTCGGCCGGCCTCGCCGACGTAGCTCAGCTGGTAGAGCACTTCACTCGTAATGAAGGGGTCCCCGGTTCGAGTCCGGGCGTCGGCTTGCGCTCTGCCGTAACACGGCCACCGGTCGCAGCTCGGGCGACGAGGTTCCGTATGTCTACGGCAGCACCGCGTCTACGGCAACGTCTCGTGGTAGCGAACACCGAGGGTGACGAGTGACGCGCAGGCTGCCGGTAAACCGCTATTACTACGACATGAGCTCTTATGTGTGCGGCATCCGGCGCCTCAGCGCCTGCCTCGGGTTTCTCGGCCTGCTGGTCCCCTTCGCCGCGTCGGCGCAGCCCGCCGCGAGCGCGGCGAAGGCGCGCAAGGTCACGATCTACGGCCATCGCGGCGCGGCCGGCTATCGGCCCGAGCACACGATCGGGTCCTACACGGTCGCCGCCCGGCTGGGCGCCGACTACATCGAGCCCGACCTGGTGTCGACGAAGGACCACGTGCTCGTCGTGCGCCACGACCCGGAGATCGGCGAGACGACGGACGTCGCCCAGCACCCGGAGTTCGCGGGCCGCAAGACGACCAAGACGATCGACTACGACACGATCACGGGCTGGTTCACCCAGGACTTCACCCTCGCCGAGCTCAAGACGCTTCACGCCAAGGAGCGCATCCCGAAGATCCGACAGCACAACACCCTGTGGGACGGGCGCTACCGGATCCTGACCTTCCAGGAGTTCATCGACCTGCGCGCCAAGCTCCAACGCAAGCTGCACCGTTCCATCGGGATGATCCCCGAGCTCAAGCACTCGACGTACTTCCGATCGATCGGCTTGCCGCTGGAGACGCCGTTCGTACGCACGCTCAGGCGCAACCACATCGCGAACGCGGCGGGCCGCGTCACGGTGCAATCCTTCGAGGTGGCCAACCTCAAGAAGCTGCACCGCCAGCTCCCGGGCGTGCCGCTCGTCCAGCTGTTGGACTCGCAGGTCACCCACAACCCCGGGGACGTCAAGGCCTCGGGCGGCTCGCTCACCTACGGGCAGATGGCGACCCCGCAGGGCCTGCGCGACATCGCGAAGTACGCGCAGATCGTCTCGCCGGACAAGTCGTTCATCGTCCCCCGCGACTCGACTGAGCGCTCGCAGGCGCCGACCACGTTCGTGCACGACGCCCACGCCGCCGGGCTGCAGGTCGTCCCCTACACGTTCCGGGCCGAGAACGCCTTCCTGCCCGCCGAGCTGCGCATCGGCGCCGCGCCGTCGGACTACGGGGACTTCAAAAGGGAGCTGGACCAGTTCATCAGGCTCGGGATCGATGGCCTGTTCACCGACAACGCGGACATAGCGAAGGCCGTGCGCGACGGCGAATAGCCGGCCGCGGGCCTCGCGGAGGAGTTCGAACGGGCGCGGGTTACCGCGTGAGGTCGGCGCTCAGCTCCCGCGATAACGCCGCTGTGGGTCCCAGTGCAGCGCGCTCTTTGCGCGGGCCCATGTTGACCTGTGTTCGAAGTTGTGCGTACGATGCGCGGAAGTGCTTCCCTCTCAGCGCCGTCAGCTCGTCCTGCGCGCCGTTCGCGGTGGGACGACCCACGTGGGCGAGCTCGCGGCGGCGTTCGGGGTGTCGGAGATGACCGTGCGGCGCGACCTCAAGGATCTCGAGCGCGACGGCAAGCTCACCCGTGTGCACGGCGGGGCGATCGGCCACGACAGCGAGCCGCCGTTCGCCCAGACCGCAGTCGAGCGACTGGAGGACAAGAACCGGATCGGGGCCGCCGCGGCGAAGCTGGTCGAGGACGGCGAGACGATCATGCTCGACATCGGAACTACGACGCTCCAGCTCGCGCGGCACCTGCGCGGGCGGGAGCTGACGGTGATCACGAGCAACCTCGCCGCCTATGAGGAGCTGCTGCCCGAGACCGGCATCGAGCTGGTGCTGCTCGGGGGCATCGTCCGGCGCAACTACCGCTCGCTCGTCGGCGTCCTGGCCGAGGACTCGCTGCGCCAGCTGCGGGCCGACGTCGCCTTCCTGGGGGCCAGCGGCATCGAGCCCGGCCTCGACGTGATGGACACCACCATGATCGAGGTCCCGATCAAGCGCGCGATGCTCAAGCTCGCCGACCGCGCGGTCCTGCTCGCCGACTCGGCGAAGTTCTCCATGACGGGGGTGGTGCGCGTGTGCCGTGCGACGGAGCTGCAGACGGTCGTGACCGACAAGGGCGTCCCCGAGCCCTCACGCGCCGCGCTGGCGGACGCCGGCGTGGAGGTGGTGGCCGCGTGAAGCTCACGATCGTCGGAGGCGGCGGCTTCCGCGTCCCGCTGGTCTATGGCGCGCTGCTGAAGAAGCGCGCGCAGCTTCCCTTCGACGAGATCGTCCTGCACGACGTCGACGAAATGCGCCTGAAGCGGATGAGCTCCGTGCTCGACGGGCTCGCCGCTGAGCACGGCGACGAGCTGCCGTTCCGGGTCACAACCGACCTCGACGACGCGATCGAGGGCGCCGACTTCGTGTTCTGCGCCATCCGGGTCGGGCTGCTGGAGGGGCGCGTCGTCGACGAGTCGGTGCCACTGTCGATGGGGGTGCTCGGGCAGGAGACGATGGGGCCAGGCGGCATCTGCTTCGCGCTGCGCACGATCCCGGAGATGGTGCGGCTCGCCGAGGTCGTCGCCGAGCGCGCCCCGCAGGCGTGGCTGATCAACTTCACCAACCCGGCCGGCATGGTCACCGAGGCCGTCCAGCAGGTGCTCGGCGACCGCGCCGTCGGCATCTGCGACTCGCCGTCAGGGATGTGCCGGCGGGTGGCGCGGGCGCTGCATCGCGATCCCGCCGACATGTGGTTCGACTACTTCGGGCTCAACCACCTCGGCTGGCTGCAGGGGGCGCGCGACGCCGATCGCGACCTGCTGCCCGAGCTGCTCGCCGACGACGAGGCACTGGCGAGCTTCGAGGAAGGGCGCATGTTCGGCGGCGACTGGCTGCGGACGCTTGGGATGATCCCCAACGAGTACCTCTTCTACTTCTACTACGGCGCCGACACGGTGGCCTCGATCCTCGAGAGCCCGAAGTCGCGCGGCGCGTACCTGCTCGAGCAGCAGTCCGCCTTCTACGCGCAGAACGGGCAGGACGCCGCGCAGGCGCTCGGCGCCTGGCGCGCGACGCGCCACGAGCGCGAGCGCACCTACATGGCCGAGGCGCGCGACGCGGCGGGCGTCGGGGGAGAGCACGACAGCGGCGACAGCGACTCGGGCGGCTACGAGGGCGAGGCGATGGCCGTGGTGGAGGCGATCGCCAACAACACCCGGGCGATCCTGATCCTCAACACCGCCAATCGCTCGGCGCTGCCCTTCCTGGACCAGCGAGCGGTGGTGGAGGTGCCGGCGGTCGTCGGCCGTACCGGCCCCGTCCCCGTGGCGATCGGCGAGACGCCGCCGCACACCCGCGCGCTCGTCAGCACCATCAAGGACGTCGAGCGCACCACGATCGAGGCCGCGCTGAGCGGATCGACCGAGCTGGCGGTGCGCGCGCTCGCGCTGCACCCGCTGGTGCCGAGCGTCACCGTCGCGCGGCGCATCTTCGCCGGCTACCGCGAGCGGATCCCCGAGCTGCAGGAGCGCTTCGTCGCATGAGCGTGGACCTCGCAGTCGCGTCCCCGGCCTTCCTCGACCTGACCTTCGTCGGCCTCGAGGCCGTGCCCGGTCCGGGCGAGGAGCGCTTCGCGGGCGACCTCGTGCGCTCGCCGGGAGGCGGCGCGATCACCGCGATCGGAGCTGCGCGCCTCGGGCTGCGCACCGCGCTGCTGGCGCCACTCGGCGACGACCCGGCGGGCGCCTTCGTCCGGTCCGAGCTCGAGCGCGAGGGCGTCGAGCTCGTCGGGCCCACCGTCACCCGGACGCCGGTCACGGTCGTCATGCCGTGCGCCGGAGAGCGCGCCATGGTCACCTACGATCCCGGCGCGCGCGCCCGCGCCGCCGATTTCGACGCCGTGGCGCCGCGAGCGGTCGTGGCCGCGGTGGACCAGCACGACCTCGTGCCGGCGGGCGCCCGGCTCTACGTGAGCTGCGGCGACGACGACGCGCGGGCCTTCGCCGGTGGCCTGCCGCAGCCGCTGAGCGCCCGCGCGCTGTTCGTCAACCGCCGCGAGGCGCTCGTGCTCGCCGGAGCCGCCTCCGCGGACGAGGCCGCCCGCCGGCTCGCCGACACCGGAGCGGAGCTGGTGGTCATCACGCTCGGCGCGGACGGCGCCGTCGCGATGATCGACGGGCAGCTCGCCGAGCTGCCCGGCTTCGACGCCGGCACACCAGTGGACACCACGGGGGCCGGCGACTTGCTGTGCGCCGCCTTCGCGTGGGCCGAGCTGGAAGGCGCCCCGCCCGAAGTGGCGCTGCGCTGGGCAGTGCTGTACGCAACGCTCTCGGTCACCGTGCCCACGGGCGCGGCGGGCGCCGTGACGCGAGACCGACTCGTCCGGGAAGCATCGAGTAGGGGGCTGCCGCCGTTGCCGGCGCTCACACCTTCAGGAGAGGAGACATACGCATGAGGAGAATCCGTCGAGGAGCGCTGGTCGGTACGACTGCGCTCGCGCTGCTGGCTTCAGGCTGCGGCACGCCCGGAGGCAACTCCGGCGACAACGCCAAGAAGGCCGACAAGGCCCAAAAGAACTCCAAGAAGGTCGACGTCGCCAAGGCCGGCAACGTCACCCTCACGGTCTGGGACCAGGAGGTCCGGGGCGGTCAGGCCAAGCAGATCAAGCAGCTCAACAAGGCGTTCCAGGCCAAGTACCCGAACGTCAAGATCAAGCGCGTGGCGAAGTCGTTCACCGACCTGAACACCACGCTCAAGCTCGCGGTCTCGGGGCCGAAGGCGCCCGACATCGTCGAGGCCAACCAGGGCCGGCCGGTCATGGGCCAGCTCGTCAAGGGTGGCCTGCTCAAGCCGATGGACACCTACGCCGACGCCTACGGCTGGAAGGACCGCTGGTCCAAGACGCTGCTCGACCTCAACCGCTTCTCGACCGACGGCAAGCAGTTCGGCCAGGGCGACCTCTTCGGCGTGTCCCAGATGGGCGAGATCGTCGGCGTCTTCTACAACAAGGACAAGGTCTCCTCGGTGCCCAAGACCTTCGGCGAGTTCGAGCAGATGCTCGCCAAGGCCAAGCAGCAGGGCGAGGTCCCGATCTCCTTCGGCAACCTCGACAAGTTCGGCGGGATCCACGAGTTCCAGACCGTGCAGAACCAGTTCGCCGACAAGCAGACGGTGCGCGACTTCGTGTTCGCCAAGGGCAACGCGTCCTTCGACACCCCCGAGAACCAGAAGGCGGCGACGAAGCTGCAGGAGTGGGCGTCGAAGGGCTACTTCACGCCGGACTTCAACGGCACGGGCTACGACCCCGCCTGGCAGCAGTTCTCCAAGGGCAAGGGCCCCTTCCTGATCGGCGGCACGTGGTTGACGGCCGACCTGGCCGACAAGATGGGCAGCAAGGTCGGCTTCTTCGTCATGCCCGGTCAGGACGCCGGGCGCCCGCCGGTCTCGCTCGGCGGCGAGAGCCTTCCATGGGGGATCACCTCGAAGTCCAAGAGCCCGGATGTGGCCGCGGCCTACATCGACTACATCACTAATCCCGACGCCGCGAAGGTGCTGATCGCGACTGACAACCTGCCGGCGATGGCGACCGATGCACAGCCGAAGCCGGGCCTCAGCCAGGAGGTGTTCACCGCCTGGAAGTCGCTCAACGACTCCGAGGGGCTGACGCCGTACCTGGACTACGCCACCCCGACGTTCTACGACGACATCTCGGGCGCCGTGCAGAAGCTGCTGCCCGGCAGGACCAAGCCGGACGCGTTCACCCGGACCGTGCAGGCCGACTACTCGAAGTTCACGAAGACGCTCTGACGTGAGCCGTACCGCCGCCCCCGCCGCCGCGCCCGGATCGCTTCGCGCGACTCCGGCGCGGGTGCGCGGGCGGCGCCGCGCCCGAGCGAAGGTGGATGCTCCGCCGCCGGGGGAGCCACGGCGGATCGGCTACCTCTACATCCTGCCGGGGCTCATCGTGTTCGTGCTTTTCGTGCTGCTGCCGCTGCTGCACAGTGCGTGGCTGTCGCTCTTCACGTGGGATGGAGTGACGCCCGGAGTCTGGGCGGGCCTTGCGAACTACAAATCCGTCGTGTCGGACCCGCAGCTGCGCTCGGCGTTCCTTCACGCGCTCGTGCTCGTCGCGTTCTACGCGGTGCTGCCGATCGGCATCGGACTGCTGCTGGCAGCGGCGATGTCGCGCACGCACGTGCGCGGCCTGGCGCTGTTCCGGACCGTGCTCTTCCTGCCGCAGGTGATCGCGCTGGTCGTGGTGGCGGTCATGTGGCGGATGATCTACGCACCCGACGGCGGGCTGCTCAACCGCGGACTCAGCGCGATCGGCCTCGGTTCCCTCGGGCAGGACTGGCTGGGTTCGTTCTCGCTCGCGCTTCCATCGGTTGGCCTGATCGGCACCTGGGTCATGTACGGCCTGGCCATGGTGCTGTTCACGGCCGGGGTGCAGAAGATCCCGCAGTCGCTCTACGACGCCGCCCGGATCGACGGCGCCGGACCCGTGCGCGAGTTCGTCGCGGTCACGCTGCCGGGGCTGCGCAACGAGATCGCCGTCGCGCTGACGCTGACGACGATCCAGGCGCTGCGGTCCTTCGACCTCGTCTACATCACCACCGGCGGCGGGCCGGGCGACGCCACCACCGTGCCGGCCTACGAGGTCTACAACCGCGCCTTCCGGGGCGGTGACGTGGGGACCGCCTCGGCGATCGGGATCTGCGTGGCGACGCTGATCTTCGTGCTCACCTTCCTGATCAACCGCGTCGCCGAGCGCGAGACGGCGCGATGATCGACCGTCGCGAGCAGGCGCTCACCTACACGCTGCTGGGGATCTTCTCGCTGATCGCGCTGGTCCCGATCGCGGGCATCCTGCTGACCGCGCTGCAAACGCCGGGGGAGACCGCCTCCTTCGGGACGCCCAACGGCCTGCACTTCGGCAACTTCGCCAGGGCGTGGGACGAGGGCAGCTTCTCGCAGTACCTGCGCTCAAGCGCGATCGTGGCCGTCAGCGTCGTCACGCTCTCAACCCTGCTGTCGATCCTCGCCGGCTACGCGTTCGGGATGATGCGCTTCCGCGGCGACCAGGCGCTGTTCTACCTCTTCCTGCTCGGCCTGATGGTGCCGCTCGAGGCGACCGTCGTGCCGCTCTACTACGACATGCGCGACCTCGCGCTGACCGACACCTACGCCGCGCTGATCTTCCCGCAGGTGGGCGTCTCGGTCGCGTTCGGCACGTTCTGGATGCGGGCGTTCTTCCGCTCGGTGCCGCGCTCGCTGGTCGAGGCGGCGCGGCTGGACGGCTCCTCGAGCTGGACGACGCTGTGGCGGGTGATCCTGCCCTTCGGGCGCCCCGCCGTACTGACCATGATGGTGCTCGTGTTCATGTGGACCTGGAACGAGTTCCTGCTCGCGCTGGTGATGGTCTCCGACGAGGCGCTGCGCACCGCCCCGCTCGGGCTGGCCTTCTTCCAGGGCCGCAACACCACGGACTTCGCGCTGCTGGCCGCGGGCTCGGTCATCGTCGCCATGCCCGTGGTGATCCTGTACGTGTTCCTGCAGCGGCACTTCATCCGCGGCATGCTGACCGGCGCGGTCAAGGGTTAAAGGGGGAGCGGTGGCGGGTGTCTCGTTCGACGACGTATGGAAGCGCTATGACGCGGTCGACGCCGTGGCCGAGCTGTCGCTGGCGGCGGCCGACGGCGAGTTCCTCGTGCTCGTCGGGCCGTCGGGCTCGGGCAAGACGACCGCGCTGCGGATGCTCGCGGGCCTGGAGTCGGTGACCGAGGGGGAGATCAGCATCGGCGACCGCGTGGTCAACCGCGTCGCCCCGCGCGAGCGCGACATCGCGATGGTCTTCCAGGACTACGCGCTGTACCCGCAGATGACGGTCTACGACAACCTCGCCTTCGGGCTGCGCCGGCGCAAGATGCCCAAGGAGCAGATCGACGAGCGCGTGCGCCGGGCGGCGCGGTCGATCGAGCTCGACCCGCTGCTCGAGCGCCGGCCGCGCCAGCTCTCGGGCGGCCAGCAGCAGCGCGTGGCCCTCGGGCGCGCGCTGGTGCGCGACCCGCAGGTCTTCCTGATGGACGAGCCGCTCTCCAACCTCGACGCGAAGCTGCGCGTGCAGACCCGCGGGGAGATCAAGCGGCTGCAGAAGGAGATCGGCACGACCACGGTCTACGTGACCCACGACCAGGTCGAGGCGATGACGATGGGCGACCGCATCGCGGTCATGAACCACGGCCGCCTCGAGCAGGTGGGAACGCCCGCGGAGCTCTACGACGAGCCGGCCAACGTCTTCGTCGGGGGCTTCATCGGCTCCCCCGCGATGAGCTTCCTGCGGGTGGGGGCCGAGCGCGACGGCGATGCCCTGCGACTGCGCCGCGACGGCCTCGACCTGCGCGTGCCGGGCGCCGCCCGCGTGGCCGGCGGCGAGCTGATGCTCGGCGTGCGGCCGGAGTACGCGCGCCCGTGGGCAGAGGGGCTGGTGGGCCCGCTGGAGGGGGAGGTGGAGTACGTCGAGGCGCTCGGGCGCGAGACGTTCCTCGGAGTCCGCCATGACGCGGACACGCGGCTGGTGCTCTCCGTGGAGGGCCGCTCCGACGCCCAGCCCGGTGACACGGTTCGCTTCGGGCTCGTGGCCGAGGGGCTGCGGTACTTCGACGCCGAGAGCGGCCGCGCCCTGCGGCGCGAGCCCGTCGCGGCATGAGCGATGCGGCGGGCGCCGAGCTGCTGCGGGCGGAGATCCGCGAGCAGTCCGGTGCTCACCAGGCTCGCCGGCGCGCACGAGGAGATCGCCGCGCTCGGCCGCCGGCTCGCCAAAGCTCCGCCGCGGCTCGTGCGCCTCGCCGCGCACGGCACCTCTGACAACGCGGCGACCTACGCCGTGTACGCCCTGCGCCTGCTGCCCGGCTGGAGCGCGGTGCGCGACTCGATCTCGCTTCCGGTCTACTACGCGCCGCCCACGCCGCGGGCGAGGGCGAGGCCATGGCCGACGCGCTGGAGGCGACGGCGCGCAGCGCGGCCGACGCGCTGCCCGCGCTCGAGCGCGCGGTGATCGCGCCCGCGACCGCGCTCGCCTTCACCGGGCGCATGGTCGTGGTCGGTCGCGGGGTCGAGTACGCGACCGCGCGCGAGGTCGCGCTGAAGCTCACGGAGGTCTGCCAGATCGGCGCGGTCGCGATGACCGCCACCGACCTCGCGCACGGGCCTCTCGCAGCGCGTGGCCGAGGCGGCCGCACGCGTGCACGCGGCCGGTGCAGGCCTGCAGGCGCTAGCGGCCCGGGGCGTCGGGTCGCTCTCGGCGCGCGTCCAACGAGACGACCGCCAGCCGTCCCATCTGCAGCCGCGGCTGGTCGACGCTGGTCAGCGACAGGTGGAGGATCCCCGCCATCACGGGCAAGCCGATGTTCGTTCGTGTTCGAGTCTGAGCCCGTCCTGGATCCAGTGCACTGACTTGACAGCCGTGAGCCGGCGGGCATACTCTGAGCGTTGCTCGAGTCAGCGTGTTCGAGGCCGTTCGAAGGTGTTCGTGTGGTAGCACCCTGGGGAGGGGCATAGACGTGAAGCGTTTCGGCATGTTGATCACAGCGGCGTCGATCTTCGCGCTGAGCCTGGCGGGCTCGGCGAACGCCTACACGGCGGACAAGTCCACCAAGATCAACGTCATGGGCGAGTGGGCCCACCCCGACGACGACACCTCGATCATCGGCCCGTGCGGCGTGTGGCATCAGCGCTACGACATCCGCTGCGGGATCATCCAGGTCACCCGCGGTGAGGGCGGCGGCAACGCGTCCGGTACGGAGATCGGCCCGGCGCTCGGCCTCCGCCGCGAGAACGAGGACCGCGTCGCGCACTACCGGTCGGGCACCGTCGACCTCTACTACCTCGACCGCGTCGACTTCTTCTACAACCAGAGTGCGCCCCTGACCCAGTACTTCTGGGGTCACGACGAGACGCTCCGCCGTGTCGTACGGATCATCCGCCAGACCCAGCCCGACATATACATCGGCTACTCACCGACGCTCGCCGTGGGTCACGGCAACCACCAGCAGGCCGGGCGCTTCATCTGGGAGGGCATGCTCGCCGCGGCCGATCCCAACATGTTCCCCGAGCAGCTGCAGGGCCCCGACGCGCTCAGCACCTGGCAGGTCAAGAAGATCTTCTCGGGCGGCAGCACGGCGGGCGCCGGCGGCACCACCGCATCGCCCGACTGCACCACCGGCTTCACCCCCACCGCGGGCACGAACCTCGACACCGTCGTCGGCGCGTGGACCGGCTATGACTCGCCCTACCGCTGGCCGGAGGGCAACGTCCAGGGCAAGCTCGCCGGCTCGCCCAAGATCTGGGAGCAGATCCACAACGAGGGCGCCTCGGCATACCCGACCCAGAGCCGGACGATGTACAAGGCGACGGCCAACCCCAACTGCCGGCGCTTCGGCCAGACCGCGTCGTTCGTGCCGTTCCAGCCGAACGTCAACCCCGACGGCTCGGCGAACGCCCCCTCCGGCCAGGATCACGCGATCCTCTTCGGGGCCACCCGCCAGGACGCGGGCGGCCTGCCGACCGGGACGCAGGAGTACCTCAGCTTCTCGCGCTTCTACAACGCGCCCGGGACGCCGTTCCAGGCCACCGTGCACGTGAAGTCGCCCTCCGGCGGAAGCGTTCCGGCCGGCACCGCGACGCTGAACGCGCCGTCGGGCTGGACGGTCGACTCGTCGTCGAAGCCGATCGGCGCCAGCAACAACGCCAGCGACTCGACGGCGACCTTCGTGGTCACGCCGGACACCGCCTCGACCGTCAACCAGAACTACCGGCTCTCGGCGACCGTGACCGCGGGCTCCAACAGCGGCTACACCGACAACGTCGTGCGGCTCGTGCCGCCCGCCGAGGGCCGCTTCCACCGCTGGGGCAACTGGGCCGAGTACGACTCCTGGCTCCAGGACACCGCACCGCAGGCCTCGCGGCTCGGCCGCTCGGCCGCGGTCCAGACGATGGCCGTCGGCGAGACGATCACCGTCCCGGTCGGCGTCCACAACTTCTCCACGGTCCCGCAGAGCGGCAGCGTCACGTTGACCCTGCCCACGGGCGTGACCGCCGACGCGACGTCCAAGCCCTACGGGCCGCTCGCGCCGGGCGGCGACACGACGGTCAACTTCGCCGTGAGCAACTCCTTCACGAACGCCACGCTGCCCGGGAGCACGGCCAGCGGGGCGCAGAACCAGAACGTGACCGTCGGCATCGCGACGTCCTACAGCGCGCCGGCTGGGTCGAGCAGCGAGAACCTCACGCTCGGCGTCGTGCCCGAGACCAGCATCCCCGGCGCGGGCGCCCCCGTCGTCGACGGCCAGGAGGGCAGTGAGTACCCGGGCGAGGCGCTGAACGTCGGCCGCAAGTGGGAGCCGGGCGGGAACAACCGCGACTGCTCACCCGCCGGCGTGGACTGCGGCTCCTCGAGCGCTCCGGGCACCGCTGACAGCACCTACGCGAAGGTCACGCGCAACGGCGAGGACCTGTACTTCTTCGTCCACGTCAAGGACGACTTCCAGAGCTACGCGGTCACGCCGGCGGAGTGCGTCGCGCACTGGCTGGCTGACTCCGTCGAGCTGATCATCGACCCGCGTGGCGACTCCTCGCAGAAGCTCAAGGACACGGCGACGACGTTCAAGCTCGGCATCTTCCCGTTCACCAACGACCCGGGCAACACGAACGGCAACGGCGCCAACGGCCCGTGCTGGGAGCGTGACGCCGACAACCACCAGGGCTACGCCACCGGCCCGCTGGCAAACACGGTCGACAACGCTCCGAACGCTCCCGGCGTGAAGGTCGCATCGACGGCGAACTGGGTCGGCAGCAACGACACGAGCACCCCCCACGGCTACGGCTCGGCCGGCGGCTACAACCTCGAGGTCAAGATCCCGATGGCCGACCTGCCGTCGGCGGTCGATCCGAACCGCATGGGCTTGAACATCACGCCCTACGACGAGGACGACACCAGCGCGGCCGGTTCGACCAAGCTGCGCCACATCGACCTCAGCACGCGGATGGCCTGGTCGACCTTCGGCAGCGTCCAATCCGACCCCTATCGCTGGGGCCGCGCGAAGCTCCCGGGCTACTCGCCGAGCGGCTCGACGACTCCGGACACCCCGAACGTGTCGCACCCGAACCTCGACGGAGTCGACTCGCCGCAGACGATCCATCAGTCGGCGCGCAACGGCGTGCCGATCTCCGGCCGCAAGCCGGCTCCGGCGAACGACAGGATCGCCGTCGAGAACGCGACGCTGGGCAGCTCCGCCGTCGAGGGCGACGTCACGGCCAGCGGTCCCGGCACCGCCCACTTCTTCCTGTGGACGGGTGACCCGGGCTACATCCCGGTGTTCGAGACGAGCTGCTCGCTCGCCTCGGACCCGCCGCCGGACTACGGCCTGTCGGCCTGCGGGACCGCGGACGGCACCACGCCGCCGTGGGCGCCGGACATGAGCGGCCACGTAGTCCGCGACCTGAAGGTCCAGCTCACCGCCGGCACCCGGCACGTGTCGATCCCGGTCGACTCCGCGGCGCGCGACAAGCTCGCCAAGGACGGGCGCGCGCTGGTGTCCTTCGAGACGCCCTACGACGAGGTCCAGGCGCTCGACCTGCAGCTCAAGGAGCCAGGCACGCAGGGCGGCGGGACGCAGGGCGGAGGCCAGGGTTCGCCACGAGGCGACCACACGCAGCCGCGGATCCGCCTGCTCTCCAACGCGCGCCAGAGCCTCCGGCGCCTGCGGAAGACCGGGCTGCGCTTCCGACTGAGCGTGGACGAGATCGCCGCGGTGCGAGTGACGCTGTCGGGGCGTTACACGAGCGCGAGGGGGCGGCCGGCGCGTGGCAGGCTGATGCGGCTGCGGCGCCAGAGCGGCATCAAGGTGAAGGCCAACGAGGTCATCACCGTCCGCCTGAAGCCGAGCGCGCGCGCGATCCGGCGCCTGCGCCGTGAGCGGCGCCTGCCGGGGCTGTTCGAGGTGCGCGCGGTCGACCAGGCCGGCAACGCAGCCACGCGATCCAAGCGACTCACGTTCCGCTGACACGTGTGCCGAGCGGCCGAAGCTCTGGTGATCACGTTCTCAACGTGTTTGGCACCCCCGCATCGGTGAGCGACAGCGCGTTCCCGCCCGCGATCCGCGTCAGCCAGCGGGGCGCGAACGGGAACTTCGAGCAGTTCGACGGGCGCCGGGTGCCCTTCGCGGGCGACTACCTTGTGGGTCACGCCCACCGGCGCCGGCTCCTCCTACACCGTGTGGACCGACTGGAACGACACCGTGGCGGGACCGACCCGCGGCCGTTCGAGGCCGATGAGACATCCTCGACCAGAACATCTACGGCAACGAGTCGCCGTAGCGAGCGGATCCGGTGTACCCGGCCGCCTGCTAGGGCGTCCGGCTCGCGACCGTCGAGCGATCCACGATCGAGGAGTGCACGCCAGGCTGGCGCTCGCTGCTCGACAGGCGGAGCCCGTAGAGAGCCAGGGCGATGACGGTGGTCTCCACGAGCAACGAGGCCAGGCCAAGGCCCTCCGACCAGTTGCCGATGTCGTCGGTGGCGCCGGGCAGGCCCGTGGTGCGGCTCAGGATGAAGCCGACCAGGGTGGCCGCTGCCAGCGCGCCGGCCAGGATCCATGCCCGGCGTGAGCCGGTGTGCAGGATGAGCGCCGCAACCGCGAGGCTGGCGAGCATGAGGGCGACGTACATGACCCCGAGGTAGGGCGCCTCGTCGAACTTCGAAATGACGTCGAGCAGATGGATCAGGGCGATGGCGAGCATGCCGACGAACCCCACGCCGCGCAGCGTCGAATGGCGGATCGTGTGCTGGAGCGCCTCGATCGGCATCACCGGCGGCTCGTGATCCGTCGTCGTGGGCTCGGGCTCGGTCTGCATGAGGCTCACGCTGATCAGTTCTCCTTGAAGTTCGCTAGTGACCGCAGGAGGTACGGCTCGCGAGCGGGGAAGGCTCATCCTCGCCGAACCGAAGCCGGCGCGGACTAGAGATGGCGGCACGTCGACGCCACGGGCTACGCCTCCCTCAGTGGAGGTCCAGCGCCGCTTGCGCGGCCTGGCGGATGTACTGCTGAGGATCCTCGCGCGCGGTCTTCTCGAGCAGCTCCCTGACGTCTGGGTCATCGAGCTCGCGCAGCTGAACGAGCGCCTCCCAGCGGACCCCGTCGTCGGGGTCCTCGAGCGCGCGCTCGAAGAGCGGGAGCGCGGTCTCGAGGCCCAGGTCCGCAAACGCGTGCAGCTGCTTGGCGGCGATCGTGCGGAGGAGCGAGACGCGGGACTCCAGGCCGCGAACGATCGTCTCGCGCCCGCGATCGCTGCCGAGGCGCGCCAGCGAGCCCGCGGCTTGAAAGGGGGCCACGTAGGCCTCGGCGGGCAGCTCCAGGCAGGCCTCCAGTGCCGGGACACCCTCCGGATCGCCCAGGCGCGCGAGCGCGTAGGCGGCCTCGGCGCGGACCGTGTCGCCTTCCCTGCCCGCCAGCTCCTTCAGGCGGGGGATGGCGCCGGCGATCCCCTCGGCGCCGATGACGCGCGCGGCGGCGGCGGCGATCGTGTCGATCTCGGAGTCGAGCGCACGCACGAGGGTCGGAGCGTCGGGCTTGACGCCGTTGGCGTCGAGCAGCCGGCGCGCGCGGACGTCCTCGAGGTCGTCGTAGGCGACGTCGGACGGAACCTCCGGAACGCGCAGGTCAGCGAGGTCGGAGGGCCCTGGGACGCCCGCGTCGGTCACTTGTAGTCACCCGCGGCCCCCTTGGCCGTGACCGCGTCGGCCCTGGCCTTGTAGGCGGGCGCGCCGTCGCCGTAGGCGCGATGCTCCGCCGGCACGCCCATGCCGGCCACGAGCGCCGCGACCGCGCGCACCGGCACCTGCTTGAGCAGCAGGTTGACCTCAGCCACGGTGGCCGCAGCCTGCGTGTCGAGCCAGTTGGTGGCGACGAACACCGCTCCCTGGCCCTTGCCCTGGACGTCGTGGGCGTGGAAGAGCTCGTGCCGTTCGGTCAGGTCCTGCGACCAGAACTTCGTGCGCGGCGGGCGGCCATTGAAATCGGACATGTCCGGCGTGATGTCGCTGGCGACCTGGGCGAAGTTCGCCGCCTTGATCAACGGATCCGTCTCGCTCGCGACGCTGACCTCGCCGCCCGGCCCGGTCGCCGACCGGACCTGCCACACGATCTTGTGGGTGACCTCCCCGAGCACGGTGAAGCTGCCGAGCGTCGGGGTGACGACGACGTCCTTGAGCTTGAGGTCGCCGAAGTTGGTGATGCCGAAGTTGCCCGCCCCGGCCGACCCTGCGCGCGTGATGCTCGACGTGTACATCAGCAGCGACATGATCGCGTCGCTCATCTCGAGCTGCGCGAGGCCCG
>JBBRYA010000049.1:0-27605 GCA_038238015.1 Solirubrobacterales bacterium
CATGACCACCGAGATGTCCTCGACGCTGACCGCCGCCGGCCTCGGGCAGTCCACCGCGGTCTCGATCGGGGGCGACGCGATCATCGGCTCGACCTACGCCGAGCTGATGCCGCTGTTCGAGGCCGACGAGGAGACGCAGGCGATCGTCATCTACACCGAGCCGGGCGGGCGCATGGAGGCCCAGCTGTCGGAGTGGGTGACGACGAACGCCTCGCGCCTGCCGATCGTCGCCTTCATGGCCGGGCGCTTCATGGACGAGATGCCGGGCATGTCCTTCGGGCACGCCGGCACGATCGTCGAGGGCAAGGAGGACACCGCGACCGAGAAGATCGCCCGCCTCGCCGACGCCGGCATCACCGTGGCCGAGCGCATCGAGGACATCCCGGGCATCGTGCGCGACCGCATCGGGGCCCTCGCCTGATGTCCAAGCTCTTCATCGACGTCGAGGTCGCTCCCGAGGCCGCCGAGGACCCAGCCGTCGCGGCGAAGCTGACCGAGGTCTGCCCCGTGGACATCTACGCCCAGGGCGAGGACGGCAAGCTGCGGGTCGTCGAGGACAACCTCGACGAGTGCGTGCTCTGCCGCCTGTGCATCGACGCGGCCCCGGCCGGCAGCGTCACCATCCGCAAGCTCTACGACGACGGCGCCATCCTCTGAGCTGAATCTGAGCTGGGCGCAGGTCGCGGCCTGGCGACTGCGCCGCCAGCGCCTGGACGCGCGCGTGCCGCGCGAGCGCGCGCTGGAGGTCGTCGCCGAGCTGGCCGGACTGCACGCGCAGGTGATGTCGAGCGCGGAGCTGACCCTATGGGCGCGGGTCGAGGGCCTCGAGCCCGGCGCGGTCGCGCGCGCGCTGTGGCAGGAGCGCACGCTGGTCAAGACCTGGGCGATGCGCGGAACGCTGCACCTGCTGCCCACCGCCGAGATGGGGATGTGGGTCGCCGCGCTCGGCACGCGGATCGAGCGCCACTTCCTCAGCCGGTCGCGCCAGCGCGCCTTCGGCTTCACGCGCGACGAGGCGCTCGCGCTCATCGAGGCGATCGGGGAGGCGCTCGACGGGCGCGAGCTGACCCGCGGCGAGCTCGCCGACGCGGTCGGCGACGAGCGCCTGCGCGAGAGCTGGGGCGCGATGCTCAAGCCGGCCGCGGCGGCGGGGATGCTCTGCTTCGCCCCCGGGACCGGCCCCCACGTCCGCTTCACGCGCCCGCACTGGCCGGCGCAGGACCCCGGCGAGGCGCTGGTGGAGGTCACGCGCCGCTATCTGGCCTCCGGCGGGCCTGCGACCCGCGAGGACCTCGCGCGCTGGTGGGGCACGACTCCAGCCGAGGGCGGGCGGATGCTCGCGGCGCTCGCCGATGAGGTTGTGACCGTCGCCGTCGAGGGCGAGCCGATGCTGATGCTTCGCGGTCACGCCGAGCAGGCCGCCGGCGCCGAGCCGGCGGCGGGCGTGCGGCTGCTGCCCGGCTTCGACCAGTACGTGATCGCCGCCACGCTGCACGCCGAGCGCCTGATGCCCGGGCCCTTCAAGGCGCGAGTGCACCGGCCCCAGGGCTGGATCTCGCCCGTGCTGCTCGTCGCCGGCCGGATGGAGGGCGTCTGGCGCCACGAGCGCAAGGGCCCGCGGCTGATCGTCAGCGTGAGCCCCTTCACCGAGCCCTCGCGCGCGACGCGCACGGGGATCGAGGAGGAGGCCGAGCGCCTCGCGACCTTCCTCGGCGGCGAGCTTCAGCTCGGCGTCGCCGTCGCCAGCGCGTAGGCCTCGAGCAGCCGGGCGACGGCCTTGGGCGCCGTGCGCTGGGGCCGCCGAAGCGGCTCCCGCGCGCCCGCGGCGGCGATCCCGTCGCTCAGAAGCTGCTCGATCTCGGGATCGGTGGCCTCCTGATGCCCGTAGCCTGCGTGTCCATGCCAGAGCTTCCCGAGGCAGAGCGCGCCCGGCTGCAGATCGAGAAGGTGCTCGGTCGCGAGATCGTCGCGGTCGACGACGCCGACGCCTACGTCTGCCGCCCCCACGCCCCGGGCGAGATCGCCGCGGCGCTGGTCGGCCGGCGGCTGACCTCGGCCCACCGGCGCGGGAAGTTCCTCTGGGTGGAGACCGACGGCGGTCCCGACCTCGGGCTGCACCTCGGAATGGCAGGGCGGATCGCGGTCGACGAAGCCCCCGCCGACCGCAACTGGGACCGCTTCGCGCTCGACTTCGCCGGCGGCGGCCGGCTCGCGCTGCACGACAAGCGCCGGCTCGGGCGCGCGCTGATCGAGCCCGACTTCACCCACGTCGGCCCCGACGCCGCCGAGGTCGGGCGCGACGCGTTCCGCGAGCGGGTGGGGCGCGGCAGCGCGCCGCTGAAGGCGCGGCTGCTCGACCAGGGCGTGATCGCGGGCGTCGGCAACCTGCTCGCCGACGAGACCCTGTGGCGCGCGCGGCTGTCTCCCCGCCGTCCCGCGGGCGAGCTCGACACGGAGGAGCTCGACCGCCTGCGGCGGGAGCTGCGGGCCGCGACTCGCGAGGCGATCCGCCTGGGCGGCGTACACACCGGGCGCTTCGTCGCCGCGCGCGGCCGCGGCTCGAGCTGCCCGCGCTGCGCCACCGCGCTCGAGCGGGCGACCGTCGGCGGCCGCACCACGTACTGGTGCCCGCGCTGCCAGGCCGGCTAGGAGTCGGTCGAGAGCGCTTCGTCGATCGCCTGGCGGACCGCCGCCACCGCCTCGTCGTCGGTCATCCCTGATCCGCGCAGCAGGTCCACCGCCGTGGCGCGGATCTGGTTGATCACGACGGTCACCGAGAGGTTGCCGGTCTGCTCCAGCACGGCCGAGGCCCGCCCCGCCGCGCGCAGGGCCGGCAGCCGCACCGCCTGCATGCCCTCGGGATCCTCCAGCGCTGCGCGCAACGCCCGCACGGCCTCGGCGAGCTCGCGCACCGCGTAGGAGATCGCCGGAGGGAGGTTCTCTTCCAGGCGCACCCCGCGCAGGGCGCTGCGCGCGAGCACGCGCACGTTGCGGATCGCGAGGTCCACCATCTCGGCGGCGCTCGCGTAGACGTCCACGCGCCCGCGCGAGCGCCGGCGGGCCGGCGCGAAGCGCGCGGTCTCTCGGCTCACGGCCGCTGCCTCCTGGAAGCGCGCCTCCATCGCGTCGAGCCCGCGGGCCCGCACCAGCGCGCGCCCGGCCAGCTCGGGGTCCCGGCGCTCGATTGCCTCGGCGACGCTCTCGAGCACGAGCGCCAGCTCGTCGAGGACCGGCTCGGCCTCGCGGCGGACGATTCGGATCGGGTCTGCGGGGAGCACAAGAGCGTGCACCAGCAGGCCGATCCCGCCCCCGACCAGCGCGTCGATGAAGCGCGCCCCCGAGAGCCCGTGCCCAGGCTGGCCGATCGTCGCGACCAGCACGGCCGAGACGGCGGCCTGGTTGGCCAGGATCTGGCCGCTGCCCAGGAAGACGGCGGCGCTCATCGCCAGCATCACCACGACGGCGAGCTGGACCGGGCCCCGCCCGATCACCAGCAGCAGCGCATCGGCGATCGCGATACCGACCGCCACGCCCACCGCCAGCTCGACCGCCCGGCGGCCGCGCTTGCCCACGGTGACCCCGAGGGTGACGATCGCGGCGATCGGCGCGAAGAACGGGCGGGTGTGGCCGATCAGGTCCTCGGCCACCAGCAGCGCGGCCATGGAGGCCAGGCCGACCTGGATCAGCGATCGCCAGGCGACCCGCAGGCGCTCGAAGCGTGACCGCATCGAGGTCCGCGAGCGCTCCGCGGCTCCCTCGAGCAGTTCGCCCCCTCGATCGGAGAGCGCCTGCCGTCGCGCGGAGAGGTCGGGCACCCGCCGATCCTCGCACGTCTGGACGAAACGCGCATACTCAGGCTCAAGTCGAACGTGAGCTTTGCTTGGCGCTGCGCAATCTGGCCTCGCTGGCTCAAGCCGGAAGCGGCCAATGCCGATTTGGACACGGTCGTCACCCCCCGGTGGCGGCCTCGCGCGTGTGAAGAAGAACCCGACTTGCCCAGCCACCTCACCCAGCCGGAGCCCCGACGATGACCCTTCGCAAGGTCGTCGCGACCGGCCTCGCCTGCGCCGGGCTCTATGCCGCCGTGATCGGCGGCGCCGCGCTGGCGCAGGATCCCACGCCCACGGGCACGCCGGCGAGCTCCCCCACGCCGGTGGTCACCGCCTTCTCGCAGACGCCCACCCCCGCGGCCACGGCCGAGAACCCGCTGCCGAGCCCGACCGGTACGCCGCAGGTGCTCTCGAGCCCCACCGACACGGCCACCCCCGCGGGGACCGAGGCTCCCACGCCCTTCCCCACGCCCGTGGAGACGGTGCTGGCCGATCCTTCCCTCACGGCCACCGCGACGCCTGGCGCCAAGCACACGGCTGCCAAGCGCCAGCGCCCCGGCAACGCCAAGTCGGGCTCCGGCCGGATCACCGATCCGAAGAAGTGCAAGCAGAAGAAGAACCACAAGACCGGCAACCAGGTCTCGATCTCAACTTCAACTTTAGACTGCGCCACGGCCGTCGACAAGACGATCACCGACCCGGCCGTCACCGGCACCCCCCGACCGATCCAGCGCTCCGACGGGACCCCGACCCCGGCGAACCCGAACTTCTCACTCGCCACCCCCGGCGCCGCTCCGATCGGCGTGCCGAACTTCTTCATCGACAAGTTCCGCATCCCGCCGTTCCTGCTCTCCCTCTACCAGGCCGCCGGCATCCAGTACGGCGTGCGCTGGGAAGTGCTCGCCGCGATCAACGAGATCGAGACCGACTACGGGCGCAACCTCAACGTGTCCTCCGCCGGCGCGCAGGGCTGGATGCAGTTCATGCCCGCGACCTGGAAGAAGTACGGCGTCGACGCAAACCAGGACCACTTCAAGGACCCCAACAACCCCGCCGACGCGATCTTCGCGGCCGCGCGCTACCTGCGCGCTGCAGGCGCCGACACGGACCTGCGCAAGTCGATCTACGCCTACAACCACGCCGATTGGTACGTCGACTCGGTGCTCATGCGCGCCCGGCTGATCAGCGGGCTGCCGGCCAACTTCATCGGCTCGCTCACGGGCCTCACCGAGGGCCGCTTCCCGGTTCAGGCGACGGCCTCCTACGCCGGGCAGGTCACCAAGAAGCAGAGCCGTCGCAAGGTCACCCACGGCAACGCCGCCTACGTCGTCGAGTCGCGCCAGAACCGCCACGGGATCAAGATCTTCGCCCGCCGCGGCGCCCCGGTGATCGCGGTCAACGACGGCCGGATCGTGCGGATCGGCCAGACCAAGCGCCTCGGGCGCTTCATCCAGCTCCAGGACGCCTACGGCAACACCTTCACCTACTCGCGCCTGGCCAAGGTCGCCCAGACGTACCCGGCGCCGAAGCTGCGCCAGGCCACCAAGGCGCAGATCGCCAAGGAGCTCGCGCTCCCGCGGGCGGACGCCAAGCCGACCGCCGCCGCCTCGGCCACGACCCACCGCGCCGGTGCTCGCCGCCCGACGCCGCGCGCCGCTGCGCGCGCAGGCCGCCGCGCCCATGCCCGCGTGGTACGCCCCGCCGCCAGCCCCGCGACCGTCCTCCCCGCCGCCGTGCCCGCCAAGCAGCGCCTCTTCGCCCACCCCGCCCGCGCCGGCGCCCGCCGCTCCGGCGGCGTGCACCAGATCACCGCCGCCAGCTACAAGCCCTCCAGCCAGGCTCCGGTGGGCCTGAACGCGCGGGACTTCGTCACGCGCCCGCTCAAGAAGGGCTCGCGCGTCGTGGCCGGCACCGTGCTCGGGCGCATCGGCAAGACCGACTCGCTCCAGGCCCCGCACCTGCTCTTCGAACTGCGCCCGGCCGGCCGCGGCGCCCCGCGCGTGGATCCGAAGCCGATCCTCGACGGCTGGAAGCTGCTCGAGTCCACGGCGATCTACCGCTCGGCCGGCAAGAACCCGTTCTTCGGCGATGACGCCGACCGCCCGTCGCTCGGCCAGATCCTGCTGATGGGCAAGGACGCGCTCAGCCGCCACGTCCTGGCCAACCCGCGCATCGACATCTACTCCTGCGGCGCCCGCGACATCCGCGGCGGCGCGATCGACCGCCGCGTGCTGGCCACGCTGGAGTTCCTCGCCGCGTCGGGCCTGAAGCCCACGGTCAGCTCGCTGCGCTGCGGGCACGGCTTCTACACCGCCTCGGGCAACGTGTCCGAGCACTCGTCGGGCAACGCGGTGGACATCGCCAAGATCAACGGCATCTCGATCCTCGGCAACCAGGGCAAGGGCTCGATCACCGACGAGACGATCCAGCGCCTGCTGACCCTGCAGGGCACGATGAAGCCCGACCAGATCATCTCGCTCATGACCTTCGAGGGCGCCGACAACACGCTCGCGCTGCCCGACCACAACGACCACATCCACGTCGGCTGGAAGCCGCTCTACGGCACCGACACCAAGGCCGCCAAGCAGGTCAACGCGGTGCTCAAGCCCAAGCAGTGGATCAAGCTCATCGACCGCCTCAAGCAGATCGACAACCCGAAGGTCCGCCTCGAGCCCTCGAAGTACTCGGTCAAGACGGTCACCCACGCCGGCAGCCGCCACAGCGGGGACTAGCGCGCGGCGAACAGCCCGCCGTCTGGGCGCCGGGCGGCGCCTACCGCATGGCCCGAGATCTCGCCTAGCACCCTATGCTCGGGCCATGAGAGCCCGCAACGCCCTGCCCACCGCCCTCGCCTGCCTCGCGGTCGGCGCCCCCGGCTCATGCACAAGGGCGGAGGCTTTGCCGCGGCGGGCGAGAGCGGCACGGAAACCCGCGCGCCGCGGCGGCGCGGCAGGCTCGACACGTTCACCATCCACGCCGACTACTGCTCGGTGAGACTGAAGAAGCATCACGAGCTCGTCGCCCTCACCCCGGTGACGGAGACTGGGCGCACGTACCTGGACGAGCTCGAGACCGCGGTGGCGCTCGACGCCGTCCTGTCGATCGGCGGCGACGGCAGCACCACTCCGGCGCCGACGCCGGAGGTCGTCGCCAAGGGCAAGGGCAGCTTCGTCGCCCTCGACGGGCCCGACGGCAGCCCGCCTAAAGGCAAGCTCGGCTACTGGACCGACGGGGTCCGCGTCGTCTCGGCCGCGATCGAGATCGACGGTGACGTCGTCAGCACCAACGTGCTCGGCTACCTGAACGCGCTGTGAGGATCCTCGTGACCGGGAGCTCCGGTCACCTCGGCGAAGCGCTGACCCGGGTCCTGACCGCGGAGGGCCAGGACGTCCTCGGCCTGGACGTGCTCGACTCTCCGGCCACGACGGTGGTCGGGTCGATCGCCGACCGCGCGTGTGTGCGCGGCTGCATGGAGGGCGTGGACGCCGTCCTGCACACCGCAACCCTGCACAAGCCCCACGTCGGCTCGCACGACCGGCAGGCCTTTGTGGACACGAACGTGACCGGCACGCTGAACCTTCTCGAGGAGGCCGTCGCGGCGGGCGTCGGCCGCTTCGTCTTCACGAGCACGACAAGCGCGTTCGGAGAAGCGCTCACACCGCCGCCGGGAGCGCCCGCGGCTTGGATCACCGAGGACGTCCCCGCGGTGGCCAAGAACGTCTACGGCGCCACCAAGACGGCGGCGGAGGACCTCTGCGCGCTGGTGCATCGCGACCACGGCCTGCCGTGCCTGATCCTGCGCACGTCGCGCTTCTTCCCCGAGCCCGACGACCGCGACGAGGTGCGCGCCGCCTACGACGACGCCAACCTCAAGCTCAACGAGCTGCTGTACCGCCGCGTCGACCTCGAGGACGTGGTGGGCGCGCACCGGCTCGCGCTCGACCGCGCGCCCGCGATCGGCTTCGAGCGCTACATCGTCAGCGCGACGACCCCGTTCACCCACGACGACCTGGCCGAGCTGCGCACCCACGCCCCGGACGTCCTGCGTCGCCGCGTCCCCGGCTACGAGGCCGTCTACGAGCCGCGTGGCTGGAGGATGTTCCCCGGCATCGAGCGCGTGTACGACAACGCCCGAGCCCGCACGCAGCTCGGCTGGTCGCCTCGCTACGACTTCGCCCACGCGCTCAACCGCCTCCGGGCCGGCGAGGATCCGCGCAGCGCGCTCGCGCTCGAGGTGGGCGCGAAGGGCTATCACCCGGTCTCGACCGGGCCCTACACGACGAGGTCCTAGCCGGGCTCGGCGCTGTCGAGCAGCGCCGCGTAGGTCTCCGGGCGGCGGGTGTCCAGGAACGGGAACAGCTCGAGCCAGTCGCGGCGCTGGTCGAGGTCGAGGTCGGCGACGAGCACCGCGGCCTCGTCGCGCGGGGCCTGCACCAGCACGCGGCCGTAGGGGTCCGAGATGAAAGAGGATCCGTAGAAGGTCAGCGGCGGCTCGGTGCCGATGCGGTTCACGGCGACCATGAAGGTGCCGTTCGCGATCCCGTTGCCGGTGATCACGCGCTCCCACAGTGGCTGGGTGTCGAACCCGGGGTGGTCGGGCTCAGAGCCGATGGCGGTCGGATACACGATGACCTCGGCGCCCCCGAGCGAATAGGCGCGGGCGAGCTCGGGGAACCACTGGTCCCAGCAGGTCGGGAACCCGAAGCGCCCGTCCCCGACCTCGACGACGGGATAGCCCAGCTCGTCGTCGCCGGGGCGGAAGTAGCGGTCCTCGTAGTAGCCGGCGGTGACCGGGATGTGCAGCTTGCGCGTCTTGGCCACGACCTCGCCGTCCGGGCCTACGACGATCGCCGTGTTGTAGCCGAGCCCCCCGTCCTGCGCGCGCTCGTAGAGCGAGGCGTGGACGTGGATGCCGTGCTCGCGCGCGGCCCGTGCGGCCAGCTCGGTGGTCGGGCCGCCGGGTATCGGCTCCGCGCGCGCGGCGGCCTCCTCCAGCGCGTCGGGGACGATCGCGAAGTAGGGCGAGAGCGTGAGCTCCTGCAGGCACACGAGCTGCGCGCCCTCCCCCGCGGCCATCGCGATCGCGGCGAGCAGCGCGGCGGCGTGCTCCTCCGGGTCCTCGTGCCAGCGCTCCTGCACCGCGCCGATGCGGAACGGCGGCCGCGAGGGCTCATGCGTGCGCGCCGGCGAATCCAGCGTCGCGCCGGCGGAGCTGATCAGGCGCGGCTCGCTCACGCGGCGGGAGTCTACGCGCGCGTGTGTGCGACCAGGGCGTCTACGACTGCCGGGTCGAACTGCCTACCGGCGTGGGCGATCAGCTCGCCGACCGCGACTTCGACGCCCAGCGACCTGCGGTAGGGACGGTCGGTCGTCATGGCGTTGTAGGCGTCGCAGGCCGACACGATGCGCGCCGCGAGCGGGATCTGCTCCCCCGCCAGGCCGTCGGGATAGCCGCCGCCGTCCCAGCGCTCGTGCGAGGCCCGCACCACGACGCCGACGCGGGCGAGCAGGCCACCCACGCGCTCGAGCATCCGCTGGCCCTCCACGGTGTGGGTCTTCATGATCGCCCACTCGGCCTCGTCGAGCTTGCCGGGCTTGTTGATGATCTCCTTCGGGATCGCGATCTTGCCGACGTCGTGCAGCAGGGCGCCGAGCTCAGCCGCACGGCGCGTCTCTTCGTCGACCCGCATGCGGTCCGCGATCGCCACGGTCAGCTCCACCACGTCCTCGGTGTGCCGGCCGGTGTACTCGTCGTCGGCCTCGATCACATCGCCGAGCAGCAGCGCCGTCCCGCGGTAGGCGCTGGAGAGCTCGAGGGTCTGCTCGACGCGAGCGGCGCGCTCGCCGGCGAAGATCATGAACAGCCAGGCGAGCGGCAGCACGAGCAGGGCGGCGTAGGGCTGATCGGCCGCCGCGAAGGCCGCGAGCAGGCCGACGGGCGCGAGCAGGAGGTCGATGCGGTGGGCCATGCGCAGCTCGGAGAGCATCGCCCGCGGGGACATGTCGAAGGCGATCCAGCCGCGCGCGACCGAGACCGCCGTGTCGAACGCGATCTGCGCCGCGAGAGCGAGCAGGTAGATCGGCCAGTGCTCCCAGGCGGGCACCTGCGCATGGCCGAGGACCAGCACGATCGCCGGCGCGAGCGCGAACCAGGCGTCGGCGACGGAGTTCACGATGCGGTCGCGCGCCACGCGACCGCGGCCCACGTGCACGACCGAGACGACGACCAGAGCGAGCGCGACCAGCCCGGGAACCGTCGCGGTCGGGAGCAGCAGCAGCATCGGGACGAGCACGATCTGGGTCGGCACGCCGAAGCCAGCGCCGCTGGGGAACTCGGCGCCCGCCACCAGCGCGTAGGCGAGCACCAGCGCGACCGCGAGCGCGGGGGACAGCTCGCGATCGCTCGGGGCGAGCCACGCGAACAGGATCGCGGCGACTACGAAGAGCACGGCGAACACCGACTCGGCCGCCTGCTCGCGGCCGAACAGGCTCTCGCGGCGGCGCGTGCGCGCCACTTCCAGCAGGCGCTGGACGCCGGGGGATATCTCTGGGTGAGCTGACATCAGGACTCGGACATACGTTGAACCCCTATCTAGTCGGCCGACCGAATAACCGACTTGAGAAATGGTGGACCAACGATGGTCCCCCCAGCCCCGCAGGTGACAGGAGGTCACGCTCGTGAATCGCCGTACCGCCCGAACCATCTTCGCCGCGACCGCGGCCTCACTCGCGCTGCTCGCGCCAGCGGGCACCGCTCACGCCGGCCTGCTCACGCAGTCCGCCGCCGACTGCCCCACGTATGCCTCAGACGCGGTGTTCTCGGCCTGGCTGGACCCATTCAGCTACTCGCTCGCCCCCGCCGGTGACCTCGAGACCGCGAACGGCTGGACCTTCACAGGCGGCGCCAAGCTCGTGGCGGGCAACGAGTCCTCCTACGTGCACGGCAAGCTCGACAAGAGCTCGCTTCTGCTTCCCAGCGGTGCCACGGCGACCTCCGCGCCGATGTGCGTCGGCCTGGAGAAGCCCACGGTGCGCTTCTTCGCGCGGCGCCCGAGCTTCGCGCTGCTTCCCCTGATGACCGTCGAGGGGGTCTACAAGGACAACAGCGGAGCCACGCGCTCGCTCCCGTTCGTCGGGGTTCCGCTGGCCGGCGGCGGCTGGTCGCTGCAGGCGCCGTTCGTGGCCACCGGCGCTCTGCTCGAGCTCGGCGACCACACGATGATGCAGTTCCGCTTCCGGGCGGCCATCGGTGACTGGCAGGTCGACGACCTCTACGTCGACCCCTGGCGCCACTACTAGCCGGCGGCGACGGCGGGGAGCTGCTGCGTGATGCAGTGGACCCCGCCGCCGCCGAGGGCCAGCGTGACGCCGGGCACCCCGACGACCTCGCGATCGGGATAGAGCCCGCCGAGCAGGCTCAGCGCCTCCTCGTCTGACTCCTGTCCGGTGACCGGGACGATCAGGGCGCCGTTGCAGACGTAGAAGTTCGTGTACGGGACGACCGTCGCCGGCCCGTCGTGCTCGACGTAGGGCAGCAGCGGCAGCTCGACGACCTCCAGCCCCGCGTCGGCGAGGCGCGCGGCGTTCTCGCGCGTGTTCTCCCAGTTCGGGTTGGTCTCGTCGGCGACGGTCTGCAGCAGTACCCGGCCGGGGGTCACGAACGCACAGATGTTGTCGACGTGCCCGTCGGTGTCGCGGTCCTCGACCAGCCCCTGATCGAGCCACACCACCGCGTGGACGCCGAGCGTCTCCTGGAGGCGGCGCGCGATCTCGTCGCGCGAGAGCCCGGGGTTGCGGCTCGGGTGCAGCAGGCACTGCTCGGTGGTGATCAGCGTGCCCTCGCCGTCGACGGCGATCGAGCCGCCCTCGAGGACGAGGTCGCGGGCGTCGATCCGCGCCTCGCCGAGGCGCTCGAGCAGCCGCGCGGCGAGCTCGACGTCGTCGTCATAGCCGGCGAACTTCTCGCCCCAGGCGTTGAAGCCGAAGTCCACACCCGCGCGTTCGCCGGCGCCCTCGAGCACGAAGATCGGGCCGGAGTCGCGCAGCCACGAGTCGTCGATCGGGATCTCGACGACGTCGACCCCTTCGCCGCAGCCCGCGCGCGCACTGGCGGCGTGCACGGGGTCGGCGACCATGGTCACGGGCTCGAAGGCCGCGACCGCGTTGGCCACCGCGGCGTGGTCGTCACGCGCCTGCGCGAGACGCTCGCCCCACATCGCCTCCCGCGCCGGCCAGGCCATCAGCGTGCGCTCGTGCGGCGCCCGCTCTGCCGGCATGCGCATCACTTCGCCCGCAGCTTGCGGGTGCGGCCGCGTTCCTCCTGCTTCTCCACCACGTTGCCGATCAGCTTGAGGATCTCGACGGGCCCGGTGGCCTTGACCGTCCCGGACTGGAAGGCCTCGCGCCAGTGGCGCACCTTGCCCTCGCGGGCGAGCTCGTTGAAGTGCGACCGCGGAACCGAGAGGCGGACCTTCGCGTCGGAGGCGATGTCGCGCGTGACCTTCGGCCCGGGCAGCTCGACGCGGAAGAGCTGGATGTCGCCGCGGCCGCGCAGCTCGAGCTCCATCACGAGCTTGAGCTTGTTCAGCGCGGGCACCTCGGCCTGGAAGTTGTGGACGGCCTCTTCGATCAGGGCCTTGGTCTCCGCGGTGGACATGCGCAATCGATCCTAGATCACGCGCGGATCCGCTCGCCTGCCGGATCGAACAGCGGCTCGGCGCGGACCTCGGCCCCGATCCACTCGCCGAACACCTCGACGGCGACCTCGGTGCCCGGCTCGGCGTGCTCGGAGGGCAGGTAGGCGTAGGCGATCGAGGCGCCGACGGTGTAGCCGTAGCCACCGCTGGTGACGCGGCCCCGGACCGCGTCGCCGACGCGCACGGGCTCGTTGCCGAGGGCGACCGAGCGCGGGTCCTCGAGCACGAGGCAACACAGGCGGCGGGCGGGCCGCTCGTCGAGCGCGTCGCGGCCGGTGAAGGCCTTGTCGAGCTTGACCGCGAAGCCGAGCGCGGCCTCGTACGGCGTGTCGTCCGGGGTGATGTCGGCGCCCCAGACGCGGTAGCCCTTCTCCAGGCGCAGCGAGTCGATGGCGCGGTAGCCGCCGGCCAGTAGCCCATGCGGGCGCCCCGCCTCCCACAGCGTGAGCCACAGCGCGCCGCCGAACTCCATCGGGCAGTACAGCTCCCAGCCGAGCTCCCCGACGTAGGTGACGCGCAGGGCGCGCACGGGCACGTCGCCGACGCTGATCTGGCGCGCGTTCATGTAGCCGAAGGAGAGGTCATCGGTGCTCGCGGCCGCCAGCACGTCGCGCGCCTTCGGGCCCCACAGCCCGGCGCAGGCCCAGCGCGAGGTGACGTCCTCGAGGCGTACGTCGTCGCGGCCCTCGGCATGGCGGGCGATCCAGGAGCGGTCGTGGGTGCCGAACGCGGTGCCGGTGACGATCCAGAAGCGCTCCTCATCGAGCCGCGTGACCGTGAAGTCGCACTCGATCCCGCCGCGCCGGTTGAGCATCTGGGTGTAGGTGACCTTGCCGGCGTCGCGCGCGACGCGGTTGTCGCACAGCTCCTCGAGCAGCTCGGCCGCGCCGGGCCCGCTGACCTCGAGCTTGGAGAACGAGGTCTCGTCGAACAGCGCCGCGGCCTCGCGCGCGGCGGCGTGCTCGGCGCCGGTCGCCGGGGACCAGTGGCGCCCCGCCCACCCGCGCGGGCGCAGGCCCTCCTCGCCGCGATCCTCGTTGGCGGCGTAGTAGTTCACGCGCTCCCAGCCCGACTTCTCCCCGAACACCGCGCCGTGGGCGGCGTGCCAGTCATACAGCGGCGAGACGCGCAGCGGGCGCCCCGCCTGGCGCTCGTGGCCCGGGTACTTGATGTCGTAGTAGGTCTCGTAGACCTCGCGGACGCGCTTGAGGGTGTAGCGCGGTGAGCGGTAGTGGCCGCCGAAGCGCCGGATGTCCATGTGCCAGAGGTCCAGTGAGGGCTCGCCCTCGGCGATCCACTCGGCCATCACGCGGCCGATCCCGCCCGCGCCCGCGAGCCCGTGCGCGCAGAAGCCCGCCGCGACGAAGAATCCGCGGACCGCGCTCTCGCCCAGGCAAAACTCGCCGTCGGGGGTGAACGCCTCCGGGCCGTTGATCAGGCGCGTGATCGTGACCTCGTCCATCACCGGCACGCGGCGCCGCGCGTTGACCGTGATCTCCTCAAAGCGCTCCCACTCCTCCTCGAGCAAGCGGCCGTTGAAGTCCGGGGGAATCGCGTCCAATCCGCGGCCGGGGACCGACCACGGTGCGCAGTCGCGCTCGTAGCCGCCCATCACCAGCCCTCCGCCCTCCTCGCGGAAGTAGATGAGCAGGTCCGGGTCGCGCATGGTCGGCAGCGGGCTCGCCGGGTCGCGCTCGCGGAAGGGCTGGGTGACGAGGTACTCGTGGGCCATCGGGATGACAGGGACGCGCACCCCGGCCATCCGCGCGATCTCCGCCGCGAACATTCCGCCGGCGTCGACCACGACCTCGGCCTCGACGTCGCCGCGGTCGGTGCGCACGCCGCGCACGCGGCCGTCGCGGACGTCTATCGCGGTCACGCGCGTGTTCGTGTGGATCGCGCAGCCGCCCGCGCGGGCGCCCTCGGCCAGCGCGTAGGTGAGCAGGCTCGGGTCGAGGTAGCCGTCGGTCGGCAGCCAGGACGCGCCGAGCACGCCGTCTCCCACCATCAGCGGGAAGCGCTCGACCGCCTCCCCGGCCGAGATCAGCTCGAGCGGCAGCCCGAAGGTCTTGGCCCAGCCCGCCTGGCGGCGCGTCTCCTCCCAGCGCTCGGGCGAGGAGGCCAGCCGGATGCCGCCGCACTCGACCCATCCGCAGTCGAGCGTCCGGTAGAGCTCGACGGAGTCCATCATCATCCGCGTCAGCGAGACCGAGCCGCGCAGCTGGCCGACCAGCCCGGCCGAGTGGAACGTCGAGCCGCTCGTGAGCTGCGCGCGGTCGAGCAGGAGCACGTCGCGCTCGCCGAGCTGCGCGAGGTGGTAGGCGATCGAGGCGCCGCCGACCCCGCCGCCGACGATCACCACACGCGCGCGCGAGGGAAACGGCGAAGCCGCTCCCGGTGGTGAGGGCGCAGCCCGAGACAGGTGAAGCTCAGGGGCCATTGGCGTCCTGCAGCCAGACGCCGAAGCGCGGGTCGGCGAGGCCGGCGCTCACCCGCTCCAGGTGCTCCTGCGCGTAGGAGGCGAAGTCGAAGTCGATCTCGGAGAGCGCGCCCTGCAGCACCGCCCACATGGCTTCGCGGAAGTCCGACATGATCCGCATGAGGCGCACGCAGGCGAAGCGCCGGCGCGTGCACTGCTCGCCCCAGTAGCACTCGAGCAGCCACTCGTCGCCGGCCTCGGAGAGCGCGTTGTTCACCGACAAGTTGCCGAGGTCGAAGTAGCGGTTGCCCATCCCCGCGTACTCCCAGTCGATGATGCGCACGCGTTCGCCGTCGTGCAGGAAGTTCGCGCTGAGCAGGTCGTTGTGGCAGAGCACCGGCGCATTCTCCGGATGCGCCGGGTCGAGCGCTCGCTCGATCCGGCGCGCGCCGGCGCGCAGGTCGCCGAAGGCCCCGGGGACCACGGCGCCGTGCTGCTGGGCGCGGGCGCGATAGAGGTCGATCACCGCGAAGGGCGAGAACGCCGACGGGATCGACCCCGCGTCGTGGATGGTCATCAGGTCGACCGCCAGCTCGGCGAGTACGTCGGGCCCGGAGAGATCGTCGCGCGCCAGCGCTCGTCCCGGGATGAACTCGGTGACCAGGCAGGGCGGGTCCTCCAGGAAGGCGACGACCGCCGGGGCGATGCCCAGAGCCGCCGCCGCCTCGGTGGCCATTCGCTCGCAGCGGCGGTCGATCCCGAGCAGCTCGGTCTTCGGGCCGGCGAGCCGCATGACGCAGTCGCGGCCGCCGAAGCGCACCCGGTAGTTGCGGTTGGTGATCCCGCCGCAGAGCGCCTCCGGCTCGCCCTCCGGCGGGCCCAGCAGGGACTCCAGGGCGGGAGGGACGCTGACCAAGGCGGCGCGACCCTACGCCGGGCGCGGCGTTTGCGCAAGAAGGCCTGATGCGGATACCTTTGCTCCCGGATGCCGGCGGCGCTCACGCTCGATCACATGGAGACCGCAGCGCGCGACGGGTCGCTGGACACGGTCCTGCTGGTGCTCACCGACATGCAGGGGCGCCTGCAGGGCAAGCGACTCACCGCCGACCACTTCCTCGACACGGTCGCCGAGCACGGGGCCGAGGCCTGCAACTACCTGCTGGCCGTCGACGTGGAGATGAACACCGTCGAGGGCTACGAGCTCGCCTCCTGGGAGCACGGCTACGGGGACTTCGCGATGCACCCCGACCTGGAGACTCTGCGGCTGATCCCGTGGCACGAGGGCACGGCCATCTGCGTCTCAGACCTCGCGTGGGGCGACGGCAGCCCCGTGACGGCCTCCCCGCGCCAGATCCTGCGCCGCCAGGTCGAGCGCCTGGCCGAGCGAGGCCTGCACGCCATGGGCGCCACCGAGCTCGAGTTCCAGCTCTTCCGCACCTCCTACGAGGAGGCCTGGCGGCGCGACTACCGCGGGCTTGACCCGGCCAACCTCTACAACGTCGACTACTCGATCCTCGGCACCTCCCGCGTGGAGCCGCTGATCCGCCGCATCCGCAACTCGATGGCCGGGGCGGGCCTGCGCGTCGAGAACTCCAAGGGCGAGTGCAACCTCGGCCAGCACGAGATCAACTTCGCCTACGGCCCGGTGCTGCAGACCGCCGACGAGCACGTGATCTTCAAGAACGGGGCGAAGGAGATCGCCGCCCAGGAGGACTGCTCGATCTCCTTCATGGCGAAGTTCGACGAGCGCGAGGGCAACTCGTGCCACATTCACCTCTCGCTGCGCCGCGAAGACGAGTCCTCGGTGTTCGAGTCAGACGACACCGCCTTTGAGCGCTTCCTGGCTGGGCAGCTCGCGTGCATGCGCGCGCTGACGCTGCTCTACGCGCCCAACGTCAACTCCTACAAGCGCTTCGCGGAGGGCTCCTTCGCCCCCACCGCCGTCGCCTGGGGCGTCGACAACCGCACCTGCTCGCTGCGCGTGGTCGGCCACGGGCCCGCCAAGCGGATCGAGCTGCGGCTGCCGGGCGCTGACGTCAACCCCTACCTCGCGCTGAGCGCGATGATCGCCGCCGGCCTGCACGGCATCGAGTCAGAGCTCGAGCTCGAGCCCGTCTGCGAGGGCAATGCCTACACCTCCGACCGCCCGCGGGTGCCCGGCACGCTGCAGGAGGCCGCGGAGCTCTTCGAGCAGAGCCCGATCGCGCGCGACGCCTTCGGCGCGGACGTCGTGGGGCACTACCTCAACAACGCCCGGGTGGAGCTGGCGGCGTTCAACGCCACGGTGACCGACTGGGAGCGCCGGCGGGGCTTCGAGCGGCTGTGATGCGCAGCGGGTCCAGCGTCGCGCCGGACCCGATCTTCGCCGCCGTGCGGTCCCAGACCGCCTTCGAGGAGACGCTCGAGCGGCTCGGGACCGCGATCAAGCTGGGCCTGCTCGAGCCCGGCACCCGGCTGCCGGCCGAGCGCCAGCTGTGCGCACAGCTCGCCATCTCGCGCTCGACGCTGCGCCAGGCGCTGACCGCGCTGGTGCAGAGCGGCCACCTGCACGCCACGCGCGGGCGCGGCGGCGGCACCTTCGTCGCCGAGCGCCCGCCGGCGCCCGCGGCTCCCTCCCCCGAGCTGCTGGCCGGATGGCACGAGGTCTGCGACGCGCGCCTGGCCACCGAGCTCGGCGTCGCCGTGCTGGCCTGCGAGCGCGCGCAGGCCGCCGACCTCGAGCCGCTCGCCGGCCTCGTGACCGAGATGGAGGCCCAGCTCGACGACTTCGCGGCCTACCGCCAGCTCGACGTCCGCTTCCACGTCGGCCTCGCCGAGAGCGCCGGCTCCTCGCGGCTGCTGGCGGGCATGACCGAGGTCCAGGGGGCGATGAGCGACCTGATCAACCACATCGCGCACCCGCCCGAGGTGCTCGCATGGTCAAACGGGCAGCACCGGCGCCTGCTCGACGCCGTCGGGAGCGGCGACGCCGGGCGTGCCACCGGCCTGGTCACCGAGCACTTGTCCGGCACGGTGCACGTGCTCGCCGGGCTGCTGCCGCCCGGAGCTTGACTTCGATCCGGCCTCCTGCGTAGATTCGCGCCAGAGGACCGGGGAGCAGACCTTTCGGGGTCACTGACAAGGGAGAGGGATGGCCGCTACGCAGACGCCGCGAGGCACTGACGAGGACCGCCTCGCGGAGCTCGGCTACAAGCAGGAGCTGAATCGCACCTGGAGCGGCTTCCAGAACTTCGCGATCTCCTTCACGATCATCTCGGTCCTCGCGGGCTGCTTCACGACCTACTACCAGGCGTGGAACAACGGCGGCCCGATCGCGATCTCCTGGGGCTGGCCGATCATCTCGGCCTTCATCCTCATCATCGCCTTCTGCATGGCTGAGCTCGTGTCCGCGTTCCCGACCGCGGGCGGCATCTACTGGTGGTCCGCGCGGCTCGGAGGCCCGGTGTGGGGCTGGTTCACGGGCTGGTTCAACCTGCTCGGCCTGATCGCCATCACCGCGTCGGTGGACTACTTCGCCGGGCAGTTCCTCGGCATCGTGCTCGGCCTCTACAAGGTCAATGTCCTCGGGCTGAACTTCGGCGACGCCCAGCACGCCCTGCGCGAGACGTTCATCCTCTTCGCGCTCATCCTCTCGCTGCACGTGTTCATCAACATCCGCGGCAGCCGGCTGGTCGCGCGCTTCAACGGCATCTCCGTGTGGTGGCACGTGATCGGCGTCGCCGTGATCATCGCGATCCTCGTGATCGTGCCCGACAAGCACGCGAGCTTCTCCGACGTCTTCTCCAACCAGATCAACAACTCGGGCTTCAGCCACGGCATGTTCTGGTGGTACGTGCTCCCGCTCGGCTTCCTGCTGACCCAGTACACGATCACCGGCTACGACGCCTCGGCTCACGTCTCCGAGGAGACCCACGGAGCGGCCGAGACCGCCCCCAAGGGCGTCTGGCGGTCGGTCTTCTACTCGGCGATCATCGGCTACATCCTGCTGCTGGCGATCACGTTCGCCGCCGCCGACCCGGCCGCCGTCACAAAGGGCGGCGGTGGCTCTCCCGCCGTCTTTATGAGCTCGATGAGCACCGGCTGGGTCAAGCTGATCCTGATCGTCGCGATCATCGGACAGCTGTTCTGCGGCATGAGCTGCATGACCAGCTCGTCGCGCATGATGTACGCGTTCAGCCGCGACGGCGCGGTCCCCGGCTGGCGGATCTGGAGCAAGGTCAACGACCACCGGATCCCGTTCAACGCGGTGATCGCCGTGGCCGTGCTGGCGCTGATCCTCACCCTTCCGGCCCTGAAGGGCAACAAGGACGGCATCACGGTGGCGTTCACCGCGGTGGTCTCCATCGGCGTGATCGGCCTCTACCTCGCCTACGTCATCCCGATCTTCCTGCGCGTGCGCATGGGCAACCGCTTCGAGCCCGGCCCCTGGAACCTCGGCAGGCACTACCGGTGGATGGGGATCGTCTCGGTGATCGAGGTGTTCATCGTGGTGGTCATCTACTTCGACGTGCCGTTCAGCTCCTCCGGCGTGCCGTGGGAGAGCGACTTCGACTGGTCGCTGTTCAACTACACCCCGGTGGTGACCGGCGGCGTGTTCCTGATCGTCGGGCTGTGGTGGCTGATCAGCGCGCGCAAGACGTTCACCGGCCCGCGCACGACGGTCGACGACCTGGACCGGGAGATCGCGGCCTAAGCCGGCATGAGCTTGACGCTGGAGGTCATCGAGCCGGCGACCGAGCAGGTCCTGGCGGAGATCCCGCGCGCCGGTATCGAGGAGACCGACGCGGCGGTGGCGCGCGCGAAGGCCGCGTTCCCTGCCTGGCGCGCGGTCGCCCCGCGCGAGCGTGCGCGGCTGCTGCACGCGCTTGCCGACACCGTCGAGCGCCACGCCGAGGAGCTCGCCGTGCTCGAGGCGCGCAACGCCGGCAAACCGATCGGCGACGCGCGCGGCGAGATCGCGATGGTGGCGGAGACCATCCGCTATTACGCCGCCGGGCCCGAGCGCATGCTCGGCGACACGATCCCCGTCGAGGGCGGTCTGGGCTTCACCGTGCGCGAGCCGCTCGGCGTCGTCGCGCTGATCACGCCGTGGAACTTCCCGCTGGTGATCGCGGGCTGGAAGCTCGGCCCGGCGCTCGCGGCCGGCAACACCGTTGTGCTCAAGCCCGCCGAGCTCACGCCGCTGACCGCCCTGGAGTTCGAGAAGCTCGTGCTCGAAGCGGGCCTCCCCGAGGGTGTCGTCAACGTCGTCGCCGGCCCAGGACGCGAGTGCGGGCAGCGCCTGGTCGAGCATCCCGACGTTGCGAAGGTCGCGTTCACCGGGTCGACCGAGGTCGGGCGCACGATCGCCGCCGGAGCCGCGCAGACGATCAAGCGCGTCACGCTCGAGCTCGGCGGCAAGTCCGCCAACGTCGTGTTCGCCGACGCCGACGTCGAGCAGGCCGCCGCCGCGGCGCCCGGCGCGGCGTTCGGCAACGCGGGCCAGGACTGCTGCGCGCGCTCGCGCATCCTCGTCGAGCACACCGCACTGGAGCGCTTCATGCAGGCGCTCGAGACGGCAGTCGGGCAGGTGCGGGTGGGCGACCCGCTCGACGAGGCGACCTCGATGGGCCCGCTGATCTCCGCCGGCCAGCGCGACACGGTCGCCTCCTTCGTCGGCTCCGACGCCACCGTGGCGATCCGCGGCAGCGCGCCCGACGGGCCGGGGTACTGGTTCCCGCCGACGGTCCTGTGCCCGGTCGATCGCGGCGACCGCGCGGTGCGCGAGGAGATCTTCGGGCCCGTCGTCGTGGTCATCCCGTTCCGCGACGAGGCCGAGGCCGTCGAGCTCGCCAACGACACGATCTACGGCCTCTCGGGCTCGATCTGGACCCGCGACGGCGCGAAGGCGCTGCGGGTCGCCCGGGCGATCGAGACCGGCGTGATCTCGATCAACTCCAACACCTCGGTCCGCGTGGCCACGCCGTTCGGGGGCTTCAAGCAGTCGGGGGTCGGGCGCGAGCTCGGCCCGCATGCCCTGGACCACTACTCCGAGGTGAAGACCGTGTACTACGCCACCTCATGAACCGCCTCGCCGGAAAGGTCTGCGTCGTCACCGGCGCCTCGGGGGGCATCGGGTCGGTCACCGTCGAGCGCTTCCAGCAGGAGGGAGCGATCGTCGTCGGCGTCGACCTCCACGAGGACGCCCCCGGAGACATGTCGATCGCCGCCGACGTCACCGACGAGCCGTCGCTGGCCAGGCTCTACGCGGACGTCCAGTCGGAGTACGGGCGCATCGACGTGCTGTTCAACAACGCCGGCATCTCCCCCACCGACGACGCATCGGTGCTCGACACGTCACTCGAGGCGTGGCAGCGCGTGCAGGACGTCAACCTCAAGTCGGTCTTCCTCTGCTGCAAGCACGGCATCCCGTACCTGCTCCAGACGGGCGGCGGCTCGGTGATCAACACTGCGTCGTTCGTCGCGGTCATGGGCGCCGCGACCTCGCAGATCTCCTACACCGCCTCCAAGGGCGGCGTGCTCGCCCTCACGCGCGAGCTCGGCGTCGAGTTCGCGCGCCGCGGCGTGCGCGTCAACGCGCTCTGCCCCGGGCCCGTCGACACGCCGATGCTGCGCGAGCTCTACGCCAACAACCCGAGCGAGGCCGCCCGCCGCATGGTGCACGTGCCGATGGGGCGCTTCGCCGAGCCGATCGAGCTCGCCAACGCCGTGCTCTTCCTCGCCTCCGACGAGTCCTCCTACATCACCGCCTCGACGTTCCTGGTCGACGGCGGGCTGTCGGGCGCCTACGTGACGCCGCTGTAGTCTCGCCGCGATGGCGCCGGCGACCCGGTACGCACGCAACGGCGAGCTGAGCCTGGCCTACCGGGTGCTCGGGGGCGGGCCGATCGACCTGCTCTACGTCCCCCAGTCCTTCTCGCAGCTCGAGCACCTGCTGGCGCAGCCGATGGTGCGGCGGTTCCTCGAGCGCATCGCCTCGTTCTCGCGACTGATCCTGTTCGATCGCAGGGAGTCCGGGCTCTCTGACCGGCTCGGTCGCCCGCCCACGCTCGAGCAGCAGATGGACGACGTGATCGCGGTGCTTGATGCGGCCGGCTCTGAGCGCGCGGCGGTGCTCGGGCTGCTCGAGGGCGGCGCCATGGCGATGCTGTTCGCCGCGACGCACCCGGAGCGCGTCGGCGCGCTCGTGCTCTACACGTGCTTCGCCAGGACGACGGCGGCGGAGGGCTATGACTGGGCGCCGACCCGGAGCGAGCGGCGGGTGCGCATGGAGGCCGTCGAGTCCAGCTGGGGCGACGGGTCGCTGATGACCGCGGCGTTCGCACCGTCGCTCGCGAGTGATGCGCGGCTGCAGGCGTGGGTGGGCGACCTCCAGCGTTTGTCGATGGGGCCCCGAGCGGCGCGGCTGCAGAGCCTCATGAACGACGACCTCGACGTGCGCGACGTGCTGCCCGCGATCCGCGTACCGACGCTCGTGGTGCACCGCGGCGACGACGCCGCGATCGACCCGCGCCACTCGCGCTACCTCGCCGAGCACATCCCGGGCGCCCGGCTCGTGATGCTCGAGGGCGCCGACAACTTCCCGTTCGCGGGCGACAGCGAGGCGGTGATCGGCGAGGTCGAGGAGTTCCTCACCGGCGTGCGCGGGTCGCGCGAGCGCGAGCGCGTGCTCGCCACCGTGCTGTTCGCCGACATCGTGGACTCGACGGGGAGGGCGGCGCAGCTGGGCGACGCCCGCTGGCGCGGCCTGCTTGCGGAGTACTACGCGCTGGTGCGGGTCCGGCTGGAGCGCTGGCAGGGTGAGCTGGTCAAGACGATCGGCGACGGGGTGCTGGCCACGTTCACCGGCCCCGCCCGTGCCCTGCGCGCGGCGGTGGCGATCGCCGCGGACGTGCGCGAGCTGGGCGTCGAGGTCCGTGTCGGGGTGCACACGGGCGAGGTCGAGCTGCTCGAAGAAGACATCGGAGGGCTGGCCGTCCACATCGCGGCCCGGGTCACCGCTCGGGCCGAGCCGAGCGAGGTGCTGGTCTCCTCCACGGTGAAGGACCTCGTGGTGGGCTCGGGGCTGGCCTTTGCCTCACGCGGCGTGCACACGCTCAAGGGCGTGCCCGACGAGTGGCCGCTCTGGGCCCTGTCCCTCTAGCCTGGGCGCATGGCGAACAAGACGTGGTTCATCACCGGCACCTCCCGGGGCTTCGGCCGTGAGTGGGCAAGTGCAGCGTTGCAGCGCGGCGATCGCGTCGCCGGCACGGCACGCGACCCCCGCACGCTCGACGACCTGGCATAGGAGCACGGCGACGCGCTGCTGCCCATGGCCCGGCGGCTCCTCAGCTCGGCACGCGGACACGCTCGACGCCTATTACGAGGTGCACGAGGCCGCGCAGCAGCGCCGGGAAGCCGGCGCGGGCTCGGCCGGGGACCCGACGGCGTCGGCGGAAGCCGTCATGCGCATCGTCGACGCCGACGAGCCTCCCCTGCGCGTCTTCTTCGGCAGCGCCCCGCTGAGCATCGCCGAGAAGGACTACGCGTCGCGCCTGGAGACCTGGCGGGAGTGGCAGCCGGTCTCCGAGCTCGCGCAGGGGGCTGGTTAGAGCGGGGCCCCGCTGCGGCCGCTCAGCCGTCGGGATCCAACGACTTGGAGCGCTCGAGCTGCTCCTCCGCGGCCTCGCGCTGCTCGCGCGCCGACGCAGTGCGCTGCGCGGCCTTCTCCTCGGCGGCCTTGCGCGCGGCGGGCAGCCTCGTCCGCGGCCTCCCGTTCGCGCTCGGCGACCGCGCGCTCGTCGTCGGCCGCCTTGGCCTCGGCGTCGGCCGACTGCAACTGGCGTTCGCCCTCCGCGGCGCGCGCCCTCGATTCGACGCGGCGATGCTGCTTGCGGTCGGCGCTGCGCCGCCGTCCGGCCGTGAGGGCCAGCGCGAGCAGGATCAGGACGACGAGCACGATTGCGACGATGAGGAGGGTGTCCATGTCCGGCGTCCTACCCGCGTCGTTTCCTGCGAACCTCGCCGGGTAGTCCTCCGGACATGGATGCTCCCCCGGACATCGACACCGCGCTGGCCTGGCGCGGGCGCATGGTGCGCGACCAGGACGGCAACGAGCTCGGAAGGCTGAGCGAGCTCTACCTCGACAACGAGACCAGCCGCCCGGCCTGGGCCGGGGTCAAGCGCGGCCGGCTGCGCACGACCGAGACCATCGTCCCGCTCGTCGGCGCCTCCGAGGTCGATGACAAGATCCACCTGCCCTTTGACGGCGATCGCTTCGACGAAGCACCGGACATCGACCCCGGCGTCACGCTCACCGCGGAGCAGGAGCGCGTCCTGCACGAGCACTACGGCCGCGAGTGGTCCGCGCCCGCCGACGCGGGGCCCGACATCGGGAACGAGAGCCACGACGACGGCGCCACCATGATCCGCTCCGAGGAAGAGGTCTCGGTCGGCAAGGTGCGCAAGCCGTCCGAGCGCGTCCGGCTCAAGAAGGTGATCGTCGAGGACGAGATCACGCAGACCGTGCCCGTCCGCCGCGAGGAGATCCGGCTGGAGACCGACCCCGCGCCTGAGGGCCAGATCGAGTCCGTCGAGGACGTCGACCGCGATCCGGAGTCGTGAGCAGCGCGCCAGGCGAGGATTGGGTTCACGCGCCTCGGGATAGGCGTACCCCATGACTTCGAGCATTCAGGTTCCCAGCATTGACCTCGCCGGCGACGAGTCGATTCCGCAGTTCGGGCTCGGCGTGTTCCAGGTGGCGCCCGAGGAGACGACCGAGAACGTGCTCCACGCGATCGAGGCCGGCTACCGCCACATCGACACCGCCAAGGCCTACGGCAACGAGGCGCAGGTCGGTCAGGCGGTCCGCGCCTCAGGCCTGGATCGCTCCGAGTTCTTCATCACGACCAAGTGCTTCAACGACGACCACGGCTACGACGCCGCCACGCGCGCGCTCAAGACCAGCCTCGGCCGGTTCGAGATGGACCACGTCGACCTCTACCTCATCCACTGGCCGGTCCCGTCCCAGGACCGCTACGTCGAGACCTGGCAGGCGCTGATCGAGGCGCAGGCGGCCGGCCTCGCCCGCTCCATCGGGGTCTCAAACTTCCAGCCGGATCACCTGCGGCGGATCGTCGAGGAGACGGGCGTGACCCCGGCGGTCAACCAGATCGAGCTTCACCCGTACCTGCAGCAGGCGGGCCTGCGGCGCGAGCACGAGGAGCGCGCCATCGTGACCGAGGCCTGGAGCCCGCTGGCGCAGGGCCTGGTCCTCAACGATCCGGTCATCACCTCGATCGCCGAGGCCCACGGCAAGACGCCGGCGCAGGTCGTGCTGCGCTGGCACATCGAGCTCGGCAACGTGGTGTTTCCCAAGTCCGTCACGGTGGAGCGGATCGCGGAGAACATCGACATCTTCGACTTCGAGCTCTCCGCCGAGGAGATGGCCCAGATCGAGGCGCTGGACCGCGGCGAGCGCACCGGCCCCGACCCGGACCAGTTCGTCAGGCCCTGATCGTCAGATCTTGTAGCGCTGCAGCAGCTTCTTGCCGATGACCATCCGCTGGATCTCCGAGGTGCCCTCGCCGATCAGCAGCAGCGGCGCGTCGCGGTAGAGGCGCTCGATCTCGTACTCCTTGGAGTAGCCGTAGCCGCCGTGGATTCGGAAGGAGTCCTCCACGACCTCCTTGCCGGTCTCCGACGCGAACAGCTTGGCCATCCCGGCCTCGAGGTCCGATCGCTCGCCCGCGTCCTTCATGCGCGCGGCCTTCAGGGTCAGCAGGCGAGCGGCCTCGACCTTGGTGGCCATGTCGGCGAGCTTGAACTGGATCGCCTGGTGCTGGGCGATCGGCTTGCCGAAGGTCTTGCGCTCCTGCGCGTAGCGCAGGCCGAGCTCGAGCGCGCGCTGGGCGATGCCCACGCCGCGGGCGGCGACGTTGACGCGCCCGACCTCCAACGCGTCCATCATCTGCACGAAGCCCTTGCCCAGGCCGTCGTCCTCGCCGCCGAGGATCATGTCCGCGGGGCAGCGGTAGCCGTCGAAGATCAGCTCGGTGGACTCGACGCCCTTGTAGCCCATCTTCTTGATCGGCGGCGGCACGTTCAGGCCGGGGTTCTCGGACGCGCCGGGCTCCTTCTCGCAGATGAAGCAGGTCATCCCCGTGTGCGGCGGGTCGGCGTCGCGGTCGGTCTTCATCAGCGCGAAGACGACGCCGGAGCGCAGGCCGTTGGTGACCCACATCTTCTGCCCGTTGAGCTCGTAGTCGCCGTCGTCGAGCTTGCGCCCGGTGGCCTTGATCGCCTGGACGTCGGAGCCCAGCTCGGGCTCGGAGAGGCTGAACGCCGCCCGGATCTCACCGGTCGCCATGCGCGGCAGCAAGCGCTCGCGCTGTTCCTCGGTGCCGAACTTCATCAGCAGGTAGGAGCCGATGAAGTGGGTGTTGACGACGCCGGAGATCGAGATCCAGCCGCGCGAGAGCTCCTCCACGATCATCGTGTAGGTCGTCAGGTCCAGCCCCATCCCGCCGTACTCCTCGGGGATCGTGACCCCGAACAGGCCGAGCGCCTTCATCTGCTCGACGATCGCCTCGGGGAACTCGTCCTCGTGGTCGAAGTGCTCGGCGTTCGGGAGGATCTGCTCGTCGGCGAACTGACGGACCATCTCGGTGATGGCCTTCTGCTCGTCGGTCTTCTCGTGGAACTGGGTCTCCGTGGCCATGGCGGTCTCGTTACCTCGTGTCAGCGTCGGGGGCCGCCGAGGATATCCAGGAAGATGCCGCGATGGCCGACGAGCGCCGGGTCACGCTGAAGCGCCTCGCCGAGGAGGTCGGCGTGTCCCCCATGACGATCTCCAACGCCTTCAACCGCCCCGACCAGCTCTCGCCCGCCCTGCGCGAGCGGATCCTCGAAGCCGCCGGAAGGCTCGGCTACCCGGGCCCCGATCCGCTCGCGCGCGGCCTGCGGCGCGGCCGCGCCGGTGCGATCGGCCTGATCAGCGACACGAACCTCTCCTATGCGTTCGGCGTCCTGGACGCCGCCGCGGCGGCGGGCATCCGAGTCCCGGCCGACCTCTCCGTCGTCGGCTTCGACGACGTCCCGGCCGCCTCCGCGACGCGGCTGACGACGATCCGCCAGGACCACCACGCCAAGGGTCGCCTCGCCGGTGAGCTCCTCCTCGCCGCCCTCCGCGGCGAGCACGCTGCGGCGCCTCCGCCGCTTTGCCCACGAGCTCGTGGTCCGCGGCAGCACCGCTGCGCCCGCGGCGCCCTGAGGTCCTGGGCCTCAACCCCCCTCAGTCACCGCCGTGGCCGTGACCATGGCCGTGACCCCCACCGTCGCCCTCGCCCTTGCCGCCCTCCCCGTCTCCGCGGCCGCCCTTGCCCTTGCCCTTGCCGCCGTCACCCTCGCCGGAAGCGGGAGCCGCGGGCTCCGGAGCGGCTACGGGCGCCGACGGCGGCGCGGGTGCGGGCGTCCGCTCGCCGCCGCCCCCACCGGGCTTGTCCTTCTTGCCATGGCCGTTGTCCTTCGCGGGCTTCTTGCCCTTGCCCGGCGTGGGCTGAGCCGCCGGGGCAGGGGCGCGCGCGGAGACCGTGACGGCCGGGGCGGCAGCCGCCGGCGCGGCGGGCGAGGACGTGGCCGGCGCGGGCGTGGCGGCGGGCGCGCTGTGCTGTCTGGCGCGCC
>JBBRYA010000050.1:0-27534 GCA_038238015.1 Solirubrobacterales bacterium
GGGGGTCGGCCCGTCCATCTTCGGCGCTCTCGGCCATTATTCCTGGGGGGGGTTGGGGGGGGGGGGGGCGGCCGGCCCCCGGGGGCCGCCGGCCGCCGCTTCCTCCCACGGAGACGACAGACTTGACCAATCCACAGACACAGACCGCCGGCGCAGCGCCTCAGGCCGGTGGCACGCCCCCGGACGCCCCGGCCAGGGCCGGACTGGACATCCCGAAGGTCTCCGGGGAGCGGGTCGCCCAGCTCGGCCCGCTGATCGCGCTCTTGCTCGCCTGCCTCTTCTTCACCACGCAGTCGGGCCAGTTCCTCCAGGCCAGCAACTTCTCGCTGATCATCCAGCAGGTGATGGTGATCGGCACCCTGGCCATCGGCCAGACGCTCATCATCCTCACCGCGGGCATCGACCTGTCCTGCGGCACTGTCATGGCGCTTGGCTCGATCGTCATGACCAAGCTGGCCGTCGGCTCGGGCGTGCCCCCGGCCCTCGCGATCCTGATCGGGATCGCCGTCTGCGCCCTGATCGGCTTCCTCAACGGCGGGCTGGTCGTGAGCCTCAGCCTGCCGCCGTTCATCGTGACGCTGGGCACGTTCAGCATCGCCCTGGCGCTCACGCACATCTACTCCAAGGACGAGACGGTCTCGAGCCTGCCGAGCGTGATGACCAAGCTGGGCGAGACCTTCAAGATCGGGGGCACGGCGGTGACCTACGGGTCGCTGGTGGCGCTCGGCCTGTTCGGCATCACGTGGTTCGTGCTCACCCAGACGACCTGGGGCCGGCGCGTGTACGCGCTCGGCGACAACCCGGAGGCCACCCGCCTTATGGGCATTCCGGTCAAGCGCCAGCTGCTGATGGTCTACGTCGTCGCGGGCGGCGTCTACGGCATCGCGGCGCTGCTGCTGATCGCGCGCACCGGTGTCGGTGACCCGAACGCCGGCCAGACCGACAACCTCGACGCCATCACCGCCGTGGTGCTCGGCGGCACCAGCCTGTTCGGCGGCCGTGGCACGATCATCGGGACCTTGATCGGGGCGCTGATCATCGGCGTGGTTCGCAACGGCCTCGTCCTCATGGGCGTCGCGTCCACCTACCAGATCCTCATCACGGGCATCCTGGTCATCGTCGCCGTGTCCGTCGACCAGATCGCGAGGAGGCGCGGATGAGCACCAGCGCCGAGACCCGCACCCCCATCCTGCAAGCCCGAGGGCTGCACAAGCGCTACGGGCAGGTGACGGCGCTGGACGGCGCCGACTTCGACCTCTTTCCCGGCGAGATCCTCGCCGTGATCGGGGACAACGGGGCCGGAAAGTCGAGCATGATCAAGGCGCTCTCGGGCGCGGTGATCCCCGACGAGGGGGAGATTCGCCTCGACGGGGAGCTCGTCCACTTCAGGTCCCCGCTGGAGGCGCGCCGGGCGGGGATCGAGACGGTCTACCAGGACCTCGCCGTGGCGCCCGCGCTCGACATCGCGACCAACCTGTTCCTCGGTCGCGAGAAGCGGCGCGCGGGCCCGCTCGGGAGCATCTTCCGGATGATCGACCACGCCGGCATGCGGACGGAGGCGGAGAAGCAGATGAAGGCCCTGCAGATCGGCATCCGGTCGATGAGCCAGGCGGTGGAGACGCTGTCGGGCGGCCAGCGCCAGGGCGTCGCCGTGGCGCGGGCCGCGGCGTGGGCGCGCAAGCTCGTGATCATGGACGAGCCGACGGCCGCCCTGGGCGTCAAGGAGTCCGGCCAGGTGCTCGAGCTGATCAAGCGCGTGCGCGACAACGGGCTGCCCGTGATCCTGATCAGCCACAACATGCCGCAGGTGTTCGAGATCGCCGATCGCATCCACGTCCACCGGCTCGGCAAGCGGGTGGCGGTGGTGGACCCCAAGGAGCACTCGATGCACGATGTCGTGGGGATCATGACCGGTGCGGTCGTGCACGACCTCGAGCACCCGGACGCGGAAAACGGGACGGGCACGGAGGAGAAGCCGCCCGCGTGATGCGCGCGTGAGGGCGGCCGTCCTGCACGCCCCGGGCGATCTCCGCCTCGAGGAGCGCGCGGTCCCGGAGCCGGGAGCACGCGAGGTCCTCGTCGAGATCGCCGTCGTCGGCGTCTGCGGCTCGGACGTCCACTACTACGAGCACGGGCGCATCGGCGCCCGCGTGGTGCGCGCGCCGCACGTGCTCGGCCACGAGGCTTCCGGCAGGGTGGTCGCACTCGGCGAGGGCGTGGCGCGCCACCACGTCGGCGACCGCGTGGCGATCGAGCCGGGCGTGCCCTGCGGGCGCTGCCGCGAATGCCGCGGCGGCCGCTACAACCTCTGCCGCGACGTGCGCTTCCTCGGTGCGCCGCCCGTCGACGGCGCGTTCACCACCCATGTCGCGATCCACGAGGACTTCGCCTTCGCGCTGCCCGATCACCTCTCCGATGCGACGGGCGCGCTGATGGAGCCGCTGTCGGTCGCCGTGTGGGCGTGCCGCCGGGCGGGGATCAGCGCTGCAGACCGCGTCCTCGTGACCGGCGCGGGCCCGATCGGCCTGCTCGCCGTGCAGGCCGCGCGTGCGTTCGGCGCAATAGAGATCGCCGTCACCGACGTCAACGCGCACCGGCTCGCGCTCGCGGCGCGCACCGGAGCGACGCGCACCCTGCGCGCCGGCGAGCCGATCGCGCTCGAGGCCGATGTGCTGATCGAGTGCTCGGGACAGCCCGCAGCGCTGAGCGCCGGCATCCGCGCACTGGCGCCCGCGGGCCGTGCCGTCGTGGTCGGGATGGGGGAGGCCGACGCCGTCGTCCCGCTCAGCGTGATCCAGGGGCGCGAGCTGTCGCTGACGGGGACTTTCCGCTACGCCGGCACATACCCCGCAGCGATCGCGCTCGCGGCGCAGGGGCGCGTCGACCTCGACGCGATCGTGACCGGGCGCTTCGCCATCGAGGAGACCGAGGCGGCACTGCGCGCCGGGCGCGAGGACCCGGAGAGCGTGAAGGTGCTCATCGTCCCCTGAACGCCCGTCGGACCGGCTCAGGCGTCGCTCGACGCCGCCCAGAGGTTGATGCCCGAGTCGACCGCGAAGCGATCGATCTCGGCCAGTTCGTCGGCGCCGAAGTCGAGGTTCTCCAACGCGCCGAGCGAGTCCTCGAGCTGCTCGACGCTCGACGCGCCGACCAGCGCCGAGGTCACGCGAGGGTCGCGCAGCACCCAAGCGATCGCCATCTGCGCGAGCGACTGCCCACGGCGGCCCGCGATCTCGTTGAGGGCGCGCACGCGTGCGAGGTTCTCCTGGGACAGGTAGTCCTTGTCGAGGAAGGTGCCCTGCGCCGCGCGCGAGCCATCTGGGATCCCGTCGAGGTACTTGTCGGTGAGCATCCCCTGGCCGAGGGGCGAGAACGCGATGCAGCCCACGCCCTCGTCCTCGAGCACGCCGAGCAGGTCCTCCTCGATCCAGCGGTTGAGCAGCGAGTAAGAGGGCTGGTGGATCAGTAGCGGCGTGCCGAGGTCGCGCAGGATCCGCACCGCCTCGAGCGTCCGCTCGCCCGAGTAGGAGGAGATCCCGGCGTACAGCGCCTTTCCCTGCTTCACCGCGGTGTCGACCGCGCCGAGCGTCTCCTCCAGCGGCGTGTCGGGGTCCAGCCGGTGCGAGTAGAAGACGTCGACGTAGTCGAGGCCCATCCGCCGCAGCGACTGGTCGAGGCTCGCGAGTAGGTACTTGCGCGAGCCCCACTCGCCGTAGGGACCCGGCCACATGTCGTAGCCCGCCTTGGTCGAGACGATCAACTCGTCGCGATAGGGCGCGAGGTCCTCGCGCAGGATGCGGCCGAAGTTCGCCTCGGCCGCGCCGGGCGGCGGCCCGTAGTTGTTGGCGAGGTCGATGTGGGTGACCCCGAGGTCGAACGCGCGACGGACGATCGCGCGTTGGGACTCGATCGGGCGGTCGTCGCCGAAGTTGTTCCAGAGGCCGAGCGAGATCGCCGGGAGCTTGAGACCGGAGCGCCCGCAGCGGCGGTAGGGCATGGCGTCGTAGCGGTTGGAGGCGGGGAGGTGGGACATGACGTGCGGTCTACCAGAGCGTGTAGCCGCCGTCGACGACGAGCACGGAGCCGGTCATGAAGCTCGAGGCGTCGCTGGCCAGGTAGACGAGCGACGGACCGAGCTCCTCGGGCAGCGCATAGCGCTGCATCGCGGCGTCGTCGACCCAGCGCGGCTTGAACCGCGGGTCCTCGACCGGGGCCATCTCAGTCTTGACGTAGCCGGGCGCGAGCGCGTTCACACGCACGCCCGACGGCGCCCACTCGGCGGCCAGGGACTTCGTCAGCTGGTGCACGGCGGCCTTGGACGCGTTGTAGGCCGGCTGCATCTGCGGGCGGTTGACGATCAGCGCCGAGATCGAGCCGACGTTCACGATCGCCCCTCTGCCCCGCTTCACCATCTGCGCGCCCACGATCCGCGAGCAGTGCCAGAGCCCGTCGACGTTGACGGCCCAGACGCTCCGCCACTCCTCGGCGGTGACCTCCAGCGCCGGTCGGTGAAAGCACACGCCGGCGTTGTTGACGAGCACGTCGACGGGCCCGAGCTGCTCTGTCACCGTCGCGAGCATCGCCTCGACCGCCGCGGGGTCGGTGACGTCGGCGTCGACCGCGAGCGCGCCGAGCTCACCGGCCACCGCCTCGGATCGCTCGTGGTCGCGCGCCACGATAGCCACGCGCGCGCCGGCCTCGCCGAGCGCCGCCGCGAACGCCTTCCCGAGCCCGCGGTTGCCGCCCGTGACGACCGCGACCCTCCCGTCGAGCCGGAACGCGTCGAGGACGCTCACGCGGCGCCCTGCACGTCGAGCTCGACCTCGATGTTCCCCCGCGTGGCGTTGGAGTAGGGGCAGCGCTCGTGCGCCTTCTCGACGAGCTCCTCGGCGGCGTCCTGCGCGAGCTTCGGGACCTTCACCTCGAGCCTGACCGCGAGCCCGAAGCGCCCCTTGCCGAGCGCGCCGATCGAGACGTGGGCAGTCACCGTCGCGCCCTCGATGTCCTCCACGCGCTCCTCGCGCATCAGCGTGCTGCGCATCGCGTTGGCGAAGCAGGCGGCGTAGCCCGCGGCGAACAGCTGCTCGGGATTGGTCCCGTCGCCGCCGGAGCCGCCCATCTGCTCCGGCGTGGAGAGGTCGAAGTCGACCTTGCCGTCGTCGCTGCGGGTGTGGCCGTCGCGGCCGCCGTCGGTGGCGGTGGCGGTGGCGGTGTAGAGCGTCTTCATCGGTGCATTACGGTACCGGCGGCGCCGCCCGTCGCGGCCTGAGCGGCGAATCGCTCGCTAGCCTGCGGGCCATGCGAACCCGCCTGCTCATCGCCGCGCTCTGCGCCACCGCCCTGCTCGCCGTCCCGGCCGGAGCCCACGCCGCGCTGAGGATCGGCATCGCCGAGAACCAGCCCAGCCTGTTCAGCGACCCGCTGTTCAAGGGCCTGGGCGCCAAGTACGCGCGCGTCGTCGTCTCCTACGACGTGATGAACCGGGGCGACGACGAGCTCCAGCGCGTGACCGACTACCTGAACGCCGCGCGGGCGGCCGGGGTCGAGCCGCTGGTCACCTTCGAGCACGCCCGCGGCGGCGCCGATGTCTGCAAGCGCCCCTCCAACCGCGGGCTGATCCAGTGCAAGCTCCCAAGCGCCGCTGAGTACCAGGCGAACTTCCGCGCGTTTCGCAAGCGCTTCCCGTTCGTGAAGGCCTATGTGCCGTTCAACGAGGTCAACCACTTCACCCAGCCGACCTCGCGGAGCCCGAAGGCCGCCGCGCGCTTCACCGACATCGCGCGCAAGTACTGCAAGGGCTGCAAGATCGTCGTCGCCGACATCCTCGACCAGGCCGACAACGTGAAGTCCAAGCACCCCACCTTCACGGCGACCCAGCGCTACATCAAGCGCTTCCGCGCGGCGCTGAAGTCACCGCGCGCGATCTGCGGGGTCCACAACTACTCAGACATCAACCGCTTCCGCGACGCGGGCACCAAGGCCCTCATCAAGGCGCTCGGGTGCAAGGAGATCTGGCTCACCGAGGCGGGCGGCATCTACAACTTCGGCAGCTTCAAGGCGTCCGAGAGCCGGCAGCTGAAGGCCACGCAGTACATGTTCAAGCTCGCCAGGCACAACCCGCGGATCAAGCGCCTCTACGTCTACACCTGGTTCGGCGCGGTGACCGACCGCTTCGACGCCGGCCTCGTGGCCAACGGCAAGCCGCGCTCGAGCTACTTCGAGGTCAAGAAGCGGATCCGCTAGGGCCCGGGTCCTCGGCACCGCCGAGCAGCTCGCCGGGGACCTCGATCTCGCTCACGAAGCCGCCCTCGTCGCGCAGCGTCTCGTCGGAGATGCCGTAGTGCTCGTAGAGGCGCTCCTGTAGCTCGGGGTCGAGCGCGCCGGCGTCGGCCTCGGGGGCGTCGGCGACCTGCTCGGCGGCGTAGCGGACGCGCACGCCCTCCTCCTCGACCTCGGCGCCGTCGAGCGGTACGAGCACGCGGCGCCCGTCGTGGTCGACGGCCGCCCACGCGGCGGTGTCGTCACCGGGGTTGAGGAGGATCTCCTCGATCGTGCCGAGCTCCTCCTCGTCGCAATCGAGCAGGGCGCTGCCCGGGAGGTCGTCGGCCTGGCCGGAGGAGATCATGTTCCCGCCTTCCCCTCGGGCGCGGAGGCGGAAACCCACGCCGCCGCTCGCGCCGGATGCCATGCCGTCCGACGTGGGCCCTACCGTGCCTCTCGTCCCGGTTGCACGAGCGGAAGCGACGAGCTAAGAACCCATGCCCCTCTGCTTCATCGACCCACAGGATGCCATCCGCGTCATGGTCGATTCCGTCGGCCGCGAGGCGCGCCGCCAGCTGCTCGGCGAGCTCGTCCGCGCGTGGGTGGACGAGATCCCCGAGGCTGAGCTGGCCTCCCACTACGCCAAGGCCCTCACCGACCTCGACGAGCACGATCTCTCGATGCTCGCGGCCTGGCACGCCTCGATGGAGGTCGGGACCCCGATCGCGAACCGCGACTTCCTGGTCAACGCCTTCGGCGCGCTGGGCGAGTCGCGGCGAGAGGCGCTGAAGATCGCCGCCGGCATGCGCGGCGAGGAGGCGTTCAACTCCGGCATCGCCGAGGAGCAGGCGCTCGAATCGGTGCTGCCGTGGCTGTCGGACAAGCGCTGCGAGGAGCTCGCCGCCGAGTGCCTCGAGCTCTACTGCTGGGACCGGCTGGGCTCGGAGAACTAGGCGGTCAGGCGGCGTCCGCGCGCCTGAGCACGTCGTAGCGCCCGACGCCCTCGCGGCCGTCCAGCCGCCAGGCGAAGAACGCGCAGTCCAGCCGCAGCTGGCCAAGCTCGAGGCTCGAGCCGCACAGGACCTCGCCTGACCCGCGGTGGGGGTACGTGTCCTCCTCCTCCTCGTCCATCCACAGCTCGAGGCCGGCGCGGCGCTGGTGCCCGTCGCCGTCGTAGGTCGTCGACAGGCGCGGGTCGAGCACCGGCAGCACCCCGTCGGCGTCCAGCAGCGTCGCCCAGACCTGCTCGGAGGCGTGGTCGTGCGCGCCCGCCGGGCGGATCGCCCCGAGCGCGACGGAGCTGCCGTCTTCGAGCCAGGCGCCGAGCGAGCGCGTCAGCGCGATCGTCGACCAGTCGGGCGCCCCCCAGGAGTGCCCGCGCTGGCCGAGGCAGTCGACGGGCCGTCCGGCGGCGGTCCCGCTGACGCGGCAGAGCTGCTCGTAGCCCTCCATGCCGCCTGCGGCGAACGCGGCGGGCGCCGAGATCGCCTCGAAGGTCAGCTCGAAGCCCTCGCCATCGCCGGGCGCCATGGCGACCTGCCAGCGCTCGAGTGGCACGTCGACGGCGGCGGCCAGCCCGGGAAGCTCGAGGCGGGCCCAGCCGGCGCCCACGGGAAGGGCCGCGCCGCCCTCCGCCACCAGCCCGGCGGGCTCGCGGCCGCTGAACAGGACCGCCAGGGCGCTCCCCTCAGCGTCGGCCATCCCGAGCCGCGCGAGGCCGTAGAGCCCGGCCTCGCGGTCGGCGAACGCGAAGCTCACGGCATCGGTGAAGCCCTCGCCGCTCGACGGGCGCGCCTGCTCGAGCCCCGCGTCGATCACGGGCGCCGCGGGGGCAGCGCGCCGGGCTCGACGTCGACCGCCGTGGCGTCCACGTCGACGCCCGCGCCGCGCTGACGCTGCGGCCGGCGCTCGGATCGCGGCTGGGTCGCGGCGCTCATCATCCGGTCTGCGAAGCGCCGGACGAGCAATCGCCGGACCACCGCCCGCGTGGGCGGAGCGAGCAACGCCACCCCGAAGACGTCGGTGATGAAGCCCGGGGTCAGCAGCAGCGCGCCGCCGAAGATGACCAGCACGCCGTCGAGCACCTCGCGGGCGGGCGGGCGCCCCGAACGCAGCACCTCGTTGAAGCGCCGCCACGCCGCGCGCCCCTGCGAGCGCATCAGCAGCGAGCCGAGCACGCTGTCGGCGACCAGGATCGCCACCGTCCACAGCACGCCGATCTGCTGGCCGACCTGGATGATCACCGCCAGTTCGGCGATCGGCACGAGGATGAACAGCAGGACGAGCGGGGCGAGCATCGCCCCATACGGTACGGAGTCCGCTCGCTCGGCTCGGTTCAGGCGCGAGCGGGCTGCGGCCGCAGCGCCACCGAGGGGAGGCGGTCCAGGCCCGCGACCTCGATCAGCGTCCGCACGCTGGGCTGGGGCCGGCGCAGCTCGATCTGGCAGCCCTCGGCCCGCAGGCGCTTGGCCAGCACGGCGAGGTCGAGCATGAACGACATGTCGGCGAAGCGCAGATCCGACAGGTCCACGCAGACGTCGTGGGTCGCCTTCAGCGCGGCGGAGATCGGCCTGCGGCGGCTCCCGCTCGTCGACCGGTTCTCCTCTCCTGTGACCCGAAGGACGGCCCGCTGTGCGTCGAAGGAGACGATGCGTGGCAAACTAGTACATGCGGGCCCCGGGCGCCAAGCTATTCTCGTCGGCATGGTCACCGAGGAGGACGTCACCGAGGCGCTGTCCAACGTCATCGACCCGGAGCTCGGGCTCGATTTCGTGGAGCTGGGCCTCGTCTACGACGTCGAGATCGCCGGTCCGACGGTCAACATCACCTTCACGCTCACCACCCCCGCGTGCCCGATCGGGCCCCAGGTCTCCGAGCAGATGAAGGAGTTCGTGGGCGAGCTCGACGGCGTCGAGGACGTCGTGCCCACCATGGTCTTCACGCCTCCGTGGTCCCCGGACAAGATGTCCGAGGACGCGAAGTTCGCGCTCGGCTACTGAGCCTCGGCGCGGTCAGCTCGAGGTGGCGCGCGCCCTGCGCCTGGCCGGCGCCTTCTTGGCCGGGGCCTTCTTCGCGGGCGTCTTCTTCGCCGCGGCCTTCTTCGCCGGGGCCTTCTTCGCCGACGCGGCCGGCTTCTTCTTCGCCGGCGCCCGGCCGTTGGAGCGCGTGCGCGCGTACGCCGCCTTGACCAGTTCGGCTAGCGAGGCCTCGATCAGCCCGCCGAACTCGTCGAGGTCGTGCATCGCGTCGTAGTCGCCGAGCAGGCCGAAGTCCATCCCGCCGTCGTAGGACATGATCGCCACCGCGAGGGCGTGGTTGCGCGGCAGGAAGGCGACGGGGAAGAGATCCTCGAGCTTGCGCCCGAGCAGGTAGAGCGGGACCTGCGGGCCGGGCACGTTGGTGACGAGCAGGTTGAACAGGCGCGTCGAGAAGTTCAGCCGCGAGGCCTGCGCCAGCACGGTCGGCGGGGCGAAGGACTGCACGCCGGCGAGCACCTCGGCGCCGACGGCCTGCTTTGACTCCTTCAGGCCGTCCATGGCGGCCTTGACCACGCGCAGGCGCGCCACGGGATCCTCGACGTAGACCGGCAGCGGCGCGCGCATCGCGGCGATGCGGTTGCCCATCGTCCCGCGCTGGTCGTCACCGCGGATCGAGACCGGCACGAGGCCGCGCAGCTCGAGCCCCTCGGTGCGCACGCCGCGGCCGCGCAGCCACTTCTGCAGGGCGCCGGAGACGACGGCGAGCACGACGTCGTTGACGGTGCCGCCGAGCGCGTCCTTGACCAGCTTGAAGTCCGAGAGCTCCTGGCGCACGAAGGTAAAGCGGCGGTGCGGGCCGATCTCGACGTTCAGCGGCGTCTCGGGCGCGGGGTTCAGCGTCGCCCACGCGACCTCGCCGACGCCCTCTATGGCCTCGCGCGTCGCGCCGACGGTCTCCGACGGGCGGGTCGCGGCGCCGGCGACGCGGCCGGCGAGCTCGAACGGCGTGCGCACGAGGCCCTTGATCCCGCGCGCGGCAAGCTCGGCGGGGGAGGGCTCGGGCTCGGGGCGCCAGGGCTCCCCCTCGTAGGGCAGCGGCTCCGGGGAGCGCTCGAGGTCGAAGAGCACCGTCGCCAGGTCGACGCCGGCGACCCCGTCGACCAGCGCGTGATGGGTCTTCGAGAGCAGCGCGAAGCGGTTGCCCTCCAGGCCCTGGACGAGCCAGGTCTCCCACAGCGGCTTGGCGCGGTCCAGCTGCTGGGAGTGGATGCGGGCCGCCAGCGCGCGCAGCTGCTCCTCCGAGCCGGGCGCCGGCAGCGCGGTGTGGCGCACGTGGTACTCGAGGTTGAAGCTGGGGTCGTCGATCCAGAGCGGCCGGCCGGTCTCCAGCGGCGGGAAGGCGAGCTTCTGGCGGTAGCGGGGGACGAGGTGAAGCCGCGAGCGGGTCTGGGTGATGAAGTCGTCGTAGGCCGGCGGCGGCCCCTCGAAGATCATCACCGCGCCGACGTGCATGTGCGACGTCGAGCCCTCCTGCGCCAGGAAGGAGGCGTCTATCGCCGACAACCGGTCACCGTGCGCCTGCGCCATCTCTCTCCCAGTTCGACCTGAAACCCGGCGGCAAGCCTATACCGTGACCGGCGACCGGCAGCGACGATTGGAGGGGACACGAGATGCAGCAGCGCACGCTCGGCGAGCAGGGACTGGAGGCGTCCGCGCTCGGCCTCGGCTGCATGGGGATGTCGGAGTTCTATGGCACCTCGGACGAGGGCGAGGCGATCGCGACCATCCACCGCGCCCTCGAGCTCGGCGTGACCCTGCTGGACACCGCCGACATGTACGGCCCGTTCACCAACGAGCGGCTCGTGGGCCGGGCCGTGCACGACTGGAGCGCAGAGCGCCCGCTGATCGCGACCAAGTTCGGCAACGTCCGCGGCGACAAGGGCGAGTTCCTGGGGATCCGCGGTGACGCCGAATACGTCCGCAGTGCCTGCGATGCGTCGCTGGAGCGCCTCGGGGTCGACACGATCGACCTCTACTACCAGCACCGGGTGGATCCGGAGACCCCGATCGAGGAGACCGTCGGGGCCATGGCGGAGCTGGTGCAGGCGGGCAAGGTCCGCTACCTCGGCCTCTCCGAGGCGGGCGCCGACACGATCCGCCGCGCCCACGCCGTGCACCCGATCAGCGTGCTCCAGACGGAGTACTCGCTGTGGGCGCGCGACGTCGAGCAGGAGATCCTGCCCGCGGTGCGCGAGCTGGGGATCGGCTTCGTGGCCTACTCGCCGCTCGGCCGCGGCTTCCTCACCGGCAAGATCCGCTCGCTTGACGACCTCGAGGAATCAGACGCACGCCGCCAGCGCTTCCCGCGCTTCGAGAAGGAGAACCTCGAACGCAACCTGCGCTTGGTGGAGGAGGTCGAGGCGGTCGCCGAGCGCAAGGGCGCCACCCCCGGGCAGGTCGCGCTGGCCTGGCTGCTCTCGCGCGGCGAGGACGTCGTGCCGATCCCCGGCACCAAGCGCGTCGAGCGCCTGGAGGAGAACGTCGGTGCCGCCGACGTCGAGCTCGCCGCCGGCGAGCTCGAGGCACTCGACGGCCTCGCCGCCGCGGTCGCCGGCGGGCGCTACGGCCCGGAGCAGATGCAGGCGCTCGGGCGCTAGGTGGGCTCGGACGGGTCCACGAGTGACACGTGGCCGCGAGCGCGGTAGCCTCGCCCGCATGCGCCTCCGCGGCACCGCGCGCTACTGGCTCCCGCTGCTGGCCGGCACGCTCTGCCTCGTCGTCGCCTCCTGGACCAGCCCGCTGGCCACCTACGCGCTGATCATCGCGTCGTTCGCGCTGATCTTCGACGGCGCGACGGCGCTGTTCGCCCGCGCGGGCGGGACCGGCGGGCTGCGCGACAACAAGCAGTAGCGGCTCACCTCACAGCAGCACCGTGAGCAGGCCGCCCAGCGCGGTCGCGACCAGCACGACGGTCAGCGCCAGCTCGTAGCGCCCTTCCGCGAGCCGCGCGAAGACCGGGCGGCCCGCGAGGTGGCCGATCAGCGTGACCGGGACGAGCGCCGCGAGCGCCGCCCCGTCGGGGATCGCCGAGGTGGTCCCGCTGAGCGCGAGCGCGACGACCGCGAGCGGGGCGAGAAAGAGGAAGTTCGCCGTGAGGGTGTCGCGCGTCTGGATCGGGCGTGCCCCGCGGGCGAGCAGGTAGAGCACGAGCGGCGGCCCGGCCGTGCTGGTGGAGACCGCGAGGGCCCCGGAGGTCACGCCGGTCGCCGGGAGCACGCCGAACGGAAGGCGCGCGCGGGGCTCCGAGCCGCTGCGCCGGGCTGCGAGCGAACGCGCGGCGAGCGTGGCGAACACCCCGATGGTGAGCGCCACCTGCAGCGTCGCCGCATCCAGCGTGCGCAGCGCGAGCACGCCGAGCGCGAGCCCGGGCAGCGCCCAGGCCAGCAGCAGCACTGTCTCGGGCATCAGCGGCTCGGGCCGGCGGCGCTCGGTGCCGAGCGTGAGCAGGTTGACCTCGAGCCCGAGCACGATCAGCAGCCCGACCGCCCCGGGCGGCCCGGCCGCCGCGTAGAGCAGCGGCGCGGACACCAGCCCGAAGCCGAAGCCGGTGGCCGCCTGAAGAGCGGCGCCGACCAGCACGGTGACCCCTGCCGCGATCGCGAGTGCGTTCACGGCAGGAGTGTCTATCGGCTAGCGATGCGGACGCGTGTTCTTGACGTCCCGCGGGGAGGCGGGGGCGAAGGTGATCGGGTCGGTCAGCACGAGCTTGCAGCGGGAGGGCTCGCCGGGCACGCCGATCCGCGCGAAGCACTCGCCGCTGTAGGAGCGGCTCATCACGAAGCGGTCCCGCTGCCAGGTGAGGCTGTTGGCCTCCCGGGTCCCGCGGGCCGAGAACAGCCGCCTGGAGCCGAGGTCGTAGCGGAAGAACGTCTGGCCCTGGCCGCTGCCGTCGTTGACGCGCCCGAAGTAGACGCTCGAGCCTTCGACGCTGGGGGAGAGCAGGCGGCCGAAGTTCGCTCCGCCGCTGCCGACGCGGAAGATGTGCTCGAGCTTCGCGCCCCGAACGCGGTAGAGGACCGCCTGCGTGAAGCCGCGGCTGAAGGCGACCCTCCAGACGGCGAACAGCCCGCGCGGCGAGAGCTCGAGGCCCTCGAGGCCCCTGGCCCCGCGCGGGCGCACCTGGCGCTTGGTGTCCCCGCCGGAGCGCACGTACACGGTCGGGACTCCACGCGCGCCGCGCTGCCGCGCGAAGGCCAGCGCGTTGCCGAGGATCGTCGGATGGGACTCGTTCAGCGACGAGTTGACCTCGGCAAGCGGCGACTCCGTGGTCCCGTCGAACTGGAACAGGTCGCCCGCGCGGGCGTAGACCACGAGCGGGCGGCCGTCGGGGCCGGGCCCGACGTCGAGGTCGAACGGCGTGCGGCTCGGCGGGACGTCGACCGCGATGGGCGTGCCGTCGCGCAGGGCGCGAAGGCGGTAGGTCTTGCTCGCCGCGTCATAGGAGCTCCAGGCGATCAGGCCGCCGTAGGCGCCGGCCGTGAAGGGCTGGGACTCGACCGCGAGCGTCTGCTCGGCCGCTGAGGCCGCGGGCGCGGCCGCGAGGGCCGCGAGGAGGAGGAGGAGGGGGAGGAGGAGTCGTCTCATGGTGCGATTGCAAACGCCGGCTCGGGGCGGAAGTTTCCGACCTTCCCTGTCACCCTGTGGCGGCGATGTCGTGGGACTTCTCGACCGAGCGCGAGTTCCAGGAGCAGCTCGACTGGATGCGCGCGCTCGTGCGCGATGAGATCTGGCCGATCGAGACCGTGTTCGAGCAGCTCGGCCAGGAGGGCTTCGTCCGCGCGATCGCCCCGTTGCAGGAGCGCGTGAAGGAGCGCGGGCTGTGGGCAGCGCACCTGCCGCCCGACCTCGGCGGCCAGGGCTTCGGCCAGGTCAAGCTCGGGCTGATGCACGAGATCCTCGGCAGCTCGGTCTTCGCACCCTCCGTGTTCGGCAACCAGGCGCCGGACTCCGGCAACTCCGAGGTGCTCGCCATGGCCGGCACCGAGGATCAGAAGCAGCAGTACCTGCATCCACTGCTCGCGGGCGACCTCAAGTCGGCGTTCTCGATGACCGAGCCCGGCAACGCCGGCTCTGACCCGACGCTGCTGCAGACCACGGCCGTGGAGGACGGCGACAGCTGGGTCATCAACGGCCACAAATGGTTCTCCTCCAACGGCTCGGTCGCCGACTTCCTGATCGTGATGGCGATCTCCGAGCCCGACGCGCACTCCTACCAGCGCGCGTCGATGTTCCTCGTGCCGGCCGACACGCCGGGCGTGCAGATCCTCCGCGACGTGCCGACCATGGAGCATCCCGACGAGCACTTCGGCCGCATCGGCGGGCACGCCGAGATCCTCTACGAGGACGTTCGGGTGCCCAAGGACGCGCTGCTGGGCCCGCGCGGGGCGGGCTTCCTGATCGCCCAGCAGCGCCTCGGCCCAGGCCGCATCCACCACTGCATGCGCTGGCTCGGCGTCTCACGCCGGGCCTTCGACATGCTCTGCGAGCGCGCGGTCAGCCGCTACGCGCACGGCTCGCTGCTGGCCGACAAGCAGACCGTCCAGAACTGGATCGCGGACTCCGCCGCGGGCATGCAAGCGGCGCGCCTCATGACGCTGCAGGCCGCGTGGAAGATGGACCGCGAGGGCGCCTCCGCGGCGCGCCAGGAGATCGCGCTGATCAAGTTCTACGGTGCCGGCGTGATGCACGACGTCGTCGATCGCGCCCTGCAGGTCCACGGCTCGCTCGGCTACTCCACCGACCTGCCGCTGGAGGCGATGTACCGCTTCGCCCGCGGCGCGCGCCTCTACGACGGGCCCGACGAGGTGCACCGCCAGAGCGTCGCGCGCCAGATCCAGCGCGGGTACGAGGCGCCGGAGGACGGCGTGCCCTCTGAGCACGTCCCGACGCGGCGCGCCGAGGCCCAGCGGCGCTTCGCCGACCTGCTCGAGGCGGTGACCTCGAACGACTGAGCGGCGCGGGAAGCTGCTCGCGGTGGTGCTCGTCGCCGCGTCGGTGATCGCGCTGGGCCTGGCGGTCGCGGCCGTCAGCGGCGCCTTCGACACGGCCGGCGCGCCCGGCCCCGCGTACTCGCCGGCCGCCGCGGGCGCGCGCCTGCGCGTCGACCGCTTCGACTCGGCGCGAGCCTTCGCCGAGCTGCGCCGCCAGGTGGAGATGGGGCCGCGGCCGGCGGGCTCGGCGGCGTCGCGGCGGCTGGCCGAACGCCTGCGCCGGGCGCTCCCGGACGGGCGCTTCGAGGCGGTGCCCGGCGGGCTGCGCAACATCGTCGGCCGGCTGCCGGGGCGGCACCCGGCGATCGTGCTCGCGGCGCACGACGACACCAAGCGGCTGCCCGGCTTCGTCGGCGCCAACGACGGGGCGGGCGGCACGGCGGCGGTGCTGGAGATCGCCCGCGCGCTGCGCGCCGCGCCGCGCCCGGCCGGCGCTCGAGAGCTGCGCTTGGTGCTCTTCGACGGCGAGGAGGCGACCAACGACAAGGCCGACTTCCTGCTCTCCGGCGTGCGCGGGGCCCGCGCCTACGCCAGGGCCCACGTGAAGGAGATCGGGGCCCTCATCCTGCTTGACTTCATCGCCAACCCGCGCCTGCGCATCCCCTACGAGCCGGGATCCGACGCGGCGCTGTGGGCGAAGCTTCGCGCCGCCGCGCAGCGGGTCGGCGCGGGCGCCGCGTTTCCAGACCGCTCCGTCGGCGAGGTGCTCGACGACCACACGCCGTTCGCCCGCGCCGGCGTCCCGTCGATCGACCTCATCGACTTCGACTTCCCCTGCTGGCACAAGCGCTGCGACGACCTCAGCGCCGTCTCGGCTCACTCGCTGGACCTCAGCGGCGAGGCCGTCACAGAGCTCGTATCTACACTGCGACGCAGCCCATGAGCACCGTCGCCCATCCCACCCCCGAACGCCTGCTGCTGGCCGCCCCGCGCGGCTACTGCGCCGGCGTCGACCGCGCGGTCCAGACCGTCGAGCGCGCGCTCGAGCTCTACGGCGCGCCCGTGTACGTCCGCAAGGAGATCGTCCACAACAAGCACGTGGTCGCGCAGCTGCGCGAGCGCGGGGCGATCTTCGTCGACGAGCTCGACGGCTCGATTCCGGAGGGTGCCACCACGGTGTTCTCCGCCCACGGCGTCTCCCCGGCCGTCCAGCAGGACGCCCGCGAGCGCAAGCTGTTCACGCTCGACGCCACGTGCCCGCTGGTGACCAAGGTGCATGTGGAGGCCCGCAAGTTCGCGGCCGAGGGCTACACGATCGTGCTGATCGGCCACGCCGGGCACGAGGAGGTCGAGGGCACGATGGGCGAGGCGCCCGAGTGCATCGTGCTCGTGGAGACCGAGGCCGACGTCGACGCCCTCGAAGTGGCCGACGCGAGCAAGATCGCCTACATCTCCCAGACCACGCTGTCGGTCGACGAGACGCGCGTGATCATCAACCGCCTGCGCGAGAAGTTCCCCTCCATAACCGGTCCGCGCACGGACGACATCTGCTACGCCACGACCAACCGCCAGGCCGCCGTCAAGCAGATGGCCGGCGAGTGCGACCTCGTGCTGGTTATCGGCTCGCGCAACTCCTCCAACTCGCAGCGCCTGGTCGACGTCGCGCGCGACTACGGCGCCGACGCGCACCTGATCGACAACGAGGCCCAGGTCCTCGACGAGTGGCTGGAGGGCAAGCGCGTCGTGGGCATCACCTCGGGCGCGAGCGCCCCTGAGGAGCTGGTGCAGCGCCTCGTGGCCTTCTTCCGGGCTCGCGGCACCGAGGACGTCGCCGAGTTCGAGGTCATGCGCGAAGACGTGCGCTTCATGCTCCCCAAGACGATCCGCCAGGCGGCCGCGGCCGCGGCCGCCACGAGCGCAGCGAAGGCGTAGTCGCAAGCGGGCGTGCAGGGGCTCGCCGCGGCGAGGCCGAGGCTGCCCGTCGTGCCGCGTCTGCGTTTCGCTCTCGTCGCCGCGCTCGCCGCGCTCGCCCTGCTGGCCGCGCCGGCCGCCGCCGAGCCGGTCATCGCCGTCGGTCCGCAGGGGGCCGCGCTGCGCGATGACCCGCTGCTGCCACCCGCCGCGCTGACGGCGGGGCCGCCGGCCTCCGGGGAGCGGGCGTGCGGCGCCGCGGCGCGCACCCGCGTTCCCGCCGCGCGGCTCGCCGCGCGCCCCACGGTCACCGCGGCGCTGGACCGCGCGCTCGCGGCCGGGGCGATCACCCAGGAGCAGCGCGACGGCTACCAGGCCGCGTACCAGACGGCGCGCGAGCTCACCGGGCGCCTGAGCGGCACGCGCCGGCGCGAGCTGACCGCGACGGTCGCGCAGGTGGAGGCGCTCGTGCGCCGGGGTGCGCTGACCGCCTCGCGCATGCCGGCCGCCTTCCTCCAGCTCCAGCGCAACGCCGAGTACTGGCGCACCCAGGGCTTTCCCAACGCGCCGCAGCCCGCGCGGCGCCCGTGCGCGGGCGCGGCGGGGCTCGGCGGTGCGCGCGTGACCTTCGGCGAGGACCCGGTCGTGTTCCAGTGGTACCCCGGCCAGGGGCTGCAGATCCAGCCGCTGGCGAGCTTCGGCAAGGCCAACGCGCTGTGGGCGCAGTGCCAGCCCGGCGCCGACGCGGCGGTCGCGCCGTGCCGGCCGGATGCGTTGCGCGCGCTGCTGGACCGCATGGTCTCGCTGGCCGCCGATCGCGGGGGTTTCACCGCATGGGAGTACGGCTTCTCCTTCGGCGGCGGATCGCCGCCGTGGGTGAGCGGGCTCACGCAGGGGACCGCGATCCAGGCGCTCACGCGCGGATCGGCGCTGCTGGTCGAGCCGCGCTACCTCGCGGTCGCCGAGCGGGCGCTCGGGGCCTTCGAGCGCAAGCCGCCGGTCGGTGTCGCCGTGCCGTCGAGCTCGGGCGCCGGGCGCCACTACCTGATCTACTCGTTCAACCCGCAGCTGCGCGTGCTCAACGGGTTCCTGCAGTCGCTGGTGGGGCTCTACGACCTCGCCGAGGCGAGCGGCGACGCTCGAGCCCGCCGCCTCTTCGAGGCCGGCGATCGCGCGGCGCGCCGCGAGATCCGCCGCCACGACACCGGCGCCTGGTCGCTCTACGCCGCCGGCGGAGCGGAGTCAGACCTCGGCTACCACAAGCTCGTGCGCGACTTCCTGCGCTCGCTGTGCAAGCGCACCGGCGGGGCGCCGTACTGCGCGACCGCCGATCGCTTCGACCGCTACCTGCACGAGAGCACGCGCGTCGCGTTCCCGAAGCCCGCGGGCACGCGCGCCGGCTCGCCCGCGACGCTGCGCTTCTCGCTCTCCAAGCTCTCCTGCGTGACCCTGCGCGTGCGGCGCGCGGGAAGGCTCGTGCACGTGCGCACGCTCGTGCTGCCGCACGGCCCGCGCGCGCTCGTCTACGTCCCGCCGCGGGCGGGCGCCTACACGGTGCGGGTGCAGGCGCGCGACCTGCTCGACCACTTCACGCGCGTGCAGCGCACGCTCGACGTGCGCAGGGCCAGGCGCTAGCCCTCCCTCACGGCTCGCGCAGCCACGCCCGGATCTCCGCGCCGTGCTCGTCCAGATGCGGCGGGCGCCGGCGAAGCGAGCCGATCGCGGGGCGGGGGAGGGGCAGGCCGTCCACCTCCACCACCGGCTCGAGCCCCAGCTCCTCGGCCAGCGCGTAGGCCTCGGCGACGTCGTTGATCGGGCCGACCGGCACGCTCGCCGCGCGCAGCGCCTCGATCCAGTACGCAGCGGGCTGTGTACGGAACACGGGCTCCAGGCGCTCGCCGAGCGCCTCGATGTTCGCCACGCGGTCGCGGTTGGTGGCAAAGCGCGCGTCGCCGGCGAGCTCGGGCACGCCGGCCACCTCGCACAGGCGGGCGAAGAGGCGATCGTTGCCAACCGCCAGCGCGAACGGCCGGTCCGCCGCGTCATAGGTCTCATAGGGGGCGATGCTCGGGTGGCGGTTGCCGCGCCGGGAGGGCAGCTCGCGCGCGAGCGTCCAGCCGGCGCCGAGGTTGAGCAGCGAGGTCAGCACCGAGTCGAGCAGCGTCGCTTCGACGTGGCCCCCGCGGCCGGTCCGCTCGCGCTCGAGCAGCGCGGCCTCGATCCCCGCTACCGCGAGCAGGCCGCAGACGAGGTCGACCACCGCGGTCCCGGCCTTCTGCGGCGGGCCCTCCGCATCGCCGGTGACGCTCATGAAGCCGCCCATGGCCTGCAGCAGGAGGTCATAGCCCGGCAGCGCGGCCGCGCGCTCGGAGGTGCCGAAGGCGGCGATCGAGCACGAGACCAGACGCGGGTTGGCCTCGCGCAGCGTCTCGCCGTCGAGCCCCCATTCGGTCATCAGCCCGGGCCGGAAGGACTCGATCAGCACGTCGGCGCGCTCGCCCAGGCGCCGTGCCAGCGCACGGTCGCCCGGGTCTGAGAGGTCGAGCGCCACCGAGCGCTTGTTGCGGTTGAGCCCGAGGAAGTAGGTGCTCTGCCCCTCGCGCCACGGCGGCCCCCACGCTCGCGTGTCGTCGCCGCTCCCGGGCCGCTCGACCTTCACCACGTCCGCGCCGAGATCGCCGAGCGTCATCGCCGCGAACGGGCCCGCGAGCACGCGCGAGAAGTCGGCGACGAGCAGCCCGTCCAGGGGTACGGAGGGCGGGGTCACCGCGGTGAGGCTAGCCTCATCGCGCAATGCGGACGCTCGTCATCTCCGACCTGCATCTCAGCTCCGCGCGCGGCTCAGACCTGCTGCGGCGCCCTGAGCTGCGCGAGCCCCTGCTCGAGGCGCTGGACGGAGTGGACCGGCTGGTGATCCTGGGCGACGGGGTCGAGCTGCGCGAGGCGGCCCATCGCGAGGCGGCGCGGATCGCCGGCCCGTTCTTCGAGGCCGTCGGGAGCGCGCTCGGGGCCGGCGGCGAGCTGGTGGTGGTGGCCGGCAACCACGACCACGGCCTCGTCGCGGGCTGGATCGACGCGCGGCTGCAGACCGAGCCATCGGGCTTCCTGGGCCTCGAGCAGCGCATCGAGCCAGAGCACGCGAGCCCGCTCGCCGCTCGTCTCGCCGAGCTCGCGGCCCCCGCCCGGGTGAGCTTCGCCTATCCGGGCGTGTGGCTGCGCGAGGACGTCTACGCGATCCACGGCCACTACTCCGACGTCCACACGACCGTGCCGACGTTCGAGCGCCTCGCTGCGGGCGCGATGGCGCGCTGGGTGGTCAACCTGCCCGAGCGCGCGAGCGCCGATGCCTACGAGGCGGTGCTCGCGCCGTTGTACGCGTGGATGCACACGCTCACCCAGCGCGCCGAGCACGGTGCGCTCACCGCGGGAGCCGGGGCGTCCGCGCGGACCTGGATCGCGCTCGCGGGCGAGGGCCGCCGCAGCCATCCGGCGCGCGCCGCGCTTCTCGGAGCGGGCTATGCGGCGGGGGTCGCGGTCGTGAACCGCACCGGCATCGGCCCGATCAACCGCGACCTCTCGGGCGTCGCGTTGCGCCGCGGCGGCCTGCAGGGGATGGCCGAGGTGCTGCGCCGGCTCGGCATCGAGGTGCCCTGGGTCCTCTGGGGGCACTCCCACCGCGCCGGCCCGTTCACGCGCGACGACCCCGCCGAGTGGACGACGCCCGGCGGCGGGCGCATGATCAACACCGGCTCGTGGGTCTACCAGCCGCACTTCCTCTCAGAGCGCCCGAACGGCTCGCCCTACTGGCCCGGCACGGCGGTGCTGCTCGACGGCGACGAGCCGCCGCGGCTCGTCCGGCTGCTGGGGGAGCGCGGCCACGACGAGCTGCGCCCGCGACCCATCGTTACGCCGGTGCGATCCCCGGCGTGAAGCAGGTGGCGTGGCAGCGTACGCCGGGCCCGAGCTCGAGCTCGATCACGCCCGCGGTGTGGTGGGGGTGCTCGAGCAGCGGGTAGGCGCCCGGCGCGGTCACCGCGACCTCGCGCCCGTTCGCCGCGACCGCGCCGTGACCCTCGAGCACGGCCCACACGCCGCCGGCCTCGTAGGGACCGCTGTAGGCGCCCGGCTGGTCCTCGGTCTGCGCGGGCAGAAGCACGTCCGGTGCGTCCTCGGGACGCACCGGCGCGACGAGCTCGCGCTCGACGCCCAGCAGCGCCTGGATCTCGCGCTCGGTCTCCGCGTAGGCGCCCTCGCCGTAGTGCATCGAGTACAGCGCGAGCTCGCGGTCCCAGAGGTAGCGCGCGGGCCAGCCCTCGTTGCCGTAGAAGTCCCAGACCTCGAGCTCGGCGTCGATCACCACCGGATAGGGGATCTCCAGCCGTGCGACCGCGTCGCGCACGGCCTCCGGGTCGCGTGCGGGAAGTAAGCCGCCGGTATGCACGCCGATCACGCGCAGCCCGTCATCCGCGTAGCGCTCGTGCCACGCCTTGAGGTAGGGCAGGGTGCGCAGCGAGTTGACGCGGCAGAAGTCCCAGAACTCGACGACCACGGGCCGGCCCTTCTGCTTGTCCATGCGCAGCGGGGCGACGTTGACCCATTCGAGGCCGCGCGGGAACGGCGGGGCGGGGATGGTCCGCTCGGGGGCGCGCACGCGATCGACGCTAGCAGCGCAACTTTGGCGCCCTGCCGGTGATCAGTCCCTTTGCGGATAGGCTCATCCGAGCCAGCAGTTACCGCTCTGTCCCGTGCTCCAAGGAGGAGAACCCAAGTTGCGTAAGCTCGTCGCCGCGGCGCTCGTCGCCGTCCTGTCCCTCGCGTTGGCCGCCGTCGCCCTCGCGCAGAACCCCAGCCCCAGCAGCACGGCGCCGTCCGTGACCGGGACGATCTCCCCCTCCAAGGCGGGGACCAAGACCAAGCCGAAGGCCTCGACGGTGAAGCTGTTCGTCAAGAACAACCGCAACGACACCACCGTGTCGAGCATCGTCATCTTCCTGCCCAAGAACGTCAAGGTCAGCGGCAAGGGGTTCCCCGTCTGCACGGCGGCGACGCTGAACACCAAGGGCGCCACCGCCTGCCCGGCGGGCTCGAAGGTCGGCACCGGCACCGCCCACGCCGTCGTCGGCCCCGGCCGCGCCCCGATCCAGTTCACCAACGACGCCTACGTCGGCGGCAAGAGCTCGCTCGTGTTCTACGTCCAACAGAAGGGCGGTACGGTCCGCAAGGCGCTCAACTCGCCGATCACGAGCGCCGGCGGCAAGTTCGGCCAGAAGATCACGGTGAAGATCGACCCGGACCTGCAGCAACCGGCCCCCGGCGTCTTCTCCTCGCTCGTCGACCTGCAGGCGACGATCAAGGCCAAGCGCGGCAAGAACTCGATCGCCACGACGACGGGCTGCCCGACGGACAAGAAGCACCGCGTCGGCGTGACGTTCAAGTTCACCCCGAACTCGACGTTCCCCGGGACGGGCTCGGTCACCAACGCCGGCTCCTCGCCCTGCAGCAAGTAGGCAGCCGCCACATCGCCTGACCTCGACGGCCCCGCCTCGGCGGGGCCGTCGTCGTTTCTAGACTCGGGCTCATGATCGTCCTCGCCCACGCCGGCCACTGGCTGGTCTCGCTCGCCTATCTGATGCCGCTCGTGGTGCTGGGGATCGTGATGCTGGTGGGCAAGCTGCGCCACCGCGACGTGCAGGACAGCCAAGCTGGCGTGCGCGAGGGCGCCGAGAAGGCAACCGCTGAGCCTCCCGGTGCGAAGACACCCCTATGAGCCGCCACGATCTCAAGCATCTGCTCGACGACGTCCCCGACACCCGGGAGCTCATCCTGCGCCGCGCCGATCCGGCCGCCGCCGCCGGGCGGGGCGCCGCCTACGACGCGTGGAACGACGCGCACGAGGAGGCCGAGGCGCACTACCGCGAGTGGCAGCTCGGCGGCGGAGGCGACGCCTACTCCGCCTACCGCGCCTCCCAGGACCGCGAGGACGCCGCTCAGGACGCCCTCGCGGTCGCCCCGCGGTAGCCGGCGTCCTTGAAGCGCCATCCGTCGCTGGACGACCGCTACGACCCGGCGGTCCGCATCGCCGAGCACGACCCCGCCTGGCCCGCTCAGGCCGGCGCCGAGCTCCGTCGCATCTCCGAGGCGCTCGGCGAGATGGCCGTGCGCCCGGAGCACATCGGCTCGACGGCGGTGCCGGGCCTCGCCGCCAAGCCGATCCTCGACCTTCAGCTCTCCGTCGCGGCGATCGAGCCGCGGCCGCCCTACGTCGCAGCGCTGGAGCAGCTGGGGTATCTGTTCGTCCCGGCGCCGGAGTCGCCCGGCCGCCACTTCTTCGCCAGGCCGCCGCAGCGCCCGCGCACGCATCACCTGCACGTCTGCGAGGCGGGCGGCGAGGACGAGCTCCGTCATGTCGCCGTCCGGGACTTCCTGCGCGCCCACCCCGATGAGGCGGCGCGCTACGCGGCCCTGAAGCGCGAGGTGGCCGCGCGCCATCCCCAGGACCGGCTCGCCTACATCGAGGGCAAGGACGAGTACGTCAGCGCGCTGGAAGGCCGCGCGCTGGCGTGGGCTCGCGCCTGACTAGCCCTCCGCCTCCACGGAATCGCCGACCCGGATGACGCCGTCGCGCACGACGTCGGCGCGCAGGCCGCCCCGGTGGACGAGTGCCCGCAGCACGCCGGGGCGCGTCAGCCGCTCGAGGTGCGCGCAAGGCTCGCAGGGGCGCCGCCCCACGCACTCCACCTCACCGACCGTGAAGCGCCTTCCCACCAGGGCCTCGAGTTCGATGCCGCGCGTGACGACGTTGCGCCGCGCCTGCTCGGGAGCCAGCCCGAGCTCGTCGAGCACCGCGGCATCGACGAGGGTCAGGTCATGGCCGTGGGCGTGCTCGTTGGAGAACGTGCCGCGGCCGTCGAAGTACCGGTCCCCCTCCAGGCCGCGGCCCGCCACGGCCCGAGCGTCGGCGACCAGGACCATCGGCGCTTCCGCGGCGAGCGCCGTCGCGATCGCCTCGACCCGCCCCGGCCCGCGGGCGGCCGGGGTCTCGGCCGGGGCCCACAGCGCGGCGTCGGCGGGCGCCACGACGTAGCCGGCCTCGACGGACTCGAAGGTCTCCGGGCCCTCCATGGGGCTCCAGGCCAGCCCCGGCGGAGCGCCGAACGCGACCGCCGCGATCAGGCCGTCGTGGCCCTCGGCGCGCAGCAGCGCCAGCCACGGCCCGGGCCAGTTGAAGTCGAGCGGCGCGAGGATCGGCACGAGCCCGAGCCCTCGCTGCGCGAGCCACCCGCGCCACACGGTCCAGGGCTCGGGGTGCGACGCCGGCGGCAGCGGGACCGCGGCGGGGTCGAGGTCGAGGATCGCCGCGAGGCACGCGACGACCGAGCGCTGCAGCAGGGGCGCTTCGGGCGAGGGCACGGCGACGACGCGCATCGCGCTAGCCCTCGCGGCCGAGCGCGCGCAGGTCGTGCGCGAGGCCCTCGGGCGTGAGCTGATCGGCGGGGAAGCCGATGCGCTGGCGTCCGCGGCCATCGACCAGCACGACGTAGGCCGAGTGGTCGAGGCTGCCCTGCTGGGGCGCGATGCCGTAGCCGCGCCAGACCGGCGCGAGCGCGGCGCGCGTGCCGAGCAGGAAGCGCATCCGCCCGGTCATGCGCTGCTCGAGCAGGAAGCGCCTGGCGCGCGCCGGCGTGTCGCCTGACGGGTCGACGGACACGCCGAGCACCGGCACGTCAGCGCCCAGGCGGTCCAAAGCGCCCCGGATCGACTGGACCTGCAGCGGGCAGGTGTCCCGGCAGGTCGAGTAGAGGAACGTCATCACCACGGGCGAGCCGCGGTACTGCGCCATCGACGCCGGCCTCCCGGCCTGGTCGGTGAGCCGGAACGCCGGCGCGTTCGCGCCGGGCGGCCGCAGCGCCCCGGCGAAGGCCGCCTCGCGAGCGGGCGCGGCGTCGCCGGCGTCCGAGGCCAGCAGCACCCCGACGGCGCCCGCGGCGGCGCAGGCGAGCAGCGTGGCGATGGCGATGGCCAGGCGCGAGCGCACCTCGCCGAGGATAGGCCCCCCGGCCGCTGCGCTCAGGCTTCGGTCAGCCCGCGCCGGATCGCGTAGCGGACGAGCTCGACGCGGTCGCGCATCCCGAGCTTGCGCAGCAGGTTCGCGCGATGGGACTCGACGGTCTTCTCCGCGAGATGCAGGATCTCGGCGATCTGCTTGTTGGTGTGCGCCTCGGCGATCAGCTTGAGGACCTCCTGCTCGCGCGGGGTCAGCGGCTCGTCGGGGCCGGCGGTCGGGTCGTTCATCCACTCGCGGATCAGCGAGCGCTGCACCGCGTTGGTGAGGAAGGCCTCGCCGCGGTGGACGGCGCGTATCGCCCCCATCAGATCCTGGTCGACCTCGCGCTTGAGCACGTAGCCCGCCGCGCCCGCCTTCAGCGCGTCGAACACGTAGCGCTCGTCGTCGTGCATCGAGAGCACGAGCACCTGCGTGGCGGGCATGTGCGAGCGGATCTCGCGCGTGGCCTGCAGGCCCGTCATCCGCGGCATCGAGACGTCGAGCACGCACAGGTCCGGCTTCGTGGCGAGCGCCTGCTCGAAGGCGTCGACGCCGTCCTCGGCCTCGGCGATGACCTCCATGTCGGGCTGGCGGTCGATGAGCAGGCGCAGCCCGCCACGGACGATGCCGTGGTCGTCGGCGATAAGGATCCTCATGTTGCTCCCATGGTCAGCTCGATGGTGGTCCCCTCGCCGGGGGCCGAGTAGAGGGCGAGATTGCCGCCCACCAAAAGGGCGCGCTCGCGCATGCCCGACAGGCCGAGCCCGCCGATGCGCCCGCGCGGGCGCCCGTTGCGTCCGTTGTGGCCGGGGCCGGGGTCAAAGCCGCGGCCGTCGTCGGTGATGCGCAGGACCGTGCGCCCGACGAACGAGAGCTGCACGCTGACGTGCCGCGCGTTCGCATGCTGGGCGATGTTGGAGAGGCTCTCCTGGGTGACGCGGTAGATGACCAGCTGGTCCTCGTCGGAGAGCACGGGCACCGAGCCGTGGCGCGAGAACCGCGCGTCGATCTTCGTGCGCTGGGCGAAGTCCTCCACCTGGGAGGCGAGCGCGGCGATCAGGCCATGGTCGTCGAGCGCGGTCGGGCGCAGTTGGCGTGCGAGGTGCAGCAGCTCCTCCATCGCCTGGTTGGCCAGGCGCTTGGTCTCGGAGAGCTCGTGGCGCAGCCCGACCGGGGCGTCGATGGTCGACGCCTCGAGGCGCAGCAGGATGCCGGTCAGCGCCTGGTTGACCTCGTCGTGGAGGTCCTGCGCGATCCGCGAGCGCTCCTGCTCCTGCGCGCGCAGCACGGCGCGGCCGGCCTGGCGGCGCTCCTCCTCGAGCCGCGCGATCATGCGGTTGAACCCCGCGTTGAGCTTCTGGACCTCGCGCGCGGCCCAGCGCGGCGGGTTGGCGCGCATGCCGGGGGCGTGCAGGTCGACCTGGTCCATCGTCTGCACGAGCCGGTCCATCGGCTCCAGCCGGCGGCGGATCAGCAGCGAGTTCAGCAGCACCGCGCTGAACACCGAGAGCGCGAGCAGCAGCAGCCCCTCGCGGCTGCTGGCGCTGCCGGACTGATCGCGCGAGATCAGGGCGGCGATGATGGCGGTGGAGCCGACCAGCAGCGAGTTGACGGCCAGGACCTGGGTGAGCAGCGTGCGCGTGCGCATTCGCCGGTCCTATCGGCAATTCGTCCAGGAAGGGTTATGGGGCCAGGGCCCGACCTACAGCTATACTTTCTGAAGCTTTGATACCTGACCCGGAACGAGTGATTTCATGAGCCCCACCGGTGCGGAGGTCATCCGCAAGATCCGCAGCGAGGTCGAGGAGGTCGACCCGTCGGAGGTCCGCGAGCACCTCGGCAACGGGGTCGTGCTGGTCGACGTCCGCGAATCAGAGGAGTGGGACGCCGGGCACATCCCCGGCGCCAAGCACGTGCCGCGGGGCTACCTGGAGTCGCGGATCGAGAGCGCGGCCCCCGGCCGTGAGGCGCGCGTCGTCCTCTACTGCGCGTCGGGCCAGCGCTCGGCGCTCGCCGCCCACACGCTGCGCGAGCAGCTCGGCTACGAGAACGTCGCGTCGATGACCGGCGGCATCACGCTGTGGAAGGACCGCGGCTACGACGTCGACGTGCCGAAGTCGCTGACCAAGGAGCAGCGCGAGCGCTACTCGCGCCACCTGCTGGTGCCGGAGATCGGCCTCGAGGGCCAGACCAAGCTGCTCGAGGCCAAGGTGCTGCTGCTCGGCGCGGGCGGGCTCGGCTCGCCGACCGCGCTCTACCTCGCGGCGGCCGGCGTCGGCACGCTCGGGATCGTCGACGACGACGAGGTCGACCTCTCCAACCTCCAGCGCCAGGTCATCCACACCACCGA
>JBBRYA010000051.1:0-26811 GCA_038238015.1 Solirubrobacterales bacterium
AAGGCCGCGGCGGCGGGCGGCGGGACCCTGCGCGAGGTCGCGCGCGAGCACGGCGTCGACGAGGAGACGCTCGACAAGGCGCTCGACCTGCGCAAGATCGCCGCGGGCTCGAAGGCCGAGGCGGAGTGAGCGGCCTCGAGCCGCGCTCGGGCTCGCGGCTCACCCGCCGCGGGCGCGAGCGGCGCGCCTACCAGCTCGTGGTCGCCGGAGGCGGGCTTGCGACCGTCGCCGTCGTGGGGATCGTCCTCGCGTTCCTCGGGATCATCGGCAGCGGGATCCCCATCCTCGCCGCCATCCTCGCGGTGATCTGCGCAGTGCTGTTCCGGCGGACCGTCAGCCGGTAGCGCGCTCGGCTGACGCTAGCTGCGTCGCGAGAAGGGACTCGCGGGCCGGGGCTGCGGCACGCCGTCCAGCTCGATGTCCACGAACTCGTTGTAGAACGTGATCCGGTCACGGATCGGCTCCACCTCGCGCTCGGGCTCGGGGTAGGTCCAGGCGATGTCGTCGTGCGCGCCTGAGGAGAACGTCGACGCGTGGCCCTTGTAGGCGCAGGTCGTACGCGTCGCGCTCGGCTGCAGCAGGTCCATGTTCACGTCCTCGCGCGGGAGGTACCAGCGCGTCGGCAACCCGGTCTCGAACAGCGCGAGTGGTCGATCGGACTCCGCCAGCGTCTCGCCTTCGAGCGTGACCTTCACGTGGCGAGAGCTGCGGTTCACGTCGATGCGGTGGAACGGGTCACGCGGGTGGCCGATCACCCGCTCGTCCTCCTCGAGCCACTCGTCGAGCGCGCCGAAGTGGAACGCCACGAGGCCCTTCAGCCGCTCCATGCCGGCGATCGGTTCCGGATAGGTCCAGGCCGCCTGCTCGACGTCGCCGAGGGCGTAGTAGCGGCTGTCGCCCTTCCATGGGCAGTGGGTCGTGTGCCCGGTCTCGCGCAACAGGTCCATGCGCACGTCCTCCTCCGGGAAGTACCAGATCGGGAGGATCCGGGACTCGTGCAGCATGTGTACGTGCGTGGAGTCGACGACGGTCTCGCCATCCTTCAGGCCGCGCACACGGCGAGGGATCACGTCCAGGAGGATCGCGCCCTTGCCCGGCGTGTCGAAGTTGAAGCTGCCGGCCGGAGCATGGCCGAACGGGCCGGTGCCCATCGTGAGCGACATGCCCACAGCGTACCGGGCGCCGGCGGTCGCTCAGGGGCTCAGCCGCTCCGAGCGCCAGCCGTCGCCCTCGCGCAGGAAGTGCGTGCGCAGGTGCAGGCGGTCGGGCCGGCCCTCCCACAGCTCGACCGCGTCCGGGCGCAGCAGGTACCCGCCCCAGCGCTCCGGGCGCGGGACCTGCTCGCCGAAGCGCTCGGCGAACTCGGCGACGCGCTGCTCGAGCACGGGCCCGTCGGGGATCGCGGCGCCCTGGTGCGAGGCCCACGCGCCCAGGCGGCTGCCGGGCGAGCGCGAGGCGAAGTAGGCGTCTGACTCCTCGGCGCTCAGGCGCTCGATGGGGCCCTCCATGCGCACCTGGCGGTGCAGCGGCTGCCACCACAGCGCGAGCGCCGCGCGCGGGTTGGCGCCCAGCTCACGGCCCTTGCGGCTCTCGTAGTCGGTGAAGAACCGCGCGCCGCGCTCGTCGACGCCCTTGAGCAGCACGTAGCGGACGGACGGGCGCCCGTCTGGCGACGCGGTCGCGAGCGCCATCGCATCCCACTCGGCCACCCCCGCGGCCGCCGCCTGCTCGCACCACTCGCGGACGCGGTCGAGCGGACCCCCGCTCACAGGTTCATCGCGACGTACTTGACCTCGAGGTACTCGTGGATGCCCTCCGCGCCGCCTTCGCGCCCGAAGCCCGACGCCTTGACACCGCCGAACGGCGCGGCCGGGTTGGAGACGAGCCCCTGGTTGAGCCCGACCATCCCGGTCTCCAGCCCCTCGCAGACGCGGAAGGCGCGCTTGATGTCGGTCGTGTAGACGTAGGCCACCAGGCCGAACTCCGTGTCGTTGGCGGCGGCGACCGCGGCCTCCTCGTCGTCGAAGCCCGCGACCGGCGCGACCGGCCCGAAGATCTCCTCCTTGAGCAGGCGCGCGTCGTCGGTCACGTCGGCGAGCACGGTCGGGTCGAAGAAGTAGCCCTGCCCGTCGCGCTTGGTGCCGCCGACGACGGCGGTGGCGCCCTTGCCGATCGCGTCGTCGACGAGCTCGGCGACCTTGTCGCGCTGGGTGCCGTCGATCAGCGGGCCGACCTTGACGCCGTCCTCGGTGCCGCGGCCGACCTTCATCTCGCCGAGCTTGGCGGCGAGCTTCTCGGTGAACTCGTCGCGCACCTTCTCGGCGACGTGGAAGCGGTTGGCGGCGGTGCACGCCTCGCCGACGTTGCGCATCTTCGCGATCACCGCGCCCTCGACGGCGTCGTCGACGTCGGCGTCGTCGAAGACCAGGAAGGGCGCGTTGCCGCCCAGCTCCATCGAGGTGCGCAGCAGCCCCTCGGCCGACTGCTCGACGAGCTTGCGCCCGACCTCGGTGGAGCCGGTGAAGGTCAGCTTGCGCAGCCGCGGGTCAGACAGGATGGGCTTTGACACGTCGGAGGACTTGCTCGAGGTGACCACGTTGAGCACGCCCGCGGGCAGCCCGGCCTCCTCGAGGATCTGGGCCAGCGCGAGCATCGACAGGGGCGTCTGCTGCGCGGGCTTGATCACCATCGTGCAGCCCGCCGCGATGGCCGGGCCGAGCTTGCGCGTGCCCATCGCCATCGGGAAGTTCCAGGGCGTGATCATGTAACACGGGCCGACCGGCTGGCGCATGGTCAACAGGCGCCCCGCGCCGTTGGGGGCCGACGCGTAGCGGCCCTCGATGCGCACCGCCTCCTCGGCGAACCAGCGGAAGAACTCCGACGCGTAGGCGATCTCGGCCTTGGACTCCGCGAGCGGCTTGCCCATCTCCAGGGTCATGATCAGCGCGAGCTCGTCGGTGCGCGCGCCGATCCCCTCGAAGGCGCGGCGCAGGATCTCCCCGCGCTCGCGCGGCGGGTGGTGGGCCCACTCGGCCTGGACGGCGCAGGCGGCGTCGAGCGCGGCGGTCGCGTCCTCCGGGGTCGCGTCGGCGACGGCGGCGATGCTGTCGGTCGTCGAGGGGTCCTCCACCTCGAGCGTCGCGCCGCCGGTGGCGTCGCGCCACTCGCCGCCGATGAACAGCTGCGTGGGGACGGCGTCGAGGATCGTGCGTTCCTTGTCGGCGGTGATGCTCATGCGGCGACGGTCTCCGTTCCGAGTTCTTCTGAGATGGACACGTCGATCGAGTAGTCGATCGGAAGGACGATGAGGGAGGGGAGGTCGAGGCTGAGCGCGTGGCGCAGGTGGCGCCCGAAGTCCTCGACCGCCTCGCAGCGCCAGGCCGGCATCCCGAACGCGTCGGCGAGCTTGACGAAGTCGGGGTTGGTGAAGTCGGTCCCGAAGTGGCGGCCGAACTTCTTGTCCTGCTTCCAGACGATCGAGCCGTACTGGTGGTTCTCCCAGATCACGTTGACGATCGGGGTGCGCAGGCGCATCGCGGTCTCGAGCTCCTGGCAGTTCATGAGGAAGCCGCCGTCGCCGTTGACGGTGACGACGTGGCGGTCGGGATAGACGAGCTTGGCGGCGATCGCGGTCGGCAGCGCGATGCCCATGCCGGCCAGCCCGTTGGCGATGAACACGGTGTTCGGCTCGTGCGCGGGGAACATGCGCGCGATCCACAGCTTGTGCAGCCCGACGTCGGAGATCAGCAGGTCGCGCGGGCCGAGCGCCTGGCGGATCTCCCACAGCGCGCGCGGCGGCTGCATCGGGAAGCCGTCGTCGTCGCGCGCGGACTCCAGGCGGCCGAGGATGATGTGGTTCAGCCGCGAGTCGCGCGGCTCGTAGGGCGCCTCGCGCAGCTCCTCGCCCAGCCGGCTGAGGATGTGGTATTGGTCGCCGATCAGGTCGACCTCGGTCATGAAGTACTCGTCGACCTCCACCGACGCGGTGTCGATGCAGACGATCTTCTTGTCCTTGAGTGGGTTCCAGTTCTTGGGCGCGTGCTCGACGAGGTCATAGCCGACCGTGATCACGACGTCGGCGTCCTCGAAGCCCGCGAGCGCGTAGTCGCGCTCCTGCAGCCCGACCGTGCCGAGGTGGTGCGGGTCCTCGTAGTCGAGCAGGCCCTTGCCCATGAACGTCTCGGCAACGCAGATGCCGGTGGCGCGGGCGAACTCGCGCAGCGCGGGCGCCGCGCCGACGCGGGCGACGCCGTTGCCGGCCAGCACGACCGGGTTCAGCGCGGACTTGATGACCTGAACCGCCTTGAGCAGCTCCGGGGCCGAGGGCTCCGGATGCCGGAGCCCGGGGCGCGCGGGCAGCGGCTCGGCGTCGATCTCGTCCGCCATCACGTCCTCGGGCAGCTCGATGTGGGTCGGCCCCGGCTTCTGGGCCTGCGCGACCTTGAAGGCCTTGCGCACGACCTCCGGGATGATGTGCGAGGAGTTCAGCCGCGCGTTCCACTTGGTCAGCGGCTTCATCAGCGACACGACGTCGATGTACTGGTGGGACTCCTTGTGCATGCGCTCCAGATCGCCCTGGCCGGTCAGCGCGACCATCGGCGAGCGGTCCAGCAACGCGTCGGCCACGCCGGTGACGAGGTTGGTCGCCCCGGGCCCGAGCGTGCCCAGGCAGACGCCCGCGCGCTGGGTCAGCCGGCCGTACATGTCCGCCATGTAGGCGCCGCCCTGCTCATGTCGAACTGGGATGAAGTCGACAGAGGAGTCGGCGAGCGACTCGTTGAGGTCGAGCGTCTCCTCGCCCGGGATCCCGAAGACGTGCTTGACCCCCTCGACCTCCAGGCACTCCACGAACAGATCCGACGCCTTGCGTTTCACCCGCAACTTCTCCCCTCTCAGCGTGTCCGGCTAACGTGACCATCATGGCTCACCGCGTGCTCGCGACGACGCTCCTGCTGCTGGCTCTCGCCTGCGGTACCGCCTCTGCCGCGTCGAAGTTCACGATCCGGGGCGCGGGCTTCGGCCACGGCGTCGGGATGAGCCAGTACGGCGCGTACGGCTACGCCCAGCACGGCGCCGACTACCGGTCGATCCTCGGGCACTACTACACGGGCACGGCGATCGGCTCGGCCGAGGCCGGGCGCACGGTGCGGGTGCTGCTGCAGTCCACCAACGGCTACGCCGCCTTCACGGGCGCCAACCGCGCCGGCCGGCGCCGGCTGGCCCCCGCCAAGACCTACCTCGTGCGCCGCCGCGGCGCCGCGGTCCAGCTGCTCTCGGCGCGCAAGAAGAAGCTCGGCACGTACTCCACGCTGCTGCGCGTGACGGGCCCCGGCAATCAGGTGATCCTCAAGGGCCGCGCCGGCAACGGGCGCACCGGCGGTGCCTACCGCGGCGCGCTGGAGCTGCGCGCGGGCGTCATCTCCGGCGTGGACGCCGTCAACGCCGTGGCCCTCGACGAGTACGTCGCGGGGGTGGTCCCGGTCGAGTCGCCGGCCTCCTGGCCGGCCGAGGCGCTCAAGGCCCAGGCCGTCGCCGCGCGCACCTACGCGATCACCACGGCCAAGCCGGGCGCGTCCTTCGACCAGTATTCCGACACGCGCTCGCAGGTCTACGGCGGCGTCGGTGCCGAGCAGCCCTCGACCAACGACGCGGTCACCCAGACCAGCGGGCAGGTCGTGACCTATCAGGGCCAGCCCGTGGTCACCTTCTTCTTCTCCACCTCCGGCGGGCGCACCGAGGACGTCGAGAACACGCCGCTGGGCACCGCGCCCAAGCCGTGGCTGAAGTCGGTCGACGACCCCTACGACGACACCTCGCCCAAGCACCGCTGGGGCCCGATCCAGCTCACGCTCAAGCAGGCCGGCCGCAAGCTCGGCTCGCTGGTCAAGGGCGACTTCCAGGGGATCGAGGTCGTCACGCGCGGGCGCTCTCCCCGGATCGTCGCCGCCGACGTCATCGGCAGCGGCGGGCGCACCCGGACGACAGGCGCGCAACTGCGCTCGCGCTTCGGCCTCTTTGACTCCTGGGCGTTCTTCACCAGCATCGTCACCGGCGAGGAGCCCGCGCCCGACGGCGGGACGCCGCCCCAGGACAACCCCCAGCCACCGGTCCCGCAGGACCCGGCGACCGGTGGCGCGACCCCCGCTCGGGCCGCCGGGCTGATGCGCCGCTCCGCGGTAGCGCAGATCGCCGGGCGAGTGCTCCCGGCGTTGCCCGGCGCCGGCCTGACCGTCCAGCGCCTGCTCGGCCGCCGGTGGGTGTCGGTCGGCACCACGCAGGTGCGGCGCAGCGGGCGCTACGCCCTGGCGGTCTCCTTCCCCGGGCTCTACCGGGTGCGCTACCACGACGAGGCGGGCCCGGCCGTCCGCGTCAGCCCTTGACCTCCTGAAGCAGGTTCCCGCCGTCGAGCGCGATCGACTGCCCGGTGAGGTAGCTCGCGCGGCCGGAGGCCAGGAACACGACGAGGTCGGCGACCTCGTCCGGGGTCCCGGGCCGCCCCAGCGGCGTGCGCCGGCCGGCCGCGATCTCCTCGCGGCTCGAGCTGCCGGTCTGGATCCAGCCCGGCGCGACCGAGTTCACGCGCACCCCGCGCGGCCCGCACTCGAGCGCCAGCGCGCGCGTGAGCCCGTCGAGCGCCGCCTTGGCGGTGGCGTAGGCGGACTCCCCGGGGATCGCCGCGAGCGGCCCGGTCACCGAGGAGACGTTGACGACGGAGCCGCTGCCGCGCTTGAGCATCGAGGGCAGAACCGCGCGCGTGACGTTGACGGCCGTGCGCAGGTTGCGGTCCAGCGCCCGGTCCCAGTCCTCGGCTGACAGCTGCACGAACGGCCGCGACGGGTCGCTCCGGCCGGCCTGGGCCATCCCGGCCGCGTTGACCAGCACGTCGATGGCGTCCAGGCGCTGGAGCACCCCGGTGACGAAGCCGCGCGTCTGGTCGGCGTCGGTGAGGTCAGCCGGGCGGGCGAGCACCTGGGCGGGCAGCTCGCGCGCCCGGTGAAAGACGCGCTCGGCCGTCGAGGTGATCGCCAGCGTCATGCCCTGCTCGGCCAGGCGCTTGGCGACCGCGAAGCCGATGCCCTTCTCGCTGCCCACGCCGGTGACGAGGGCAACCTTGCCGTCGAGCTCGAGGAAGTCCGCCATGCGGCGGCCACCATACTGCCGGGCCTCATGGCGGCAAACGTGATCTTCGACTGCGACGGGGTCCTCGTGGACTCCGAGCCGATCTCCAACGGGGTGCTGGCCGCGATGCTCACCGAGGCAGGCCTGCCCATGACCGCGGAGCAGTCGATGGCCGTGTTCCTCGGGCGCTCGTGGTCATCCGCCGCCGCGGACATCGAGGCCCGGCTGGGCCATCCGCTCGACACGGGCTTCCGCCCGCGCTACCTGGAGGCGATGTACGCGGCCTTCGAGCGCGAGCTCGAGCCCGTCCCGGGGATCCACGCGGCGCTCGAGGCGATCGACAGCCCGCTGTGCGTGGCCTCCAGCGGCGCGCACGAGAAGATGCGCCTCACGCTCGGGCGCACGGGCCTGCTCGAGCGCTTCGAGGGGCGGCTGTTCAGCTCGACCGAGGTGGAGCACGGCAAGCCCGCACCGGACCTGTTCCTGTACGCCGCCGAGCGGATGGGCTGGGCGCCCGCGGACTGCGTCGTGGTTGAGGACAGCGCCGCGGGCGTGCAGGCGGCGCTTGCCGCGGGAATGCGCGTGCTCGGCTACGCGGGCCGCACGGACCCCGCGCTGCTCGCGGGGTCTGTTCTGTTCACGCGGATGGAGGAGCTGCCGGCGCTGCTCGGCGCTCAGTCGCCGCCGGCGTAGACGCGCGCCAGCGACTCGGCGACGCAGACCGGCTTCTCTGAGCCTTCGTGCTCGAAGGTCAGCTCGAGCGTGAGCTGCGCTCCACCCTGGATGTCCTCGACGCCGGCGACCTTGGCGCTCATGCGCACCTTGCCGCCGACCGGGAGCGGGGCCGGGAAGCGGACCTTGTTGAGGCCGTAGTTGATGCCGAAGGCGATGCCCTCGAGCTGGAAGATCTGCTCCGAGAAGCCGGGGGCGAGCGAGAGCGTGTAGTAGCCGTGGGCGATCGTGCCGCCGAACGGGGTGTCCTTCGCGCGCTCGGGATCGACGTGGATCCACTGGTGGTCGCCGGTGACGTCGGCGAAGGCGTCGATGTCGGACTGGGTGACCTCGTGCCAGTCGCTGGTCCCGAGGGTGTCGCCCTCGGCCTTCTTGAGCTCTTCGATTCCGCTGATGGTCCGCATTCCCCGGACGTTAGTAGGTTGCGCGCGTGCCCGGTCGCGCTCCTCTCCTGCTTGCCGACGCGCCCGCGCTGCTCTACCGCGCGTTCTTCGCGCTCCCCGACTCCATCACCGCTCCCGACGGCAGCCCCGTCAACGCGCTGCTGGGCTCGGTCAACCAGACGCTGCAGCTCGTCGAGGAGCGCTCACCCCGCGCGGTGGTCATGTGCTTCGGCGCCGAGGCGGCGACCTACCGCACCGACGCCTACCCGCCCTACCACGCCAAGCGCCCGCCGATGCCCGACGCCCTCGCGACGCAGTGGGCGCAGGCGCCCGGGCTCTACGAGGCGCTCGGGTGGACGGTCACCGACTCCGCGGAGCTCGAGGCCGACGACCTGCTGCACTCGCTCGCGCTCGCCGAGGAGGCCGCCGGCGGGGACGCGCTGATCTTCACCGGCGACCGCGACCTCTTCCAGTGCGTGACCGAGCACGTCCACGTGCTGCTCCAGCGCACGGGCAAGGGCGGCCCGGCGGAGCTCGGGCCCGAGGAGGTGCGCGAGTGGTACGGGATCGGGCCGGAGCTCGTGCCCGACTTCATCGCGCTGCGCGGCGACCCCTCCGATGGGCTGCCGGGAGCCAAGGGCATCGGCGAGAAGACCGCCGCGGACATCCTGCGCCGCAAGGGCAGCCTCGAGCACGCGATCCTCGGCGCGATCCGCGAGAAGCCCTCCGTGCGCCGCGCGCTGATCGAGCAGGCCGACGAGCTGCGCTCGTTCAAGGACATCGCCGCGCTGCGCGCCGCGCCGGTCGAGCTGCCGCCCGACGCGCCGACCGACTTCACCGGCGGCGCCGCCGCGGTCGAGGCGCTGGGGATGAAGCGCCTGGCTGCGCGGCTGGCCAAGCTCGCCTAAGCGGCGTCCGGGCGCACCGCGTCGCGCCCCGCGCGCTTGGCCTCGTAGAGCGCGCGGTCGGCGCGCAGCACGAACTCCCGCGGGTCCTCGCCGCGCCAGGCGGCCCAGCCCACCGAGGCGGTGAGCGCGATGCGCTCGGCGCCGACCAGGTAGGGCTCGCCGCCCACAGAGCCGCGCAGGCGCTCGGCGGTGAGCAGGACGCCCTCGGGCCCGGTGTCGGGGAGGATCGCAACGAACTCCTCGCCGCCCCAGCGGGCCAGCGTGTCGCCGCCGCGCAGGCACCCCGCGAGCCGTGCGGCAACCTCGCGCAGCACGACGTCGCCGGCCTCGTGGCCGTGCACGTCGTTGATCGCCTTGAAGCCGTCGAGATCGGCGAGCGCGAGGCCGAGCGGGTGGCCGTGGCGGGTCGAGCGAGCCACCTGCTGGGCGAGCTCGTGCTCCCCATGGCGGCGGTTGCCCAGGCCGGTCAGCTCGTCGGTCAGCGCGAGCTCGCGCAGGGCCGCGTAGCGGCGCCCGACGGCGACCGCGGCGCCGATGTGCGCCTCGAGCTCGACGGGGTCCTGGGGCCCGGCGAAGCACAGCAGCGCGCCGGCGCGCAGCAACTCGACGCGGGCGTCGGAGTCCTGCGTCGCGCACAGGACGAGCACGGGCAGGAGCGTCACGCCCGATTCGCGCGGAAGCGAGGCGAGCACCGCTCGCGCCTCGCCGGGTCCCACGATCACGACGTCGGGCCGGATCGACTCGATGCGCTCGAGGGCGTCATGTCCCGACGCACGGGTCACGCGATGGCCGCGGTGGCCGAGGCTGCGCCGCAGGTGCGCGTGCTCACCCTCGACGTCCTCCACCACCAGGATCGAGCCCTGGCGCCCGTCACCATCCATGGTGAGCGGAGTCTAGGGCGTGAACTTCACGGTGATCACGTCACCGTCGGCCATCGCGTAGTCGCGCCCCTCCAGGCGCAGCACGCCGCGGTCGCGCGCCGGCGCATAGCCGCCGGAGTCGACCAGGGCCTCCCAGCCGATCACCTCGGCGCGCACGAAGCCGCGCTGGATGTCGGAGTGGATCTGGCCGGCGGCGTGCCACGCCGTCAGCCCGCGCCGCAGGTGCCAGGACTGCGCCGGCTTGTCCTCGCCGGCGGTGAAGAACGCGATCAGCTCGAGTAGCGAGAACGCGCCGCGGACCACGCGCCGCAGCCCCGACTCGGCGATCCCCAGCTCCTCGCGCAGCGACGCGGCCTCCTCCTCGTCGATCTCGGCCAGCTCGGCCTCCAGGCGCGCGGTTACGGCGACCGCGCCGGCGCCCTCGGCGGCCGCGTGCTCGGCGATCGCGGCGGGCACCGCGTCGTCTCCCTCGTCCACGTTGGCGACGTAGAGGATCGGCTTGGCGGTCAGCGCCCCGAGGTCGCGCGCGGCGTTCGGCGCGTCGGCGGGGACCTGGACCGAGCGCACGGGCCGCCCGGCCTGCAGCGCCGCGAGCACGTCGCGCAGCCAGGCCTCCTCGGCGATGACCGCGCGCTCGCCGCCGCGGGCGTCACGGACGACGCGGGCGTGGCGGCGCTCGGCCTGCTCGAGGTCGGCGTAGACGAGCTCGGTTTCGATGGTGTCGATGTCGGCGGCCGGGTCGACGCGGCCCTCCGGATGGACGACGTTGTCGTCGCGGTGCGCGCGCACGACGTGCAGCAGCGCGTCGGTCTCGCGGATGTTGCCCAGGAAGCGGTTGCCCAGCCCCTCGCCCTTGTGCGCGCCCGCCACGAGCCCCGCGATGTCGTGGAACTCGATCGTGTCGTGCACGACGTTCGACGCCCGCACGGTCTGCGCCACGGCGTCGAGGCGCTCGTCCTCGACGCCGACGACCGCGACGTTGGGCTCGATCGTCGTGAACGGGTAGTTCGCGGCCTGCGCGCCCGCGTGGCTGAGCGCGTTGAACAGCGAGGACTTGCCCGCGTTGGGAAGCCCGACGATCCCGACCTTCATCGCGTCCTGCCAAGGGTCCCGACGAGCGTTCCGAGCGCGGCGCCGGCGGCGATGTCGGAGGGGTAGTGCACGCCCAGGTACAGGCGCGACAGCGCCATCGCGGCGGCCGCGCCGTAGAGCGGCGCCGGCGGCAGCAGCGAGCCGAACGCGCGCGCCGCGGCGAACGACGAGGTCGAGTGCGACGACGGGAACGACAGCCCGGTCGGCGTGGCCATAAGGTGCGGCAGGTCTTCGATGATGGGCCGCTTGCGGCCGATCGCGAGCTTGATCGAGGTCGAGACCACGTAGGCGCCGCCGATGCTCGCGGTCGCCCTCACCCACGCCCGGCGCCGCGGCGCGTCGAGTACGGTCGCCGCCGAGCCGAGCGCCAGCCAGACGGCGGCGTGCTCACCCAGGATCGAGTAGCGCCGCACCCAGCGGACGGTCAGCGGACCGCGGGCGAGTGAGCGCAGGCGCTTGTAGAGCGCGAGGTCGAGCGCGTTAGCCCGGACCCGCAGTGTCTGGCGGGGAGACGCGCTCAGAACCCGACGCGATGCTCGTCGGACTCGACACGCAGGTAGACGACCTGCCCGAGGTCGACGAGCACGGCGCCGTCGGCCGCCTCGACCTCGTTCCAGCGCTCGCGGCCCTCGCGAAGCGCCTGGCGCAGCTCGGTGAGCTGGGAGTCCGACAGGCGAAGCGCGAGCACCTGGCCGCCATGGAAGCCGACTGCTGCGCGACGGGTTGGATCAGCCATGGAGCGGTACCCCCGCGGGTTCGACGATCTCGGTGAGCACGCCGCCGGAGGCCGACGGGTGCAGGAAGGCGACGCGCGAGGCGCGGATGCCGGTGCGCGGCTGCTCGTCGATCAGGCGCAGGCCCTGGTCGCGCATCCGCCGCAGCGTCAGTTCGATGTCCTCGACCTGGTAGGCGACGTGGTGCAGGCCCGGGCCGCGCTTGGCGAGGAATTTGCCCACCGGCGTGTCCTCGTGCAGCGGGGCGAGCAGCTCCACGTGGTTCTCGCCGACTTCGAGCAGCACGGCCTCGACGCCCTGCTCGCTCACCGTCTCGCGGTGCACGAGCGTGAGCCCGTAGACGTTGACGTGCAGGTCGACGGCCTCGTCGAGGTCGGCGACCGCGAGGCCGACGTGGTCGATTCGCCCGAACACAGGGGGCAGTCTAGTGGGGTCATCGCCGGGTAGCCTCGCCGTCCGTGCGGATCGCGCTGATCGCCAACCGGGCCTCCGGCGGGGGGCTGGACGTCGAGGGCCTGGCCTCCCTGATGCGGCGCCATGACGCTGACGTGACCGTCTGGAACTGCGCGCCCGAAGACCTCGAAGCCGTCCGGCGCTCGGGCCCTGAGCGCATCGCCGTGGCCGGCGGGGACGGCACCATCGGCCCGGCGGCCGAGCTCGCCGGAAGCCTCGGCGTGCCGCTCGCGGTCCTGCCGGCGGGGACCGCGAACGACTTCGCGGCGTTCGCCGAGCTGCCGCGCAGGATCGAGGAGGCCTGCATCCTCGCCGCAACCGGGAGCGAGCTGCGCCCGCTCGAGCTCGGGCGGCTCGCCGACGGGCGGCCGTTCGTCAACGTGGCCAGCGCCGGCCTCGCCGCCTCCGCCGCCGGGCACGCCGACGGGCTCAAGGGACTGCTCGGGCCGCTCGCCTATCCGCTGGGCGCCGTGCGCGCGGCCCTCACAGACCGGCCGCTGGCCTGCCGCGTCCTTGCCGACGGGCGCGAGGTGTACGCGAGCCGCGCCTGGCAGGTCACGGTGGCGGTGACGGGTGCCTTCGGCGGCGGCGCGGAGGTCGGGGCCGCCGACCCCGAGGACGGCGTGCTCGACCTCGCCGTGCTGCCGGCCGGGTCGCGGCTCGGCCTCGCCCGGCGCGCATGGGGCATGCGGCGCGGGTCGATCGCCTCCCAGCGCGACGTCTGCCACGTGCGCGGGCGGGTGATCGAGGTCGAGCTCCCGCCGCTGACGCCCTTCAACGTCGACGGCGAGGTGCGCGAGGACGGGATGCAGCGCCTGTCCGTCGAGCACCGCGCCTACGAGCTCGTGGTTGGGTAGCGTGCGGCGGCGATGAAGATCCGCGCCGCCGTACTGGAGGAGTTCGGCGCCCCCCTCGCCGTCGGAGAGCTCGACCTGGCCGAGCCGGGCCCGGGCGAGGTGCTCGTCCGCCTGGAGGCCTGCGGCGTCTGCCACACCGACCTCTACAGCGCGTCGGGAGCGGACCCCAGCGGGTACGCACCGGCGGTGCTCGGGCACGAGGGCGCCGGCGTGGTCGAGCGCGTCGGCGAGGGCGTCAGGCTGCTCGCCGAGGGCGACCACGTCGTCACGCTGTTCTCCCCCCGGTGCGGCGAGTGCATCCACTGCCGCAGCCCGCGCACCAACCTCTGCCTGGCCATCCGCGAGCAGCAGAACAAGGGCTTCCTGCCCGACGGCACGACGCGGCTCTCGCGCGACGGCGAGCCAATCCGGCACTTCATGGGCTGTTCGACCTTCGCCGAGTACACGGTGATGCCGGAGATCGCGCTCGCCAAGGTCTCGCCCGAGGCGCCGCTGGACCGCGCGTGCCTGTTCGCCTGCGGGCTCTCGACCGGCCTCGGCGCGGCGATGTTCACCGCCCAGGTGCAGGCGGGCTCCACCTGCGTCGTGTTCGGCGCCGGCATGGTGGGCCTCGGCGCGGTCGCGGGCTGCCGCCTGCAGGGCGCCGAGCGGATCGTCTGCGTTGACCTCTCCGAGCAGCGCCTCGAGCTGGCGCGCGGGCAGGGCGCGACCGACACGCTGAAGGGCGCTCCGGACATCGTCGAGCAGATCCTCGACATGACCGGCGGCTTCGGCGCCGACTACACGTTCGAGGCGACCGGGCTGGTCGCGGTCATGCGCCAGGCGGTCGAGTCCGCGCGCATGGGCTGGGGCCTGTGCACGGTCGCCGGCGTGGCGGGCAAGGGCGAGACGCTCGACGTCGTCCCGCGCCTGCTGATCACCGGCCGGCGCATCGCAGGCTCCTCCTTCGGCGGCGTCAAGGGCCGCGACCAGGTCCCGCAGCTGGTGGACCGCTACCTGGCGGGCGACATCGACGTCGACGCCTTCCTGTCGCACCGCATCTCGCTCGACGAGGTCAACCGCGGCTTTGAGCTGATGGAGGCCCAGGACGGCATCCGCAGCGTGATCGCGCTGGGGTAGGACCAGGGACGCGCGCGGTCGCGTCGAACCTGGCGCCCATGGACTCCATCACACGCCTCCCCCGCACGCAGCTGCTGATCGGCATCGCGATCGTGATCGTGATCGCCGAGCTCTTCGCCAACGCGATCGTGGCCGGCGGTGACACGAGCGCGAGCGTCGGCGGCTGGATCGGCTACTCGCTCCTCGGCATCGCGCTCGCCATCGTGCTCGTGCTTGTCGTCGTCCCCGCCCTGCGCGACGGCAACCGGCCGATGGTCGTGCTCGCGTTCGGCGTCGCGGCCGTCGTCTTCTGCGTGATCTTCCGGACCGCGATTCCGTTCGCGCTCGGTGCCGCCGCGATTGCCGCCGCCGGCCCGCACGACGACGCTCCCGAGGGCCTGAACGAGGCGCCCTCGACCGCCGGCGTGATCCTCGCGCTGCTCGCGATCCTCGGCGCGTTCGTGCTCTGCGTCGTGGGCTGAGGCGCGCCGCGCCCGCCGCGCCCCCTACGCCCCCCTGCGCTCCTCCCCATCGCCGATCTCCGACGTCGCCTCGATCGCGACGACCCGCAGGCCGTGGCCCGGGGAGCGGTGGAACTTCGGGGTGCCGGACATGATGCGGTCGATGTCGCCGCGCTCGAGCACCTCGTTCTGCAGCAGCGCTCCCGCGAGCTGGTCGAGCTTCTCGCGGTGGGCGCCGATCAGCCGCACCGCGCCGCGCATCGCCTCGTCGGAGAGGTGCTGCTGCTCCTCGTCGCGCAGCTCGCGCGTGCGGTCGGAGACCAGGCCGCCCTCGGCCGAGACGCGGCGCGAGGTGATGGTCGTCCCCATCGCGTAGTCGTGGATCATCGAGCGCGAGATCTCCGCCACGCGAGAGAGGTCGTCGGAGGCGCCGGTGGTGATCGCCTCGAAGACGATCTCCTCCGCGGCGCGGCCGCCGAGCAGGACCGTCATGTAGTCGATCAGCTCCTCGCGGGTCTTGAGGTAGCGGTCCTCCTCCGGGAGGTTCAGCGTGTAGCCGAGCGCACGCCCGCGCGGGACGATCGAGATCTTGTGCACGCGGTCCACACCGGGCAGCAGCTCGGCGCACAGCGCGTGGCCGGCCTCGTGGAAGGCGACGACGCGGCGCTCGTGGTCGTTGAGCGTGCGCCGCGACTGCATGCCCGCGACCACCCGCTCGAGCGCGGAGTCGAAGTCGGCCTGCGCGATGAAGTCGCGGTGGCTGCGCGCCGCGAAGATTGCCGCCTCGTTGGCGAGGTTGGCGAGGTCCGCGCCGGTCAGCCCGGAGGTCTGGCGCGCGATCATCCCGAGGTCGACGTTCGCGACGGGCTTGGAGCGGGTGTGGACCTTGAGGATCTCCTCGCGCCCGGAGACGTCGGGCGGGGAGACGAAGATCTGCCGGTCGAAGCGCCCGGGGCGCAGCAGCGCCGGGTCGAGCTTCTCGAGCAGGTTCGAGGCGGCGATCACCACGAGGTCGTTCGTGTTGTTGAAACCGTCCATCTCGACGAGCAGCTGGTTGAGGGTCTGCTCGCGCTCGGAGTTGTTGTCAGACCCGCGCTGGCCGCCGACGGCGTCGATCTCGTCGATGAAGATGATCGCCGGGCGCTGCTTGCGCGCCATCGCGAACAGGCGGCGGATGCGCGCCGCGCCGAGGCCGGCGAACATCTCGACGAAGGCCGCCGCGGACTGCGAGAAGAAGTTGGCTCCGGCCTCGTGGGCGACGGCCTTGGCCAGCAGCGTCTTGCCGGTGCCGGGAGGCCCGTGCAGGAGGATGCCGCGCGGCACGGTCGCGCCGAGCTTGCGGAAGCGCTCAGGGTCGCGCAGGAACTCGACGACCTCCTGCAGCTCGGCCTTCGCCTCGTCGGCGCCCGCGACCTCCGCCCAGCCGATCGCGCCCTTGGCCTCGGGCTTGATCTCCGTCGGCTTGGTCTTGGGCATCATCTTCAGTGTCCGCCAGATGAAGAAGACCAGCAGGCCCATGAAGATGATCGGGGCCCACGTCTGCAGCCACACCGAGAGCTGATCCCAGTCGTACCAGTGCGGCGTGTGCGGAAGGGGAACGGGCACCTTGGGTGTGATCTGAGCGAACAGGGAGGGCCTCCTACCGGGAACGGTCCGTCAGGTGTACAGCAGCCTCGGCGCCTTCACAACGGGTCTGGACCTTAGTTCGACGCCTCGACGCGCAGGATCTCGGCCAGCGCGGCACGGCCGACCTCGAGCTGGCGCTCGTCGGGCTCGCGCGTCCCGACCAGCCGCTGGATCTCAAAGCCCGGCCGGCGCAGCGCGTGGGCGAGGCGCGTCTCGGCGTTGCGCTCGCACCACGCGAACACCTCGACGGCCACCGCGGTCGAGGCGATCGCGACCGCGCCGCCGGCCGCGGGTCCCGGCTTCTCGAGCGCGCTGCGCAGCAGCAGCGTGCCGGCGAGGTTGGAGGCGAGCATCGGGGCGACGAGGTGCGAGCCGCAGCGGTCGTGCTCCTTGGCGGCGTCCCCGGCGTCCGCGTCGCCGTGCTCGTAGGCGGCGATCGACTTGTGCTCGACGCCGTGGTAGGCGGCGAGCTCGCCGCCGCGCAGCGCGAACAGCGCGGGCATCACCGAGATCACGGCCGCGATCGACTCGCCGCCGGCGCCGCGCACGCGCCGCTTGGCCAGCGCCCCGACCAGCGACGCGCCGGCCGCGACGCCGACCACCGAGGCGTCCTGGAACGGGAGCTGCGCCTCGGGGAGCCCGCGCTTGACCAGCGGGATCACCGCCATCGCCTCGCCGAGGCGCACCACGCCGCGCACGCCCGGGATGCCGTCGACGCCGCGCACGCGCGGCTTGCGCCCGGAGGCGGCCTTGACCTCGCCAGAGGGGGTGCGCACGGCCGCGGCCCAGTGCGTTGGGCCGTGGACGAGCAGGCCGTTGCGCAGGGCCATGCCGCCCAGGCGCAGCTTGTCGGTCCCGGTTTTGTCGGTGCTCTCGCTCAAGTCAGCAGCCTCCGGGGCAGCTCGTGGAAGAAGCTCGCGGCGAAGCCGAGGTCGCGGACGTCGATCCGCTCGTCGGCCCCGTGGATCAGCGGCCAGGTCTCGTACAGGCTCATGTGGCGCTGGGGGAAGAAGCCATAGGCGACGCAGTCCGGGAACGCCGCCCGGAACCAGCGCGAGTCGGTGAAGGCCGGCAGCACCACCGGCACGGCCTCGCCGGCGTCGTCCTGCTCGCCCACCCAGCCGGCGATCGCCTCCATCAGCGGCGACTGCATCGGCGAGCGGTTGCCGATCACCTGCTCGAGGAACTCGACCTCGAAGCCGTCGTCCTCGCCGAGCACCTCGCGGATGCGCCCCATCGTCTCCTGCTCGCCCAGGCCCGGGGGCACGCGGCAGTCGACCTTGAGCTCGGCCAGCGCGGGGATCACGTTGATCTTCGAGGAGGCCGCGATGATCGTCGGCGCGAAGGTCACGCCGAGCGCCGGCTCGACGATCGCGGCGAGGCGCGGCTCGGCGGCGGCGATCGCCTGCAGCGCGGCCACCGGATCGGAGGGATCCTCGCCGAGCGCGGAGATGAACGCGCGCGGCTCCTCGGTCACGTCGAACTCCGCGCGGGCGCCGCCGAGCTTCTCGACCAGCGGCACGAGTTTGAGCAGGGCGTTGTCGGCCAGCGCCGGCACCGAGGCGTGGCCCGCCCGCCCCCGCGTGCGCACGGCGAAGCGGAAGGTGCCCTTCTCGGCGCAGCAGACGCCGTAGAGGCGGCGGTCGCCGAAGGGCATCACCGTGCCGGCCCCCTCGTTGAGCAGGTAGTCGCAGCGCGCGAGGTCGGGGTGCTCCTCGGTGAGCCACTTCGCCCCGAGGTGCCCGCCGGTCTCCTCGTCGACGACCGAGATGATCTTCAGCTCGCCGCGCGGCGGGCGCCAGCCCTCGCGCGCGAGCGCGGCTCCCGCCACCGCCTCGGCCGCGGTCTGGGACTTCATGTCCAGCGCGCCGCGCCCCCACAGGAAGCCGTCCTCGACGTCCCCTGACCACGGGTCGCGGCTCCAGTCCTCCGGCGAGGCCAGGACCGTGTCGACGTGGGAGAGGTAGCCCAGCACCGGCCCCTCCTGCTCGCCGGGCAGGCGCGCGACGAGGTTCGGGCGCTCGGGGTCGGAGCCGAGCAGCTCGCACTGGAAGCCCGCGTCCTCGAGGTATCCGCTCAGCCACTGCTGGCACTCGCGCTCGTTGCCGGGAGGGTTGACCGTGTCGAAGCGGATCAGCCGCGCCAGCACGTCCTCGGTCTCGCGCTGCAGCTCCATTCGCTTCAGGTTAGGGCCTGCGCGGCGCAGGCCGCCGCGGCCGCAAGCAGGACCACGCCGATCGCGCGCACGAGCTGGGCCTCCGAGAGCCGGCCGGTGAGCCGCGAGCCGAGCAGCGCCCCGGGGACCGACGCGGCGCCCCCGGCGAGCACCACGTTGAGGTCCGGAGCGGCGTTTGGCAGGTGCGCGAGCGCGCCTGCGACGCCGACCAGCACGCCAACCGTCACGTTGGTGCCCACCGCGCGCCGCGGCGCCTCCCCCACCCAGCGCAGCAGCGCCGGCATCCGCAGCGACCCGAGGATCAGGCCGACGAGCCCGCCCAGCACGCCGATCAGCGCGCCAGTGAGCACCGCGGCCCGGACGTCGAGCTCGCCGCCCCCGTCGTGCGCGGCCGGGCGCGGGACCGGCGGCCGGCGCAGCAGCTCGACCCCGGCCTGCGTGAGCACCAGCGCGACGAGGCCGAGCAGCAGCGCGTCGGGGATCGCGCCCGCGGCGTAGCCCCCGGCGAGCGCGCCGGCGATCGACGGCGGCGCCATCCACCCGACCAGGCGCCAGTTGATGCGCCCGGCGCGGATGTGCACGAGCGCCGCGGCCAGCGCGGCGATCGCCGAGATCGCCAGGTTCGCGCCGCCGCCGGCAGCTGCCGAGGTCGCGACCAAGAGCGTCGCGGGCAGGCGCAGGTTGCCGAGCACGAGCCCGACGAGCCCGCCGGCGAAGGCCACCACGAAGCACCAGGCGGCGAACAGCGCGAGCGACACGCGCGGGTGTCTACCGCACCGCGTCGCCCGCCGGCGCCGCGGCAGCGAGCGGGTCCTGCGTGAAGCGGTGCGCGAGGTAGACCGGGATCGCGGAGAGCACGACCGCCATCACCCCGACGACGTTGACGATCGGCAGCTGGTTGGGGCGCGAGAGGTTGGTGAGGATCCACAGCGGCAGCGTCTGCTGGCCGCCGGCGGTGAACGTGGTGACGATCACCTCGTCGAAGGAGAGTGCAAAGGCGAGCAGCCCGCCGGCCACCAGCGCCGAGCGCAGCGCCGGCAGCGTGATGAAGCGGAAGGTCTGCCACGTGCTCGCCCCGAGGTCGGCCGAGGCCTCCTCGAACGAGCGCGACGTGCGCCGCAGGCGCGCGACGACGTTGTTGAAGATGACGACGATGCAGAAGGTCGCGTGGCCGACGATGACCGTGAACAGCCCGAGGCCCAGGCCGATCGGCTCGAGCACCTCGCGGAAGGTCGCGTTCAGCGCCATGCCGGTGACGATGCCCGGCAGCGCGATCGGCAGGATGACCAGGAACGAGACCGCCTCGCGGCCGAAGAACCTGTAGCGCGCCACCGCGATCGAGGTCAGCGTGCCGAGCACGAGCGCGATCAGCGTGGCGCCGATCCCGGCCTTCAGCGACGTCAGCAGGGCGTGGCGCACCCCGGGGTTGTCGAACGCCTTGGCGAACCACCGCAGGGTCAGGCCCGGGATCGGCCAGGTCTGCGTGCGCCGCTCGTTGAACGCGTAGAGCCCGATCACCAGCAGCGGCAGGTAGATGAAGGCCAGCGTCAGCGCCGTGGCGACGCGCAGGAGGCTGCGGACGAACGGGGAGATGGCCACGGCTAGAGCGACTCGAACGCGCCGAGGCGGCGCGCCAGCAGGAGGTAGAGCACCATCACGACAACCGGGACGGTGGCGAACGCGGCGGCCAGCGGGAGGTTGTTGGCGACGCCCACGTTCGCGTAGACGACGTTGCCGATGAACTGCGTGCTCGAGACCAGCGTCGGGGTGATGTAGTCGCCGAGGGTCAGCGAGAACGTGAAGATCGAGCCCGCCACGACCGCGGGCAGTGCGAGCGGCAGGATCACCCGCCGCACGGTCATCCCCGGGCGGCCGCCGAGGTCGCCCGAGGCCTCCAGCAGCGTGTCGGGGATCCGCTCCAGGCCCGCGTAGACCGGGATGATCATGTACGGCAGCCAGAGGTAGGAGAACACCAGCCATGTGGCGACGTTGCCAAAGCCGGGGCCGTGCAGCCCGAGCGGCCCGAGCACCCAGTTGAGGATGCCGTCGGTCTGCAGGATCGTCCGCCACGCGTAGACCTTCACGAGGTAGCTGGACCACAGCGGCATCAGCACCGCCACCACGAGCAGGCCCTTGGCGCGGTGCGAGGCGACCTTGGCCATGTAGAACGCGATCGGAAACGCGATCAGCGCGTCGGTGACCGTCACCAGCGCCGCGATCGCCAGCGTGCGCCCAGCGATCGTCCGGTACACCCCGGAGTCCCACAGCGTGCGGAAGTTGTCCAGCGAGAGGTCGTGGACCACCACCGACGTGAAGGTGTCGAGCCGCCAGAAGGCAGCCACGAAGAGGACCGCGAGCGACCCCAGATAGGCGATGACCAGCCATCCGAGCGGCCCCGACAGCAGCAGCGACAGCTGCAGCCGAGGCCGCCCGTGCAGCAGGCCTCCCCTCAGCCCTTGATCTCCGTCCACGCCTGGACCCACTGCGAGTAGTCCATGCAGGTCGCCCCTCGCCCGTCACCGCAGTCCTTGCGCGGCGTCGTCCAGTAGGAGACCTTCGAGAAGAAGTTCTCGTCGTCGGCGTGGTAGGTCTTGCAGTGGTTCTTGTCGGCCGTCTCGGCGCAGGACTTCGCGTTGGCCGGCGCCTCGCCGAACCACTCCGCCACCTGCGCGTTGGGCTTCGGCGCGATGATGTGGTTCATCCACATGTACATGCAGTTCGGGTGCTTGGCCTTGGCGGAGATCATCCACGTGTCAGACCACCCGGTCGCCCCCTCCTTGGGGAGCGTCGTCTTGACCGGCACCTTGTCGGCCTCCAGCAGGTTCGCGATGACCTGCCAGGTCGTGCCGATCTGGCTGTCGCCGTTGGCGAACGCCGACTGCTCCTTGGTGTAGTCAGACCAGTACTCACCGACGTTCTGGCGCTGTGCCTTGAGCAGGTCGACCGAGGCCTTGAACTGCGCGTCGTTGAGCTCGAACGGGTTGTTGATCTTCAGCTCGGGCTTGGACGACTTGAGGTAGAGCGCCGCGTCGGCGATGTAGATCGGGTTGTCGTAGGCCGTCACCTTGCCCTTGTGCTGGGAGGCCTGGTCGAACACCGAGCTCCACGAGTCCGGCGGCGTCTTGATCTTGTCCGAGCGCCACATGAGCAGGTTCGCACCGCGGCCGTGCGGGATCCCGTAGGGCTTGCCGCCGACGGAGTTCCACGGCTTGTTCTTCAGGCCGGCGAAGACGTCCTTGTAGTTCGGGACGAGGTTGGTGTTGACGGGCGCGACGTCACCCGCCGCGATCAGCCGCAGCGTCGCGTCGCCCGAGGCCGACACGCCGTCGTACTGGCCGGTGCGCATCAGCGTGACCATCTCGTCGGAGGTGTTGCCGACCTTGACGTTGACCTGGCAGCCGGTCTGCTTCTCGAAGTCGGTGACCCAGTCGACCTTCGGATCGGTCTGGCCGCTCTCGACGTAGCCGGCCCAGGCGATCAGGTTGACCTTGCCCTCGCCCTTGCCGAGCTTGGCGAGCGCCTTGGGCCCCGGCGGCGCCTTGACTCCGCCCGAGGACGACGACGAGCTCGACTTGTCGCTCCCGCCGCAGGCCGCGACGCCGAGCGACAGCGCAACAGCGACGGCGATGACACCCATCCATGGATTTCTGCTCATGCGGGCTCCTCCTCAGAAGCACTGGGGACGGCGAAGGTGTGCTCCTCGCGCCATCCGATCCGGACCTGTTTCCCACGCAGCCCGAGCGCCTCCGCGGAAGACGTCTCGAGGTTCTGGTGGACCACCTGCAGCTCCCCTCCCTCGTCGAGGTCGACGAGGTACTTCGTGACCATCCCGGCGTAGGCGACGTCACGCACGCGCCCGGTCTCCGCGTGGAGGCCGGAGTCGTCCCCGTCGAGCAGCCGCACCTTCTCGGGCCGGATCGTGAACCGGCGCCCGCGGCGCTCGAGCAGGTTGGAGACCCCGACGAAGCCGGCCACGAACGCGTTGGCGGGGCGCTCGTAGACCTCGGCGGGAGCGCCGATCTGCTCGATCCGCCCGCGGTTGAACACCGCGAGGCGGTCGCTCATGGTCAGCGCCTCCTCTTGGTCGTGGGTGACGTAGACGAAGGTGATGCCGACGTCTGACTGGATGCGCTTCAGCTCGGCCTGCATCTCGACGCGCAGCTTGAGGTCCAGCGCACCGAGCGGTTCGTCGAGTAGCAGCACCGACGGCCGGTTGACCACGGCACGCGCCAGCGCCACGCGCTGGCGCTGGCCGCCGGAGAGCTGGGCGGGGGAGCGCTGCTCGTAGCCGGTCAGCCGGACCAGCTCGAGCGCCTCGGCCACGCGCCGGCGGCGCTCGCCCTTCTCCACCTTGGCGATCCGCAGGCCGTACTCGACGTTCTCGCCGATCGACATGTGCGGGAACAGCGCGTAGTCCTGAAAGACCGTGTTGACGTCGCGCGCGTAGGGCGGGAGGCGCCCGACGTCACGGCCGGCGAGCTCGATCGTGCCCGCGTCGGGGAGCGCGAAGCCGGCGATCAGGCGCAGGGTGGTGGTCTTGCCGGAGCCCGACGGGCCGAGCATCGTGAAGAACTCGCCGCGCCCGACGTCGAGGTCGATCGCGTCGACCGCCGCGAAGCTCCCGTAGCGCTTGGTCAGGCCGCGGAGGCGGATGTCCGGTGCCGCCGGAGGGGCGGCGGGGGCGTCGCTGAGGGACTGGACGGCGCCGACGGTCTCCATCGAGGACGCGAACGTATTCGATCGGATCGGTCAATGCCACACTCCAATATGGACAAAGACCGGTCACTGACCCTTGAGCTGCTCCCAGGCCGCGGCCCACTCCGAGTAGTCCTTGCAGACCGCCCCGCGGGCGTCGCCGCACTCCTTGCGCGGCGTGGTCCAGTAGGCGACGCGGGAGAAGAAGCCCTCGTCCTCGGCATGCACGCGCCGGCAGTAGGCCGGCTCGCGCGCGCAGGCGCGACGGTTGGCGGGCGCCTCGCCCAGCCACTCGGCGCCTGCGCGTCCACGGCCGGAGAGATGACGTGTGGCGCCGGCTGCGCATCTGCAGCGAAGCTATCCCACGGCGATACTTCTCCGAGTGGACCGGCTCTTCGACGCACCCGAGGACGACCGCCGCCCCGCCCGCGCCCCGGGCGGTCCGCTGGCGGCGCGCATGCGCCCGCTGAGCCTGGACGAGTTCGTCGGGCAGGAGCACCTGCTCGCCGAGGGCTCGGCCCTGCGCACCGCGCTCGAGTCCGGCGAGGCGCACTCGATGATCCTCTACGGCCCTCCCGGTACCGGCAAGACGACGCTCGCGCGGCTGGCGGCCGAGCACGCCGATGCCGCCTTCGAGGAGCTCTCCGCGGTCAACGCGGGACGCGCCGAGGTGCGCGAGGTCATCGCGCGTGCCCGCGAGCGCCGCGACGGCGGGCGCGCGACGATCTTCTTCCTCGACGAGATCCACCGCTTCAACAAGGCCCAGCAGGACGCGCTGCTGCCCGCGGTCGAGGAGGGGCTCGTGACGCTGATCGGCGCCACGACGGAGAACCCGTACTTCGAGGTCAACTCCGCGCTGCTCTCGCGTGCCCAGGTCTACGAGCTGCAGGCGCTGGGCGCAGAGCAGGTCGAGGGCCTGCTGCGGCGGGCGCTCGAGCGCGGGGAGGGCGAGGGGCTGGACGTCGACGCCGAGGTGGTGACCTTCCTGGCTGCGCGCGCGGGCGGGGACGCGCGGACGGCGCTCAACGCGCTCGAGCTGGCGATCGCGACCGCGCGGCGGGCGCAGGAGCCGCGGCTCACGCTGGCCGACGCCGAGGACGCCCTGCAGCGCAAGGCGGTGCTCTACGACAAGGCGGGCGACCAGCACTACGACTACATCTCCGCCTGGATCAAGGCGACCCGCGGCTCGGACCCCGACGCGTCGCTCTACTACCTCGCCGCGATGCTCGAGGGCGGCGAGGACCCGCGCTTCATCGCGCGGCGGATCGTGATCTTCGCCTCCGAGGACGTCGGCAACGCGGACCCGCAGGCGCTGCTCATCGCGGTCGCCGCCGCGCACGCCGTCGAGCACGTGGGGATGCCCGAGTGCCACTTCGCGCTCGCCCAGGCCGCGATCTACCTGTCGCTCGCACCGAAGTCCGACGCAGCCAAGCGCGCGATCGGCGAGGCACGCGGGCACATCCGCGAGTCGGGCGCCAAGCCCCCGCCCGGGCCGCTGCGCTCGGCCGCCTACCCCGCCGCGCGCAGCCTCGGCCGCGGCGAGGGCTACCGCAGCCCGCACGGCTCGCCGGGGCACGTCAACGACCAGGAGCACCTCCCGGAGGGCCTCGAGGACCTGCGGCTCTACTTCCCCGACGAAGCCGAGTCCGGCCTCGCCGAACGGCTGGCGGAGATCCGCGCCGCCCGCCGCCGTGAGGGGTGAGATCGCGCACATAAGCGCGCCCTTTGGGGCTGTCGCGCGTAGTAGACGGTGATGAGCTCCCCGTTCTCCCGCACCCACCCCCTCGAAGACGGCCCGAGCGTGCACCTGCGCCTGGCCCGCCGCGGCGACCTCAACGCCGTGCTCGCGCTGCTGGCCGGCCGTGGCGTGGAGGCGACCGCGCTCGAGGTCCTGCGCCTGCTCTCCTACGACCCGGCGCTGCGCGCCGTGCTGTGCGCCTATGCGCCGATCGACGGGCGCGAGACGCTCGTCGGCCTCGCGGGCTGCGACCTGCGCCGCGGCGCCGAACTCGACACCCTCGTGGTCGACGCGCGTGTGTCGGCCGCGCTCGCACGGCTGCTGAGCGAGGCCCTGCACGCCCGCGCCGACGGGCGCGGCGCCATCGTCGCCTGAGGCCGGGGTCCCCGGTACGGTGCGGCGATGCCCTCGCCGGCCGGTCCCCAACCCCTCTGGGCGCTGGTCCCGGTCGCCGGGCGGGCGCGCTTCCTGCGCCGCACCGCCGCCGCGATCCTCGACGAGCTCGAGCCGCTCGCCGACCGGCTCGCGAGCGACCTGGGCCAGCCCAGGACCGAAGCGCTGCTCGCCGAGCTGCTGCCCTCGGTCGGCGGTCTGCACGACCTCGCCGACAACGGCCCGAAGGCGCTGCGCGACCGGCGGCTCGGCCGCATCCCGGCGCTGCGAGCGGGTCGGCGCACCCTGCTCGTGAACGCGCCGCTCGGCGTCGTGGGCCTGCGCGCGGGCGCAAGCTCGCCTTGGGCGGAGCCCGTGCTGGAGGCCGGCGCCGCCCTGCTGGCCGGCAACGGCGTGGTGCTGGCGGCGCCGATGGCCGAGGCGATCCGGGGGGCGTTCCTGCGCGCCGGCGTCCCGGCCGAGCTGATCGCCGCCGCTGAGGAGGACGCGGCGCTCGAGGGCTGCGACCAGGTCGTCGAGATGCACCCGCCACGGCAGAAGGGGACGATGCTCGTGCTCGACGGCGCGCCGCTCGAGCGCACGGTCTCGGGGGCGCTGTGGGCGGCGTTCGCGGGCGGGGGCCGCCATCGCGCCGCGGTCGGGCGGATCGTCTGCGTCCCGTCGGTCACCGGGCCGCTGGTGGACGCGCTGGTGGCCGGCGCGGGGCGGCTGCGCGCCGGCGACCCGCGGCTCGCCGACACCGAAGTCGGCCCGCTGGGATCCAGCGAGCAGCGCGCGCACGTAGAGGCCCTGGTGCGCGAGGCGGTCGAGGGCGGCGCCACGCAGCAGTGCGGTGGGCCGCTCGACCTCCCCTTTCCCGGGGCCTTCTACGCACCCGCGGTGCTGCGTGGCGTCGCCGCCGGCGCGCGCATCCTGCACGAGGAGGTGCCCGGCCCGGTGCTCGCGGTCGTCGAGGCGGCCTCGGAGGCCGAGGCGATCTCGCTCGCCCGCGGCGCGCCAACGGTCTCGGTGTGGACGGGCGACCGCGCGCTCGGCGAGCGCGTCGCGCGCGGGCTCGGCGCCGAGGTGGCCTGGGTCAACGAGCACGGCCACTCGCTCCCGGGCGGGACCGTGCGGGTGGCGGCCCACATCGACGTGCGCCGTCTCGCCTCCCAGCCCACGCGCCTACGCAGCGCGCGCTGGCTGCCGTACGACCCCGTGCTCGTGCGCGCCTCCACGACCACCGCGCTGGTGATGCACGGCCGCGAGGGCGATCGCCTCGCCAACCTGCGCCGCGGCGCGCTGCCGTTCGCGCGCACGGCCATGAAGCTCGCGCGCGAGGCGCTCGAGCGCTAGCTATTTGCCCCGGAAATATTCGGCGGCTCTGTCCGGGGTGAGGGCCAGAATTTGCCTGCGAGTTGGGCGAATTCTGGGGGGGTGTGGATGTTGCGGTTGGTGGGGGAGCAGGTCGAGTCGTTGTTTGACG
>JBBRYA010000052.1:0-26439 GCA_038238015.1 Solirubrobacterales bacterium
CCCTAGTACGAGAGGACCGGGATGAACGCACCTCTGGTGTATCTGTTGTCCTGCCAAGGGCACTGCAGGTTAGCTACGTGCGGATCGGATAACCGCTGAAGGCATCTAAGCGGGAAGCCGGCCTCGAGATGAGCTCTCCCATCCCCTTGAGGGAGTAAGACCCCTGGTAGACCACCAGGTTGATAGGCCGGATCTGGAAACGTGGTAACACGTGCAGGAGACCGGTACTAATGGGTCGAGGGCTTGACGGATATTTTGATACCCGGATGTTGGCTGCTGTGTAGTTTTCAGGGCCCGCGGAGCAGGCGTGGTCTCGCTTGATTTCCGGTGGCCTTGGCGTGGGGGAAACACCTCTTCCCATTCCGAACAGAGCAGTTAAGCCCCACAGCGCCGATGGTACTTGGCCCGCAAGGGCCCGGGAGAGTAGGTCGCCGCCGGTTCTTTCACCACACGAGCCGCCCCGCTGGGCGGCTCGTGGTCGTTAAGGGGCTGCCGGCAGGCCGTTAGGGTCAGCGCCAATGGAGGCCGAGACCGAGCGCCTGTGGCTGCGGCCCTGGACCGACGAGCACACCGGCGCGCTGGCGGTGATCAACGCGGATCCCGAAGTCGCCCGGTATCTGGGCGGCACTCCGTTCAGCCCCGCGGAGAGCGCCGAGCTGTCTGAGCGCCTGGCCGGCCACTGGGCGCGCTTCGGCTTCGGCCTGTGGGCCGTGGTCGAGAGGGCGAGCGGCGACACGCTCGGCTGCGTCGGGCTCTCCCATCCGCTCTTTCTCCCCGAGCTCGCCGAAGAGGTCGAGGTCGGCTGGCGGCTCGACAGCCGGGTGTGGGGTCGCGGCTACGCCACCGAGGCCGGCCAGGCGGCGCTCGCGTGGGGGTTCGGCGAGCTCGGCCTGACCCGCGTGATCTCGATCATCGACCCCGCCAACGCCGCCTCGCTCGCCGTCGCGCGCAAGCTCGGGCTGACCGCCGGCCGGCGCACGAAGCACCCGCAGCGCGGCGGGGTCCTGGAGGTGATGCAGAAGCGCGCGAGCGGCGGCTAGTGAGGAGCGATCGCCCACCGGCTCGGCGCGGCCGTGGGGCGACGGGCGACGGCGAGGTCGACTTTTTGCAGCTATGCGCTGCAGAGTGTCGAAGTCGGCAGCTTCGGCTCGATCGTGCGCGCCTTCGACGGCTGCCGTTCGCGATTGCACGGAGCGGCTCGCGGGCCGCCCGTGAAGGCGACCCGCGGGCAGTGAAGTTCACCCGCCCTCCCGGCGCGCCCGTCCTCCCAGACCGGGCACCGGGGGGCGGTGGTCAGGGCCGCGGTGCCCGGTGTACCGGGCTCGTGCAGACCGGGGCGCGCGGCCGGACCGTCCCTGGGCGGCCTGCGCGCGGTTGACGATCGAGGCGTCGGCGATGCGGGTGCTCGGACGTGGGGGCGGCGAACGCCGGCCTGGTGGGGCCCGGCGCGGGTGCTGCTGCCTCGCCCAGCGTCGCGAACTCCAGCGCCGTGTCCACGGCGCCGCGCATCCGCTCGCGGAGCGAACGCTTGTTCGGGCGACTGGTGATCGTCGGGGGGAACATGTGTTCGCGAGGCTACGATCCGGGTCGGACGGAACCGGCCTCCTGCAAGCGATCTTGCATAGGCTCGCGCGGTGGGCCGCTCGCACACGCACCGGCTGCGCGTCCGCTACGGGGAGTGCGACGCCCAGGGCGTCGTCTTCAACGCCAACTACTTCGCCTACTTCGACATCGCGCTGACCGAGCTGTGGCGCGAGGCGCTGGGCGGCTACACGGCGATGCTCGACACCGGGGTCGACATGGTGGTCGCCCGGGCGTCGGCGGACTTCCGCGGCGCCGCGCGCTTCGACGATGCGCTGGACGTCGAGATCGAGGTGGTGCGCCTGGGAACCACAAGCCTCGTCACCGGGCTGAGGATCCGCCGCGACGGCGCGCTGCTGGTCGAGGGCGAGATGGTCCACGTCTTCGTCGACCGAGCCACGCTGGCCAAGACGCCGGTTCCCGCGGACATCCGTGCGGCGCTGACCGCTCCGGTCAGCCGATCGTGACCGCGAACAGGCCGCCGAGCGTCACCGCCCCCACCACCAGCCACGTGACGTAGTCGCCGACGCGGCCGCTGTGGAGCGCGCGAAGGCTGGTCAGCGCCGCACTGGCCCGGCGCTCGAGGCGGGGGGCGAGCGCGGCGCGGATGCGACCGTGCGTGAGCGCGAGCGCGGCGAGGGCGATGGCACCGGCGATCGAGAGCGACCCGAAGAGCCAGTCCAGGGCCTCCGGCCCCTTCGCGGCGGCGGCCGGGAGCGGGCCCGAGGGCCGCCCGCCCAGCACCGTCGCGACGTAGCCGGGCCGGTCGGCGAAGCGCATCGCCGCCGCCTGGACGCGGTCGGGGAGCCCGGGCACGAGCCCGACGCCCAGCCCGGCGATCATCAGCACGACGGCCGGGATGGTCATGGTCCGCGGGACGACGTCACGGCTGGCGTCGAGCTCCAGATCCGCCTCGTCGCCGACGACCGAGTAGGGGTCGGGACCGTGATCGTCGCGCACGCCCCAGCCCCGGTAGATGCGCCCCGCGGCGCGCAGGACGGCGCCTCCGGTGATCGCCGAGGCCAGCACGAACACCGCCGCCAGCCAGCCGTAGCCGTGGGCCTTGGCCGAGCCCTCGATCAGCGCCTTGCCGAGGAACGGGCCGAAGGGCGGCAGCGAGGCCAGTGCGAGCCCGCCGAGCGCCATCAGCGTCCCGCTGATCGGCAGGTCGCGCCCGCGCCCGTGCAGCGTGTGCTCGTCGACGCTGGCGAAGCGATGCCCGAGGATCCCGACGCACACGAACAGCGCCGCCTTGACCGAGCCGTCGGCGACCACGTAGATCGCGGTCCCTCCGAGCCCCACGGGGTCGAGCATCGCGATCCCGCACAGGAACAGCCCCGCGTGGCTGATGGTCGCGAAGGCGAGCATGCGCTTGAGGTGGCGCTGCACGAAGCACATGACCGCGCCGAGCAGGGCCGTGATCACGCCGGCTCCGACCAGGATCGCCCGCAGTGCCTCGTCCGCGCCGTCGAGCGCGCCGGAGAAGACCGTCCAGTAGACGCGGGCCAGCGCGAACAGCCCGAGCTCGCTCATCGCCGCCGACAGCAGCAGGCAGACGGGCGTCGGCGCCACCGCGTAGGCGTCGGCGAGCCAGAAGTGGAAGGGCACGATCGCGGCCTTGACCAGGAACCCGACCACGATCAGCGTGAACGCGCCGACCACGAGGGAGTCCGCGGCGTGCCCCGCGAGCGTCTGGCCGATCTGGGCCATGTTCAGCGCGCCGGTCCGCGCGTACAGCAGGGCGATCCCCGTGAGCACGAAGAAGCCGCCGATGCTGTTGGTCACCGCGAAGTTCAGGGTGCCCTGGAGCGGGCCCTCCTCCTGGAGGTCATAGGCGGTCAGCGCGTAGGACGTGACGCTCAGCAGCTCGAAGAAGACGAACAGGTTGAACAGGTCGCCCGTCAGGCTGAAGCCGACCGCGGCGGCCAGGAAGACGAGCATCAGCGTGTGGAAGAGCGGCCCGACCACCGTGAAGTAGCGCCACGAGAAGGCGAAGGCCACGACGAACAGGAAGCCGATGAACACCGCCAGGCCGGCGCTGAACGGGTCCACGGCGAAGTCGACCCCGAGCGCGATGCCGCGGTGGGGCCTCCAGCCGCCGAACCAGTGCAGGACGGTCCCGTCGCGCGCCTTCAGCAGCAGCGCCACGCCCAGCGCGGTCACGACGACCGCGGCGGCGCCCGACCAGACGTCGGTGAAGCGCCGCCCCGCCACAGTGCTGGCGGCCACGAGGCCGGCGGCCGCGAGCAGCGGAACCGCCACGGCCAGGGCGGGCAGCGCGTTCATCCGCGCAGCGGGTGCAGGTCGTCGGGGTCCAGCGACCCATGGCGCTTGTTGAGCTGCACGGCGACCGCCAGCAGCAGCGCGGTCACCGTCGTCCCGACCACGACGTCGGTGAGCGTGAGCGCCTGGACGATCGGGTCCACCGCGCGCGGCGAGGGCGGCTGGTCGGCGAACACCGGGGCTGAGCCGCCGGATTTGTAGCCGATCGCGAGCAGGAGCACGTAGGTCGAGGACTGCACGACCGAGAGGCAGATGATCAGGTGGACGAGGTGGCGGCTCGTCACGATGCCGTAGAGGCCGACCACCAGCACCCAGGCGGCGACGGCGAAGGGGAGGAAGCTCACTTCTGCTGCGACCCCTTGTCGCTGCGTACGACCAGCGTCTGCTGGAGGAACTCCGAGACCATCAGCGCGAAGCCGCCTGACACGGCGAGCCCGACGGCGCAGCTGGCCAGCGGGATCGTGCCCGCCGAGAGCAGCTTGCCCATGCTGCCGAGCGGCAGCACGTTCTCGAAGAACGCCCCGCCGAACACCAGGCCGCTGATGCCGATCAGCGTCAGCCCCGCGCCGCCGAGGCCCTCGGCGAGCTCGTTGAGCCACATCGGCCCGACGCGCCGCAGGGTCGAGTAGTGGTCGGCGAGGTAGACCAGCAGCAGCGCCGTCGCGAGGATCACGCCGCCCTGGAAGCCGCCGCCGGGCGTCTGGTGCCCGTGCACCACCACATAGAGCCCGATCAGGACCGTCGGTCCGACCACGCCGAGGCCGGCGACGCCGGTCGCCACGCTGGCCGAGGGCACGTGGCGCCCCGTCGTCTCGTCGTCGGGCTCCTCCTCGTGCTCGCCGCCGAGGCGCCGCAGCAGCGTCGCGACGCCCACCACCGCGGCGAGCAGGATGAACTCCTCGCCCAGCGTGTCGATCGCTCGGTAGTCGAAGTTCACGGCGCTGACCACGGCCGTCGCCTGGCGCTCGGGGATCGAGACGCGGTTGAGGATGTCGCCGTAGGGCCCGCGGTAGTGCCCGAAGTCGGGGAGGCCGGCGTAGCTGTAGAGCAGCAGCGCGAGCAGCCCGGCGCCGGCGATCAGGAACACGGTCCGCCGCGTGGACGCGCTCACTCGTCGCTCCGGATCTTCGCCAGCGCGAGCAGGATCATCAGCGGCAGCGCGACGGCGCCCACGGCCGTCTGGGACAGCGCCACGTCGGGCGCCTGCAGCACGAAGAAGAGGATGCCGAGCACGAGCCCGTAGATGCTCGCGACCATCGCCTGGCGAAGCGGGTCGCGGGTCAGCACCACGCTGGTCGCCACGCCCGCCACCAGCAGCAGAGCGACGGACTGCAGGACGCTCACCGGCGCGGCTCCTCGACGCCCTCGAGCTCATCGGGCAGGACCTTCCAGCCGTCGCAAGCGCGCACGCGCGCTGCGCGGGCGGTCGCGTGGGTCAGCACCGGCGTGGTCACGATGACGATCAGCGCGACGAGCACGGACTTCAGGCTCGCGGCCGACAGCGGCTCCTCGACGAGCACCGCGGCCGCGAACAGCACCGGGGCGAGCGTGCTCGCCGGCGCCGTGAAGTGCAGGCGATCCAGCGCGTCGCGCATGAGCAGCACGCCGGCGCAGCTCAGCGCCACCGTGGCCACGCCGAGGCCGAGCAGGACGGCGACGATCACCTCGCGCACGTCAGATCCACCGTTCCAGGAAGCGCGCGAAGGCCAGCGCTCCGGCGAAGGACAACACCGCGCTGACCAGCGCCAGGTCGAAGAACGGGTCGCGCCGGTAGCCCTGGGCGAGCGCCAGGAGCGCCAGCGTCGTGATCGTCGAGGCCAGCTCGAGCGCCACGAGCGCGTCCATCGGACCGCGGCGAACGCACACCACGACGCACGGCACGATCGCGAGGAGCAGCGCGGTGGCCGCCCACAGCCAGGCGTTCATCGCGCGCCCCAATCGGTGCGCGGAGGGGCGTCGCCGGGGATCAGCTCGTGTACCAGCACGACGTCGTGCTCCTCGTCGAAGCCGACGACGAAGGAGTTGGGCGCCGCGGAGCCCAGGACCTTCTCGAGCACCCGCCGGCTGGAGGCCTGCACCTCGTCGCCATGGGCCACGGGGTAGGCGATGCAGCGCATCCGGCCGCCGACGCGCTCGCCGCGGGCGGCGCGCCACACGAGCGGGATCAGCCGCAGCGTGTCGGCGAGGACGGCGCGTGCGAGCGCGGGCAGCTGCGTCACCCAGCGCGCGCCGGGGGAGAAGTGGATTGGGCCGTGGCTTCGCATCACCTCGGCCGCGGTGGCGCCCAGCGCAGCGCAGAGCGCGCCGGTGACGAGCTCGGAGGCTTCGAGCTTGAAGACCAGCCCGACGTAGAGAACCCAGAGGACCACCCACCACGCGAGCCAGAAGAGCACGCGGTGGCGCACGCTCAGGTCCCCATCGAGGACCAGATGTCCACCTTGGTGCGCACCTTCTCCAGGACCGCGTCGGTGAACTCGGTGGTCGTGGCGTGGCCGCCGAGGTCGACGGTCTTGACGTTGCCTGCCGTGGTCTCCAGCACGCTCTCGTAGATCGCACGCGAGGCGCGGTCGGCACCCGCGATGCCCTTGGCCTGCGCGTACTGGAGCACGGCGCCGCAGGCCAGCAGCATCGCCATCGGGTTCGCGAGGTCCTTGCCCTGCAGCGACGGGGCGGTGCCGTGCGGCGCCTCGGCCATCGCCACATCGATCTCGTGGTCCTCGCCGAAGGCCAGCAGCACGGACTCCGCGCCGGCGATCGAGCCGAACATCGGCAGCACGAGGTCAGACAGGCAGTCGCCGTCGCGGTTGAGCGCGGGGATCACCAGCGGCACCTCGGCCGCGCCGGTCATCAGCCCCGCGTAGGTCGCGTCGATCAGCACCGGCTGGTAGTCGACGTCGGGATGGCGCTCCGCGGCCCGGTCGAGCTCCTCCTTGAGCATCCCCTCGTAGACCGGCGAGACGGTCCACTTGGGGCCGCCGTAGACCCGCGCCTTCGTGCGCTCGGCGGTGCGGAAGGCGTACTCGGCGACGGCGCGGCAGGTCGAGCGCGAGATCCGCTCGGTGCGGAACGCCACCTCCTCCTCCTCGCCCTCGGCGCCCTCGCGCCACTGCTCGGCGCCGTAGGCGTCGCCCACCGCCATGCGCACGACCGAGATGGGGAAGTGCACGCCAGACACCGGTCCGACCACGCCGGGGATCCTCCGGCCCGTGCGGATGATCACCTTGCCGTCGACCTGCTCGCGCAGGATGCGGTTAGGCGAGCCGACGTCGTCGCGGCCCTCGGGGGTGATGGTCGCGGCCTTGATCCCGAAGCCGGCCTCGCGCATCGCGGCCGCGGCCTCGCTGACGACGCCGTTGTCGGTGGCACGGCGGTTCTCCAGCGAGAGGTCGTAGGTCTCGAGCTCGGCCGGCACCCCGGTGACCTCGGGGTCAAGCACGCGGATGGCCTGCTCGAGCAGCTCCTGACCCGTCTCGTCGCCCTCCAGGACGATGATCTTCAGCGGGACGGCCATCGGCGGGCGGACTGTAGCTCAGCGGGTCTAGGGTCTGTGCCGTGCGTCCGGCGAGTGTTCTCATGGTGGGGCTCGTTGCGCTCGCGGGCTGCGCGGGTGCCCATTCGCGGGCTGCCCACGGGCGCCCCGCACGTCCGCAACGTCCCGCTCGAAGCACGGCGACGACGCGGGTCGTCATCGTGGGCCGCTCGGTGCTGGGGCACGCGATCCGCGCGGTGGTCGTGGGCGAGCACCCCGGCTCGCGCAGGGTCCTCGTCGTGGGCTGCGTGCACGGCGACGAGGCCGCCGGCGAGGCGGTGACGCGCGCGCTGAGCCGCGCCACACCGCCGCGCGGCTCAGCGCTGTGGCTCATCGACGCGGCCAATCCCGACGGCTGCCGCGCGCACACGCGCCAGAACGCCCATGGCGTCGATCTCAACCGCAACTCGCCGTGGCACTGGCGCGCGCTCGACGTGCGCGGCGGGCTGTTCTGGTCGGGGCCGCGGGCCGCCTCGGAGCCCGAGACGCAGACGATCCTGCGCCTCGTGCGCCGGCTGCACCCCGCGGTGAGCGTCTGGTACCACCAGCACGCGGCCCTGGTCGACGACTCGGGCGGCGACCGGCGCATCGAACGCCGCTACGCCCGGCGCGTCGGGCTCCCGTTCCTGCACTTCGGGACCTTCCCGGGCAGCCTCACCTCCTGGCAGGACGCGACGTTCCCGCGCGACACCGCCTTCGTGGTCGAGCTGCCGGCCGGGCGCATGACCCCGCCGGCGGTGAGACGCCACGTGCAGGCCGTCCTCGCGCTGGCACGCCACTGAGCGGGCAGCGGCTCCTAGCGGGCGAGCGGCCGCTGGAACCAGCGCACGTCCCAGGGCCGCCCGAGCTTGAACCCCACGCTGTGGAAGACGCCGACCTCGGTGAAGCCGTGCGCGAGGTGCAGGCGCTCGCTGGCCGGGTTGGGCAGCGTGACGCCGGCGACGGCGAGGCGCAGCGGACCGGCGTCTAGACGGCCGAGCAGCGCGGCGTAGAGCGCGTCGCCCACACCGCGGCCGCGATGCTCGACGGCGACGTAGACGGACGTCTCGCAGGTCGTGTCGTAGGCGGGCTTGGCGCGGTGGTGGCCGCTGCGCGCGTAGCCCAGCACCTGCTCGCCGTCGCGGGCGGTGAACAGGTGGCGCCCGGAGGCGGGGTCGCTCGCGTCGAGCACCTCCTGCCACCAGGCGACCGGGTGGCCCTCGAGGTCGAAGGTCGCGGGGGTCAGCGTCGCCGCGGCGTAGATCGCCGCGATCGCCGGGACGTCCTCCGGGCGCGCGTCCTCGACGGTCACGGGGCCGCTCAGAGCGTGCGGTCCCGGGCGTGCGGGGGCATCGGCGCCAGGCCCTCCTCGAACCCGGGCAGCGCGCCGACGCGCGCCACCCAGGCGGCGACGGCCGGGTGCTCGTCGAGCTCCACGCCGGCGTCGGGGGCGACGTGCACGTAGCCGTAGAGCGCGAGGTCGGCGATCGAGTAGGTGCCGCCGACCACGAAGTCGCGGCCCTGCAGGCCGCGCTCGAGCGTCACGAGCGCCTCGCGGCCACGCCGGCGGCGGTCCTCGAAGACCTCCGGCTGGGCGCTCGCGCGGCCCGACAGGGCGAGGAAGCGCGCGACGCCGAGGTTGGCCTCGACCTGGTTCTGCTCGAAGAACATCCAGGCGTGCACCTGCGCGCGGGCCGGCGCATCACCGGGCAGGTACTCGGTGCCCTCGGCGAGGTGGAGCAGGATCGCGCCGGACTCGGCCAGGAACTCGCCCGAGTCGAGCTCGAGCACCGGGATGCGCCCGTCGGGGTTGCGGGCGAAGTGCTCCGGGGTGCGGGTCTCGCCCGCGAACAGGTCGAGCTCGACGCGCGTGTAGTCCGCCCCGACCTGGTCGAGCATCACGCGGACCTTCAGGCAGTTGCCCGAAGAGGGGTGCTCGTAGAGGATCAAGACGCGGCGGGCTGCTCGGCGCCGTTGAGCTCGAGCTCGTCGGCGTGCTCGGCCAGCGCCGCGATCACCGTGGCCACGTGCTCGTCGAACTCGACGCCGAGCGCCTCGGCGCCCTCGCGCAGCTCGTCGCGGCCGATCGCGGCGGCGAACGCCGGGGTCTTCATCTTCTTCTTGACCGACTTGGGCGTCATGCCGTGGATGCCCTGCGGGCGCACGTAGGCGCACGCCATGAGGAAGCCCGACAGCTCGTCGACCGCGAACAGGGTCTTCTCCATCGGCGTGTCGCGCGAGACGCCGAGGAAGTCAGCGTGCGAGGCGACCGCGCGGACGAAGTCGTCGCTGAAGCCGAGGCGCTCGAGCTCGGTCAGCGCGTGGCGCGGGTGGCCGGTCTCGAGGTCGGGATGGCGCTCGTAGTCGAGGTCGTGGAGCATGCCCACGAGGCCCCAGCGCTCCTCGTCCTCGCCGAACTTCCGGGCGTAGGCGCGCATGGCCGCTTCGACCGCCAGAACGTGCCTGCGCAGCGACGGAGACGCCGTCCATTCGCAGAAGAGCGCCCAGGCCTCGGGCGGGTCAGGGGCTCCGACATCGCTGGTAGCCTAGCCCGCCGCTCGACCATGGAAAAGCTCGTCATCCAGGGCGGCGTGCCGCTGTCGGGCACGATCGTGCCCGCCGGCAACAAGAACGCGGCCCTGCCGCTTCTCGCGGCGAGCCTCCTTACCCCGGAGGAGGTCGTGATCGACAACGTCCCCCGAATCCGCGACGTGGAGGCGATGCTCGAGCTGCTGGCCGATCTCGGGGTCCGCGTCGAGCGGCGCGGCGGCAACACGGTCGCACTGCAGGCCGACGGGGTCGCCTCGACCGACGTCGACCCCGCGCTGGCGGAGCGCATCCGCGCCTCGTTCCTGGTCGCGGGGCCGCTGCTGGCGCGCTTCGGCTCGGCGCTGCTGCCGCCGCCCGGCGGCGACGTGATCGGCCGCCGGCGCCTGGATCCGCACCTCGACGCGTTCCGCGCCCTCGGCGCGAGCGTCGAGCACGACCGCCACATCCGCCTCAGCGCGCCGGACGGCGGGCTGCGCGCGACGGACTTCTTCATGGACGAGCCGTCGGTGATGGGCACCGAGAACGCGCTGATGGCCGCGGCGCTGACCCCGGGCTCGACCGTTATCCGCAATGCCGCCTCCGAGCCCCACGTGCAGGACCTCGCGCGCATGCTCAACCGCATGGGGGCCGCGATCGAGGGCATCGGCTCGAACGTGATGGTCGTCCACGGGCTCGACGAGCTCGGCGGCTGTGCGCACAGCGTGTCGCCCGACCACATCGAGATCGCCTCGTTCATGGCCTTGGCCGGGGTCACCGGCGGCGAGCTGCGCATCGAGGCCTGCGTGCCCGACGACCTGCGGATGATCCGGCTGATCTTCAGCCGCCTCGGCCTGCACTCAGAGCTCGACGGCGACGACGTCGTGGTGCCCGGGGACCAGACCCTGGTGGTCGAGCGCGACGCCGGCGACTACCAGTCCAAGGTCGAGGATGGCCCGTGGCCGGCGTTCCCGGCCGACCTCACCTCGATCGCCGTCGCGCTCGCCACGCAGTCCGCCGGCTCAGTGCTGATCTTCGAGAAGATGTTCGAGAACCGGCTGTTCTTCGTGGACAAGCTGATCTCGATGGGCGCGGAGATCACGATCTGCGACCCGCACCGGGCGATCGTGATCGGCCCGCGCCAGCTGCGCGGCCAGCGCGTCTCCTCGCCGGACATCCGCGCCGGCATGGCGATCCTGATCGCCGCGTTGTGCGCCGACGGGGAGTCCGAGATCCACGACGTCCGTCAGATCGACCGCGGCTACGAGCGCATCGACGAGCGCCTGCGCGACCTCGGGGCGCGCATCGAGCGCGTCGAGATCTAGGCCTTCCGCATGATCCACCCGATCCCCTCGGGCACGCGCGACGTCCTGCCCGACGAGATGCGCGAGCTGCGCGCGATCACCGAGGCCGTGCGCGGCGTCTTCGAGGCCCACGGCTACGGGGAGATCGCCACGCCGGCGCTGGAGTACGAGCAGACGCTCGTGCGCGGCGACGCGGCGGCGGCGACGCCGGCCTACAAGCTCTTCGACGAGCAGGGCAGCGTGTTGGTCCTGCGCTCGGACATGACGATCCCGATCGCGCGCGTCGTCGGGTCGCGCTACGCGAGCTCCGAGCCGCCGCTGCGCTTCTGCTACTTCGCGGCCGCCTATCGCGCGGTGCGACCCCAGCGGGGCCAGACGCGCGAGCTGCTGCAGGCGGGGATCGAGCTGGTGGGCGCGCCCGGACCCGAAGGGAGCGTCGAGGCGCTGTCGCTGCTGTGCGAGGCGCTGGACGCCGTCGGCCTGGAGAGCTATCGCGTCGGAGTCGGCGACGCGACGCTCTACCCCGCCCTGCTGGAGGGCTTCGCGGTGGCGCCGGGTGCGCGCCCGGCGATCCTGCACGAGCTCGTCACGCGCGACTTCGTCGGGCTCGAGCGCGAGCTCGAGGGTCTGGCGCTCGACGCGGAGGCGCGCGCGCTGCTGCTGCGCGTCGCCCAGCTGCGCGGCGGCGCCGAGGCGCTCGACCTGCCCGAGGGCCCCGCGCGCGACGCCGCGGCGGGGATGCGGCGGCTGCACGAGCAGCTCGCGCCCGCGGTCGCCGAGCGCGTGATCTTCGACCTCGGGCTCGCGCGCTCGCTGGGGTACTACACGGGCGCGATCTTCGAGGTCTACGACGCCGCGCTGGGCGCCCCGCTGGGCGGCGGCGGCCGCTACGACGACCTGCTCGGGCGCTTCGGGCGCGAGCTGCCCGCGGTCGGCTGGGCGCTCGACGTCGAGCGTCTGCACATCGCGCTGGTGGGCGAGGACCGGCGGGGTGAGCGATGGGGCTGAACGGGCTCACGCTCGCGGTCCCGCGCGGAGCGCTGCTGGGCGACACCCTCGATCTGCTCGATCGCCTCGGCGTCGACACCGCCGAGGTGCGATCCAACGACCGCCGGCTGCTGTTCGGCGAGACCGGGATCGTGACCATGCGCCCCTCCGACGTGCCGACCTACGTCGAGGCCGGCGCCGCCGACCTCGGCATCACCGGCAAGGACGTGCTCGCCGAGCAGTCCGAGCGCGACGTCTACGAGCTGGTCGACCTCGGCTACGGCCCCTGCGTGATGGTCTTCGCCACCGTCGCGGGGGAGGACCCGGCGGCGGAGGCGCTGCGGCGCCTCGGCGTCATGCGCGTGGCCACGAAGTACCCGAGGATCGCCGCGCGCTACTTCGAGCGCACCGGCCGCCAGGCCGAGATCGTCGAGGTCAACGGGTCGGTCGAGCTGGCGCCGCTGACCGGCCTCGTGCAGGGGATCGTCGACCTCACGGCGACCGGCACGACCCTGCGCGAAAACGGCCTCGTGGTGCGCGAGGAGATCTCCGCGTCGACCGCGCGGCTGATCGCCAACCCGGTGGCGCACAAGCTCAAGGCGGAGGCGATCGACGAGCTGCTCGCGCGGGTGCGCGATGCGGCGCCTTAGCTGCGGCACCGCCGACGCCGCGGCGGTTGCGGCGGAGGTCCGTGCGCGCGTGCCCGCGGCCGAGTCGGTCGCCGAGGCCGTCGCCGCGATCCTCAAGGGCGTCCGGGAGCGCGGGGACGCGGCTGTGCGGGAGTACGAGCGGCGCTTCGGCGGCGCCGAGGGGCCGCTGCGGGTGACCGGGGCACAGCTCTCGGCTGCGCTGGAGGCGCTGGACCCGGCGGTCCGCGCGGGGCTGGAGATGGCGATCGCCAACGTGTCAGCGGTCGCCGCCGCGGGCGTGGGCGAGGACGTCGCGGTCACGCTCGAGCAGGGCCAGCGCATCGTCCTGCGCGAGCTCCCGGTGCGGCGCGCGGCGGTCTACGCGCCCGGCGGAAGGGCGCCCTACCCGTCCTCGGTGGTGATGGGCGTGGTCACCGCGCGCGCCGCCGGAGTGGAGGAGGTCGCCGTCGCGGCGCCGCCGCATCCGCTGATCCTCGCGGCCGCGGCGCTGTGCGGCGCCGACGAGGTCCACGCGATGGGCGGCGCCCAGGCGATCGCCGCGCTCGCCTACGGCACGGAGAGCGTCGCGCCGGTGGACGTGATCGCCGGGCCGGGCAACCTCTACGTGCAGGAGGCCAAGCGCCAGGTCTCTGACCGCGTCGGGATCGACGGCTTCGCCGGCCCGAGTGACCTCGTGGTGATCCTCTCGGACGGCGCCGAGCCTGCGTGGGCCGCGCTGGACCTGCGCGCCCAGGCCGAGCACGGCGAGGACTCCCAGGTGGTGGCCGTCAGTGACGACGCGGCGCTGCTGGACGCCGTCGGCGACGGGCCGGCGCTGGTGCACGCCGACGGGATGGACGCCGCGCTCGCCTTCGTGGAGGCCTTCGCGCCCGAGCACCTGCAGCTCGCGGGCGCCGCGGCCGAGGCGCTCGCCCCGCGCGTGCGCCGCGCGGGCTGCGTGTTCGTGGGCGCCGAGAGCGGCACGGCGTTCGGCGACTACGTCGCGGGCTCCAACCACACGCTGCCGACCGGCGGGGCGGCGCGCTTCGCCTCCGGGCTGTCGGCACGCCACTTCCGCCGCCGCATGGCCGAGGTGCGCGTCGGCGAGGCGGCCGCGGCGCTCGCGAAGGCAGGTGCTCCGGTCGCCCGCGCCGAAGGCTTCGGGGTCCACGCAGAGTCCATGGAGGCGCGAGTGCGGGAGAATCAGCCGCGATGACCAGAAGCGCAGAGGTGAGCCGCAGGACCGGGGAGACCGACGTCGAGCTCTCGCTCGCGCTCGACGGCTCGGGTGCCGGCACGCGCGCCACCGGGGTCGGCTTCCTCGACCACATGCTCGACCTGCTCGCGCGCCACGGCCGCCTCGACCTCGAGGTGGGGGTGACCGGGGATCTGCAGACGGGCTCGCACCACACCGTCGAGGACACCGGGATCGTGCTTGGGCAGGCGCTCGATCGCGCGCTCGGCGACCGGGCGGGGATCGCGCGCTACGGCCACGCGGTGGTGCCGATGGACGAGGCGCTTGCCGCCTGCGCGATCGACGTCTCGGGGCGCCCGCTGTGCGCGTTCGGCGGCCTGGCGCTACCGCCCGGTGACATCGCGGGCTTCGAGCACGAGGCCTCCGAGGAGTTCTTCCGCGCGGTGGCCTCGGCGGCGCGGCTGACGCTGCACCTGGAGCTCCAGGCGGGGTCCAACGCCCATCACATGATCGAGGCGTGCTTCAAGGCGTTCGCCCGCGCGCTGCGGGCGGCGACGGCGCTCGACCCGTCCGAGACCGGGGTGCCGTCGACCAAGGGCACGCTCACGTGAGCACCGTCGCGGTCGTCGACTACGGCATGGGCAACCGCCGCAGCGTCGAGAAGGCGCTCGAGCACGTTGGCGCGCGCGTGAACGTCACCGCCGACCACGACGAGATCCGGGCGGCCGACGCGGTGGTGGTGCCCGGCGTCGGCGCCTTCCCCGAGGCGATGCGGCGCCTGTCGGCCGAGGGCCTTGACCGCGTGATCGAGGAGCGGGCCGGCGAGGGCACGCCGGTGCTCGGCATCTGCCTCGGCATGCAGCTGCTCTTCGAGTCCTCCTCCGAGCACGAGGGCGCCGCGGGGCTGGGGCTGCTCCCCGGCGAGGTGACGCCGCTGAGCGCCCCCAAGCTCCCGCACATCGGGTGGAACCGGGTCGCCTTCGAGCGTGCGTCCGCGCTCACCGAGGGCCTCGGCGAGGCGGCGGCGTTCTACCACGTGCACTCCTTCGTCTGCAGGACCGCGCAGGACAATGACGTGGTCGGCCGCGGCGAGTACGGGGAGCGCTTCGCCTCGATCGTCGAGCGCGAGAACGTCGCGGGCGTCCAGTTCCACCCGGAGAAGTCCTCGGGCGACGGGCTCGCGCTGCTGCGCAACTTCGTGGCGCGGTGATCCTCTACCCCGCCATCGACATCCTCGACGGCAAGGCGGTGCGCCTCGTCGAGGGGCGCTTCGAGGACCAGACCGTCTACAACGACGACCCGCTGGAGGCGGCGCGCGCGTGGGTGCAGGCGGGGGCGCGCTTCCTGCACGTCGTCGACCTCGACGGCGCGCGCACGGGCGAGCCTCGCTCGATCGAGCACCTGCGCCGGATCGCTCGCGACACCGGCGTGCCGGTCCAGTACGGCGGCGGGCTGCGCTCGCTGGAGGCGGTCCGCGAGGCGCTGCGGGCCGGCGCCGAGCGCGTGGTGGTCGGCACCGCGGCGTTCCTCGACGTTGACTTCCTGGACGCGGTGGTGGGCGCCTACGGGGCCCGCGTCGTCGTCTCTGTCGACACTCGCGGCGGGCTGATCGCGACCGCCGGATGGACCCAGACCACGCAGATGCCCGCCCGCGACGCGGTCCGCCGGCTGCAGGATCGCGGCGTCGCGTCGTTCGTCTTCACCGACGTCGATCGCGACGGCAAGCTCGACGGGCCCGACCTCGACGCCGTGCGCGCGGTCTCCGAGGCGGTGCGCGGGCGCTTCCTGTACTCGGGCGGGATCGGCTCGATCGAGCACCTGCGCGCGCTGGCCTCCCTGCGCCAGGTCAACCTCGCCGGGGTCATCGTGGGCAAGGCGCTGTACGAGAAGCGCTTCACCGTCGCCGAGGGCCTGGAGGCGCTCGACTCCGGGCGCCGGGAGACGCCCCGGGGCCGGCGGATGCCCAGCACGCGCCGGCGCTGATGCACTACAAGCGCGTGATCCCGTGCATGGACGTGGACGGCGGGCGCGTGGTCAAGGGCACGCGCTTCCTCGACCTCCGCGACGCCGGCGATCCGGTCGAGCTCGCGGCGTTCTACGACGCGGAGGGCGCCGACGAGCTCGTGTTCCTCGACATCACCGCGACGTCGGACAAGCGCGACACCGTGGTGGCGCTGGCGCGCCGCGCGGCCGACGAGGTGTTCGTCCCGTTCACGATCGGGGGCGGGATCCGCTCCGCCGCGGACGCACAGGGCGTGCTGGACGCCGGGGCGGACAAGGTCTCGGTGAACTCGGCCGCGGTGGCGCGCCCCGAGCTGATCGGCGAGATGGCGGGGGTATTCGGCGCGCAGTGTGTGGTGCTGGCGATCGACGCCAAGCGCGCCGCGGGCGGCGGAGGCTTCGAGGTCTTCGTCGCCGGCGGGCGCACGGCGACGGGGCGCGACGCCGTCGCCTGGGCGCGCGAGGGCGTGGAGCGCGGCGCGGGGGAGATCCTGCTCACGTCGATGGACCGCGACGGCACGCAGGACGGCTATGACCTCCCGCTGGTGCGCGCGATCTCCGAGGCGGTGGACGTGCCGGTCATCGCCTCCGGCGGCGCCGGAGAGCCCGAGCACCTCGTCGACGGCTTCGCGGCGGGCGCCGACGCCGTGCTGCTCGCGTCGGTGCTGCACTACGGCCGCCACTCGGTCGCCGAGCTCAAGCGCCACCTGGCCGAGGCCGGGGTGCCGGTGCGCCTCAGCGCGCCTTCTTGACCTTCAGCCCGTAGAGCGAGGAGAAGCCGGTGATGAACAGCATCCGGCCGTCGGACACCGCGGGGTTGAAGGCGCCGCGGCCCATGTAGAACACCTTGCGCCCGGTGCGCGCTCCCAGGCCGGTGGTGGACTTGGCGCTGAGGTTTGAGAAGTAGACGATGTCGCCGATCACCGTGGCCCCGCCGGAGATCTTGCCGCCCGCGCGGTGGGTCCAGAGCACGTGGCCGTCGCGCGCGTGCAGGGCGTAGAAGTTCCCGTCGTAGGAGCCGATGTAGACCGTCGGGCGCCCGCCCGGGACCTGCGCCACGGCCGGCGAGGCGTAGACGTAGCTGCCCGTGTGATGGCGCCAGGCCAGGCGGCCGTTGTCGGAGGAGAACGAGTAGACGTTGCCGTCGGTGTTGCCGATGTAGACCCGCCCGTAGGCCACGGCGGCGGTCGAGTAGAAGTGCCCGGCGGCGAGCCCGAAGCGGCTGCCGTGGGTTCCGGTGGACCACACGCGGCCGCCGTCGCGCTGGCGGATGGCCTGCACGCGCCCGCCGTAGTCGCCGAAGTAGAGCTTGCCGCCGGCGAGCGCGATCCCGCCCTTTACCGCGCCGGAGGCGCGATAGGTCCAGCGCACGGCGCCGTCGGTCGTGCGCATGGCGTAGACGGTGCCGTTCTCCGAGCCGAAGTACAGCCGGTCGCCGTCGACGACGGGGGAGGACTCCGAGCGGCTGGGCAGCGGCTTTGACCACAGCACGTGGCCGTCCTTGGCGCTCAGCGCGGCGACGCGGCCGGCGTTGGTGCCCGGCGAGCGCTTGAGCAGCGTGACGAACACGCGCCCGTGGGCGAAGGCGGGGGAGGCCGCGGCGAGGTAGCCCATCTTCTTCTTCCAGCGCACGCGGCCGGTCTTCTTGGCGATCGCGTAGACGGCGCCGTTGTTCTTGAGCAGGTACAGCGAGCGCCCCCCGATCACCGGGCCGAACTCGAGCAGGATCTTGCCGGTGACCGACCACCTGCGCCAGAACGGCGGGCGCAGCAGCTTGGAGGCGGGCAGGTAGCGGCGGCGGTCCTTGGAGTAGCCGTAGTCGGCCCACACGAAGTTGTCGAGCGGGTCCTTACCCTTCGGCGCCTTCGTCGGGTCGGGCGCGGCGGTCTGGGTCGGCTCGGGGCGGAACGCCACGTTCGGGTTGGACACGTCACCCTGGGAGCTCAGGATGTACGCGGCCGCCGAACCGCCGGCGATGAGGAGCAGCAATGCGATCCCGAGGCCGATGTAGATCCGCCGCCGCGACCGGGGTCGTTCCGGCGACATGCGTTTCGATGGTAGCTATGGCTCTGAGATTTCCATGACGACGATCACAACGGACGAGCTCCCCCAGAGGTTGCGCTCGCTGCCCGGGGCGGCGGCGCTGCGCGACGAGCCCGGCGTCTGGGTCGTCGGCGGCGCGGTACGCGACGTGCTGCTCGATCGCTCGCCCGTGGAGCTCGATTGCGTGGTGGAGGGCGATGCGCCGGCGCTGGCGCGGCGCGTGGCGGAGCGGCTGGGGGCGGAGGTCACCGTCCACGAGCGCTTCGGCACGGCCACGGTCGACGCGACCGGGGTCCGCGTGGATCTCGCCTCGGCGCGGCGCGAGCGCTACGCACACCCGGGTGCGCTCCCCGAGGTCGAGCTCGGCGCGCCGGTGGCGCAGGACCTCGAGCGGCGAGACTTCACGGTCAACGCGATCGCCGTGCGGCTGACCGACGGGGAGACGGTGGCGCACCCGCAGGCGCTCGCGGATCTGGAGGCGCGCGAGCTGCGCGCGCTGCACGCGGGCTCGTTCCGCGACGACCCGACGCGCCTGCTGCGGCTGATTCGCTACGGGGCGCGGCTGCGCTTCGCGATCGAGCTGGAGACGCGGGGGTGGGCCGCCGAGGCGGTGGCCGCGGGGGCTCCCGGCACCGTGTCGGCGTCGCGGCTGGGCGCCGAGCTGCGGCTGCTCGCCCGCGAGCCCCAGCCCGCCGCCGCCTGCGGGCTGGAGGGCCTCCGCGTGGGGCCCGCGCTGCTGCCCGGCTTCGCGGTCGACCCGGACGTTGTCGCCCGCGCGCTGGAGCTCTGCCCCGCGGACGCCGAGCGCGGCCCGCTGACGCTCGCGGCGTGCTGCACTCGCGCGAAGGCTCAGCCGCTGGGCGAGCGGATCTCCGAACTCGGCTTTCCCGCCGCGGAGCGCGAGGCCCTGCTCGCCGCCGCAACGCGCGCCCCGGCGCTAGCGATCGCGCTCGCCGACCCGGTGCTCGAGACGCCGTCGCGGCTGTGGGCCCTTCTGGCCTCCGAGCGCCCGGAGACGGTGGCGCTGGCGGGCGCGCTCGGGCCGGTCGCGGCCGCGCGGCGCTGGCTCGAGGAGGTCCGGGGCGTCGAGCTGGCGATCTGCGGCGCCGACCTGTTGGCCGCGGGAGTCGAGGGGCCGGCGGTGGGCCGCGGCCTCAACGCCGCCCGCGACGCGGCGCTCGACGGGCTCGCGCCGGGCCGCGAGGAGCAGCTCGACGCGGCACTCGAGGCGGCGCGGCGGTGAGGGCGCTGCGCGTCGCGCTCCTCGTCCTGCTGGCCGCGTTGGCGGCCGCCGCTCCGGCCGCCGCGGGGGCGGGACCCACCCGTTCGCGGGCCGAGCGCTACGCGAGGCGCACCTACATCGTCCAGTCAGGGAGGCACCGCCACTTCACGCTCGTGGGCCCGCGCCGCACCGTGACCGCCCGGGACGGGTCGACCATCAGCGCCTTCGGCGCCGTGCTGGCCGACGCCGCCGACGGGACCGGGCAGGTCGCGCTTCTGTTTCACGGCAGCCGCTTCGCGGGCTGGGCGAGCGCCTACGACACCGTGCGCCTCAGGGTCGGCAGCCGCGGCCGTGCGATTCGCGTGCTCTACGGGGTCTACCGGGATCACGACGCGTTCTGCTGCCCCTCCGCGCGCAAGCCGGTCGAGTACCGCTGGAACGGGCGGCGGATCACCGCGAGCGCCCGGCCGCCGCTCGTCTACGGCCGGCGAGGTGACCGCCTGCACCTGGGGTGAGCCGGGCTCGCTGCGAACGGCAGCTGGGTGGGAGCCGGTCTCACGAGCGACGGTCTGGGTGAGACGAGAAAGCGCCGACCGTCAGGGTCAAGTCGTCCCACCCGACCCTCGCGACGACCGCGGTAGCTCGTGCTCGCCTTCAGTGGCGCTGTTCGCCGGCGCCCCGGCGCGTGCTGGGGACACGCGGTTCGGCCGCCGGCGGTGGATAGGCTGCCCCGCCATGCGAGCCGTCCAGATCGTCGATGAGAGCGGGCCGGAGTCGGCGCTGAAGCTGGTCGACCTGCCCGAGCCCGAGCCGGTGCACATGCTCACCGGGGACGCAGAGGCGGTGCTGATCGACGTTTACGCCGCCGGCGTCTCCTTCCCGGAGGTGCTGCAGTCGCGCGGGCAGTACCAGGTGAGGCCGCCGCTGCCCTTCGTCCCCGGTAGCGAGGTCGCCGGGGTGGTCCGCAGCGCGCCCGAGGGGGCGCAGGTCAAGGCCGGCGACCGCGTCGCGGCCGGCTGCCTGCTCGGCGGGATGGCGGAGCTGGCGGCGGCGCCGGAGTTCCTGGCCTTCCCGCTCCCCGAGTCGCTCGACTTCGCGCAGGGCGCGGGGCTCGTCCTCAACTACCACACGGCGTACTTCGCGCTGAAGCTGCGCGGGCGCCTCGCCGAGGGCGAGACTGTGCTCGTCCACGGTGCGGCCGGCGGGGTCGGCACCGCGGCGCTGCAGGTGGCCAAGGGGCTCGGCGCGCGCACGATCGCGGTGGTCTCCAGCGACGGGAAGGAGCAGGTGGCGCGCTCGGCGGGCGCCGACGAGGTCGTGCGCTCCGACGGGGCCTGGAAGGACGAGGCCAAGGAGATCTCGGGCGGCGGGGTCGACGTCGTGATCGACCCGGTCGGCGGCGATCGCTTCACCGACAGCCTGCGCTCGCTGGCCGAGGGCGGGCGCCTCGTGGTGGTGGGCTTCACCGCCGGCTCGATCCCGGAGGTCAAGGTCAACCGGCTCCTGCTCAACAACCTCGACGTGGTCGGGGCGGGCTGGGGCGCTTACGTGATGGCCAAGCCGGAGGTCAACCGCGAGATCGGCGCGGAGGTCAAGCGGCTGGCCGACGAGGGCTTCGTGGCGCCGATCATCGGAGCGCGGCTGCCGCTCGAGCGGGCGCAGGAGGCGCTGGAGCTGATCGACGGGCGCCAGGCGACCGGCAAGGTCGTGCTCGAGCTCCGATGAGCCTGCCCGCGCCCTTCCGCTGGGAGGGCGAGCACGTGACCGCCGAGCTCCCGGGCGGGCGGGTGCTGTTCTCCACGCGGCGCGGCGGGGTCTCCGAGGGCGCCTTCGCGTCGCTGAACCTCGGCCGCCTGACCGCCGACGACCCGGAGAACGTCGACGCCAATCGCGACCGCCTCGCCGCCGCGGTCGGCGTCCCGCGCGAGCGCTTCCTCTACGGCCGCCAGGTCCACGGCGCGAGCGTGCGCCGCGCGACCCAACCGCCCGGGCCCCAGCGCCGCGCGGCCGACGAGGACGGCCAGGCCAGCGCGCTCGAGGACGCCGCGGCGCTTGTCTTCACCGCCGACTGCCTGCCGGTCATGGTCGTCGGCGAGGGTGCCGTAGCGGCGCTGCACGGCGGCTGGCGCGGGCTCGCCGGCGGGATCCTGGCCGAGGGCGTCGCGGCGCTGCGCGAGCTCGGCGCCGACGGCGTCCTGCACGCGGCGATCGGCCCGGCCGCGCGCGGCTGCTGCTACGAGGTGGGGGAGGAGGTGCACGCCCGCTTCGAGGCCCACGACGCCCGCCGCGGCGAGCGCAACCTCGACCTCGCGGCGGTCGCGCGCGACCAGCTGCGCGCCGCCGGGGTCGACGAGGTCCATGACACCGGGCTGTGCACGATGTGCAGCGATCCCGGCCTGTTCTTCTCGCACCGGCGCGACGCCGGCGTCACCGGCCGCCAGGCGGGGGTCGCGTGGCGCGCGTGATCGAGCAGCTCGACGCCGCGCGGGTGCGCGAGGGCGCCGCCCGCGTGCGCGAGGAGATCGAAGCGGCGGCGCGCCGCGCCGGGCGCGACCCCGCCGGCGTGGAGCTGCTGGCCGCGGTCAAGTACGTCGCGCTCGAGGACCTCGGCGTGCTCGCAGAGGCAGGCCTGACGCTGCTGGGCGAGAACCGCGCCCAGGATCTCGAGGCCAAGGCCGGCGCCCATCCCGGGGCGTTTCGCTGGCACTTCATCGGGCAGCTGCAGAGCCGCAAGGTCAAGCAGATCGTCCCGCTGGTCGAGCTGATCCACTCGGTCGCGTCGGACTCGGCGCTCGACCAGCTCGAGCGCCACGCCACGACGCAGACCGAGGTGCTCGTCGAGGTCGACGTCGCCGGCGAGCGCGATAAGGCCGGCATCGCCCCGGAGGAGCTCGGCGCCTTCCTGGCGCGCGCGCCGGTGCGCGTCAGCGGCCTGATGACGATGCCGCCCTTCACGGAGGATCCCGAGGCCAGCCGCCCGCACTTCGCCGCCCTGCGCGAGCTCGCCCAAGAGCACGGGCTGACCCGCCTGTCGATGGGCACCTCGCAGGACTTCGCGGTCGCCGTCGAGGAGGGCGCGACGATCGTGCGTGTCGGGTCTACCCTGTATCGGGCATGATGCAGGGGATTTCCGTCCCCGCCCGAACTCCCTGACCGTTATGGCCCTCCGCGACACCTGGCACCGCACGATGGTCTACTTCGGCCTTGCCGAGGACCACGACGCCTACGAGGAGGAGGAGGCCGACCCCCGCGAGCCCGAGCGCGACCTCGAGGAGCGCTACCGCGAGCGCCCGAACGTCCGCCGCCTCTCCACGCGCCGGCGCCGCGACGAGATCGACGACATCTTCGCCGACGACTCGCCGGCGGAGGCGCGGACGACGCGGCTGCGCACCGTCGGCGCGGTGTCCGCCACCCAGCAGCCCAACGGCCGCCGCGAGAGCGCCCGCGTGCACCTCGTGGTCCCCCGGTCATTCAACGACGCCCAGGACGTGGCCGACAAGTTCAAGGACTCGATCCCGGTGATCATCAACCTCCAGGGCTCGGAGAACGACCTCTCCAAGCGCCTGATCGACTTCGCCTCCGGGCTGACCTACGCGCTCGACGGCGGCATGCAGCGGATCGCCGACAAGGTCTTCCTGCTCACGCCGCGCAACGTCGAGGTCTCCGCCGAGGAGCGCGCGCGGATGATCGAGAAGGGCTTCTTCAACCAGTCCTGAGCAGGCGGCTCGGTACCGTGGGGCGCCATGAACGTGGGCCTGATCGGAGCAGGGAACATGGCGAGCGCGCTCGCCCGCGGCTGGGGCGATCCCGTGCTCGTGACCGACTCCGGCTCGGGCCGCGCGGCCGCACTCGCGCAGGAGCTCGGAGGCGAGGCGGCGGCCTCCAACGTCGCGCTGGCCGAGCGCGCTGACGTGGTCGTCCTCGCGCACAAGCCCGCGCAGCTCGAGCAGGTCGCCAAGGAGATCGCGGGCGTCGCGAAGGGCGTCGTGTCGCTGCTCGCACGCACCTCGCTCGACCAGCTCGCGGCCGCCTACCCGGGCGTCCCGGTGGTGCGCGTGGAGCCCAACACGCCGGTGCAGCTGCGCCGCGGGGTCAGCCTGCTGGCCGAGCCCGCCGACGAGGAGCTCGGCCCGAAGGCCCAGGCGCTGTTCGAGCGCGTCGGCACCGTCGTCCGGCTCCCCGAGCGGCTCCTGAACGCGGGTGCCGCCTGCACCGGCGTCGGGCCCGCCTACTGGGCGCTGATGGCCGAGGCGTGGATCGATGCCGCCGTGCGCCATGGGGTTCCGGCCGCTCAGGCCTCGGCCCTGGTCGTGGAGACCATGGCCGGCAGCGCGGAGCTGCTGCGCGAGCGCGACCACGACACGCTGGCCGTGCGCCGCGAGGTCACCTCGCCGGGCGGCACGACGGCACGCGGGCTGGCGGCGCTCGAGCGCCACGGCCTGCGCGACGCCCTCGCCGCCGCCATGGACGACGTGGTCGGCCGCGCCTGATGCACCAGTTGGCGCAGTTCCTGGCCGCGCTGATCCTCGTCTACACGATCTGCATCGTGGGCTGGGTCGTGGCCTCGCTGGTCTTCTCGCTCGGCCTGCGCGTGCCCTACTCGCGGTTGAGCACTGCGGTGCTGGACTTCCTGCGCGACGTCTCGAACCCGTGGCTGCAGCTGTTCCGCCGGCTGCCGCTGCAGATCGGCCCGCTCGACCTGACGCCGATGGTCGCGATCCTGGTGCTGCAGATCGGCGGCGGCATCATCGTCTCGCTGATCGATCCCGGGCCTTGACGCGGGCCGGATCGGCGGCCCGCGTGGCCGTCACGGCGGCGCTCGTCGTCGGGGCCGACCAGGGCTCCAAGGCGCTCGTGCGGTCGGGCATCGAGCCCGGTTCGCGCGACGCGGTGTTCCCCGGGATCGAGCTGGTCAACGTCCGCAATCGCGGCGTCGCGTTCGGCTTCTTCGAGAACGGCGGAACGCTGCTGGTGGCGATCGCCGTGCTCGCCCTGATCGCGCTGCTGGCCTACTTCGCCACCCACGCGCGGCGCCCGCTGGTGTGGCTGCCGACCGGCCTGTTGCTGGGCGGGGCGGCGGGCAACCTGGTCGACCGCGCCCGCGAGGGAGCCGTGACCGACTTCGTGGACCTGCCGCTGTGGCCCGCCTTCAACCTCGCCGACGCGAGCATCACGATCGGGGTGCTGGCGCTGCTCTACGTGCTTGAGGGACCAGCGCGCGATGCGCCTTGAGGTTCCGCCCCAGGCCGCGGGCGAGCGCCTCGACGTCTTCCTCGCCGCGCACGCGGGCTCCCGCGCGGCGGCCCAGCGCATGATCGAGGAGGGCCGCGTGCTGCTCGACGGCGAGGCGCCGCGGTCCAAGCGCCACGCTCTGCACGGCGGCGAGCTGGTCGAAATCGCCGAGGCGGAGCCGCGCGTCGTGCCCGACGTCGCCCCGGCGCGCTACTCCGTCGCCTACGAGGACCCGCACCTGCTCGTCGTCGACAAGCCGGCGGGGGTGGTCGTGCACCCGGCGCGCGGGCACCCCGAGGGAACGCTCGTGCAGGCACTGGCGGGCATCGCCGCCGGTGGCGACCGGCCCGAGCGCCCGGGGATCGTCCACCGCCTGGACCGCGACACCTCCGGGCTGATGGTCGTTGCCCGCTCGGAGGAGGCCCACGCGGCGCTCAAGGCGCTGATCGCCGCGCGCGAGGTCACCCGCGAGTACCTGGGGCTGGTCGAGGGCCGGCCGGGCGCGCGCATGGGCACGATCGAGGCGCCGCTCGGACGTGACCGCCGTGTGCGCACGCGGGTGTCGCCCGACAGCGCCGCGCCGCGCCCCGCCGTCACCCACTTCGAGATCGAGCGCGCGCTCGGGGAGGCCACGCTGCTGCGCATCCGCCTGGAGACGGGTCGCACGCACCAGATCCGCGCGCACCTCAAGGCGATCGGGCATCCCGTCGCCGGCGACCCGGAGTACGGCCGCGCCGGGCTCTACGGCCTGCGCCGGCAGTTCCTGCACGCCGAGCACCTGACCTTCACGCATCCGCTCACGGGCGAGCGCGTCGACGTCCGCGCGCCGCTGCCCGAGGATCTCGCCGCGGTGCTGCGCAGCGTGGAGCGCGGTGGGGCGACCCGTCCCGGCCGCCCCACCTGACGCCCTCAATCGCGGGCCGGACCACCGGAGGTAGGGGAAGGGAGGCTCGGCCCGCACAGATCAGAAACGCAGGGGCCCGCAGGAACTTGCGTACACTGGTGGTTCCTTTTTCGTTCCCGACCCCGGGCATCCCAGCCATCTGGGAGCCCGCCGAGGTCGCGGCCCTGCCCGGCACTTCAAGCCGGGTCCGCGAACTCCCTCGGCGCACGCCCGGCGCAGCACCAAAACCACTTCATCCAAGGGAGAACTCCTCATGGCCGACGTTGGCATCAGGGAGCTGCTGGAGGCCGGCGTCCACTTCGGCCACCAGACGCGCCGCTGGAACCCGAAGATGCGCCGCTTCATCTTCGGAGAGCGCAGCGGCAACTACATCATCGATCTGCTCAAGACGCACTCGGCGCTCGAGAACGCCCAGCGCTTCTCGTCCGAGATCGCCCACCGCGGCGGCACCGTGCTGTTCGTGGGCACCAAGAAGCAGGCCCGCGACTCCATCAAGGAGGTCGCCGAGGCCGCGGGCATGCCCTACGTCCACCACCGCTGGCTGGGCGGGCTGCTGACGAACTTCCAGACGATCTCGCTTCGGATCAAGCGCCTGCACGACCTCGAGCGCTACGAGGCCGAGGGCCAGCTCGGGCTGCTGCCGACGCGCGAGCGCATGGCCGCGGAGGCCGACCTGGCCAAGCTGCGCGCCAACCTCGGCGGCGTCAAGAACATGCAGCGGCCGCCCGACGCGATGTTCGTGGTCGATCTCAAGACCGAGGTCATCGCGGTCCAGGAGGCCAAGCGCCTGCGCATCCCGATCATCGGCCTGGTCGACACCAACTGCGACCCCGACGGGATCGACTACGTGATCCCCGGCAACGACGACGCGATCAAGTCCTGCGCGATCATCACCCAGGCGATCGGCGACGTCGTGTCCTCCGGGCACCGCGTCTTCCGCGAGCAGGAGGAGGCCGCCCGCCGCGAGGCAGAGGAGCAGGCGCGCCAGGAGGCCGAGGCGCGCGCCGCGCGCGAGGAGGAGGAG
>JBBRYA010000053.1:0-26362 GCA_038238015.1 Solirubrobacterales bacterium
GACGCAGCACTCCATCAACGAGCTGCGCCGCATCGGAATCGCGCCCGACATGCTCGTGCTGCGCTCCGAGGGCTCGCTGGACTCCGACATCAAGCGCAAGATCGCCCTGTTCGCGTCGCTCGGCCAGGACGCCGTGGTCTCGGCCAAGGACGTCGACAACATCTACAAGGTCCCGCTCTTCTTCCGTGCCGAGGGCGTCGACCAGTTCATCCTCGACCACTTCAACCTCGAGGCGCCTCCGCCCGACCTCTCGGGCTGGGAGACGCTCGTGCGCCGCGCGGGCGAGTCCCAGCAGCACGCGCCGGTCAAGATCGCGCTGGTCGGCAAGTACGTCCAGCTCGAGGACGCCTACCTGTCGGTCGTCGAGGCGCTGCGCCATTCGGGCTTCCAGCACGGCTGCGGCATCGAGATCGACTGGGTGGACTCCGAGACGCTCGACGACGGCGAGGTGCGCGAGCGACTGGCCGAGGCTGACGGCATCCTGATCCCCGGCGGCTTCGGCGTGCGCGGGATCGAGGGCAAGATCCAGGCCGCGCGGATCGCGCGCGAGCAGGGGATCCCGTTCCTGGGCGTGTGCCTGGGGATGCAGATGGCCGTCGCGGACTTCGCGCGCCACGTCGTCGGGATGGACGGCGCGAACTCCACGGAGTTCGACCCCGAGACGCCCTACCCGGTGATAGACCTGCTGCCCGAGCAGAAGGAGGTCGCCGACATGGGGGGGACGATGCGCCTGGGGGCCGACCCGATCAAGCTCCACGAGGGCACGCGGGCGCGCGAGATCTATGGCGAGGCGGTCATCTACGAGCGCCACCGCCACCGCTATGAGGTCAACAACTCGCTGCGCCGCCACCTCGAGGCCAAGGGCCTGATCGTCTCGGGCACCTCGCCCGACGAGCGCCTGGTGGAGGTCATCGAGATCGCCGACCACCCGTTCTTCGTCGCCTCCCAGTACCACCCCGAGTTCAAGTCGCGCCCCGAGCGCCCCGCGCCGCTGTTCCGCGAGTTCGTCGGCGCCGCGGCCGAGCGCGCGCACGAGCGCCGACCCGAGCTCGAGGCGGAGCCCGACGCGGCCCCGGTCGACGAGGGCACGCCGGCGGGGCGCTTCGACCGCGGCAGTTGAGGCCGGCCAGCGAGGCCGAGAAGGCCCGGCTGAACGAGACTTTCGCGGCGCTGTGCCGCATCCCGAGCCCGTTCGGCCATGAGCAGGCGTGCGCCGACCATGTCGCCGCCGCGCTGCGCGCGCTCGGCCTGGAGGTCGAGGAGGACGACGCCGCCGCGGCCTCGGGCGCGGAGTGCGGCAACCTGCTGGCGCGCATCCCCGGGCGCTCGGAGCGCACGCTGCTGCTGTGCGCCCACCTCGACACGGTCGACGACGCCGGCGTCGCGATCGAGCCGGTGGTGGTCGAGGGTGGATGGGAGAACGAGAACGCCGGGATCCTCGGCGCCGACAACAAGGCCGCGGTGGCGGTGCTGCTCGAGCTCGCGCGCCGTTGCAGCGTCGAGGGCTCGCCCGTCGCCCTCGAACTGCTGTTCACCGTCTCGGAGGAGAACGCGCTGGCCGGCGCGAAGGCGCTCGACCGCGGCCGGCTGCACGCCGACTTTGGCTACGTCTTCGACCACGCCACGCCGATCGGCGAGATCGTCACCGCGTCGCCCACCTACTTCCGCGTCGCCGCCGACTTCCACGGCCGCGCCGCCCACGCCGGCATCCGCCCGGAGGACGGGCGCTCGGCGATCCTCGCCGCCGCGCACGCCATCACCACGATGCCCAGTGGCCGCCTCGACGACCAGACGACCGCCAACGTCGGCTCGATCCAGGGCGGCGTCGGCTCGACCAACGTCGTCCCCGAGCGCTGCCGGCTGCTCGCCGAGACGCGCTCGCTGGACCCCCAGCGAGTCGAGCAGGCGGTCGCCGACATCCTCGACGCGATCCACGACGGCGCGGCGGTCGCCGAGTGCGACGTCGACGTCGTGGTCGAGAAGCTGTTCGTGGGCTACCGGGTCCGGCCGGGCGCGCCCGCCGTCCAGGCTGCCGAGGAGGCGCTGCGCGTCCGCGGCTATGAGCCGCGCCGCATCGTCACCGGCGGCGGCTCGGACGCCAACGCGCTCGAGCTGGCCGGGCTGCCCTGCGTGTGCCTGGCCAACGGGACCGAGCGCAACCACGAGCCGACCGAGCGCGTGTCGGTCGCGGCGCTCGAGGGCATGCTCGACGTCAGCTTCGCCCTGCTCGAGGAGGCCGCGACCGTATGAGCTCCGAGTTCGAGAGGACCGCCGACGAGGTGGTCCACGAGGGCAAGATCTTCACCGTGCACTCCGAGACCTTCCGCCACGAGGACGGCGAGGAGGTGACGCGCGAGATCGTGCGCCACCAGGGCGCCGTCGGCGTCGTGGCCCACGACGGCGAGGCGCTGTGGCTGGTGCGCCAGCCGCGCGAGGCGGTTGGCGAGCCCGACCTGCTGGAGATCCCCGCGGGCAAGCTCGACGTCGAGGGCGAGCCGCCGCTCGACACCGCCAAGCGCGAGCTCGCCGAGGAGATCGGCAAGGCCGCCGAGCACTGGGAGCACCTGACGAGCTTCTACACCTCGCCGGGCTTCACCGACGAGGAGTGCCACGTCTACCTCGCCACCGGCCTCTCCGATGCCGTCGCGGACACCGACGAGGACGAGCGCATCGACATCGTCGAGCACCCGCTGGTCGAGCTGGACACGCTGATCGACGACGTGCGCGACTCCAAGACGCTGATCGGCCTGCTGGAGCTGCGCCGCCGCTCCAGCGGCTGAACGCCGCGTTGCACGCGAAGGGTGCGCGCCCGGTCGCGGCGAACCCAGCCGCATGGCCATCGCTCCTGTCCCGACCTCCGGTCCCTCCCCGGTCTCGCGCGCACACCAGCCGTTCGAGCACCTGGTGCTCGACTTCCTCGCCTACCTCGAGTTCGAGCGCGGGCTCTCGCGCAACACGCTCGAGGCCTACCGGTCCGACCTCCTGCAGTTCGGCGCGTGGCTGGAGCGCAACCAGCGCGACGCGCTCGCCCTCGACCACGCCGCGCTGGCCGACTTCGTGGCCGAGCTGGCCAGCGGGCGCGACGGCAAGGCGCCCTCCAAGCCCGCCACGCTGCAACGCAAGGTCGCCTGCCTGCGCTCCTTCCACCGCCATCTGCGCCGCGAGGAGCTGATCGTCGACGACCCGACCGCGCACCTGAAGGCGCCGCGGCAGAGCCGCAAGCTCCCGCAGGTGCTCAGCCGCGAGGAGGTCGGCCGCCTGCTCGCGCAGCCGGCCGGCACCGAACCCCCGGCGCTGCGCGACCGCGCCCTGCTCGAGGTGATGTACGCGTGCGGGCTGCGCGCCTCGGAGGCGATCGGGCTCGACGTCTCAGACCTCGACCTCGAGACCGGCGTACTGCGTGCCCGCGGCAAGGGCTCCAAGGAGCGCCTTGTGCCCGTCGGCAGCGCCGCCGCGCGAGCGCTTGACACCTACCTGACCCACGGGCGCCTGCGGCTGGTCGGCGACCGCTACGAGCCGCGGCTGTTTGTCAACCACCGCGGCAGCGGCCTGACCCGCCAGGGGCTCTACAAGATCGTCCAGCGCCACGCGCAGTCGGCCGGGCTCGGAAGCCGCATGAGCCCGCACACGCTGCGCCACACCTTCGCGACCCACCTGCTTGCCGGCGGCTGCGACCTGCGCTCGCTGCAGGAAATGCTCGGCCACGCCGACGTCGCGACGACCCAGCTCTACACGCACCTTTCGGCCGAGCGCCTCAAGGACGTCTACTTCGAGGCCCACCCGCGCGCGAGCGCCAACAGCGGCACGACCGGCTGACAGAATCGCCGGCGTGGACCGCCGCGCCTTCGTCGTCGTGCTCGACGCCTGTGGGGCGGGCGAGCTGCCCGACGCCGCCGACTACGGCGACGCCGGCGCCAACACGCTCGGCCACGTCGCCGAGGCCGCCGGAGGCCTCGACCTGCCGGTGCTCGGAACCCTCGGCCTCGGCTCGATCCTCCCGCTGGAGGGCGTCGCGCCCGCCGGGGATCCGGTGCTGCACGGCCGCCTGCACCCGCTCGGGCCGGGCAAGGACACGATCACCGGCCACTGGGAGCTGATGGGCGTCGTCACCCCCGAGCCGCTGCGCACCTACCCCGAGGGCTTCCCGCCCGAGATCGTGGACGCGCTGCGCGACGCCACCGGGCGCGGCGTGCTCTGCAACCGGCCCTACAACGGGGTCGCCGCGATCGACGACTTCGGCGAGCGCCACCTCGAGAGCGGCGACCTGATCGTCTACACCTCGGCGGACTCGGTGCTGCAGATCGCCGCGCACGACGCGGAGGTGCCCCAGGCGGAGCTCTACGCGGCCTGCGACGCCGCGCGCGAGATCATGCAGGGCGAGCACACCGTCGGCCGGGTGATCGCGCGGCCCTTCCGCGGCGAGCCCGGCGCCTTCGAGCGCACGACCGGCCGCCGCGACCTCGCGATCACCCCGCCCGGGCGCTCCTACCTCGACGAGCTCCAGGCGGCGCGGGTGCCGACGCACTCGGTGGGCAAGGTCGCCCAGGTCTTCTCGGGCATCGGCATCGACGCGTCGCACCCTGGCGCGACCAACGCCGAGGCGATCGCGTCGCTGTCGGAGCTGATCGCGGGCGTCGCGGGCGGGCTGGTGTTCGCCAACCTCGTCGAGACCGACCAGGTCTACGGCCACCGCGGCGACGTCCCGGGCTTCCATCGCGCGCTGCGCGAGATCGACGCCGCGGTCGGCGGCTGGCTGGAGCGCCTGGATCCCGAGCGCGACCTGCTCGTGATCACCGCCGACCACGGCTGCGACCCGACGACGCCGGGCTCTGACCACACGCGCGAGCACGTGCCGGTGCTCGCGCTCTTCGCCGGTCACGGCGGCCGGTGCCACGACGGCCCGTTCGCCGACGTCGGCGCGTCCGTGCTGCGCTGGCTGACGGGGCGCGACGCCGGCGGGCTGCCCGGAGAGCCGTTCACGCCTTGACCGGCCGGGCTGTGGCCGTCCTCGCCGCCCTCCTCCTCGCCGGCTGCGGGGGAGGGCCGTCCGCGCCCGGCACGGGCGGGAAGGCGGGGAGCCCCGCCGAGCACGGGTCGCGCCCGGCGGGCCCGGCGACCCAGCTCGAGCGGCTGCTCAACCGCCGCGCCGCCGCGCTCGAAGCGGGCGACGCCCGCGGTTACGCCGCCACCGCGACCGGCGGGCAGCGGGCTCGCGACCTGAGGGCGGCGCGCAACGCCCGCGCGCTGGCGCTCCGGGACGTCGCCCTGGTCCTCCGTTCGACGGAGGTACACGGTCGCCTCGCGCGGCTGCGGGTCTCCTCGCTCTACGGGCTCCGTGGCATCGCGGGCCGCTTCCAGGCGACGCGCCGGCTCACCGCCGTGCGGACCGGGGGCCGCTGGCGCGTGCGCTCGCAGGCCGGCAGCCGCGACCGCGACCCGTGGGAGCTCGGGCGCCTCGCACGGTTGCGCAGCCGCCACTTCGTGGTGCTCGCCCCGGTGGGGATCGACGTCGCGGGCGCCGGGCTGCTCGATGACCTGGAGGCCGGCTACAAGACGATCGGGGAGGCGTTCTCGCGCCCGAAGCTGCGCCCGCGCTACCTCGTGGTTGTCGCCGCCGCAGCCCGCGAGGCCCGGGAGCTGACCCAGCGCATCAGCGGGGTCGAGAACCTGGCCGCGATCTCCGACACCGAGGTCCGCGAGACGGGCAGCGCGCGGCGCGTGGCCTCGGTGGCCTCCGAGCGGCTGCTGGTGGTGTGGAGCGCCTACGGCGCGCTGGACCTCGAAGGCCGCCGGCGCGTGACCACCCACGAGCTGACGCACGCCGCTCTGGCGCCCGCCACGTCGGGGCGCACCCCCGCGTGGCTGTTGGAGGGCGCGGCCCTCTACGTCTCCGGAGACCGCCGCGTCGACGAGGCACGCGGGCTACTCAACGAGATCTCGCTCGCGCAGCTCGCGCGTCCCGACGCGATCGCCCGGCTCGGCGGAGGCGCGCAGGAGGCGGCCTACGCCTACAGCTCGGCGGCGGCCTTCTACATCGCCGAGCGCTTCGGCCAGGCCGCGCTGCTCGAGCTCTACGACGCGTTCAACGACGCCGATCTGAAGGGCGCCGCGGGCGTGGCGCTGACCGGGAAGGCGGTGCGCAGGACGCTCGGCGTCCCGCTCGGGCGCCTCGAGCGAGACCTGCGCGCCTGGATCGCGGGCGGCTAGCCTCGGGCGGATGCCCGAGCTGCCCGAGGTCGAGACGATCCGCCGCCACCTGGCGCCGCACGTGGAGGGGCGCACGCTGCGCCGCCTGCAGATCGACGATGCCCGCTGGGCGCTGCCGCTGGCGCCCGCGGAGCTGTCGGCGGCGGTCGAGGGCCGGGTGCTCGAGCGGCTGGGACGGCGCGGCAAGTACCTCGTGTGGGAGCTCGCCGGCGAGGCCTACCTGCTCGTGCACCTGCGCATGACCGGCACGCTGCTTCTCGACCCGCCGGAGCGCCCGGTGCACACGCGCGTGCGCTTCGTGTTCGACGGCCGCGAGCTGGCCTTCGTCGACCCGCGCCGCTTCGGGACCGGCGAGCTCGCGCTGGGGGAGGAGGCCCTGGAGGCATTCTTCGCCGCGCGCCTCGGCGTCGAGCCGTTTGACCCGCAGTTCACCGGCGCGCACCTGCGGGCGCTGGCGCGCGCCTGCCGGGCCCCGGTCAAGGCCATGCTGCTCGACCAGAGACGGATCGCCGGGGTGGGCAACATCTACGCCGACGAGGCGCTGTTCCGCGCCCGCATCCACCCGCTGCGGCGCGCCGACCGCCTCACCGCCGGGCAGTGCGCGCTGCTGCGCGACGCCGTGGTGGAGTCGCTGGCCGCGGGGATCGAGGCCAAGGGCGCGAGCATCGACGACTTCCGCGATCCCGACGGCGCCCGCGGCAGCTTCCAGGACCGCTTCCTCGTGCACCTCCGCGAGGGCGAGCCGTGCCCGCGCTGCGGCCGCGCCGTGCGCAAGCTGCGCGCGGCGGGCCGGGGGACGTACGTCTGCGAGGGCTGCCAGCCGCGCCCGCGGGCGCGAGCTCAGGCCGCGTCGGCGAGACCGGCGAGAACGCCCTCGCGGTCGGCCCGCACGAGCTCCTGATAGCCGCCGAGCGGCTTGCCCCCGATGATGACCTGGGGGAACGTCATCATCCCGGTGAGGCGCACCAATTCGGCACGGCCCTCGGGGTCGCGGGCGAGGTTGATCTCGTCGTAGGGGAGGTTGCGCTTCTGCAGGAGGGCCTTCGCCGTCCGGCAGTAGCCGCAGGGATCTGTCGTGTACAGGGTGATCTTGCTCATTACTTCACTAAGTATAGGAACCCACCGGCCGACGACGGCCGCCGCTCGCTGATGGCCGGCTCGCTCAAGACCGAGGCGATCGTCCTGCGCTCGTTCCGCTACGGCGAGGCGGACCGGATCCTGCACCTCTATACCCCGCAGCGCGGCCGGGTGAGCGCCATCGCCAAGGGGGTGCGGCGGGCCAAGTCGCGCTTCGGGGGCCGCCTCGAGCCGTTCTTCCGCCTCCAGCTCGTGCTCTACGAGGGCCGCAGCGACATGCTGACCGTGACCTCGGCCGAGACGCTCGCCGGCCATCGCCTGCTGCGCGAGGACGCGCGCGCGCTCGACGCGGCGGCGCGGGCGTGCGACGCCGTCGGGCGCCTGTTCGGCGACGGCGAGGCCCAGGCGGGCGTCTACCACCTGCTCGCCAACCAGCTGACGCTGCTCGACGCCGACGCCTCCAAGGCCACCCGCGCCAACGCGCTCGCCTTCCGCCTGAAGTTGCTGCTCGCGGCGGGCTTCGCGCCGCAGCTCGCGGCGTGCGCCTCCTGCGGGGAGCGCGAGCACCTCTCGGGCTTCTCCGGGTCGGCGGGCGGCGTCGTCTGCTCGGCCTGCGAGGCGAGCGCCTTCCCGCTCGAGCAGGCCGCGCACGACTTCATGGTCGGCGCGCTGGGCAGCCCGCTCGCGCAGGCTCCCGACGCCGCCCCGCGCGCCCTCGCCCAGGCCGAGCGGGCGATCCTCGAGACGCTCGAGCACCACGCGCACGTAACACTTCGGGGCCTCGGCGCCGCCTAGTGGCCCCGTCCGCAAGTTTCCAGACCGCCGCTCGCGGGGACCTGTGAACGCGTGTTCAAACGCGCCGCGCCGGCCCTCGCCGCGCTCCTGGCCCTGGTCCTGGCCCCGAGCGCGTTCGCCGCACCGGCGACCACCGTCGAGCGCACGATCCAGGACTGCGACGGCGACAACCTGCTCGAGTAAAGCTTTGGCGAGCGCCACATCCCGTTCGGGTCGCCCTTCCCCGATCAGAGCTGCGCGCGCGACCAGGGCGACGAGCCGCGCCTCCCGCCCTCGGCCTCGCTGATCAACTTCCTACAGATGTCGGACTTCCAGACCGTCGATGAGGAGTCGCCCGGCCGCGTGGAGTTCCTCGACGGCAGCCAGCGCCTGCCGGGCCTGCAGCCGTTCTCGGCCGCCTACCGGCCCCACGAGGCGCTCTCCACCCAGGTCGTCGAGGAGATGGTCAAGCAGGCGCGCAAAGCGACCTCACCGGTCACCGGGCGCAAGCTCGATCTCACGATCCTCACCGGCGACAACGCCGACTCTCAGCAGTTCAACGAGACGCGCTGGTTCATCGACACGCTCGACGGGACGACCGGCCCCGCCACCCCCGACCCGGAGATGAACAGCCGCGGCAAGATCGACCCGAACTCGGGCGTCCCCATCCCGGGCTGCGAGTCGACGCCCGGCTCGGTCTACGACGGGGTGCGCGACAGCGGCCAGCCCGGGCCCGACCTCGGCTATTACGAGCCCGACCGCACGTCGGACGGAAGCGACGGCGACGGCTACTCGCCCGATCGCGCCCGCAACGCCTCCGAGACCGGGCGCGACGTGACCGTTCGCGACTTCCCGGGGCTGCTCGACGCGGCCAACCAGCCGTTCGAGGCCCAGGGGCTGGACATGCCCTGGTACACGACCTTCGGCAACCACGACGCGCTGATCCAGGGCAACAGCCCGACCGCGTACATCGGCCCGCTCGGCACGGGCGGCGAGGTCGCCGACCCGTCCTTCAACGCCGTGGTCACCGGCTGCGTGAAGGTCATGCAGCCCTCCGCCGGCCAGCAGGAGGAGCTCGACGCGCTCGTCGCCGCCGCCCGCGCCGCCACCGACCCCGTCGGGCACGACGAGGCGGTCGGAGCGGTGCTGCAGCGCGCCAACGACATCCTCAAGACCCCAGGCAACGACGCGACGACCGAGAACGTGCCGCCTGATCCTCGCCGCTGCTACGTGGCCAAGGACGACAACGCGATCGCGATCGGCGCGGGCCTCGCGCCGGGGCCGTGCCAGACCGGCAGCTGGATCAAGCAGCACTTCCGCACGACGGGAACGCCGGTGGGGCACGGCCTCGCGCCCTCGGACCCGGCCGACTGCGCCAAGTACGGCGACGAGGAGGACGCCTGCCGACGCGCATCGGCTGACCTCGGGCCGGACCTGGGGCGCCCGCCGGAGGCGGTGGCGAGCCACGACGGTTACTACTCCTTCGTCCCCAAGCCGGGCCTGCGCTTCCTCGTGCTCGACACGATCACCGACGAGTGCGGCACCGCGTTCTGCTCGCAGGGCTCGATCGACGACCCGCAGTTTCGCTGGATGGAGCGCCAGATCGCCGAGGCGGCCGCGGACGGGCAGTACGTGATCCTCTTCTCCCACCACACGCTGCGCACCACCCGGCTGCCCTCGACCGATCCGACCGAGCAGCCGATCCACTTCGGCGAGCGCCGCGACCGCCGCGGCAACCAGCCGATCCCGCCCAGCTCCGTCGACACGCTGGAGGAGCTCTACTGCCGCCACCCCAACGTGCTCGCCCAGGTGGTCGGCCACGAGCACGAGAACTACGTCGAGCGCCATCGCTGCGAGCAGGACTCGCCGGATCCGACGCCCGGCGCGAGCCCCGGCTTCTGGCAGATCTCGACGGCGTCGCACATGGACTTCCCGCAGCAGGCGCGAATGATCGAGCTCGTGAACATCGACGGCAAGCTGTCCTTCGTCACGACCATGCTCGACCACGACGGCGTCGCCAACCCCGGCGGCAACCCGGCCCAGTCAGACCAGGGCAACTCGGGCTCGAGCGTCCAGCGGCTGGCTTCGATCTCGCGCGAGCTCGCCTACAACGACTACCAGGGCAGCCGAGCGGCGCGCGGGACGCGCCAGGACCGCAACGTCATCCTCCCGACGGACCGCCGGCCGCCGCCGTACAGCACCCCGTAGGATCCACAGCGTGGCGGAGCAGTGGGTCTACGACTTCTCCGAGGGCTCGCGGGAGATGCGCGATCTGCTGGGGGGCAAGGGCGCCAACGTCGCCGAGATGACCCGGGTGCTCGGGCCCGAGCGCGTCCCGGCGGGCTTCACGATCACCACCGAGGCCTGCGTCGCCTACATGAAGCAGGGCGAGGAGCCCGACGGTATGGGTGAGCAGGTGGCCGAGGCGCTCGCGCGGCTGGAGGAGCAGGCCGGCAAGCGGCTCGGCGACGCCGAGGACCCGTTGCTGGTCTCCGTGCGCTCGGGCGCGCGCGAGTCGATGCCCGGGATGCTCGACACGGTGCTGAACCTCGGGCTCAACGACGAGTCCGTCGAGGGGCTGGGCAACCAGACCGAGAACGATCGCTTCGCCTGGGACTCCTACCGGCGCTTCGTGCAGATGTTCGGCAACGTCGTTCGCGGGATGCCGGGGGAGGCCTTCGAGGAGGCGATCAAGGAGGCCAAGGGCGAGCGCGACATCGAGCAGGACACAGACCTCGACGTGGACGACCTCAAGGCGCTGACCGCGAAGTTCAAGGAGCGCTACCAGGAGCACACGGGCGACGAGTTCCCGCAGGACCCGCAGGATCAGCTCAAGCTGGCCATTCGCGCGGTGTTCGACTCCTGGACGGGCGATCGCGCGGTGTCCTATCGCCGCATCAACCGCATCCCCGACGACTGGGGCACCGCGGTCAACGTCCAGCAGATGGTGTTCGGCAACCAGGGCGACAGCTCGGCGACCGGCGTGGCCTTCTCCCGTGACGAGGTCACCGGGGAGCAGGAGCCCAGCGGCGACTTCCTGGTCAACGCCCAGGGCGAGGACGTCGTCTCCGGCGTGCGCAACACGCGCGACATCGGCGAGCTGGCCGAGGTCATGCCCGAGGCCCACGGGCAGCTGATGGAGATCCTGCGCACGCTGGAGTCCCACTACCGCGACATGCAGGACACGGAGTTCACGATCCAGGACGGGCAGCTGTTCATGCTCCAGACCCGCAGCGCCAAGCGCCCCGCACAGGCCGCCGTGCGCTTCGCCTGCGACGCGGTCGACGAGGAGCTGCTCTCCAAGGAGGAGGCGCTGGGGACGATCGACCCGGACTCCCTCGACGCGCTGCTGCACCCGACCTTCGACCCGAAGGCGACGTTCGAGGTGCTGGCCTCGGGGGTCAACGCCTCGCCGGGCGCCGCCAAGGGCGAGGTCGTGTTCTCCGCCGAGGATGCGGTGGAGGCGGGACACGAGGGCCGCGACGTGATCCTCGTGCGCCCGGACACGAACGCCAACGACGTCGCCGGCTTCCACGCGGCCAAGGGGATCCTCACCTCCGAGGGCGGCAAGGCCTCGCACGCCGCGCTGGTGGCGCGCGGGATGGGGCGCCCGGCGGTCGTCGGCGCCAGCGCGCTGGAGATCGACCTCCAGGCCAAGACGATCAGCGTCAATGGCACGAAGGTGGGGGAGGGCGACTTCATCGCCATCGACGGCACCAAGGGCTGCGTGACGCTCGAGGACGTCCCGCTCATCGACGCCCGTGTCGACGAGTACTTCGACCGCGTGCTCGGATGGGCCGACGAGCTGCGGCGACTGAAGGTGCGCGCGAACGCCGACGACAAGCCGGGAGCCGAGAAGGCGCGCGAGCTCGGGGCCGAGGGCATCGGCCTGTGCCGGACCGAGCACATGTTCATGGCCGAGGAGCGCCTGCCCAAGATGCGGGCGATGATCATGGCCCACGAGGAGGACGAGCGGCGCGAGGCGCTGGCCGAGCTGCTGCCGCTCCAGCAGGAGGACTTCGAGGCGCTGTTCGACGTGATGACGGGCCTGCCGGTCACGATCCGCCTGCTCGACCCGCCGCTGCACGAGTTCCTGCCGAACCTGCCCGAGCTGTCCGCCGACGTCGAGCGCGCGCGCATCGAGGAGTCAGACGACCTCGACAAGCTCGAAAAGACGCTCAGGCGCGTTGTGGAGATCACGGAGGAGAACCCGATGCTCGGCACGCGCGGCTGCCGGCTGGGGATCCTCTACCCGGAGATCTACGAGATGCAGGTCGAAGCGATCATGCGGGCGGTCAAGGCGGTCCAGGAGCGCTCGGGCGAGGGTCCGCACCCGGAGATCATGATCCCACTGGTCGACTACGAGCAGGAGATCGAGATCATGCGCCGCCTCGTCACCGACATCGGCGAGGAGCAGGGGATGACGGTCGGCGAGGATTACACGGTCGGGACGATGATCGAGCTGCCGCGGGCCTGCTTCGTCGCCAACCGGATCGCCGAGCACGCCGACTTCTTCTCTTTCGGCACCAACGACCTGACCCAGACCGCGCTGGGGTTCTCGCGCGACGACGTGGAGTCGAAGTTCGTCCCGATCTACCTCGAGCGCAAGATCATCGACCGTTCGCCGTTCGAGACGATCGACAAGCCGGGGGTTGGCTGGCTCGTGCGCCTCGCCGCGTGGGTCGGGCGCGAGGCCAAGCCCGACCTCAAGCTCGGCATCTGCGGCGAGCACGGCGGCGACCCCGAGTCGATCGAGTTCTTCCACATGGCAGGGCTCGACTACGTGTCCTGCTCGCCCTATCGCGTGCCGATCGCGCGCGTCGCCGCGGCGCAGGCCGCCATCGCGCACCCTAAATAGTCACGACTTTGCGCCTCGGCCGGGCGCACCGGGGCCCGGGCTGTGAGAATCAGGGTCCGTGAGCACCGTCGCCCCGATCCCCTTCGCCGCCCGCCGCCGCGCCATGGAGGAGGACGCCCTGTCACCGCTCGCCGCGCGCTCCTACCCGGCGGTCCGCGCCGTCGCCGAGGAGGACTGCGCGCTGCGCACGCCCTTCCAGCGCGATCGCGACCGGATCGTCCACTGCAAGGCGTTCCGGCGCTTGAAGCACAAGACCCAGGTCTTCGTCGCGCCGGAGGGCGACCACTACCGCACGCGGCTCACCCACACGCTGGAGACGACGCAGATCTCGCGCACGGTGGCGCGCGCACTGCGCCTCAACGAGGACCTCGCGGAGGCGATCGGGCTCGGCCACGACCTCGGCCACCCGCCGTTCGGCCACATCGGCGAGGATGTGCTGGACCGCTGCGCGCGAGAGCGCTTCGGCCGCGGCTTCCGCCACAACGAGCACTCGCTGCGCGTGGTCGACCGGCTCGAGCGCATGAACCTCACCGACCCGGTGCGCGACGGGATCCTGCGCCACTCCAGCGGAGCCGGCGAGCCCGCGACGCTCGAGGGCAAGATCGTGCGCCTCGTGGACCGCATCGCCTACATCAACCACGACATCGACGACGCGCTGCGTGCCGGGGTGATCGGCCCGGCCGACCTGCCGCGGGAGGAGCTCGCGGTCCTGGGCGACACGGGCTCGGCGCGGATCGACCGCCTCGTCCACGATCTCGTCGAGCACTCCGAGGCCGCGGGGGACGTCGTCCAGGGCGAGCTCGTCGGCGGCGCGATGCTGCGCCTGCGCGGCTTCATGTTCAAGAACGTCTACCTCGGCCCAATCGCCCGCGAGGAGCACACCAAGATCGAGCGGGTGATGCGCGGGCTCTTCGACTGGTTCGTGGAGCATCCGGGCGAGCTTCCGCCCGTTGTCGACGGCGCGGGCGAGGCAGACCGCGTGATCGACTACCTCGCCGGCATGACCGATCGCTTCGCCATCCGCGCCTGGACCGAGCGCGCGGTCCCGCACGGGCTGCTCGTCTAGTGGTTCCTCCGGTGAGTCGGCGGAGGAGCCACTAAGTGGCGCGCTACACCGACCAGTCGCGCGAGCGGGTCCGCGACGCGATCGACTTCGTCGAGCTCGTGGGCTCGCGCACCGAGCTGCGCAAGTCCGGCCAGCGGCGCTACACGGGGCTGTGTCCCTTCCACGAAGAGCGCACGCCGTCGTTCGGTATCGACCCGGTCGAGAAGCTCTACCACTGCTTCGGCTGCGGCGAGGGCGGCGACGTCTTCAAGTTCGTGATGGAGACCGAGAGCCTGGACTTCGGGTCGGCGCTCGAGTCTCTGGCCGACCGCGCGGGCATCGAGCTCGAGCGCGAAGCGGAGGACCCGCAGGCCTCGGCGCGCCGCGACCGCCAGGGCCGGCTGCTAGCGCTGCTCGAGCGCACCGCGGCGTACTACGTGCGCGTGCTGTGGGAGTCAGGCGAGGCCGCCGACGCGCGCGAGTACCTGCTGGGGCGCGGGCTCACCGAGGGCGCGCTGCGCGAGTTCCGGGTCGGCTATTCCCCCAGCGCGTGGGACACGGTGCTCAACGCCTCGCGGCGGGCCGGCTACGCCAACGAGGAGATCTTCGCCGCGGGCCTCGCCGTCCGCGGCCGCGAGGGCCAGATCTACGACGTGTTCCGCGGCAAGGTGATGTTCCCGCTCGCGGACCGCCGCGGGCGCGTGCGGGGCTTCGGGGCGCGGGCGATGCGCGACGGGCAGGGCCCCAAGTACGTCAACACCCGCGAGGGTGAGGTGTTCACCAAGGGCCGCCAGCTCTTCGGGGTCGACGTCGCGCGCGCCGCCGCGGCGAAGGCGGGCGCGGTGATCCTCGCCGAGGGCTACACCGACGTGATCGCGCTGCACCAGGCCGGGTTCCGCAACGCGGTCGGCGTCATGGGCACCGCGCTGACCGAGCCGCAGGCGAACGAGCTCGCCAACCTCGCCCAGGTCGTGCTGCTGTGCCTGGACGCCGACGCGGCCGGCCAGACGGCCGCGGTCCGCTCGGCCTCGGTGCTGCCGCCGCGCCTGGAGCTGCGGGTCGTCGGGCTCCCGTCGGGCTCTGACCCGGCCGACATCGTGGGCGGCGAGGGCGGCGCCGAGCGGATGCGCGCGCTGCTCGACGCCGCCGTCCCGTTCGCGCGCTTCCAGGTCGAGCGGGCGCTCGAGGGCGGCGCGTCGGCGGACGCGGCAGGGCGCGACGAGGTGCTCAGCACGGTCGCGGGCGTGCTGCGCCCGCTGCCCGACGGGATCCTCCGCGACGACCTGATCAAGCTGATCTCCAGCCGCCTGGGCATCACGCCCGAGCTGACCGAGTCCGCGGTGCGGCGCGCCCCCGCCGCGGCCGCGCGGCCCGGAGTGCCGTCCGGCGGATCCGGTGGCGTGCCGGTCAACGGCGCCCGCCAGGCGCTTGACCGCCGCGAGCAGACCGAGCGGGCCTTCATCGCGCTCTGCCTCGCCCTGCCCGAGCACGGCGAGCGCCGCCTCGCCAACGCCGACCTCGACGCGCTCTTCACCTCGCCGCTCACGCGGCTCGCCGCCGAACGGCTGCGCGGCAACCTCACCTCGCCCTCGGCGGTGCTCAAGGACACCCCGGAGCTCGCCGCGCTGATCCCCGAGCTCGTGATCAGCGCCGGGCGCATCGACGCGAGCCCGATCACCCTCGAGGTCGAGGGCCTGCAGCTCGAGCTGCACCGCGTCGACCGCGAGATCTCAGTCGCCCGGGGCGCCGAGGCCGCGAGCGTCCACGGCCTCGCCGCCGAGCGCCAGAAGATCCTCGACAAGATTCGTCACAAGTTGCAGTAGCGCAGGGCTTTCCGTCCGCCACACGAACTAGTGTTCGTGTCATGGAACAGGCATGGCTGGAGGAGGAACTCGCGGCGGGACGGTCGATCGAGGCGATCGCGAGAGGCGTCGGAAAGCACCCGTCGACGGTCGCCTACTGGGTGCGCAAGCACGGGCTGACGTCGGCGTTCGCCGAGCGGCATGCGCCCCGCGGCGGAATCGAACGCGAGCGGCTCAAGGGACTGGTTGAGCGAGGGTTGTCGAGTCGGGCGATCGCCGTGGAGCTCCAGGTCAGCCAGGCGACGGTCAACCACTGGCTCAAGAAGCATGGCCTTCGCACGCAGCGCGCCCGTTCAGAGGGTGCCAAGCCGAGCGAGATCCTGCGCTACTGCGCTCGGCACGGAGACTGCGTGTATGTCCGCTATGGCGCTACCGATCACTACCGGTGCCTGGCCTGCCGGCGCGAGCGGGTCATCGCCCGCCGCCGCCGGGTGAAGCAGATCCTGGTGGAGGAGGCGGGCGGCGGTTGTGTGGTCTGCGGCTACTCGCGGCACCCAGGGGCGCTGCACTTCCACCATCTCGATCCAGCCACGAAGGAGTTCGCGCTGGCGCTCAACGGAGTCGCCCGATCGCTGGCGCGTGCCCGCGTCGAGGCAGCCAAGTGCGTCCTGCTGTGTGCGAACTGCCATGCGGAGGTGGAGGCGGGCGTGTCTGGGCTACCCTTGAGCGCGGCGCAGGCTCCTCCTGCGTAGTTCAATCGCAGCAACGTTCCGGGGTAGCTCAATGGTGGAGCGGCGCCCTGTTAAGGCGATGGTTGTGGGTTCGAGTCCCACCCCCGGAGCTGTTGGGAAGGGCCGCCTCAGGGGCGGCCCTTCTCGTCCCCGGACGCGCCGCGCATATATTCGGCCCATGGAGCACTTCCGCATCGCCATCGTCGGCACCGGCTTCGCCGGCCTTGGCACGGCGATTCGCTTCAAGCAGGCGGGGATCGATGACTTCGTGGTGCTCGAGCGCGCCGGGGACGTCGGGGGCACTTGGCGCGACAACGCCTACCCCGGCTGCCAGTGCGACGTCCCCTCGCACCTCTACTCCTTCTCGTTCGACCTCAACCCGGGCTGGAGCCGTACGTTCTCGGGCCAGCCGGAGATCTGGGCCTACCTGCGCGACTGCGCCGAGCGCCACGGAATCCTCGCGCACGTGCGCTTTGTGCACGAGCTGACCGACGCCGCGTGGGAGGAGGATGAGCAGCGCTGGCGTCTGACGACGCCCCGCGGCGAGCTGACCGCGCAGGTCCTCGTCGCCGGCGTCGGCGCGCTGAGCGAGCCGTCGATACCCGCCCTGCCGGGCCTTGAGTCCTTCGAGGGCGCGAGCTTCCACACCGCCGAGTGGGATCCCGTCCACGACCTGACCGGCGAGCGCGTTGCGGTGATCGGCACCGGGGCCTCGGCGATCCAGGTCGTCCCCGAGATCCAGCCGAAGGTCGCCCACCTCGCGGTGTTCCAGCGCACCGCGCCGTGGATCATGCCCCATCCGGACCGCCCGCTGAGCGCGCGCGAGCAGCGCGCCTACCGGCGCGTGCCCGGCGCCCAGCGGCTGATGCGCACGGCGATCTACTGGGCGCGCGAGACCTTCGTGCTGGGGTTCATGCACCCGCGGCTCATGCGCATCCCGCAGCGGATCGCTAGCCGTCACCTCGCGCGCCAGGTGCCAGACCCCGATCTGCGCCGCAGGCTCACGCCGTCATACACGATGGGCTGCAAGCGGGTCCTGCTCTCCAACGACTACTTCCCAGCGCTCCAGCGCGACAACGTCGCCGTCGTCACCGACGCGATCCGCGAGGTCCGGGCCCGCTCGATCGTCACCGCCGACGGGACTGAGCACGCGGCGGACACGATCGTCTTTGGCACCGGCTTCCACGTCACCGACATGCCCGCCGCCGCGCACATCCGCGGCCGCGACGGCACGCTCGCCGAGGAGTGGAGCGAGCACGGCATGCAGGCCCACGCCGGCACGACGATCGCCGGCTTCCCGAACCTCTTCATGCTGCTGGGGCCCAACACCGGCACCGGCCACAACTCGGTCGTGGTGATGATCGAGGCGCAGATCGACTACGTGCTCGCCTGCCTGCGGGCGATGGCCGAGCGCGGCGTCGCGAGCGTCGAGGTCCGCCGCGAGGCCCAGGACGCCTACAACGCTCGCGTCCAGAGCGGCCTGCGCGGCACCGTGTGGTCGACCGGCGGCTGCGCGAGCTGGTACCTCGACTCCTCCGGACGCAACCGGACGTTGTGGCCCGGCGCGACGTGGCGCTTCCGCAACCGCATCCGGCGCTTCGATCGCGCCAGCTACCTCGCGCGCCCGCGCTCGGTGCCGGCGGCCCCCGCCGAGCCGGCGGTCCCCGCGACCGCCTGATCGTCCGCGTCCGCGTAGCCGGCGGCCCGCGCCCAGCGCTCGAGCTCCCGCGCGGCCATGTCCGCGCCGTCGTGCTGCGCCGACCACGCCGCGACCGCCCGCGCGCGGGCGCGGATCCCCGGCGAGGCGAGCGCCCGCTTCACCGCCAGGCGAACGCTGCGCCGCCCCAGCCAGCGCATCGGGATGCGCACGCCGAGCCCGGCCCAGTCCGCGCGCGCGGCGTTCTCGGCCATGTCTCCGGCCGCCGGGCAGACCACGACGGCGCAGCCGTGAGATAGGGCGCGCACGAGCGTCCCGTGGCCGCCGTGGAGCACGACGACATCGCAGCGCGGCATCGTCTTGCCGTAGGAGAGCCAGGGGACCAGCACGGCGTTCGAGGGCACGGCAATCGGCGTGTCGGGCTCGCGCCCGTTGTAGGTGGCGATCACCCGCACGGGCGCGCCGGCGAGCCCGGCGAGCGCCGCGCGCAGCAGGCGGTGCTCGGGGTCCTGGGAGGTGGAGGGGGCCACAAGGACCACCGGGCCCTCGCCCGGCGGCGGCTCGACGCGCTCGCCCGGTGGCTCCCACTCCAGCGGCCCGACCACGCGCTGCCACGGCTCCCAGGCGCGCGGATACTCGAGGTGGGGCAGTGTGCCGATCAGGGTCAGCTCGCGCGAGAGCGCCGTGTGCGCCCAGGGCAGCGGCGCGAGGTCGAGTCGGCGGCGGCACTCGTTGTACTCCTGGCGCCCGGTCTCGAGGCTCTTCTCGACCAGACGCCGCTGCGCCGTGCGCCACAGCGCGCGCCCGGCGGCGGTGCGCGGCAGCCGTGCGCCGATGGAGTAGACCGGGAAGCCGGGCTCGAGCTGCGGGTGGACATGGGGCACGAGCGAGGCGTAGGGCACGCTCTCGAGCTCGGCGGCCAGCGCCGGCGCGGGGGTGAGGATGTCGGCGACGGCCACGTGCGGAGCGAAGTCGCGCACGAAGGGCCGGATCTCGCGGGCGGCGCGTACCGCCGCCGCGTAAGGCTTGAGCGGCTTGCGCGGGGTGGGGAAGACCTCGTACTCGGGCGCCGTCGCGAAGGTCATTCCGGCCGCCTCGACGTCGGGCTGCCAGCGCCGCCAGGTCTCGAGGGCGACGTCGTGCCCACGGAGGGTCAGCGCCCGCCCGAGCGCCAGCATCGGGAACGCGTGGCCCGGATCGCCGAAGGCGCCCAGGTAGACCCGCATCGGCTCAGGCGGCGGCGAGCTCGGCGACGTGCCGCAGCTGCACGCGCCGCTCGTCGAACGTCCAGGCCATCGGCGAGACCATGAGCGTCCCGACCCCCGCGTCGCGGAAGACCGCGAGGCGCTCGCGCACCACGTCGTGCGGACCGCAGAGCGACACCGTGTCGATGAGCTCGCCCGGGAGCGCCGCCATCGCCTCCTCGCGCTTGCCCTCGAGGTAGAGGTCCTGGACCTCCTTGGCCGCGTCCTCGAAGCCGTAGCGCTGGACCAGCGCGTTGTAGAAGTTCTGCTTGCGCGAGCCCATGCCGCCGACGTAGAGCGCGACGTAGGGCCGCATCGCGTCGCGGGCGGACTCGACGTCGTCGGTGACCATCACGTTGACCGTGGGGGCGATCTCGAAGTCCTCGAAGCCCTTGGCTCCCTCGGCCTTCGCGAAGCCCTCCTCGAGCAGCGGCCGGAACTCCGACAGGTGCTCGGGGGAGAAGAGGGTGGGGATCCAGCCGTCGGCGATCTCGGCGGCGAGCGTCGTGTTCTTCGGGCCGATCGCGGCCAGGAAGATCGGGATCTTCTCCTGCACCGGCGCGATCGTCAGCTTCAGCGCCTTGCCCGGGCCGTCGGGGAGCGGCAGCTCGAGCGTCTCGCCGTGGAACTCGAGCTTCTCGCGCGCGAGCGCCTTGCGCACCACCGCGAGGTACTCGCGCGTGCGCAGCAGCTGCCTCGCGAAGCGCTGGCCGTGCCAGCCCTCGGCCACCTGAGGGCCGCTCGAGCCGATGCCGAGCAGCATCCGCCCGCCCGAGAGCTGGTCGAGCGTCGCGGCGGTCATGGCGGTCATGGCCGGCGAGCGCCCGGGCATCTGGAAGATCGCCGAGCCGAGCTTGATCGTCGACGTCGCCTGCGCGAGCCAGCCGAGGATCGTCGCGGCGTCGGAGCCGTAGGCCTCGGCCGTCCAGACCGAGTCATAGCCGAGGCGCTCGGCCTCCAGCACCAGGTCGAGCTGCTCCTGCGCGGTGAGACCGAGGCCCCAGTAGCCGATGTGCAGCCCGAGCTTCAGTGCAAGCTTCCTTTCAGCGGTCCCGCGGTGCGACGGCGTGGCCTACCGTCCAGGAGGCCGTGAGAGCGCGCGACCCTATCACCAGGTTGAGAACCGCAATCGACTGCCTGCCGGAGGACACGCGGCGGGCGATGCTCGAGGGCATTCGCACCGCGCCGATCGTCGCCGGTGCCTACACCGACAACCGCGGCGGCATCTGCCCGATGCTCGCCGCCCACCGCCACGGCGGCCGCACGAGCTTCATCTCCTTCGCCCGCGCGTGGGACGCCTTCGCCCGCGCCCGCCGCGTGCGGCGGGCCACCCGGCGCGAGCTGCGCACGCTCGAGCACCTGCTCGAGGCCTCGCTCGCCGCGGGGCCGGAGACCGACCTCGCCGCGGCGATCGCCGAGCACCGCGCGGCGCTGGACCGCCGTGCCGCCGACGCGCCGCCGGAGATCGTCGCGCGGCGCCTGCGCCCGGGGCGCGTGCGGCTGCTGCGCGCCGCTCAGCCAGAGGCCGACGCCCGCACGCCCTCGCTCAGGCGCGCGAACGTCTCGTCCTCGAGCCGCCCGTAGGCCTCGACGACCGCGGGATCGAACTGCGATCCCGCCGAGCGCCGGATCTCCTGGCGCGCCCGGCGCCAGGACACCGCGTCGCGATAGGGGCGGTCGGAGGTGAGCGCATCGAGGGCGTCGGCGACCGCGAACACGCGCGCGGCGAGCGGGATCGCCTCGCCCGCCAGCCCGTCGGGATAGCCCTTGCCGTCCCAGCGCTCGTGATGGTGGCGCACGATCAGCGTCGCCTCCTCGAGGAAGTCCACGTGGCGCAGGATCTCCGACCCGATCAGGGGGTGGTGCTCGATCAGCTCGAGCTCCTGCGAGCTGAGCGCGTCAGGCTTGAACAGCACCGCGTCGGGCACGCCGACCTTGCCGATGTCGTGCAGCAGGAACCCGAACTCCAGCTGCGGATCATCCGCGACGTCCATCCCGACCGCGCGGGCGATCGCCAGCCCGTAGGCGGCGACGCGCTCGGCGTGCTTGCCGGTGTAGGCGTCGCGCGCCTCGACGGCGTTGGAGAGCGCGCGCACCGTCGCCTTGTAGGAGCGCCGGAGCTCCTGGGCGCGCGAGCGCTCCCGCCGGTAGCTCGCGCGCAGGTCCGCCGCGTAGCGCTCCAGCTGGCGCTGGTGGGCGGCGGCCTCTCGCTCGGCCCGCTCGAGGCGGGCACGCAGCGCGGCGACGGTTTCGTTGGTGCTCGCGCGCAAGGTACTGCCCTGAACGGATGCGCTTGCTGGATCTTGCGGCGATTTTCCGGGTTGGACGAAAGGTCTACAGCGCCTCGTCGGGGCGCTGGAAGACGATCTCGGGGATCACGCAGTTCGGTGAGGTCTTCAGCACGAAGCGCACGGCCTCGGCGATGTCTGCCGGCTGGATCATCTGGTCGGCCGCGACGTGCTCCTTGACGAAGTCGGTCATCGGCGTGTCGACGAAGCCCGGGCAGAGCGCCACGGACTTGATCCCGTCAGGCGCCAGCTCCTTGTTCATCGCCTGCGTGAAGCCGATCACGCCGGCCTTCGTCGCCGAGTAGACCGAGAGCCAGCCCTGCCCCGACTTGCCCGCGATCGACGCCGTGTTGACGACCAGGGCGCCGCGGTGCTCGGCGCCCGCGGCGCGCAGCAACTCGGCGCACTCGCGGTAGTAGAGGACGATCGCGCGCAGGTTGACGGCGAGCTGCATGTCGATGCGCTTGGTCTGCGCTTCCGCGATGGGGGCGCCGAGGCCGACGCCCGCGTTGTTGACCAGCACGTCGAGGCGGCCGAAGCGCTCGCGGTGGCGCGCCACGACGTTCTGGATCTCCTCCTCGGAGGCCATGTTGGCCGCGACGTCCTCGACGTCGTAGCCCGCGTCGCGCAGCTCCTGCGCGGCGCCGGCGAGCTTGTCGGGGCGGCGGGCGGCGACCGTCAGCCCGTGGCCCTCCTGCCCGAGCATGTGCGCGATCGCGAGCCCGATGCCGCTCGAGGCTCCGGTGACGATGGCGGCGCGGTCGGGCATCGCGGGCACCCTACATTCCGACGATGAGGATGCCCACCGCGATCGCGCTCGTGCTCATAGCCGCGCTGATCGGGCTGAGCGCCGCCAGCGGCGGAGGGAGCGGCGCCGCGAAGCCCGCGGCCAAGCCGGCGGCGACCCCCAAGCCGCCGCCTCCCGCCGATATCGCGACGATCGAGCGCCGGGTGGAGACGATCCGCGGGCTGCGCTACAAGCACCCACCGGTGCCCAGCGAGGTCACCCCGGCCCAGGCGCAGCGCGACGGCCTGGAGGACCTCGACGGCACCTACCCGCCCGCTCGCCGCCACGCCGACGAAGAGGTGCTCAAGCTGCTCGGCCTGATCGAGCCGCGCGTTGACCTGCGCCGGGTCTCGGGCACGCTGTTCGGCCAGGGCGTCGCGGGCTACTACGACCCGCGCACCAAGCGCCTGCGCGTGGTCAAGGGCGTCCAGACGACCAACCGAGTGCTCAACGAGATCACGCTCGCCCACGAGCTCAACCACGCGCTCGAGGACCAGCGCTTCGGGCTCGGGCTCGACGGCGCGTCGGGCTCGGATGACGCGAGCCTCGCGCACCTGTCGCTGATCGAGGGCACCGCGACGGCGCTGATGCTCGAGTACGCCACGCGCTACCTCGGGCCCGAGCAGACCCTCGGCGGCCTGTTCGCCTCGCTCGGGCAGGACACCGGCAGCCTGCCGCCCTTCATCGAGGCCCAGCTCGTGTTTCCCTACACCGAGGGTCAGCGCTTCGTGCAGGCGCTCTACCGCGCAGGCGGAGGCCGCTGGGCGGTCGTCGACGCCGCGCTGCGGTTCCGGCCGCCCGCGTCGACCGAGCAGGTGCTGCATCCCGACGCCTACCTGCACGTCGAGCAGCCGCGCACGGTGCGGCTGCACCCGCAGCGGGTGCTCGGCAGCGGCTGGCGGCGCCTGGCGCACGGGACCTGGGGCGAGTGGGCGACGGGCGAGCTGCTGAGCGACACCGCGGCCGCCGCGGGCTGGGGCGGCGACCGCTACGAGCTCTGGCAGCGGGGCCGCGGCGCGTGCGCTGCCGCGCCCTGCGCCGACCGCGACGCGCTGATCATGCGCTGGCGCTGGGACACACGGCGCGACGCGCGCGAGTTCACGACCGCGCTGCGGGCGTGGGCGGCAGCTCGACGCGGCCCGTTGAGCCTGCGCTCAGGCCACGACGGGGTCACGCTCGTCCTGGCTCCGTCCGCCGGGCTCGCCCGCCGGCTCGCCCGCGGCGCTTAGACCGCCGGTCCGTCGAGCAGCGCCATCGCGCTGAGCGGCGGCGAGCCCCGTCGGAGCCGCGTTCTGATCCGCGTAATGAGCGGCTTCTACATCTGTTCGGGAGAGCCCGACCGGTCGCCGCACTGCGCGGCGGCCGGTCCGGTCCACCAGAACATCGGGAGGTCGTCGTGCTGCGATCCAAGCAGATCAGGGGAGGGCTGGCGGCTGCCGTCGGCGCCTGTGTCATCGTCGGCTCGGTCGGTGCCCCCGGCGGGGCCTGGGCACAGGGCGCGCCGAGCAGCACCGGTCCGAGCGACGATCTCATCGGCGAGCGCTCCGCGCCGCCGGCGCCGAACTTTGGCGCGCCGGGCGACAAGATGCTCGAAGACAAGAAGGTCATCGTCAAGAGCGCGCTCGGCGTCGACCTGACCCACAACTCGGTGGGGCTGCCGCTGCATCGAGGCAGCTTCCGCGGCCGGACCGTGTGGTTCGTCATCACCGAGTCCTCGGACGCCGGCCTGGCCAACGACCTCGACGTCAACTTCTCCCCCAAGCTCGCCAACATGGGCATCGGTTGCCCGAGGTGCGTCCAGGACGTAACCCTCACCGGATCGCGCAAGAACCAGTTCGGGGAGGGCGTCGTGCACTTCGAGGGCGCGCCGGACTTCCGTCCGCGTCGCATCCTCCGCAGCGGCAAGACGGCGGGTCACGCGAACGCGTTCCCGCCCGCCAAGGCTCAGCCCGGCTCCGTCGGCAGCGCCCGCTACAGCCCGTTCATCCGGATCAAGGGCTCGGGGGTCGTCTACAACGCCCCGATCGTCGCAACGGGCAACGGGCACTTCGACGTCACCCGCCATTCCAACACGGCCGACCGGGTCCTGAAGATCAAGAAGCCGGTCCCGCCCACGAGCTTGCGGTCGGGCGAGTTCCGCCCGGGCTACGTGGAGATGCTGCTCGTCAAGGGCGCCGAAGCGGGGCAGACGATCTTCTACCTGAGCACGGAGTCCTCCCTGGGCGCCGCCGCGACACTGGAGCGGGCGACCTTCGTCCCGGCGCTCAAGCGAGCGCCCTTCCTCGGAGGGGACGACTTCCTCGGCGCGGCCCGCGAGCGGATCTTCCTCTTCACCAACGGCCAGACGGGGCGCGAGAACCCTCAGGCGCAGGGGCTCAACCACCTCATCCAGGACGGGATGAACAACCGGGACGCCAACCTGGGCGACAAGCAGCTGCTCGACGCGCTCGCCAACCACGACGGCGACACGTTCAACGTGCTCGGAGACTTCCCGTCGCTCGCCGATCCGCGGCACGCGAACGCCTACAGCCCGCTGTGGGACGCCCAGGTCGGCGAGTGGACCGCCAAGGCGCTGCGCGAGGGACTCAACACGCGCCAGGACGACGAGAACGAGATCATCAACCTCGTTCGCCAGCGGCCGGATCTCATCACGGGCCCGAAGGGCGCGCGCTACGGAGCCGGTGGCTTCGTCATCAACTGCCCGACGATGGCGTTCACCGCCGAGGAGCCGCCCCTGATCGACCAGGTGGCGCCCGTGCCCGGCTCCCACGCCTGAGCAGCGGCGAGTGGCGGCGGCCACCCCAGGTGTCCGCCGCCACCAGGTCAGGCGAGGAACATCCGAGCTAGCCTGCACGCGCCCCGGGCCGGTAGCTCAGCGGTCAGAGCCGCGGACTCATAATCCGTCCGACGGAGGTTCGAATCCTCCCCGGCCCATGGCTTGCAGAGCCAAATTTTTGTTAGGGCCTTGACTCTGTGTTCCCTACCGTGTTCCCTATATGCCGTGGCTCGCGCGACTGGACACCTGCAAGTGAAGGTCTCGAAGGGCCAGCGGCGCTACTTCGCGCTGTGGCGGGACGCCGCCGGCCGGCACCAGAAACTGCTCGGTCCGGCGCACGTCAAGGACTCCGGCCGGCGCACGCCGAGAGGCGCGAAGCTCTGGCGAGCGGGCGACGGGCCCAAGCCCGACGCGACGTGGTTGACCCCAAAGGACGCGGCCGACCGTCTCGCCGAGTTCCTCGCCGAGGCGCCTCGGGTGCTCGACGCCACCGTGCCGGTGTCGTTCGGCGAGGCCTGCACGGAGTGGCTGCGCTACGTCGAGCACGACCGCCAGCGCACCGAGTCGACGATGCGCGACTACCGCAACACCGTCCGGCGCCACCTGCTCCCGTACTTCGGCGCGGACACGCCGATCGGCGCCATCACCACCGAGGACATCGATGCCCTGCGCGAGCAGATGCTCGCCGGACACCTCTCGCGCCGGTCGATCCAGAAGATCCTCGTGATCGCCCACGGCATCTTCAAGCGCGCCAAGCGCCGCAAGTGGATCACCGCGAACCCGGCCGAGGACGCCGAACGCGTGAACTTCACCCGCTCGGGAGACTTCGCGGTGCTGACTCCCGCCGAGGTCGAGGCGCTCGGCCGCGCCGCCGCATCCGAGCAGGACGCCGCGATCTTCCTCACAGCGGCCTACACCGGCCTGCGCCTCGGGGAGCTGCGCGGCCTGCGCTGGCGCGACGTCAACTTCGCCAAGCGGATCGTCCACGTCCGGCGCAACGTCCCGGCCGGCGGCACCGAGCGCGTGCCCAAGAGCGGCAAGGTCCGGTCGGTCCCGCTCGTCGACCGCGCCGCCCAGGTCCTCGACGACCTCAGCCGCCGCGAGCTGTGGACGGGC
>JBBRYA010000054.1:0-25614 GCA_038238015.1 Solirubrobacterales bacterium
ACCGAGCACATCCTGCTCGGCCTCGTGCGCGAGAACGAGGGCGTCGCCGCCCGCATCCTGCTCGACTTCGACGCGGACTCGGAGAAGATCCGCAACGAGGTCATCCGGATGCTCTCGGGCCCCGGCGGCCGCCGCTCGGGCTCCGGCTCGGGCCAGGGCGCCGCCTCCGGCGCCGCCGCCGGCCCCGGCGAGGGCAAGAAGTCCTCGAAGCTGCTCGACCAGTTCGGGCGCAACCTGACCAAGCTGGCCGCGGAGGGCAAGCTCGATCCGGTCGTCGGCCGCGAGGTCGAGATCGAGCGGATCATGCAGATCCTCTCGCGCCGCACGAAGAACAACCCGGTGCTCGTGGGCGAGCCCGGCGTCGGCAAGACCGCGGTGGTCGAGGGCCTCGCCCAGCGCATCACGAACGCCGACGTGCCGGAGCTGCTGAAGAACAAGCAGATCTACACGCTCGACCTGGCGGCGCTGGTCGCGGGGTCGAAGTACCGCGGCGAGTTCGAGGAGCGCCTCAAGAAGGTGATGAAGGAGATCACCCAGCGCGGGGACATCATCCTGTTCATCGACGAGCTCCACAACCTCGTCGGGGCTGGCGCCGCCGAGGGCGCGATCGACGCCGCGTCGATCCTCAAGCCGGCCCTCGCCCGTGGCGAGCTGCAGACCGTGGGCGCGACCACGCTCGACGAGTACCGCAAGTACCTCGAGCGCGACTCGGCACTGGAGCGTCGCTTCCAGAAGATCACGGTCGACCAGCCCTCCGTGGAGGAGACCGTGCAGATCCTCAAGGGCCTGCGCGACCGCTACGAGGCGCACCACAAGATCAACATCACCGAGGAGGCGCTGGAGGCGGCCGCCGAGCTGGCGGACCGCTACATCTCCGACCGCTTCCTGCCCGACAAGGCGATCGACCTCGTCGACGAGGCCGCCTCGCGCATGCGCATCAAGTCGATGTCCTCCCCGCCCGTGTACCGGGAGCTCGAGGAGGAGATCGAGACGACGCGGCGCGAGAAGGAGGCCGCGATCGAGGCGCAGGAGTTCGAGAAGGCCGCGTCGCTGCGCGACACCGAGCGCAAGCTCACCAACCGCAAGCGCGAGCTCGAGGACGCCTGGGAGTCCGGCGAGGGCGGAGAGCGCCCGTCGATCGGCGAGGAGGAGATCGCCGACATCGTCTCGATGTGGACCGGCATCCCCGTGTTCAAGCTCACCGAGGCCGAGACCCAGAAGCTGATGCGCATGGAGGACGAGCTGCACAAGCGCGTTATCGGCCAGCACCAAGCGGTCGAGGTCATCTCCAAGGCGATCCGCCGTTCGCGAGCGGGCCTCAAGGATCCGAAGCGCCCGACGGGCTCCTTCGTGTTCCTCGGCCCCTCGGGCGTCGGCAAGACCGAACTTGCCCGCACACTCGCCGAGTTCCTCTTCGGCGACGAGGAGGCGATGATCCGCATCGACATGTCGGAGTACATGGAGAAGCACGCCGTCTCGCGCCTCGTCGGCTCGCCCCCGGGCTACGTCGGCTACGACGAGGGCGGCCAGCTCACCGAGGCGGTGCGCCGCAAGCCCTACTCCGTGCTGCTGCTCGACGAGATCGAGAAGGCCCACCCGGACGTCTTCAACATCCTGCTGCAGATCCTGGAGGACGGTCGCCTGACCGACTCGCAGGGCCGCACGGTGGACTTCCGGCACGCGATCATCGTCATGACCTCGAACATCGGGGCGTCGGAGATCGCGCGCAACACACCGCTCGGCTTCTCCGTCGGCGACGGCGACCACGGCATGACCTACGAGGACATGAAGGGCCGCGTCATGGGAGAGCTCAAGAAGGTCTTCCGGCCCGAGTTCCTCAACCGGATCGACGACGTGATCGTCTTCCACAAGCTCCAGAAGGAGGAGATCAAGCAGATCGTCGAGCTGCTGCTCCGGCGCATCCGCAACTCGCTGGCCGAGCGCGAGCTGCAGCTCGAGCTCACCGACGAGGCCGAGGACTTCCTGGTCGAGAAGGGCTGGGACCCCTCGATGGGCGCCCGCCCGCTGCGCCGGGCGATCCAGCGCTACATCGAGGACCCGCTGGCCGACTTCGTGCTCCGCTCCGAGCTCGAGGCGGGCGGCACGGTGCTCGTGGAGCCCTGGCCCGAGGGCGAGGGTGACGGCGACGTCAAGCTCTCGATCATCAAGGGCGACCCGCGACCGACGCCGGTGGGCGTCGGCGCCGAGGGCGGCAAGGAGGCGGGCGAGGACCCCGCCGTCGACGACGGCGGCGCGATCGACCAGCCCGCGCTGCCTCCGGCCGAGGACGAGTAGCACTCGGCGCACCGGTTCGGGGGCCCAGCCACGGGCGGTTGGGCACTCTTTCGTTCTCTAGTCTGCGCGCGTGGTCGCCTATCTGATCTTGTCCCACACGCGTCCGCGCCAGGTTCTCCGGCTTGCCGACCGGCTGCTGGCGGGCGACCCCGCGTGCCGGGTGGTGATCCACCACGACACGGCCAGGACGCCGCTCACCGGGGTCGGGGAGCGCCGGGTCGACGTCCTCTCCTTTCAGCGGGGCATCGAGTGGGGCCGCTATGCGATGGTGCAGGCCACGCTCGACTCGCTGATGTGGATCGCTGAGCACATCGACCCCGACTGGACGGTGCTGCTCTCCGGCCAGGACTACCCGATCCGCCCCGTCGGGGAGATCGGCGCGACGTTGCTACATAGCGACACAGACGCCTTTATCGACCCGGGGCGGATGATCTCCTCCAAGCGACCGGGCATCGGCGAGGCCCGCTGGTGGCACGCGCGCTACTTCTACCGCTGGTACCGGCCTGCGATCAGCTTGAGGCTCCCGAAGGCCGACAGCTGGGCGCAGCTGTGCGTCTGGTTCTCGCTCCACCAGCCGCTGCTGTTCCTCTGGCCGCTGCCTGGTCAGCTGCTCGTGGGCGTCAGGCGGCTGCGTACCCCGTTCAACGACGCGCTTCGCTGCTACGCCGGGTCGCAGTGGATGGCGCTCTCCCGGCTCGCGGTCACTGCGGTGACGGAGTTTGGCGCCGCCCGGCCCGACGTGGTCTCCCTCTACCGACGGTCGATGATGCCCGACGAATCGCTCATCAACACAATCCTGATGAACAGCCCGCAGGTGCGAACGCGCAGCCCGCACCTGACCTACCTGCGGTTCCCGCACGCGTCGTCAGCGCACCCGGCGACCCTCGGACTGGAGGATCTTCCAGAGATGCTCGCCTCTGGGCGGTACTTTGCGCGAAAGGTGGAGGAGGGACCGCTGCTCGACGCGCTCGATCGTGTCTGAGCCCGGTCCCGATCCTCGAGCGCAACCTTGGACGGCTTTGGTAGACCGGTAGCTTCTCTGCAGCATGGTCGGCGCCTCGCGGAGGCAATCGTCGCCGCGGACGCGCTCGGCATGGTGGACGTGGCCGAGCGCGCTCGCGGGCTGGCTGCGTGAGGCCGTGAGGCCGCGTGGGGGCGAAGCGGTCCGGCCCCCCGCCTAGATTGGGCGCATGGCCCGTGCCGTCACCCGTTTCGTGTGCTCCGCCTGCGGCGACGACGAGCCGCGCTGGATGGGCCGCTGCCCGGGGTGCGAGGAGTGGAACACGCTGGTCGAGGAGCAGCCCGCCGTGGCGGCCCCGGGCGCCTCGCGCGCCGGGGGAGCTTCACGGGCGCGCGCCGTGGCGCCCGTCGCCCTCTCCGACGTCAAGGCCGAGCAGGTGGCGCGGCTGCGCACGGGCATCGGCGAGCTCGATCGCGTGCTCGGCGGCGGCCTCGTGCCGGGCTCGCTGGTGCTGCTCGGCGGCTCGCCGGGGATCGGCAAGTCGACGCTGACCTCGATGGCGCTCGGAAATCTCGCCGGCGCCGGGCGGCGCACGCTCTACGTCTCGGGCGAGGAGTCCGCCGCGCAGATCCGCCTGCGCGCCGAGCGCCTCCCCGGCGCCGCGCTGCAGGTTCCCGTCGTCGCCGAGACCGATCTCGACACCGTGCTCGCGACGATGGAGGCCGAGCGCCCGGAGGTCTGCGTCATCGACTCCGTGCAGACCCTGCACGCCGCCGAGCTGAGCGGCGCCGCCGGCTCGGTCGGCCAGGTGCGCGAGGTCGCCGACCGCATCACCCGCCTGGCCAAGGCGCGCGGGATCGCCGTGCTGCTGGTCGGCCACGTCACCAAGGAGGGCGCGCTGGCCGGCCCGCGCGTGCTCGAGCATCTCGTGGACTGCGTGCTGCAGTTCGAAGGCGAGCGCGAGCGCACCTACCGCACGCTGCGCGCGCTCAAGAACCGCTTCGGCTCGACCAACGACGCGGGCGTCTTCGAGATGCACGGCGGCGGCCTTGTCGAGGTGGCCGACGCCTCGGCGCGCTTCGTCGGCCAGGCGACGCGGGCGCCCGGGAGCGTCGTGCTCGCTGCCATGGAGGGCTCTCGGCCGCTGCTGGTGGAGGTCCAGGCGCTGGTCTCGCCGTCCGAGCTGATCCCGCCGCGCCGCGTGGCCAACGGGATCGACCGTAACCGCCTCGCGCTGGTGCTCGCCGTGCTGGGCCGCCACGCCGGCGTGAGCGTCGGCAGCGCCGACGTGTTCGTCAACGTCGCCGGCGGCGTGCGCGTCGACGAGCCCGGTGCCGACCTCGCGGTCGCGCTGGCGGTGGCGAGCGCCACGCGCGGTGTGATCGCGGGCGCCGGGCGGCTTCCGCTCGCCTGCTTCGGCGAGATCGGGCTGACCGGAGAGCTGCGGACCGTCGGCCACCCCGACCGGCGCCTGGCCGAGGCACAGAAGTTCGGCCTCGAGCCGGTCATCTGTCCAGAGCAGGCCCCGACGCTCAGGGCCGCGCTGCGCAGCGCGCTCCCGGCGGTTCCGCGCGCCCAGGCCGCCTGAGCGCGAGAGGGCTTGACACGTATGCAAGGGCCGGATTTGGCCCCAGGGCGCCGTTCCGGCCCTTAACCTCGGGTAAAAGTCCTGGTAGAATGGCCTTGATGACGCCGCGATCAGGGGAAGAGCTCGCGGAGCAGGAAGCGCGTCAGGAGCCCCGTCTGGTCAAGGCCCTGGAGATGGTCGCACCGGGCTCGGCGGTGCGCGAGGGCATCGAGAACATCGTGCACGCCCGGACCGGCGGCCTGATCGTCCTCGGGGACCCCGACGAGCTGTCGTTCCTGTTCTCGGGCGGCGTCAAGCTCGAGATCGACTACTCGCCGCAGATGCTCTACCAGCTGGCGAAGATGGACGGCGCGATCGCGCTGAACCACAACGCCACGAAGATCTCGTGGTGCAACGTCCAGCTGATGCCCGACCCGACGATCCTCTCAGCCGAGACGGGCACGCGCCACCGCACCGCCGAGCGCGTGTCCAAGCAGACCGACGCGCTGGTCATCGCGATCTCCCAGCGCCGCGACGTCGTCTCGCTCTACGTCGACGGTGCCAAGTACATCCTCGAGGAGATCCCGGCCGTGCTGGCCAAGGCCAACCAGGCCCTGGCCACGCTGGACAAGTACCGCACGCGCCTGGACCAGGTCTCCACTCGCCTGACCGCCCTGGAGTTCGAGGGCGGCGTGACCCTGCACGACGTGCTCACCGTGCTCCAGCGCGCCGAGCTGGTCACGCGCATGGCCGTCGAGATCGAGCGCTACATCGTCGAGCTCGGCACCGAGGGGCGCCTGATCGAGATGCAGCTCGAGGAGACGATGGTCGGCGTGGCCGCCGACAAGGCCGCGCTGCTGCACGACTACCTCGCCACCCCGGTCGACGACGCCTTCGCCGTGGCGCTCGACGGGATCGCACGGCTGCCCCACCAGGACCTCCTGGACTTCGGGCGCCTGGCCGAGACGCTCGGCTACGACCGCAAGGTCAACACCCTCGACTATCCCGTCTCGCCCCGCGGCTTCCGCATCCTTGGCCGTATCCCGCGCCTGCCACGGCTCGTGGTCCAGAACATCGTGCGCGAGTTCCGCGGGCTCGACGAGATCCTCGCCGCCACCGACCCGGAGCTCGAGTCGGTGGAGGGCGTGGGAGAGATCCGCGCGAAGGACATCCGCGAGGGCCTTCGCCGGCTGCAGGAGATCAACCTCGTGGACCGCTACCTGCAGACCTGAGCCTTTTGAAACGAACGCTGGTGGTCCGGTACACGGACCGACACCGACCCAGGAGGAACACCATCTCTGACACCGTGCAACTCGAGGATCTCGAGATCTCCCGTGAGATCGAATGCATCGACTTCGCCGTCGGCGACAACGTCGTGTACCCGCACCACGGGGCGGGCCAGGTCATCAAGAAGGAGCAGAAGGACGTGCTCGGCGAGAAGCGCGACTACCTGACGATCAAGATCCTCCACAACGACATGACCGTCATGGTCCCGTGCGAGAACGCCGGCAAGGCCGGCCTGCGCCGCGTGATCGACGAGGAGACCGTCAAGAAGGTGCTCGCCGTGCTCTCCGACGACGTCTCGGAGATGCCCAAGAACTGGAACCGGCGCTTCAAGCACAACCGGGACAAGATCAAGACCGGCGACATCTACGAGCTCGCCGAGGTCGTCCGCAACCTTGCCATCCGCGAGCAGGACAAGGGCCTCTCCACCGGCGAGAAGCAGATGTTCACGCGCGCGAAGAAGATCCTCGCCTCCGAGCTTATGTACGCGCTCGAGATGGGCGAGGAGGAGGCCGAGGAGCACCTCGACGAGCTGCTGCGCCGCTCCGGCGCCGAGAAGCTCGCCGGCGTCTAGCCGGGCCAAGGACCTCGCAGACGTGGCGGTCGCCCTTCTGGTGGCCGCGGGGAGTGGCGAACGCCTTGGCGCCGGACGGCCCAAGGCGTTCGTCGTTCTCGCCGGCCGTCCGATGCTCGAGTGGAGCGTGGACGCCCTGCGCGGGGCGGGGATCGAGGAGATCGTCGTCGCACTGCCGGCCGGCGAGCGCGCGCCTGCGGGGTGCACCGGCGTCCAGGGCGGGGCGACGCGCTCGGTCTCAGTGCGCAACGCCCTGGCGGCGGCGGGGGAGGACGAGCAGGTCGTGGTGCACGACGCCGCCCGCCCGCTCGTGACTCCGGCGCACTTCCGCGCCGCGCTCGCGGGCCTGGCGGATGCCGACGCCGCGGTGGCCGCGGCTCCGCTGACTGACACGGTGAAGGAGGCCGGGCCCGACCGCCTGGTCAGCGCCACGCTCAATCGCTCGCGCCTGTGGGCGATCCAGACCCCGCAGGCGTTCCGGCGCGGTGCGCTGGAGCGGGCGCTGGCCGCGCCCGACGAGCTGCTGGCCCGGGCGACCGATGACGCCTGGCTGGTCGAGCAGGCGGGCGGGACCGTCCGCGTGGTCGAGTCCACCCCGGAGAACTTCAAGGTCACCACGGCGCACGACCTGCGCGTCGCCGGGCTGCTCCTGAGCGATCGCGGGTGAACGCGCGCTTGGCGGCGGTCGGCGGCGCCTCCGGGCTGCTGTCGGGCCTGCTCGGGATCGGCGGCGGCATCATCGTCGTCCCCGGGCTCGTCTGGGCCGCGGGGCTGGACCGCCGCACGGCGTCCGGGACCTCGCTGCTGGTCATCCTCCCGCCGGCGGTGGTGGCGACCGTGACCTACGCGCTCGCTCCGGGCGGCGCGTTCGATCCCGGGGCGAGCGCGGTGATGGTCGGGGGCAGCCTCGTCGGCGCGGTGCTCGGGGCGCGGCTGAACGCGCGGCTGTCCGAGCGGTGGCTGCGGCTCATCCTCACGGTGATCAGCGGGCTGTTCGGGCTGCGCCTCGCGCTCCCGTTCGGGTTCGGCGCGGGGGTGGACACGCTCGCGCTTGACCTGACGACGGTGCTCGTGCTGCTCGCGCTCGGCTTCAACGGCGGCTTCCTCTCGGGCCTGCTCGGCGTCGGCGGCAGCGCGATCGCCATCGCCCTGATGGTCGTGCTGCTCGACGCCTCACAGGTGCTCGCACAGGGCATCGGCCTCGCCGCGGTGATCCCGACCGTGCTGGTCGGCGCGCTCGCGCACCGCCGCCAGGGGAGCGTCGACGTCCGGACGGGCCTGCGCGTCGGCCTGGTCGGCATGGCGCTCGCGATCCCGGGCGCGCTGCTCGCGTTCGCCCTCCCGGTCGCCGCGCTGCGCACCACGTTCGGCGCGTTCCTCGTGCTCGGCTCCATCCGGACGCTGCTGGCCATCCACAGGACGCGGCGAGCGCCGGACTGAAAACAGCGGCGGACTCGCTTCAGAGCTTGCTTCGTCCCTAGCCATACCGTCGATCTCACGGGACGCGGGTCGCGTAGCGCGCCTGATAGGGCGCGGTGACGTATCCGGGGTCCGACCTGGTCCCGGTCTCCCAGGTCGCGACGACGCGGTGGGTGCGGGGGTCGAAGGCGGCATCGCCGACCCCGCGGGCGACCGTTTGCCCGGAGGCGATGGACTCGGGCTCGGCGCCGTACGGGCGACCGGGCGGCGCGGTCGACGCGAGCACCACATCTGCTTTCGCCCACAGCGCCACTGCGCGGTCATGGCCGTCGGCAGCGAGCGCGGCGAGGGTCCCGTGACCGAGCATCTGTGCGTCCGCGGGTGCGCCGCCGATCACGGTTGCCGAGCGCACAAGGGGGCCGTCCGCGTCGGCGCCGGTCCACGCGAGCCGGACCCGGCCGGAGGAAGCGATTACCGCGAAGAGATTCGGGATGCTCGGCTGCGGCCGGATCCCCTGTGAGCTCAGTGCAGGGTCGATCCCGGTCACGCCCGCGTCGAGCCGTGTGACCGGACCGAACCGGCCGCCCGTTCCGGCGGTCGCGACCTCGTATACCGGCGGCTCCAACGGCCCCTGACCTGCGCCGCCGGTGTCGGCGCGCTGGGTCCACCAGGCCACCGCGGCGCGGTCGCCATCGGTGAGCCGCGCTGTGATCGTGCCCGTGTCGAGCAGCGCACCGATCCGCTGCGCCGGCCCGCGCCAGCGCCCAGCACGACGGATGCGCACGCACAGCGGAGTGCCGCCGGTCTGAGGGCATCCCCACGCCAAGAGGACGTCGCCGGCTTGGTTAACCGCGACCGCCGGTGCCACGCCGGTCGCGAAGTCCCCCCGGTCGTAAGCGGCCCGGGCGACGCGGATCGGGCGTCCAAAGCGACCGCCGTGCGACCGATAGAAGAGGTACAGAGGATTCTTCCTGCACCCCACGCCCGCGCAGCCGATCGCGATCAGTGCCACATCCCCGCGTGCGTCGGCGGCCAGCTCGACCGAACCGCCGTTCCAGCCGGGGATCGCGAGCGGCTGCCGGCGCCCAAGCAGGTGCCCGATCCGGCCGAACGCCACCCAGGGCTGCTCGGCACCCGAACCGCCGCGCAATCCCGTCGCCACGACGCCGTCGCGGCCGAACACAGCGACCTCACGGCCCAGGTTCTCGAGCCTGAACGCGTCATCCGCGCGGGTCAACGTGAACGGAACGCCGAACCGGTCGCCCATCGAGGTGCCCGCCGCCAGCGGCCGCGCGCGGACATCCGTCGGCGCCAGCGTCAGCATCCCTCTCCCGCCCGCGGTGAAGCTGAGTCCGGCGGGCATGTAGCCGGCTGGGCCGACGTCGCTCGTCGCGCTCCACGGCCCAGCGGCGGCCGCCGCGGGGGCCGCGACGATCAGCGCCGCAGCGCAACCTACTGCGAAGGCCAGTCTCCGGGCGCCTCGACTGGCGAACACGACTGCTCCCCCCTTCGCTGGATGAGTCCGCATGAAAGCACGAACGAACCAGCGCCAGGCGCGGATCGGAGATTCACCCGCAGCGGCCGCCGGTAACCGCCGATCACGTGGCGGGCTGGGCGTCCGTGCCGCGCGCAACCTTCGCGTGCTGGCGGCGCGCGAGCCCGCGGGCCGGGTCACCACCGCCTAGCCAAATAGAGTCAGCCCGCGTGCTGACCGACTACCACGTCCACCTGCGCCCGGACGACGCCGACACCCCCGCCGAGCGCTACTTCACCGCCGCCAACGCCGAGCGCTACCGCACCGTGGCCGAGGAGCGCGGCATCGCCGAGCTCGGCGTCGCCGAGCACATCCACCGCTTCACCGCGGCGCTGGACATCTGGCAGCATCCGTGGTGGCGCCAGAACGCGCGCGACGACGTCGACGCGTACTGCGCCTGGGTGCGCGAGGAGACCGATCTCAAGCTGGGAATCGAGGCCGACTTCGTCGCCGGCCGTGAGGACCGCATCGCGAGCTTCCTGGAGGCGCGCGAGTGGGACTACGTCATCGGCTCGGTGCACTTCCTTCGCGAGCAGGCGGTCGACATGCCGGGCGACTGGGACGTCTGGGGCCGCGGCGAGTCGGCCGAGCGCATCTGGCGGCGCTACTTCGAGACGCTCGCCGAGGCCGCCCGGACCGGCTTCTACGACATCATGGCCCACCCCGACCTGGTGAAGGTCTGGGGCGGCGAGCGTCCGCTCCCCGACGGTGACCCCCGCCGCTACTACGAACCGGCGATCGAGGGCTTCCTCGACGGCGGGGTCGCGGTCGAGGTCTCCACCGCGGGGCTGCGCAAGCCCGTGGGGGAGATCTATCCATCGCTCGCCTTCCTGGAGATGGTGGTCGACGCCGGGCTTCCGGTCGCGCTCTCGAGCGACGCCCACGTGCCCGACCAGCTCGGCTACCGCTACGAGGAGGCGGTTGCGCTGCTCGAGTCGGTGGGGATCGGCGAGCTCTGCGTGTTCGAGGGCCGGCAGCGGCGCATGGAGCCGATCGGCTGATGGGGCGAACCGGGCTCGGGGTCGACTCGCACCGCCTGGAGACCGGGCGCCGGCTCGTGCTCGGCGGCGTCGAGGTCCCACACGACCAGGGCCTGGCGGGGCATTCCGACGCCGACGTGCTCACCCACGCGGTGATCGACGCGCTGCTCGGCGCGGCCGGCCTGGGAGACATCGGCCAGCACTTCCCCGACACCGACGAGGCCTGGCGCGACGCGGACTCGATGGCGCTGCTGCGCAACGTCGTGGCGCGGCTCACCGCGGGGGGTTGGGCGGTCGACCACGTCGACGCGACGGTCATGCTCGAGCGCCCCAAGCTCGCGCCCCACCGCGACGCCATCCGCGAGTCGCTGGCCGCGGTGCTGGGGAGCGTCAACGTCAAGTTCACCACCGGCGAGGGGATGGGCTTCGTGGGCCGCGCGGAGGGCATCGCCGCCCTCGCGGTCGCCTCGCTTGAGCCCGCGGGCTCCTGACGGCGGCGGACGATGCGCGCGATAACCCTCCACGACAGCCTCGCCCGGCGACCCGTCGCGCTCGCGCCGCGCGATCCAGGGAAGGTGGGCATCTACGCATGCGGCCCGACGGTCTACTCGCGCGTGCACGTCGGCAACGCCCGGCCGTTCGTCGTCTACTCGCTGCTCAAGCGCTTCCTCGAGCACGAGGGCTACGCGGTGACGCTCGTGGCCAACATCACCGACGTCAACGACAAGATCTACGACGCCGCGCGGGCGGCGGGCCGCAGCTCAGTCGAGCTCGCCCGGGAGATGACCGCCCACTACCTCGCCGACACCGAGGCGCTCGGCCTCGGGCGACCCGACCACGAGCCGCTCGCCTCCGAGTACATCGAGGCGATCGTCGCGCTGATCGGCGACCTCGTCGAGCGCGGCAGCGCCTACGCCGCCGGCGGGGACGTCTACTTCCGCGTGCGCTCGCTGCCCGCCTACGGCGAGCTCTCGCGCCGCGACGTCGACCAGATGGATCAGGGCGAGGGCCTCGAGGGCGCGTCGCTGAAGGAGGACCCACTGGACTTCGCGCTGTGGAAGGGCGAGAAGCCGGGCGAGGACAGCTCGTGGGCCTCACCCTGGGGGCAGGGCCGCCCGGGCTGGCACATCGAGTGCTCGGCGATGGCCGAGCAGCTGCTGGGCGTCGGCCTCGATGTCCACGGCGGCGGATCGGACCTGCTCTTCCCTCACCACGAGAACGAGGCCGCCCAGACGCTCGCGGCGCGCGGCGCCCCGCTGGCGAGGCTGTGGGTCCACAACGGGATGCTCCAGCTCGACGACGCGAAGATGGCCAAGTCCACGGGCAACATCCGCGGGCTCGGCGCGGTGATCGAGGAGGTGGGGCGCGACGCGCTGATCCTCTACTTCGTCGCCGGGCACTACCACCAGCCGCTCGCGTACTCGCGCGAGCGCCTCGAGGAGGCCGCGCGCAGCGCCGAGCGCATCCGCGACGCCGGGCGCCGGCTGGTGCCCGGCGACTCCCCCGAGGACCTGGCGCGGCTGCGCGACGCCTTCTTCGACGCGCTCGCCGACGACTTCAACACCGCCAAGGCGCTGGCCACGGCGTTCGACTGGATCCGCGAGACCAACCGCCGCGAGGGCCCGGTGGGGGACGCGCACCTGCGCGAGATGCTCGGCGTCCTCGCCCTGGAGAACCTGCTCGACGCCGCCGCCGGCGCCCCGCCGGAGCTGGTCGAGCTGGCCGGGCGGCGCGCCTCGGCGCGGGCCGCGCGCGACTTCGCGGAGGCCGACCGGCTGCGCGACGAGCTGCGCGCGGCGGGCTGGGAGGTCCGCGACGGCCCGGAGGGCCCGGAGCTCGTGCCCGCGGCGTGATCGTCTACGGCCGCAACGCCGTGCGCGAGGCTCTGCGGGGCCCGCGCGAGGTCAGCCGGGTGTGGGCCACGCGCGACGAGCACGAGTGGGCGCCGGCGCCGGTCACGCGGGCGAGCGCGGACGAGATCGCGACGCTGAGCGGCTCGAGCGCGCATCAGGGCGTGTGCGCGGAGGTCTCCGACTACCGCTACGCCGACGCGGGCGAGCTGCTCGCGCGCCCCGATCCGGTGCTGGTGGCCCTCGACGAGGTCACCGACCCGCAGAACCTGGGCGCCGTGGCGCGCTCGGCCGAAACGGCGGGCGTGACCGGGCTGATCATCCCCGAGCGTCGCTCGGCCGAGGTCACGGCCGCCGTCTGCAAGGCGTCGGCCGGAGCGGTCGAGCACCTGCCGGTCGCCCGGGTGCGCAACCTGGCCGACTTCCTGGCCGCGGCCAAGCAGGCCGGGTGCTGGTGCTATGGCGCCGCGGCCGGCGCGAGCACGGGCTATCGCGATCCCGACTACCGAGGCGGGGTGGTGATCGTGCTCGGCGCGGAGGGCCGGGGGCTGCGCCCCCGCGTGCGTGACGGCTGCGACGTCCTGGTGTCGCTGCCGCTGCGGGGCCGCATCGAATCGCTGAACGTGAGTGCGACGGCGGCGGTGCTGCTGTACGAGATCTTGCACCAGCGCCTTGACACGTCCACATAAGCGTGCGAAGGTCCTTAGATCACGCTTAGGTCGAGGGTTACCCCATCGATTTGAGCTCATAAGGCGCCCGGGGAGGGGTGCGTCACGAACATTCGGGCTGGCAAGCCCGAGGAAGGACCGTGTCGTGGCCAAGATCTCCCAAAAGCCTCAAGGTCAACTCCAGCTTGATGATGGATATCTCATCGCGCTGGCCAAGCAGGGCAGCCCAGACGCCTACGACCGCCTGGTGCGGCGCTATTACTCGTTCGTGCGGCTGAAGGCGTCCTCGTACTTCCTGATCGGCGGGGACTCCGACGACCTCATCCAGGAGGGGCTCGTCGGGCTCTACAAGGCGATTCGCGACTTCCGCACCGACCGCGAGTCGTCGTTCCGGAACTTTGCCGAGCTGTGCATCACGCGCCAGATCATCACCGCAGTCAAGACCGCCACGCGCAACAAGCACACCCCGCTGAACGGCTACGTGTCCTTTTCGGCCACCCCCGCCGGCTCCTCGGATTCAGAGCCGACGCTCGAGGAGATGCTGCCGGGCTCGACCGTCCACGACCCGGTCAACCAGGTGATCTCCTCCGAGGAGCTGAGCTCGCTGGTGGCGTGCCTGTCCACGGTCCTGTCAGACCTCGAGTCGCGCGTGCTTTCGCTCTACCTCGACGGGCACTCCTATACGGGGATCGGCGACATGCTCGACTGCGACTGCAAGACCGTGGACAACGCGCTGCAGCGGGTCAAGCGCAAGGTCGGCACGCACCTGGACTCGCGCGCGATCCTGCTGTAATCGGGCACCGTGCCGACCTGGCTGATCGTCGTCCTCGCCGTCTTCGCGGTGCTCGCGCTCGGCGGCGCGCTTGCCCGGCGCCGCCAGCTGGACCGCAGCCGCGGCCGCTTCGACGCGAACCTGCTCGACGTCAACCGCGACCTCGCGGCAGCGCGCGCCGAGGACCGCGGCTGGGAGCGCTCCGCGCTCGAGGACGCCGCGCGCCGCGCCTACGCCGAGCAGCGGGGCGACGCCGCCGGTGACGCCGAGCTGGTGCTGATGCAGGTCATCGACCGGCCGGGGACCGACGAGGACAAGGCGGTCTTCCGCGTGGGCCCCGAGGGCCGCCACCAGCGCCTCACCCTCGGCCGCCGCGACGGGCGCTGGGTCCCCGAAGCTCTCGAGTAGCTGCGTCTACGCCGCGCGCGGCGAGCGGTGCTCGGCGGCCTCGACGAGCTCGAGCACCTCGCCGAGGTCGTCGGTCAGGCACAGCCGGTCGACGTCGGCCCGGTCGATCTTCCCGCCGGCGAGCACGGGCCCGCGCAGCCAGTCCACCAGGCCGCTCCAGTAGTCGGTGCCGACGAGCACGATCGGGAAGTGCCGGATCTTTCCCGTCTGGCGCAGGGTCGCGGCCTCGAAGAGCTCGTCGAGCGTCCCGAAGCCGCCCGGGAAGACCACGAAGGCGCTCGCGTAACGCACGAACATGACCTTGCGGGTGAAGAAGTAGTGGAAGATCAGCGGCAGGTCGACCCAGGCGTTGACCGCCTGCTCGTGGGGCAGCTCGATGTCGAGCCCGATCGAGGGCACCCCGGCCTCGCGCGCGCCGCGGTTGGCCGCCTCCATGACCCCGGGCCCGCCGCCGGTGATGATCGCGAAGTCCTGGCCGCCGATCAGCGCGGCGGCCTCGCGTGCACGCGCGTACTCGGGGTGCTCCGCCGGGGTCCGAGCCGACCCGAAGATCGAGACCGCCTTGCCGATGTGCGCCAGCGCCGCGAAGCCCGTGCGCAGCTCCTCGGCGATCCGCTCGAGGCGATGCTCGTCGTCGAGCTCGGTGATGACGTCGAGCGACTCGGCCTCCAGCAGCTCCTCGTCGAGCGACTCGGCGCGCCGGGGGTCATGGTCCGCATTTGCGCTCACCACGTGAGGGTAGGACCTGCGCCCGGGACCCGGGACCGTCCGATCGCGCTAGGCGATCTTCAACAGGTCGATGACGAAGATCAGCGTCTCGTTGGGCCCGATGCTCGGCGGCGAGCCGGCGGGGCCGTAGGCGAGCGCGGGCGGGATCGTGAGCCGCCGGCGGCCGCCGGCGCGCATGCCCTTGACGCCCTTGTCCCAGCCCGGGATCACGCCCCCGGTGCCGAGCTTGAACGGGAACGGCTGGCCGTGGTCCCACGACGCGTCGAACTGCTGGCCGTTGGCGTAAGAGATCCCGACGTACTGCACGGTCAGGTCGTCGCCGTTCTTCGCCGCCCTGCCCATCCCGCGCACGATGTCCTCGACCTTCAGGCTCGTCGGCGGGTCGCCGCCGGGCGAGAGCACCTCGGGCTTGGTCGAGAGGTCCTTGGGGTCGGGGGTGGCGGTCGCCGACGGGCTGGGCGTCGAGCTGGCCGCGGACTCGTCCTTGGAGGAGCCGCCGCAGGCGCTCAGCGCGAGGACGAGTACGAGCAGGGCTCCGAGCAGCGTGCGATGCATCACAGGCGCGGCAGGGTAGCGGCACACGCGCGTACGATCGGGCCATGGCCGCCGTCGCGCTCCCGCCCGGGCCCGGGCCCGCAGCGATGAACCTGCTCGGCTGGACGTTGCGCCCGATCCCGTTCATGGAGCGCAACCGGCGCCGCTACGGCCAGCGCTTCACGGTCAACCTCGGGCCGCCCGAGGGCACGTGGGTGTTCGTCGCCGATCCGGACGAGCTCAAGCAGGTCTTCACCACGCCCGCGGACGTGCTGCACCCCGGCGTGGGCGGCCAGATCCTCGAGCCGGTCGTCGGCCCGCGCTCGGTCCTCCTGCTCGACGAGGGCGCGCACCTGCGCCAGCGCAAGCTGATGCTCCCGGCCTTCCACGGCGAGCGCATGCGGCGACTGGTCGGCGTGATGGAGGAGGTGGCCGCGCGCGAGGTCGCGAGCTGGCCGCGCGGCGAGGCTTCGCACTGCACGAGCGCACGCAGGCGCTCACGCTCGAGGTCATCCTGCGGGCCGTGTTCGGCCTCGAGGCCGGGCGTCGCCTCGAGCGGCTGCGCACACTGCTCTCGGAGGTCATGGACCTCGGCGCGAGCCCGCTGTCGCTGTTCCCGCCGCTGCGCCGGCGCCTCGGCCGGCTGACGCCGTGGGCGCGCTTCGTCGACGCGCGCGACCGCGCCGACGCCGAGATCCTCGCGCTGATCGGCGAGCGCCGCGAACAGCTCGACCGCGACGACGTGCTCTCGATGCTGCTCGGCGCGTGCGGCGAGGACGGCGAGCCGATGACCGACGGCGAGCTGCGCGACGAGCTGATGACGCTCCTGGTGGCTGGCCACGAGACGACGGCGTCGGCGCTGTCGTGGACCTTCGAACAGCTCGTGCGCGCCCCCGAAACGCTCGCGCGCGTGGGCGCCGCCGCGCGCGAGGACGACACGGCCTACCTCGAGGCGACCGTGCAGGAGGCGCTGCGCCGCCGGCCGGTGCTCCCGATCGCGCTGCCGCGCCGCGCGGTGGCCCCGGTGGAGATCGGCGGGCGCGAGTACCCCGCGGGCATCGCCTTCGCCTGCTGCATCTACCTGGTCCACCACGACGAGCGGATCTACCCCGACCCCTACGCATTCCGGCCCGAGCGCTTCCTCGAGCAGCCGCCCGGCACCTACACCTGGATCCCGTTCGGCGGCGGCGTGCGCCGGTGCCTGGGCGCGAGCTTCGCCCAGCTGGAGATGCGCATCGCGCTGCGCGCGATCCTGAGCGAGGTCTCGGTCGCCTCCGCTCTGGCGGGCCGCGAGGGCGTCGGGCGGCGCTCGATCACGCTGTCGCCGCGGCGCGGGACGCCGGTGCGGGTCGCTACCGCCTGAGCGCCTCGCCGGCCAGTCGTCCCAGCGCCTCGATCCCGGCGCGCAGGTGCTCGGGCCGGCTGTCCTCGTCGGGCGCGTGGGAGATGCCGCCGAGGCTCTGGACGAACAGCATCGCGGTCGGCACGCCGGCGCGCGCGACCTCGGCGGCGTCGTGCAGCGCACCGCTCGGGAGCGGCTCGCCGCCGCCGGCGGCCTCGCGCGCCAGCGCGACCAGCGCCGGGTCGAAGGGGATCGGCTCGATGCTCCAGACCGGTTCGACGGCGAGCTCGACGCCGTGCTGCCCGGCGGCCGCCGACGCCGCCTCGAGGGTCTCGGCGACCATCGTCGCGAGCGGGCGGGCCTGCGCGTGGCGCTGGTCGAGCCAGAGCTCGACCGTGCCCGGGATCGCCGTCGGGATCCCGGGGTGGGCCTCGATGGCGCCGACGGTGCCGACCCCGCCGTGGCGGCGCGCGACTTCGGCGACGGCCAGCGTGGTGCGGGCCGCGGCGGCCAGCGGGTCGCGGCGAAGCTCCATGGGAACCGTCCCGGCGTGCCCGCCGCGCCCGGTGAAGCGCAGGCGCCGGCGCTCGGTGCCGGCGGTGCCCGTCACCGCGGCGACCGCCTCGCCGCGCGCCTCGAGGACCGGGCCCTGCTCGATGTGCAGCTCCAGGTAGGCGTCGAGTCGCGCGAGGCGCCCGCGGGCCTCGTGCACGCGGTCGAGCGCGATCCCGTGCGCCGCCAGGACATCGGGCAGGCGCAGCCCGGCCGCGTCGGTGAGCTTGCGCGCCGCCGCCAGGTCGAGCGTCCCCGCCGCGGCCGCCGAGCCGTAGAGCGAGCGCCCGAAGCGCCCCTCCTCGTCGGCCCAGTCGACCAGCGCGAGCGTGCGCTGCGGCGGCTCGCCGGCCGCCACCGCGCGCAGCACCGCCAGCGCGCCCAGCACTCCGAGCGGCCCGTCCAGCCAGCCGCCTCCGGGCACGGAGTCGAGGTGGCTGCCGACAGCGACGACGCGATCCGAGCGGCCGGGCAGCAGCGCCCACAGGTTGCCGGCCTCGTCGCGCTCGACGGTGACCGGCAGCTGCTGCAGGCGCTCGATCAGGAAGGCGCGGGCGCGCTCCCAGTCCTCGCTCCAGCAGACCCGTCGGGCGCCAGTCGCCGGGGCGCCGGTCAGGGCGTGCAGCTCGGCGAGCTCGGCCAGCGTGCGCGCCGTGTCGAGGTCCACCCGCGTAGGCAATCAGAGACGGCCTGCGATCATCGTTTCGATGCGGCTCCTCCTCGCACTGGCAGTGCTCGCGCTCGGCGTGAGCGCGTGCGGCGGGAGCGACGCCCGCCTCAAGGCGCGTACTCCGCCCGCGCCCAAGGGCTCCTCGAGCCGGCTGCCCGCCGGGTCACCGTCGAAGGCCGACGACGCCGTCGTGCGCGGCTGGGCCGACGCGCTGCGCGCCGGCGACGTGGCCAAGGCGGCGCGCTACTTCGCGATCCCGAGCGTCGTCTCCAACGGGACCAAGCCGATCCGCCTCGCGAGCCGCGCCGACGCCGTGTTCTTCAACCGCACGCTGCCGTGCGGCGCGAAGGTGACCAAGACGCAGGACACCGGCGCGCTGGTGGTGGCCACGTTCGAGCTGACCGAGCGCCCCGGGCCCGGGCGCTGCGGGCAGGGCGTCGGCGGCACGGCGCGCACCGCGTTCCTGATCCGCGGCGGGAAGATCGCGCAGTGGCGCCGGGTCGTCGACAGCGAGCCCTCGCTGCCCCAGGGCCCGACGATCTGAGAAACAACGCCCGCCCTCGGACTCGAACCGAGATCCCCTTCATTACAAGTGAAGTGCTCGACCAATTGAGCTAAACGGGCAGCGCGCGCTCGGCGCCGAAGTATGCCCTCAGGCGCCGGAGTCGTAGGCGGCGACCACGCGCTTGGGCGCCCTGATGCGCCAGGCGTCCTCGACCAGCTCCGCGAGCTCCGCCGGGTCGACCGCCTCGAGGCGCACGAGCACGTACGGATGGCCCTCGTAGTGCGCGGTCTGGAAGTACGCCTCCGGCCGGCCCTTCAGGAGCGCCTCGACCTCGGCGAGGTCGAGCACCCGCAGCACGAGCGCGTCGGGGCCCGAGCGCATCCGGCACATGCCCTTGCCGCCGACCTTCAGCGCCGGCGTCCCGTACCAGGTCGTGTGCTCGACCTCGGGGAACGCCGCCCCGATGGCGACCACGTCATCCCACGTCGGCACGCCTGAGCTCCTCCATCCACCAGTCGAGGGTGTCGGCGAGGGTCTGCTCGAGCGCGATCTGCGGCTCCCAGCCCGTCGCGGCGGCGAGGCGCCCATAGTCGCCTCGGATCTCCATGACCTCGTGGGCGCGGCGCAGCGCGGGGTCGAGAACTTGGTCGACCTCAACCCCCGCGACGCGGCCGAGCTCCGCGACCAGCTCGGCCGCCGACGCCGTGGTGCCCGAGCAGACGTTGAACACGCCGGGCGTGCCGTACGCGGCGAGCGCGCGGTAGGCCCGCACGACGTCGCGCACGTCGGTGTAGTCGCGGCGCGCGTCGGGGCTGCCCGTGGTCACGCGAACCGGGGCATCGCCGGCGAGCAGGCCGGCCGCCACCTGCCGCGCGAAGGAGGCGATCGCGTAGGCGGGCTCCTGGCCTGGGCCGGCGTGATTGAACGGGCGCGCGCGGATCACCCGCAGCCCGTGGGCGTCGGCGTAGAGGCCGCCCAGCAGGTCGGCGCTCGCCTTGGAGACCGCGTAGGGGTTCTGGGGGCGAAGCGGCGCGTCCTCGGTCACCGGGAGCTGCTCCGCGGGGCCGTAGAGCTCGCCGCTCGAGGCGATGATCACGACCGCGCCGGGTGCCTCCGCGCGCACCGCCTCGAGCACGTTGAGCGTCATCGCGGCGTTGTCGCGCAGGTAGGCCCGCGGCTCGCTCCAGGACTCGCCGACGTGGGCGAGGGCGGCGAGGTGGTGCACGACGTCGGGGGCGGCGTCGCGCACCGCGGCGCGGGTGGCGCCGGCGTCGAGCAGGTCGACCGCGACGCCCTCCGAGCGCGAGAGCGCGATCACGTCGTCGCCCGCGCCGGCACAGGCCGCGGCCAGGTGGCGCCCGGCGAAGCCCGACGCTCCGGTGACGAGGACGGTGCTCAGTCGGCGGGCGCGACGGAGGCGACGAAGTGCTCGATCGACCCGTGGCCGTTGGAGGACACCGCCGCCTCGTCCATCGTCGGCGGGATGTCCTCGGGCGGGTTGAGCCTGCGCTCGAGCTCGCCCATCACGGTGCCGAACAGCAGGTGGCGCCAGGTCGCCTGTGCGAAGGCGCGGCCGCTGCCCCAGAGCTGCGGGAAGTCGCCGGCCGCGGGGTGCAGGCGGTCCAGCAGCGCGGTCGCCGGCCAGGTTGCGAGGTGCTCGACGAGGCCCGCGAGCGGACCGCGCAGGGGGGGCGGGATCGGCAGGCTGGGGGCGACGTTGGCGTAGACCGCGCCGAACAGGGCGCCGTTGGCGACGTGCGCGGCGAGCCCGATCGGCAACCACGCGTCCCCGCGCGTCGCAAGCTTGCCGAGCAGTGCCGCGTCGTCGTAGTCGACGCCGAAGACGCGCTTGTCCAGCGGCTGCTGAGCCGCCCAGACCGCGGCGCCGGTCGCTCCCGCGAGGGCGCCGCGCAGCGAACGGGTGCGGTCGAAGGCCATCTGAGGCAACTGTAACGAGCCGCCGCGCAACGGGTACCCATGAGCATGGTGGAGGCACTCGTCAGCGCGGACCACGAGGCCCTGCACGCCCGTGCTTGCGATCGGGGGGTGAACCCGCTCGTGTACTGGCTCGTGCGGGCGGTCCTCCAGCCGTTCTTCCATCTCTACTTCCGCCTGTCGCGCATCGGCCGCGAGCACGTGCCCGAGAGCGGGCCGGTGATCTTCGCCGCCAACCACCGGTCGTTCCTGGACCCGTTCGTGATCGCGACGATCGCGCGCCGCCCGCTCTACTACGTGGCCAAGGAGGAGCTCTTCCGCAACCGGTTGAACGCGTGGGTGCTGAACTCCCTCGGCGCGTTCCCCGTCCGCCGGGGCACGGGCGACGCGGACATGATCGAAACCGCCAAGGCGGTCCTTGCTCGCGGCGACGCGGTGCTGATCTTCCCTGAGGGCACGCGCATCCGGCCCGGCGCGCTCGGGCGCCCGCGCCGCGGGGTCGGGCGGCTCGCGCTCGAGACCGGCGCGCCCGTCGTCCCGGTGGCGGTGATCGGCACCGAGGCGATCCGCCGCGGCTGGCGCATCCGCCCGCACAAGGTGCGCATTCGCATCGGCGGCCCGCTGACCTACCCGCGCGTGGAGACCCCGTCGCCCGAGCTCGCCGCCGCGGTCACCGATCGGATCTGGCCCTGCGTGATGCTGCAGTGGGAATGGCTCGGCGGCCTGCCGCCGCTACGGCGCGCCGCCGTCGTCGGTGCCGGCTCGTGGGGCACGGCGATCGCGGTCATGCTCGCCCGCGCCGGCCTCGAGGTCGACCTCGGCTGCCGCACCCGCGAGCAGGCCGAGCGCCTGCGCGCAACGCGCGAGAACGCGGGCTACCTGCCAGGCGTCGACCTCCCCGCGGCGATCAACGTCGTGCGGGCCGCAGAGCTCGAGCTCAGCCGCCACGACCTCGTCTGCTTCGCCGTGCCGGCCGCCGCGCTGCCGAGCACGGTGGCCGCGCACGGAGGGACGATCCCCACGCGCACCGGCGTGCTCGTGATGTCCAAGGGCCTCGTGCCGTCGCTCGGGACGCTGCCCTCGGCCTACGTCGCCGAGCGCGTCGCGGCCTCGGCGGTCGGGGTGCTCGGCGGCCCGGCGCACGCCGCCGCCGTGCTGAGCGGCGGGGCGTCGGTCGTGCTCGGCACCCACCACGCCGCCTTCGCCCGCCAGGTCGGCGACGCGCTCGCCGCCGCCGGGTTCGACGCGAGCTGGAGTACCGACGTCGTCGGCGTCGAGCTCGCCGGCTGCGCCAAGAACGCCGCGGCGCTGGCCGCCGCCACCGCCGCGTCCGCCGGTCCCAACGCCGCCGGGTCCGCGGCCGGCAAGGTGTTCGCCGAGGTCGACGCGCTGGCGCGCAGCGAGGGGTCCCGGCCCGAGACGTTCGCCGGCCTCGCCGGCGCAGGCGACCTGGTCGCCACCGTGCTCGCCGCCGGCTCGCGCAACCGCCGCGCGGGAGAGATGCTCGGGCGCGGCGTCCCGGCCCGGGAGATCGTCCCGGCCCTGGGCCACACCGCCGAGGCGGTCGACTGCATCCCGCTGCTGGTCGAGCGCGCCCGCGCCGCCGGCATGCACGCCCCGGCGCTGGACGGTCTCGCCGGCGTGATCGAGGGCAGGGTCGAGCCGGCGAGCTGGACCGAGTCGCTGACCGCCCCGGAGCCCGCGCGGCCTCACAAGGCCCGTGCCGCGTAGCCTCCATGGATGGCCACGGCGCACGATCTGAGCCCGGCCGCCAAGGCCAAGCTCGACGCCGAGTTCACCGAGCTCTACCGGGCGCACCTGCGCGACGTCTACTCCTACTCCTACTACCGGGTGGGCAATCACCACGACGCCGAGGACCTGACCGAGCAGACCTTCCTGCAGGCCTACCGGCATTTCGAGCGCGCACAGCGGGAGTCCGACGGGAGGCCACTGCGGCCATGGCTGATCCGCATCGCCCACAACCTCGCGGCCAACTACTACCGCGACCGCTCGCGCAAGCCCCAGACGCCGATCGACGACGCCGGCGTGCTCTCGGCCCCGCTGAGCACCGAGACGCTGGTCGAGGACCGCGACGACCTCAGGCGGATCCTCGAGTGCGTCCAGCAGCTGCCCGACGACCGCCGCGAGGCGCTGATCATGCGCTTCGCGCTCGGGATGGACAACCGCGAGATCGCGCGGGCGCTCGGGCGCACCGACGGCGCCACGAAGGTGTTGCTGCACCGTGCCGTCCGCCAGCTCGAGGAGCAGGTCAAGCTCGCGGAGGGGCCGTCTGAGCCATGAGCGAGCGCGCCGTCGACTTCGAGCTGATGCTGCGCCAGGCGCTGGCGCCGATCGAGCCGCCCGAGGAGCTCCAGGCGCGCTTGGAGCAGACGCTGGGCTCGCTGGTGGAGGCCGCCGCCGAGGAGCTCGAGTCCTGGGAGCTCTCCGCGATCTCCGACCCCAAGAACTGGCCGCACATCGGGCGCCCCGCCGCCGCCGTCGTCGTGGGCGGCACCGCCGCCGTCGGCCTCGTGCTGGTGCGCACCCAGCGCCATCGCCATCGCCGCCGGGCGCAGTCCGCGAACGTCGTCGATCTCGCCGCGCGCACGCTGCGCGACACCGGGCGCGAGGCTCGACGATTGTTCGACGAATTGCGCTGATCCGGGGTCAGAGGACCCGCGTAAGGCTTGGCTAAAGGATGTCCGACTCCGCACAAGACCTTCGCACGCTGGCCGATGAGGACCTCATGGGGCTTCTCAGTCGCGGTGAGGCCCGCGCCTTCGAGCTGATCTACGAGCGCCACTCGGGGCCCGCCTTCTCGCTCGCCTACCGCATGGTGGGCGCCCGCGGGAGCGCCGAGGACGTCGTCCAGGAGGCCTTCCTGTCGATCTGGCGCTCCGGAGCTCGCTATGACCGCACGCGCGGCTCCGTGCGCACCTGGGTGCTCGGGATCGTCCACCACCGCGCGATCGACGCCCTGCGCCGTGCCGTCGTGCACGACCGCCGGCGCGCCGGGGACGAGGGGATCGAGGAGCGCTTCGAGGCGCGCGAGCGCACGGAGGTCGAGGTCGCCCGCCGCGACGAGGCCAAGCACGTCCGCGCGGCGATGGACACGCTGCCCTCCGAGCAGTGCCAGGTGATCGAGCTGGCCTACTTCGGCGGCTTCACCCACACGGAGATCGCCTCGATGCTCGAGACCCCGGTCGGCACGGTCAAGGGCCGTATGCGGCTGGGGCTTGAGAAGCTGCGCAATCAGCTGCTCGCACACGTGGTGCCGGCGTCATGACCACAACTGCGCGCGAGCACCAGGAATGGTCGGACTCGCTGGGCGCGTGGCTGCTCGGCGCCCTGCCCGACGACGAGGCCGCCGACTTCTCCGCGCATCTCGAGCACTGCCCGGTCTGCAAGGAGGACGCCGCCAACCTCCAGGTCGCTGCCGACGCCCTGCCCGCCTCCGCGCCCCCGCTGCCCGCCCCGTCCCACCTCAAGGCGCGGATCATGGCCGTCGTCGAGCGCGAGGCCCAGCTGCTCGCCGCCGCGGGCAGCGAGGCCGACCGGCCCCCGGCCCCGGCCGGCCGGCGCCGCTGGAGCTTCGGCGGGCTGTCGCTGCGTCCGGGGTTCGCCCTGGCCGCCACCTGTGCGCTGCTCGTCGTCGGCGGCGTCGCCGCGCTGGTGGGCGAGCAGGCCTTCAAGGACGGCGGGCGCACCGTGCCCGCGACGCTGGCCTCCGAGCGCGCCGCCCCGGGCGCGCGCGCCGAGCTGCGGATCGATGCGGGCCACGCGACCCTGACCGGCACCAAGCTTCCAGCGCCCCCCCAAGGCCGCGTTTACGAGGTGTGGATCGACCGCGGCGGGCGCAACCCCGAGCCGACCTCGGCGCTGTTCAGCCCCCGCAGCGACGGCTCGGCCTCGGTGGCGGTGCCGGGCTCGCTGAAGGGCGCCCGTGGCGTGATGGTCACCGACGAGCCGCCGGGCGGCTCCTCGATCCCGACGCGTGAGCCGTTGCTCACCGTCTCGACCTCCTGAGGGCTTTCAACCCGGCTTAGGAGCCGCGAAGAGGCCCCTGCTAGCGTCGCTCGCCGCCGCGTCCATGGAGACCTGTTACCGCCATCCCAACCGCGAGACGGGGGTCTCCTGCTCCAACTGCGGGCGGCCGATCTGCCCCGACTGCATGACCACCACACCGGTCGGCATGCGCTGCCCGGAGTGCGCGCGCCAGAAGACGCCGGTGCGCTCCGCGGCTTCGATCGGCGGCGGCGATCCGATCCTCGCCTACGTGCTCATAGGGATCAACGTCCTGATGTACCTCGGCTCGCGCTCGGGCGGCAGCGCGTACTCAGACCTCGTGCTCGCGGGCCTGCCGGTGGCCCACGGCGAGCTCTGGCGGCTGGTCACCGGCGGCTTCCTGCACGGCGGCCTGCTGCACATCGGCTTCAACATGTACCTGCTGTACATCCTCGGCGGGATGCTCGAGCCGAGCCTCGGGCGGCTGCGCTTTGGCGCCATCTACTTCACCTCCCTGCTGACCGGCGCGCTCGGAGCGATCCTGCTGACCGACCCCACGCGCGGGACGGTCGGCGCGTCGGGCGCGGTATTCGGGCTGATGGGCGCGGGCGTCGTGATCCTCCACGCCCGCGGGATCAACCCGATGCAGTCCGGGCTGGCGCCGACGATCCTGCTCAACCTCGCGATCTCGTTCCTCCCGGGCTTGAACATCTCGATCGGCGGGCACCTCGGCGGGCTGGCCGGCGGGCTGCTGACGGGCTGGATCATCACCCAGGCCGCGAAGCGCCGCACCCCCGCGCTCGTGCCGGTCGCGGCCTGCGTGGTGATCGCGGTCGCGGCGGTCGGGCTGGCCTACGTCGTCGCCCGGGCGAAGGTCAACGGCCTGGGGGCGTAGCTATTTGCCCCGGAAATATTCGGCGGCTCTGTCCGGGGTGAGGGCCAGAATTTGCCTGCGAGTTGGGCGAATTCTGGGGGGGTGTGGATGTTGCGGTTGGTGGGGGAGCAGGTCGAGTCGTTGTTTGACGAGGCG
>JBBRYA010000055.1:0-25142 GCA_038238015.1 Solirubrobacterales bacterium
GAAGCCCGCCGCGAAGCAGCGCGCGCCGGCCGCGAAGCGGCCCGACCGCGCCGCCGAGCGCCGGGAGGAGGCGAGCCGCCGCGCCCGCGAGGCGGCCGAGCAGGCGCAGGACGCGGCGGAGCAGGCCGAGCGCGCGGCAGCGCGTGCCGCCGAGGCGCTCGAGGCCGCCGAGCAGGCGTCGAGCTCCGCCCGCGAGCGCCTCGAGGCGGCCGACGCCGACGAGCGAGCGGCGCGCCGCACCGCCAAGGAGGCCGAGGCCGAGGCCGAGCGGCGCCGCACCGAGGCGCGCCGCGCGGTCAAGGCCGCCGGCCGCGCGGGCTAGCTGCCCTCAGTCTCCGGGCTCTCGTCGCCGCCGTCGTCGGCGGGCGGCGTCTCAGGCGGCTCGTCCGGGGGCTCGTCCGCGGGCTCGTGAGCCCCGTCGTGCGCGCGCAGCATCTCGCGGGTGCGGTCGAGGTCGGGACGCGGTCGCTCAGGAGGGGCCATCGGGCGAGGCTACTCCCCGGCCACGTTGACCACGGTCCGCCCGACCGCGTTGCCCGCCAGCACGTCGTCGAGCAGACCGTCGACCTCCTCGAGCGAGATCTCGCGCGTGATCGAGTCGTCGAGGCCGTCGGGGCGCAGGTCGCCGGCGAGGCGCTCCCAGACGCCGCGGCGGCCGTCGTCCGGGGTGTTCACGGAGTCGACGCCGAGCAGCGAGACGCCGCGCAGGATGAACGGGAACACGCTGGTCTCGAGCGTCGTGCCGCCGGTCAGGCCGCTGGCCGCGACCGCCGCGCCGTAGCGCAGCGTGCGCAGCGCGTAGGCGAGCGAGGCGCCGCCGACGGTGTCGACCGCCCCGGCCCAGCGCTCGGACTCCATCGGGCGCTTGCTCTCCGCCGAGGTCTCCTCGCGCGAGAGCACCTCGGCGGCCCCCAGGCCGCGCAGGAAGTCGGCCTCGCCGGGCTTGCCCGTCGAGGCGTGGACCTCGTAGCCGCGGGCGGCGAGGATGCCGACCGCGGTCGACCCGACGCCGCCGCTCGCGCCGAGCACCAGCACCGGCCCGTCTCCCGGCGCCAGCCCGTGCTCCTCCAGGCGCTGCACCGACAGCGCGGCCGTGAAGCCGGCGGTGCCGAGCGCCATCGCCTGGCGCGCGCTCAGGCCGTCGGGCAGCGCCACGACCCAGGCAGCCGGCACACGCGCGTACTCGGCGAACCCGCCGTGGTGCGCGACCCCGAGGTCGTGGCCGTGCACGACGACCTCGGTGCCCTCGCCGGCTCCCTCGACCACCGTGCCGGCGAGGTCGACGCCGGGGACCAGCGGCGAGATCTGGGCGACGCGGCCCTTCGGCGAGACCGCGAGCGCGTCCTTGTAATTCACGCTCGACCAGGCCACGCGGACGACGACGTCGCCCTCGGGGAGGTCGGCGGCCTGCAGCGTGGTCAGCTCGCGGTCCACGCTGTCGTCGCGCTTGGTCGCCACCAGCGCGCGGAAGCTGTCGGGAAGGGCATGGTCGGCCATGCGTCCGAGCGTACCCCCGCGCTCCGCGCTGAAGCAGGCACGCCCGTGGATAGGCTCCGCCGCCGTGACAGAGACCGAGGGGGACGAGCCCCGGCGCGGCCGGCGCGCCGCGGCCAAGGTGGCGCGCGGCCTCAAGCGCGTCGACGCCGAGCCGCGTGTGCTCGAGCTCGTGCGCCTGCTTCGCGACCGGCTGCCGGGCGACTCGCGCTACGGCGACCCGCTGTCGCTCGCGGGCACGGAGGCGCCCGGCGTGCTCGGCCGCCAGCTCGCCGCCCTCGGCGCTCAGCGGCCCAGCGCGCTGCGCGAGGCCGGGATGAGCGCGCTGCAGGTCTGGCAGGGGCTGTCAGAGGCGCAGGGCCGCGGTCAGGGCGACCGCGAGCTGGCGATCCTCTTCACCGACCTGGCGGACTTCTCGGAGTGGGCGCTGTCGGTGGGCGACAGCCAGGCGCTGGCGCTGCTGCGCGACGTCGGGGAGGCGGTCGAGCCGGCGATCGCCGGCAACGGCGGCACGATCGTCAAGCGCCTCGGCGACGGGCTGATGGCGGTCTTCGACGACCCGGCGGGAGCGATCGCCGCCGCCCACGGCGCGGTCCGCGCGCTGGAGGACGTCGAGGTCGGCGGCCATCGCCCGCGGCTGCGCGCAGGCGTGCACGTGGGGCGCCCGCGCCGCCTGGGGGGCGACTACTTCGGCGTCGACGTCAACGTCGCCGCGCGCGTCGCCGACGCGGCGGGCGCCGACCAGGTGCTCGTGTCCGAGACCGTCCGCGAGCACCTCGAGGGCGATGGGACGACGCTCAAGCGCCGCTGGCGCTTCAGCGCGAAGGGCGCTCCGAAGGGCTTGAAGGTCTACACGGCCGAGGTGCCCAAGGAGAGCTAGCGGCGGCGACCGCCATCATGGGTGGCGATGCCCGGACGCATAGGGATCTGCGAGGACGACGCCGGCCTGCGCTCGGTGCTCAAGCGCGCGCTGGGCCTGGCCGGCCTCGAGGTGCTGGTGGCGACCACCGGGCGCGAGGCGGTGCAGCAGTTCTCCGCCGATCCACCGGACGCGCTGATCCTCGACATCGGGCTGCCCGACGCCGACGGCCGCGACGTCTGCCAGGCGCTGCGCAGCCACGGCGTCAGCGCCCCGGTGCTCTTCCTCACGGCGCGCGAGGCGCTGACCGACCGGCTGTCCGGGTTCCACGCCGGCGGCGACGACTACCTGACCAAGCCGTTCGCGCTCGAGGAGCTCGTCGTGCGCGTGCAGGCGCTGATGCGGCGCTCGGCCGAGCCCGCCCCGGATGAGGCGACCGGGTTGCGGCTCGATCCCGCGGGGCACGCCGTACGCTTCGACGGCCGCGCGGAGGCGCTGACCCCGACCGAGTACCGGCTCCTGGGCGCGCTGAGCGCGCGCCCCGGCGAGATCCTGCGCCGCCGCGAGCTGATCCTCGCCGCCTGGCCGACGGGCGCGATCGTGCACGAGAACACGCTCGACACCTACATACGCCGCCTCCGGGTCAAGCTCGAGGCGCTCGGCGCGCCGCAGCAGATCGCCACGGCGCGAGGCGTGGGGTACGCGCTGCGATGAGCCGGCTGAGCCTGCGCGGCCGCGTGACGCTCGTCTCCGCCGGGGTGCTCGCACTCGGGCTCGCGCTGCTGACGTTCGGCGTCTACGTGCTGCTCTCGCGCCAGCTCGACCGCGACGTCAGCTCGGCGCTGCGCGAGCGCGCCGCCGCGCAGCTGGCCACGCTCGTCGTCCGCCACGGCCGCCTGGCGGTCAACGACGCGCCCAACGACGAGGCGCTCGATCGCCAGGCCTGGATCTACGTGGGCGGCAACGCCTTCCAGCGCGCCGCGGCCCCGGCCGCCGACCAGCGCGCCGCCGACGCGCTCGCGGGCGTCGGCGGCGACACCGAGCGCGCGGCGAGCGCGCACCTGGTGCTGCGCGCCGAGCCCGCGTTCGCCGGCGGCGGGCGGCGCCGCATCGCGACCGTCGTGGTCGGCGTGTCACGCGCGCCCTACGAGCACACCGAGCGCCTCGCGCTCGGGGGGATGCTCGCGGTCGACCTGTTCGTCCTCATCGCCGGCGCGCTGCTGGTCCGGCGCTCGATGGACAAGGCGCTGCGCCCGGTGGCGGAGATGACGCGCAGCGCGGCGGACTGGAGCGAGCACGACCTCGACCGGCGCTTCAACCTCGGCCCGCCGCGCGACGAGCTGACCGGGCTGTCGGCGACGCTCGACGCGCTGCTCGCGCGCGTGGCCTCGAGCCTGCGCCACGAGCAGCGCTTCTCGGCGGAGATGGCGCACGAGCTGCGCACCCCGCTCAGCGGTGTACGCGGCGAGGCGGAGCTGACCCTGCGCCGCTCGGACCTCTCCGAGGAGGTGCGCGAGTCGCTCGAGCAAGTCCTGCGCGGCACCGACCGCATGGAGGCGGTGATCAAGACGCTGATGACCGCCGCCCGCGGCGACGCCGGCGCCGCCCCCGGCTCGGCCGACGCCGGCAGCGCGGTCTGGGCGGCGCTCGAGGGCGCCGCGCCGATCGCCGAGGCGTCGGGGATCGCCATCGACCTCGCCGCGCCGGACGGGCCGCTGCGGGTCGGGGTCGAGCAGGACCTGGCGGTGCAGGCGCTGCAGCCGCTGCTGGAGAACGCGATCCGCCACGCCGCGTCATCGGTCCGGATCAGCGGGTGGGCCAACGGCGACGTCGTGATCTCCGTCCAGGACGACGGCCCCGGGATCCCCGCCGGGGATCGGGAGGCGATCTTCGAGCCCGGCTTCAGCGGCAACGGCGGCGCCGGGCTCGGGCTGCCGCTCGCGCGACGGCTGGCCCGCTCGGGCGGCGGCGACGTCACGGTCGTGGCCGCCGACGGCGGGCGCTTCGAGCTGCACCTTCCCGCGCTGCCACCCGGCGGCCCCGTCGCCTCCGCGTAGCGAGCGCTACGCGCCCGGCCGGTCCGCGGTCAGCCAGACCGTGAACACCGGCGGCGCGGCGCGCGTGAGCACCAGGCGCCCGCCCTCCGCGTGCGCTAGCGAGCGCGCCAGCGACAGCCCGATCCCGTGGCCCGCGCCGGCGCCGTCCGCGCGGCGCTCGAACAGCTCCTCCTCGTCGCCGGCGATCCCCGGCCCCTCGTCGGACACGTCGATGCGCAGCGACTCGCCGGCCTCGCTCACGCGCACCGTCACCGCACCGGCGCCGTGATCCTGGGCGTTGCCGAGCAGCACGTCGAGGATCTCCGCGACGACGCGCGGCGAAGCGGCGGCGGCCGGATGGGCGGGGTCGGCGAACGTGCGCAGCGGCCGGCCGGCGGCGGCGAGCGGCCCGCGCCAGCGCAGCTCGGCCTCGGCCACGAGCGCGTGCAGGTCCGCCCGCGCATCGCGCCGCGGCGCATCGCGCGCCACCGCCAGCAGCGTGTCGACGGTCCCGCCGAGGCGGTCGACCTGGGCGAGCGCCGCCGTGAGCTCGGCCGAGCGCTCCCCGCGCAGCTCCAGCGCCTCGAGCTCGATGCGCAGCGCCGCCAGCGGCGTGCGCAGCTGGTGGGAGGCGTCGGCGCTGAAGGCGCGCTCGCGGTTGATGAGATCGTCCAGGCGCGCGGCGGTGGCATCCAGCGCGGCGGCGATGGCGTCTGCCTCCGCAATCCGCGCGCGCGGCGCGCGCACGGAGAAGTCGCCCTCGCCGAGCCGCCGAGCCGCCGTCGCCAGAGCTTCGAGCGGGCGCGCGAGCCGGCGTCCGAGCAGCGCCGCCGCCGCGATCGCGAGCGCGAGCACGACCGCGGCGATGCCACCGATCAGCGCCCAGGCGGCGTAGGTGTCGCGCGCGGCGCCGCCCGCGCTGCGCTCGGCACGGAGCACGCCGGAGATCCGCTCGCCGGCCAGCAGCGGCACCGCGACGATCAGCCGGCTGCCCTGCGCGGCCTCCGTCGGGCGGCCGTCGCGCAGCGCCGAGGTGACGAGGGCGTCGGCCCGCGGTGGCCCGGCACCCGCGACGCGCCGCCCGCCGCCGTCGTAGACCGTGACCCGCGCCCGGATCCGCGGCAGCTCGACGCGGTCGCCGCCGCTGCCGACGTCGAGGCTGCGCGTCGCGGCCACCGCATCGCGCTGCAGGCGCAGCAGGTCCTCCTCGCGGTAGGAGCGCTGGAGCACGACCGCGAGCGGTAGCGCGAACAGCGCGATCGCGGCGGCGGCCACGCTCGCGATGGCCACGGCGAGCCGGCGCCTCACGGCCCCTCGAAGCGGTAGCCGACGCCGCGCAGCGTGGTGATCGCCTCGGGCTCGCCCAGCTTGTTGCGCAGCGTGAGCACGTGCGTGTCGAGCGTCTTGGTCGAGCCGAGCCACTCCGTGTCCCAGACCTCGCGCATGATCCGCTCGCGCGTCACCGCTCGGCCGGCCTCCCCGACCAGCAGCGCGAGCAGGTCGAACTCCTTCGGGCGCAGCGCCAGCTCCAGCTCACCGCGCCAGGCGCGCCGGGCGGCGCGGTCCACCACGACGTCGCCGGCCCGCAGCGGCTCGTGCGGCTCGCGGTCGGGCGCCGCCTCGGCGCGCCGCAGGTGGGCCCGCACACGGGCCAGCAGCTCGGAGAGCCGGAACGGCTTGACCAGGTAGTCGTCGGCGCCCGCGTCGAGCCCGGCGACGACGTCGAGCTCCTGGTCGCGAGCGGTCAGCACGAGGATGGCGAGCTCGGGGCGGGCGGCGCGCAGCTGGCGGCAGACCTCCAGCCCGTCCATGTCGGGCAGCCCGAGGTCGAGCACGACCAGCACCGTGTCGTCGGCCACGGCCTGCAGCGCGGCGCGTCCGCGGCCGACGCGGCGGACCGGGTAGCCCTGGCTGTCGAGCACGCGCACGAGCCCCGAGGCGATCGCCTCGTCGTCCTCCACGACCAGGATCGCGGGTGCCGGCACGCCGGTGACGCTACCGGCGCACGCGCACATTGACCCGGCGTTGACCTTGCGCGGGTCGGGCCTTGAGGCGGGGGGCCTAGGTTCAGCCCCATGCACGCCCACCGACTCCTCTCCGCCCTCCTCGCGGCGCTTGCGCTGGTCGCCGCGGGCTGCGGCTCGTCCCCGACGGCGAAGCCCGCGAACCCGAACGCCAAGGAGGCCAGCCCGGCCGGCGACATCCCCGACAACCAGGCCTACGTCGCCTACACGCCACCGGGAGCGGGCTACTCGGTCAAGGTGCCCGAGGGCTGGTCGCGCAGCGCCGCGGGCGGCGCCGTCACCTTCACCGACAAGCTCAACTCGATCCGCATGGAGAGCCGGCGCGCGACGGCCGCGGCGCCGACCGTGCGGGGCGCCGGCCAGACCGAGCTGCGCAGGCTCTCCGGGACGGTCAAGGGCTTCAAGGCCGGCAAGGTCAGCCTGGTCTCGCGCACGGCCGGCAAGGCGGTGCGCATCACCTACCTCGCGCCGGCCAGGGCGAACGCCGTGACCGGCAAGTCCGGCCAGGACGCGGTCGAGCGCTACCTCTTCCTCCACCGGGGCAGCGAAGTCGTCCTCACCCTCGCGGGGCCGAAGGGCGCCGACAACGTCGACCCATGGAAGATCGTCACCGATTCCCTGAGGTTTTCGGCATGACCGCGGCGCTCGAGGCCGAGAGCCTCTACCGCTTCTACCACGCCGGCGACGACGAGACGCTCGCGCTCCAGGGCGTGTCGCTCGCGATCGCGCCCGGCGAGGTCGTCGCGGTCACCGGGCCTTCGGGCTCGGGCAAGTCGACGCTGCTGTCGATCCTCGCCGGGCTCGACGAGCCCGACGGCGGCATGGTCCGCGTCGCGGGCGAGCGCCTGTCGCGCCGTTCGGAGGAGGAGCGCGCGGGCGTCCGCGCACGGCGGCTGGGGATGCTCTACCAGCAGGCCAACCTCGTCGGGCACCTGTCGGTGTCCGACAACGTCGCGCTCGCCCAGAGGCTCGCCGGCGGCGAGCACGGCGCCGAGTGGCGCGCCGACGTGCTCGAGCGCTGCGGCATCGCCCCCCGCGCGGGCCACCGCCCAGGCCAGCTCTCCGGCGGCGAGCTCGCGCGCGCCGGGCTGGCGGTCGCGCTCGCCAACGACCCGCCCGTGATCCTCGCCGACGAGCCCACGGGCGAGCTCGACGAGGTCACCGCGGCGCGCGTCCTGGACCTCCTGCGCGATCGCGCCGGCGCCGGCGCCGCCGTGCTCATGGTCACCCACTCGCCGGAGGTCGCCGCGGCGGCCGACCGCGAGATCCAGCTTCGCGACGGCCGGGTGCAGGCATGACCGCCGCCGCCGCGCTCGCGCTCTGCGAGGGCGCCGCGCGCACCTACGGGGAGGGGAGCGCCGCCACCGTCGCACTGCAGCCCAGCGACTGCCGCGTCGACGCCGGGGCGCGGATCGCGCTCGTCGGCCCGTCCGGCTCGGGCAAGTCGACGCTCGTCCACCTGCTTGCGGGGCTCGAGACGCCGACGCTCGGCAGTGTCAGCTGGCCCGCGATCGGCTCGCTCGCCGACCTGCGCCCCGGCCCCGTCGCCGTCGTCTTCCAGGGCCCGAGCCTGTTGCCGCCGCTGACCGTCGAGGAGAACGTCGCGCTGCCGCTCGTGCTCGACGGCGCCGGCAGCGCGGACGCCGGCGCCGCGGCGCGCGTCGCGCTGGAGCGCCTCGGGCTGCTCGAGCTCGCGGCCAAGCTGCCCGAGGAGATCTCCGGCGGCCAGGCCCAGCGCGTCGCCGTGGCGCGCGCGCTGGCCGGCGACCCGCAGCTCATCCTCGCCGACGAGCCGACGGGCCAGCTCGACCGCGCAAGCGCCGGAATCGTCGTCGACGTGCTGCTCGCCGCCGCCGAGCACTCCGGCGCCGCCCTGCTGATCTCGACACACGACCCGGCCGTGGCCGAGCGCCTCCCGGAGCGCTGGGAGATGCACTCCGGCCGGCTCGTCACCGCTTCCCGCAGCGAGGTGCCCGCATGATCGCCCTGACCTGGCTGCGCGGCCTGCTCGCACGCCGCCGCGGCCGCGTGCTCGCGACCGCGCTCGGGGTGGCGGTGGGCGTCGCGCTGCTCGCCTCGATCGGGACCTTCCTCTCCTCGACGACCTCTCAGATGACCAGGCGCGCCGTCGGCCGCGTGCCGGTGGACTGGCAGGTCGAGGGACGCAACGGCGTCGCGCCGGCGAGGCTGCTGGCGCAGGTCAAGCGCCAGCCGAGCGTCAGGACGGCCTTGCCCGTCTCCTTCGCGCGCACCACCGGGCTGACCAGCTCGAGCGGCGGCTCCGTGCAGACCACCGGCCCCGGCCGCGTGCTCGGGCTGCCCGACGGCTACACCTCGGCTTTCCCCGGCCAGGTACGGACGCTCGCGGGGTCGGGCAGCGGCGTGCTGATCGCCCAGCAGACCGCGGCGAACCTCCACGCCAAGCCCGGTGACTCAGTGAAGATCGGCCGCGCCGGCGGCGCGAGCACCACGGTCAAGGTCGCCGGGGTCGTCGACCTTCCGGCCGCCGACTCGCTGTTCCAGCAGGTCGGCGCCCCGGCCGGCGCGCAGCCCCAAGCGCCGCCCGACAACGTGATCCTGCTCCCGCAGAAGGCCTTCGACCGCTTCGCAAGCGGCCCGGCGGTCACCACCCAGGTGCACGCCCTGGTCTCGCACGCCCTTCCCGGCAGCCCCGACGCTGCGTTCGTGCGGGTGTCGGGCGACGCCCGCAACCTCGAGACGAAGCTGACGGGCCAGGGGCTCGTCGGCGACAACCTCGGCGCCGCGCTCGACAAGGCGCGCGGCGACGCGCTCTACGCCGAGCTGCTGTTCCTCTTCCTGGGCGTGCCGGGCGCCGTCCTGGCCGGGCTCGTGACCGCCTCGATCGCCTCGGCGGGCGTGGAGCGCCGCCGTCGCGACGCCGCCCTGCTGCGCACCCGCGGCGCCTCCACGCGCCAGCTCGTCGGCCTCGCACTGGCAGAGTCCGCGCTGGCGGGCGGGCTCGGCGTGGCGCTCGGCCTCGGAGCGGCGCTGCTGATCGGCTCGCTCGCCTTCGGCACCGCGAGCTTCGGCGCCGGCACCGCATCGGCCGTGCTGTGGGCGGCCGGCTCGGCGCTCGCCGGGCGCGCGATCGCCGGCGCGGCGGTCGCGCTCCCGGCGTGGCGCGACGCGCGCAGCCTCACCGTGGCCGGCCAGCGTCGCCATACCGGCCGCGATCACCGCGCGCCGTTGTGGCAGCGCTTCTACGTCGACCTGCTCGCGCTCGCCGGCTCCGCGCTCGTCTTCTGGCAGGCGTCCTCCAACGGCTACGAGCTCGTGCTCGCGCCGGAGGGCGTGCCGCAGGTCTCGGTCAACTGGTACGCGCTGCTCGCGCCCGTGCTCGGCTGGCTCGGCGCCGGGCTGCTGACCTACCGCCTTGCCGACCTGCTGCTGAGCCGCGGCCGCCGGCCGGTCACGCGCATGCTGCGCCCGCTCGCCGGCGAGCTCTCGCCGATCGTCGCCGCGACCATGGGCCGCCAGCGGCGGCTGCTCGCGCGCTCGGTCGCGCTGGTCGCGCTCACCGCGGGCTTTGCGGCGAGCACCGCCGTCTTCAACTCGACCTACCAGCAGCAGGCCGAAGCCGACGCGCGCCTGTCAAACGGCGCCGACGTCACCGTCACCGAGTCGCCCGGCGTGCAGGTCGGCCCGCGCGGCGCGGCGCCGCTCGCCAAGCTGCCGGGCGTCAAGAGCATCGAGCCGCTGCAGCATCGCTTTGCCTACGTCGGCCCCGACCTCCAGGACCTCTACGGCGTGCGCCCTCAGACGATCGCCGCCGCCGGCAGGCTCCAGAACGGCTGGTTCGCGGGCGGCACGGCGAGCTCGCTGATGCAGACGCTGGCCACGCGCCCCGACGGGGTGCTCGTCTCCGCCGAGACCGTCAAGGACTTCCAGCTGCATCCGGGCGATCTCGTGCGGCTGCGACTGCAGAACGGCAGGACGAAGGCCCTGACCACCGTGCCCTTCCACTACGTGGGCGTGGCGAAGGAGTTCCCAACCGCTCCGAAGGACTCCTTCCTGGTCGCGAACGCGTCCTACGTGGCCAGGACGACGGGCTCGAACGCGGTCGGCGCCTTTCTGCTGCAGACCGACGGCACCCCGGCCGGGAAGGTCGCCGCCGCCGTGCGCGCCAAGGTCGGCACCACGGCCGCGGTCACCGACCTGCAGAACCAGCGCAAGATCGTCGGCTCGAACCTCACCGCGGTCGAGCTGTCGGGCCTGACCCAGGTCGAGCTCGCCTTCGCGCTCGTGCTTGCCGCCTCGGCGTCCGGGCTCGCGCTCGGGCTCGGGTTCCGCGAGCGCCGCCGCACGTTCGCCATCGCCAGCGCGCTCGGGGCCCGCACCCGGCAGCTCGGCGGCTTCGTGTGGGGCGAGTCGGCCTTCGTCACCCTCGGCGGCCTGCTGCTCGGCAGCGCGATCGCGGTCGCGATCTCCGACATGCTCGTCCGGGTGCTGACGGGCGTCTTCGATCCGCCGCCGGACGTCCTCGCCGTGCCGTGGGCCTACCTCGCCGGCCTGCTCGCGCTCACCCTCGCCGCGGTGCTCGCCGCGGGCGCGCTGACCCTGCGCGCGCTGCGCCGCCCCGCGATCGAGGAGCTGCGCGAGCTGTAGGCCCTGAGAGGATGCGGTGATGGCAGCCACCGCCACCAGCCCGCGGAGCCGCCGCCGCGGGGCCGTGATGCGCGAGGGCGACCGCGTGACGCCGCTCGAGCTGCTCTTCGACCTCGTGTTCGTGCTGGCCATCACCCAGTGCACCGCGCTGATGGCGCAGGAGCCGACGTGGCACGGGTTGGCCAAGGGCCTGCTCGTGCTCGGCGTCCTGTGGTGGTCGTGGGTCGGCTACGCGTGGCTCACGAGCGTCGTGGACCCCGAGGAGGGCGTGGTGCGACTGACGATCTTCGGGGCGATGGCCGCGCTGCTCGTCGCCGCCCTGTGCGTCCCCGAGGCCTTCGACCAGTCGGCGCTGCTGTTCGCGTGCGCCTACGGCGTCGTCCGCATCGCCCACATCGTGCTCTTCCTCCTCGCCAGCCGCGACGAGCCCGAGCTGCGACGCTCGGTCACCGGACTTGCGATCGGCACGGCGGTCGGGGTCGGGCTGCTCATCGGCGCGTCGTTCCTCGACGGCGTCGCGCAGGGCGCGATGTGGGCGCTCGCGCTCGGGCTCGACATGGGCGAGCCGTTCGTGTTCGGCGCCGACGGCTGGAAGCTGTCGCCCGGCCACTTCGCCGAGCGCCACGGGCTGATCGTGCTGATCGCGCTGGGCGAGTCGATCGTCGCCATCGGCGCCGGCTCGGCGATCGGCATCGACGCCGGCGTCGTGCTCGCGGCGGTGGCCGGGACAGTCGTCGCGGGAGCGCTGTGGTGGCTGTACTTCGACGTCGTCGCGCTGGTCGCCGAACGCCGCCTGACCAACGCCGCCAAGGGCCGCGAGCAGAACAACATCGCACGCGACTCCTTCTCCTACCTGCACTTCCCGATGGTCGCGGGGATCGTGCTCGTCGCGCTCGGCATGAAGAAGACGCTCGGCCACGTCGGCGACCCGTTGGCGCTCGTGCCGGCCGCGGCGCTGTGCATGCTGATCGTCTACGAGGCCGTGCGCTTCGCCGAGGCGCGCGACCGCCTGCGCCACCAGGTCGCGGCAGAGCCCGACGCTTAGACGTCCTCGCCGGCCTGCGCGGCGCGGTAGATGAGCCCCGGGACCTGGGTGCGCGAGACGGCGAAGTACAGCGAGATCAACGCGTCGATCGCAAACGACGCCGCCGGGCTCACGAAGGCGACCGCGATCGCGACGAGATAGACCGACGCGCCCATCAGGGCCCGCCTCGTCCCGGCCGCCAGCGCTCCGTGAGCCGGCTCGGCGGCCAGCTCCCGGTGGCGGTCCAGGTAGCGCCAGCTCGCGGCGAACGAGAGGCCCATGAGCAGCATGAGCCCGGCGTAGACCACCGCCGCGGGGCGCGCCTGGGCGCCCTGGTCGGCGTAGTCGGCCGCGAGCGCCGTGGGCCACGGGATGATCGAGACGAACAGCAGGAACAGCAGCGTCCGCTCCAGGAAGCGCCGGTTGGTCTGGCGCACCGCGCTCATCATCCCGTGGTGCTCGATCCACAGGATCCCCACCGTCACGAAGGACACCAGGTAGGCCGCGTAGGTCGGCCACAGTGCGAGCAGGTCGTGCGCGAGCCGCTGGGAGTCCCGCGGCTTCGGCAGGTCGAGCACGAGCAGCGTGAGGGCGATCGCGAAGACCCCGTCGACCAGGGCGTGCAGGCGGCCGGGACCCATGAACGGCCCCTTCCACGGCCGCGCCCCGGCTCCTCTCAGACCGGGCGGCGCGCGATCCCGATCGCGTGCGTGCCGACCGGCACGGCGAGCTTCGGGCCGACCCACAGGCGCTGCTCGCGCTCGATCGCAAAGCCCGCCGCGGCGATCGCGCCCGGGGTGTCGCGCGCCGTGTGGCAGCCGCCGAACGCGCGCGGCCAGAACAGCCGGTCCACGGCGCGCTGGCTGCGGGCCACCGAGGGCCTGCTCGACAGCACGTGCTCGTAGTAGCGAAGCTCGCCGCCGGGGCGCAGCACCCGCGCGAGCTCGGCGAGCGCACGCGCCTGGTCGGGCACCGAGCACAGCACGAGCGAGACGACGGCTGCATCGACGCTCGCGTCCTCGACCGGCAGCGCGTCGGCGACGGCATCGATGAGCGTGACCTCCACCGGCGCGCGAACCGCCGCCAGACGCGCCTGCTCGCGCAGGTAGGCCTCGGGCTCGATCGCTACGAGCTCTGAGACCTCCGCCGGGTAGTGCGCGAAGTTCGCACCCGAGCCGGCGCCGAGCTCGAGCACCCGGCCCGAGAGCCCGCTGACGAGCTCACGCCGCCGCTCGAGCGCCTCCTCGGTCTCGTTGCGGCTCAGCCACGTGTAGAGGCGCGCGAAGAGGGGGTGGCGGACCGAAGGCCCCGGCGCCGCCGGGGCCTTCGCCGAGTCCTCGCGCGCGCCGATCGCTACCCGCAGCCGGTGTTGTTGCCGCAGCTCGAGCACGTGTAGCACGAGCCCGTGCGCTGCATCATGCCCCCGCACTGCGAGCAGGCGGGGCCGAGGTCGAGCCCGATCATCTTGGCCGGGAGCACCGGAGGGGTGTCGGTGAACGCGGTGCTCGCGGGCTTCGCGCCGCCGTTGCCCCCGCCGTTGCCGCCGGTGGCCGCCGGGCCGGCGCTGCCGCCTGACGCCGCGCTCACGACGTCCTCGGCGGTGCGCCGCGCGCGGACCTCCTTGGTGAGGATCCCGAGGTCCTCCTGGACGTCGGCGTCCAGGAAGCGCGAGGCGAGCCAGCGCATGATGTAGTCGGGCATCGACTTGGCGAACGGGATCTCCGGGTTGGTGGTGATCCCTTCCGGCTCGAAGCGCATGTAGGCGAACTTGCGCACGAGCGTCTCGAGCGGCACGCCGTACTGGAGCGAGATCGAGATCGCGGTCGCGAACGAGTTCATCATCCCGCGGAGGGTCGAGCCCTCCTTGCCGATGTCGGTGAGGAAGATCTCCCCGACCGTCCCGTCCTCGTACTTGCCGGCCGTGATGTAGCCCTCGTGGCCGCCGAGCGAGAACTTGTGCGTGATCGACTCGCGCTCGCGCGGCATCCGGTGGCGCTGCGGGCCCGACTCCGTGCGCGCCTTCGCGACCGCCGTGGTGACCGCGTCCTCGATCAGCGCGTCGACCTCGACCTTGGTGAAGACCTCCTCGCCGGCCAGCGCCGCGACGGCCTTGATCTCCTGGGCGTCGGTGCGCAGCGCCTGCGCCGTCTTCGAGCCGTCGCGGTAGATCGCCAGCGCCTTGACCCCGAGGCGCCAGGCCTCGATGTAGGTCTCGGCGATGTCCTCGACCGTGGCGGTCTGGGGCAGGTTGACGGTCTTGGAGATCGCGCCCGACAGGAAGGGCTGGACCGCGCCCATCATCTTGATGTGGCCGTCGTGGGAGATCGCGCGCTCGCCGACCGCCACGTCGAACACCGGCAGGTGCTCGGCCGACAGCCCGGGAGCGCCGACGATCGTGCCGTTCTCGGTGATGTGGGCCTCGATCTGCCCGATCTGCTCGGAGGAGTAGCCGAGCGTGGCCAGCGCCATCGGGACCGTGCGGTTGGCGATCGTCATCGAGCCGCCGCCGACGAGCTCCTTGTACTTCACGAGCGAGAAGTACAAGGAGCTCGATGCCGGTCGTGTCGCAGTCCATCAGGAACGAGATCGTGCCCGTGGGCGCGAGCACCGTGGCCTGCGCGTTGCGGTAGCCGTAGAGCTCGCCGAGCGCGACGGCCTCGTTCCAGGTCTCACGCGAGGCGCCGAGCAGGTCTGCGTCCTCGCAGGTGGAGTCCGGGATCGCGTAGGACGCGTCGCGGTGCATGCGCATGACGTTGTTGTGCGCCTCGCGGTTCACGTCGTAGTGGTCGTAGGGCCCGATCGCCGCGGCCACCTTGGCTGACTGCAGGTACGCGCGCCCGGTCATCAGCGCGGTGATCGCGGCGGCGGTGCCGCGCCCGGCGTCTGAGTCGTAGGGCATCCCGTTGGCCATCAGGAACGCGCCGAGGTTGGCGTAGCCGAGGCCGAGCTGGCGGAAGGCGCGAGCGTTCTCGCCGATCTCGCGCGTCGGGTAGCTCGACGGGCCGACGACGATCTCCTGCGCGAGCAGCATCACGTCGACGACGTGCTGGAAGCTCGCGACGTCCACCGTGCCGTCGGCGCGGCGGAACTTCATGAGGTTCAGCGACGCGAGGTTGCAGGCCGAGTTGTCGACGTGCATGTACTCGCTGCACGGGTTGGACGCGTTGATCCGGCCCGAGTTGGGCGAGGTGTGCCACTGGTTGATCGTCGTGTCGTACTGCACGCCCGGATCGGCGCAGCGCCACGCGGCCTCGGCGATCTCGCGCATCAGCTCGCGCGCGCGGATCGGCTCGCCGGCCGGCTCGCCGGTGGTGCGCGCGATCAGGTGCCAGTCCTCGTCGTTCTCGACCGCCTGCATGAACTCGTCGGTGACGCGGACGGAGTTGTTGGCGTTCTGGTACTGGATCGAGAAGAAGCCGGCGCCGTCGATCGACATGTCAAAGCCCGCGTCGCGCAGGGCGGCGGCCTTGTCCTCCTCGCGCGCCTTGCACCAGATGAACTCGCGGATGTCGGGATGGTCGACGTCGAGCACGACCATCTTGGCCGCGCGGCGCGTCTTGCCACCGGACTTGATCGTGCCCGCCCAGGAGTCGGCGCCGCGCATGAAGGAGACCGGGCCCGAGGCGGTGCCGCCCTTGCCCAGCGGCTCGACCGAGCCGCGGATGTTGGAGAGGTTGATCCCCGAGCCGGAGCCGCCGAGGAAGATGTTGCCCTCCTTGGTGTTCCAGTCGAGGATCGACTCCATCGTGTCCTCGACGGAGAGGATGAAGCAGGCCGAGCACTGGGGCTGCTCCTCGAAGCCGACGTTGAACCACACGGGCGAGTTGAAGGCGGCCATCTGGTGGAGCAGGATGTGGGTCAGCTCGGCCTCGAACGCCTCACCGTCCTCGACCGTCGCGAAGTAGCCGCGCTCACGACCCCAGTCGGCGATCGTGCCCGCGACGCGCGCCACCATCTGCCTGACCGAGCGCTCGCGCGCGGGCGAGTCGAGCTGGCCGCGGAAGTACTTCTGGGTGACGATGTTGGTCGCGTTCTGCGACCACGACTTGGGGAACTCGACGCCGGTCTGCTCGAAGGCGACACGGTCGCCGTGGCCGATGCGCGCATCGCGCAGCTCCCACTCGACGGTGTCGAAGGGATGGACGCCCGGCTGCGTGAACAGCCGGCGCACGCTCAGCGCCTCACCCATGCGTGGCTCCGTCTTGAGGGCTGTGCTGTGCGGCGTGGAATCCATCTTGTACTGCTCCTCTCCCGAACTGATTTGGCTGCTCCCGCCGAGTGCTGTATGAGCGGGGAGCGGATACTGGCCAAGGGTCCGGACGGACTTGAGACGAGCCTGCAAATCACCGCAAACGCATGCTCCGAACGTCGGTCACATGATAGAAGGTCAGGCGTCGATCGCGGCCGGCTGACGGCGCAAGAACAGCCAAATTCCGAGGACCACGCCGGCGACCGTGAAGAGGCTCCAGACGATGCCCTGGCCGACCTGCGTAGCGATCGGGCCCGGGCAGGCGTCGGCCACCGCCCAGCCGGTCCCGAACAGCACGCTGCCGAGCACGTGGCGGCGCGCCGGCGCCTCCGGCTTCCAGCCGACGCGCTCGCCGGTCAGCAGGGCGCGCACGCGGGCACGCCGCAGCAGGTGCACGCCGACGGTCGCGGTCAGCACCGCCGCCGCGAAGAACTCGAACAGGTAGGCCTTCTCGAACAGCAGCGCGGAGCGGATGACCTCCGGGCTGCTCATGCCCGTCCACGCCAGCGTGACGCCGAACACCAGCCCGACCGCGAGGCCCGCGAGCCGCAGGCGCACTAGATCAGCGCCTTGATCAGGAAGCTGATCGCGATCGCGGTCGCGAAGAACGTGGCGGTCGCGGCGAGCGAGGCGGAGGAGAGCATCGAGGTGCCCGTCAGCCCGTTGCCCGAGGTGCAGCCGCCGGCCGTCTTGGCCCCGAAGCCGATCATCACGCCCGCGGCCAGCAGGATCGCCGCGATCAGGATCCGGCCGCTGCCGTGGAAGGTGTCGGTCAGCCACCCGTAGCCCTCGAACACTGGGCCGCCGGCGAACAGCGCGAACAGCCCGCCGCCGGCCACGAGCCCGATCAGGAACCAGCCGCGCCAGTCGAAGCGCAGGCTGCCCCGTCCGACCCGGTCGATCACCTCCGAGAACGCGCCCGTCACGCCCAGGCGCCCGTTCACGAGCGCGCGGATCGCGATCACGCACAGGCCCATCACGGGTCCGCCGACGTACCACGGCAGCTGGTCGTGGAGCATCAGCTCACCGCCCCAGCCGCAGCCAGTCGACGAAGTCGCCCCACGTGCCCCCGGCGCGGTAGGCCGCCTCGCCCCATGCGTGGCGGGTGCCCGCAAGGCGCTCCTCGCCCCAGCCGAAGTGCCGGGCGGCGAGCGCGGCGAGCGCGGCGAGCAGGGTCAGCGCGAGCAGGCCCGCGGCGATCAGCAGCCCAGTCGGCGTGCCCACGTAGGGGTGGTCGGCCAGCACCTGCTCGGTGGGCGCAGCCGCGGGTGCCGGCGCGGCTGGCGCTGGGGTCGCCACGGGCGCGGGGGTGGCCGCGGGCGCCGCGCCGCCGTCGGCCGGGGTCGCCGGCGCAGAGCCCGACGGAGCGGGCGCAGAGCCGCCCGAGCCGGCCGCCGGGGTCGCGGCGGGGGCGCTCGGGCTCGCGGGGGTGGCCGTGCTCGAGCGCCCGCGCTTCCCGGCCGCCGCCGTGCCGTTGCGCTTGGGCTTGGCGGTCGCCGCGCCGCCGGCGAGGTCCTTGCAGCCGACCTTGCGCTCCTCGAGCGCCGCCTCTACGGCGGGGCGGAACGCCGGCGTCTCCTCCTCCACGGCGGGGGTGAGCTGCTGGAGCGTGGCCCGGTAGAGCGCGGCGGTGTGGTCGCAGGGCGCGATCGTCCCGTCGGAGCGGTAGTCGTCGTAGACGCGCTGGGTGTCAGGGGTGAACGCCGCAGCGGCGAAGGCCGGCAGGGCGGCGAGCAGCGCCAGCGTCACGCCGAGGGCCACGGTGAGGCGCGCGAGCACCCCATGGATCCTAGTATCCGCGGTCATGAGGCTCCTGGTCACCGGCGGCGCCGGCTACATCGGCAGCGTCGTGGCGACGCGGCTCGTGGACGCCGGCCACGAGGTCGCGGTGCTCGACGACCTCTCGCGCGGGCATCGCGCGGCGATCCCGGCCGGGGCGGCCCACGTCGAGTGCAGCCTGCTCGACGCGGACGCGACGAGCCGGGCGCTCGCGTCGGGCTACGACGGCGTCCTGCACTTCGCCGCGCTGGCGCTGGTTGCCGAGTCCGTCGAGCATCCCGAGCGCTACCACCGCGGCAACTTCGTCGGGACCTTGAACCTGCTCGACGCCATGCGCGCCGCGCAGGTGCGGCGCCTCGTGTTCTCCTCGACCTGCGCGGTCTACGGAGAGCCCGAGCAGGTGCCGATGCCGGAAACACTGCCGACCAACCCCGTCAACGCGTACGGCAACTCCAAGCTCGCCGTCGATCGCATGATCGCCGACGAGTGTCGCGCCCACGGGCTCGGGGCGGTCTCGCTGCGCTACTTCAACGTCGCGGGCGCGAGCGGCGAGCTCGGCGAGGACCACGAGCCCGAGACCCATCTGATCCCGCTTGTCCTGCAGGCTGCCGCCGGCACGCGCCCGCACATCTCCGTGTTCGGCACCGACTACCCGACGCCCGACGGCACCGCGGTGCGCGACTACATCCACGTCGAGGACCTCGCCGACGCCCACGCGCTCGGCCTCGACGCCGCGACGAACGCGGGCGAGCACCGGATCTACAACCTGGGCAACGGAACCGGGTTCTCCGTGCGCGAGGTCATCGAGGCAGCGCGCGGCGTCACCGGGCGCGAGATCGCCGTCACGGAGGAGCCGCGGCGCTCCGGCGACCCCGCGGCGCTCGTCGCCTCGTCGGAGAAGATCCGCTCCGAGCTCGGATGGGTGGCGGTCAAGCCGGAGATCGAGACAATGATCGCCGACGCCTGGAACTGGCGCCAGACCCACGCGCGCGGTTATGGCTAGCCGCTGAAACATCTGTCCAGGGATGTCCCATCGGTCGTTTCCCGGACCGATAAGGGAGTGCTGCTCAAAGGCAAACCCGTCGTGAGGCGGGGACGCAAAGCCCAGGGGTCTCGGACGAGATAGCCCGGTTGCCAGTAAAGGCCGTGCCCTTTGCACGGACCACTTCCCTTCCCAGGCACCAGGAGCTCCCCATGCACCGCATCAGGAACCTCGCGGCCCGCCCCAAGCGGACCCTCGCAGCACTTGCCACGGTCCTCGTGGCCGTCGGCATCACCGGCGCGTCCGGTGCGAACTTCACCGCCCAGTCGGCGAACCCGTCCAACGTGTTCACCGCCGGCACGCTGACGATGCTCAACTCCAAGGCCAACGCCGCGATCCTCACCGCGGCGAACATGCGCCCCGGCGATCCCGCCACCACGGGCACCGTCGACATCCAGAACACCGGCTCGCTGAGCGGCACCTTCACGCTCGCCAAGGGCACCCTGACGAGCACCGACGCCACCTACCCGATGGCCTCCAAGCTCAACGTCACGGTCGTCGACTGCGGCGACTTCTCCTCCGGCACCCCGGTGTGTGGCGACGCCAACGACGTCACCAAGTTCACCGGCGGCACGCTCACGCAGATGGGCGGCGGCGCGAACCCGATCTCCGCGCTTGGCACCTTCGCGTCAAACGAGAAGCACCGCTACCAGTTCAGCGTCGCGCTCGACCCCAGCGCCGACGACAACTACCAGGGCGACGCCGCCACGGTTCAGTTCCTCTGGAACGCCACGTCCTAACGGACGCGGCGACTCCAAGGGACCTGGGAAGGTCATGATCGCCCGCCGCGTCGGCAGCGTGTTGGTTGCGCTGCTCGTCGCGGCGGGCGTTCTGCTTGGCCTGTTTCTCGTCGTGCCCTCGCTGTTGGGATGGCAGCGCTACGTGATCGTGAGCGGCTCGATGACCGGGACGTATGACCGCGGCTCGCTCGTCTTCGACGAGGTCGTCCCGACCGGCGCGCTGAAGACCGGCGACGTGATCACCTACCGCCCGCCGCGCGGCACCGGCCCGCAGGGCCTGGTCACCCATCGCATCGTCGCGATCGCCCGCGACCCGCACCAGGGCCGCGTCTTTCGCACGAAGGGCGACTTCAACGCCGTGGCCGATCCCTGGACCTTCACGCTGCCCAAGGGACGCCAGGCGCGCGTCGTCGCCGGCGTGCCATGGGCCGGCTTCGCGCTCGCGAGCGTCGCCCGCCGCGAGGTGCGAATGATCCTCGTCGGTATCCCCGCGGCGGTGATCGCCCTCGTCGCCCTCGTCGGCCTGTGGAAGGACACCGGCTCTGACGTCGAGGACCGTGCGGCCGGCGCCGTCACGGTGTCGAGCTCATGAAGCGCGTACTCGCCGCACTGCTCTTCGCCGCCGTGCTGATCCCCGCGGGTGTTCGCCCCTCAGGGGCGACGTTCGTCGCGGCCACCGCAAATCCGAACACGACCTTCTCCGCCGCCGCGGACTTCAACACCGTCGCCGTGACCCTGACCGACCCGGGGTCGCCGCTGAGTGGCAGCGTGTCGCTCTCCGCCAACGCGGCCTCCAACCGCGGCATCGCCTCCGTCGTCTTCGCCTCCGCGCCCGCGGGCACGAGCACATGGACGACCGCGTGCACCGACACCGTCGCGCCCTACAGCTGCACGTTCGACACGACGGCCGTGGCGGACGGCCTGCGCGACGTGCGCGCGCTCGCGACCGACACCGCCGGCTACACCCGCGCCGACGTCGTGGCAAACCGCCGCGTGGACAACACCGGCCCGACGGTCAGCACCACCGATCCGGGCTCGCCGCTGACCGGCACGACCAACGTCACGAGCACCGCGACGGACGCGGGCTCCGGCCTGGCGAGCGTCACGCTGCAGTACCGCCTGGGCGCAGGGGCCTGGACGACCATCTGCACGACGGCGAGCTCGCCGAGCACGTGCGCGTGGAACACCGCCTCGCTCGCCGACGGCCTCTATGACCTGCACACGCTCGCGACCGACGCTGTCGGCAACAGCACGACCTCCGCGCAGGTCTCGAACCGTCGCGTGGACAACACCGCCCCGAGCGCGACGCTGACGGCGCCCGCCGCGACGCTTGCCGGGACGATCACGCTGCAGTCGACCACGGCGGACGGGTCGGGCAGCGGCGTCGCGAACGTCCGCTACGAATACAAGCCGAGCGCAGGCGGGAGCTGGACGACGGCCTGCACCGGCGCGAGCACCCCCTTCTCCTGCTTGTTCAACACCGCGACGGCCGCCGACGGGCTCTACGATTTCCGCGCGGTCGCGACCGACGGCGTCGCGCTCAGCGCCACGTCGGCGGCGGTCACCTCGCGGCGGATCGACAACACGGCGCCCATCGGTGTCACGCTCGGCCCCGTGGCCGCGCAGGTCCAGGGCACGGTCGCGCTGGCCGCCACGGCCGCCGACGCCGGCTCGGGCGTCGCGAGCGTGCGCTTCCAGTACGCGCCGGCCGGCACCTCGACGTGGACCGACATCTGCACCGACCCCAGCAGCCCCTACACGTGCTCGTTCGACACCACGACGGCGCCCGATGCCCTCTACGACATGCGCGCGCTCGCCACCGACAACGCGGGCAACACGACCGCATCGACCGTCCAGGCCAACCGACGCGTCGACAACAACGGCCCGACCGTCGCCCTCGTCGATCCCGGCAGCTCCGTCAGCGGCACGATCAGCCTCAGCGGCACGGCCACCGACCCCGGGGGAGTTTTGACCACGACCTTCGAGTACCGCCCGACCGGCGCGGCCGCTTGGACGACGCTGTGCACCGACACCACGGCGCCGTACACGTGCCCGGGGCTCGACACGACGCTGGTACCCGATGGCAGCTACGACCTGCGGATGCAGGCCACCGACAACTACGCGCACACCTCGATCTCCGCGGTGCTGACCGTCCAGGTCGACAACACCGCGCCGACCGCCGTCGACGCCCAGGGCGCCAACGGCGGTACCGCCGGCACGATCGACGCCCTCGACACACTGACGCTGACCTTCTCCGAGCCGATGCTCCCGGCCTCGATCATGGCTGGCTGGAACGGCAGCTCGACGGCCGTCCAGGTGCGGGTCAACGACGTCGGCGCCAACGACACGCTCGATGTCTACGACGCTGCGGGCACGACCAAGCTCAAGCTCACCTCGGCCACGCAGGCACTGCAGCTGAGGGCCGACTGGGTCTCGGCGACCGCGTCCTTCAACGCGACGCTCGTGCGGTCTGGCAGCCAGATCGTCGTGACGTTCGGAACCCGCATCTCGGGCGCGGTGCGGACCGGCGTCGCCACCACGGCGAACATGATCTGGACTCCCTCCACCGCGGCTACCGACCTCGCCGGCAACCCCGCGTCAGCCACCGCCTGCACGGAGACCGGCGCGCTGGACCGCGACTTCTAGGACCCGACCGCCGCGACGGCCGCAGCGAGCACGTCCGCGGGAGATCCGCCGGCGTCGATCACCGCGAAGCGCTCGGGCTCGGCGCCCGCGAGCTCGTCGTAGGCAGCGGCGATCGCCGCAAAGAACGCGTCCGGCTCGCGCTCCAGGCGGTCCTGCTCGCGACCGGCGATGCGCTCGCGCCCGACGAGGGGGTCGACGCGCAGCAGCAGCGTGCGGTCGGGGACGAGGCCCTGCGTGGCGAAGGCGTTGAGCGCCCGGATCTGCTCCACGCCCAAGCCCCGGCCGGCGCCCTGATAGGCCAGCGAGGAGTCCACGAAGCGGTCGAGCAGCACCCAGCGCCCGCTCGCGAGCAGCGGCTCGAGCTGCTCGGCGACGAGCTGGGCGCGCGCCGCGGCGTAGAGCAGCGCCTCCGCACGCGCGTCGATCGCGAGCTCCGGGTCCTTGACCAGCTCGCGGATGCGCTCGGAGAGCTCGACCCCGCCCGGCTCGCGCAGCACGAGCACGTCGTGGCCCTGCTCGCCCAGTACACGGGACAGCCCGGCGACCAGCGTCGTCTTCCCGGCCCCGTCCAGGCCCTCGATGGTGATGAGGCGTCCGCGTGCCATGCGCCTAGGATCATCCCTTGTGAGCGCGCTCGCCGTCCTGCAGCCCCATCCGCACGCCTCCGCGGTGCTCGGCGCGGCGCTCGAGCGGCGCCCGTCCCACGCCTACCTCTTCCACGGGCCGGCGGGCACCGGCAAGCGCTCAGCCGCCCGCGCGTTCGCCGCCGAGCTGCTCGCCCAGGGCGCTCCCGACCCGGAGGGCGTGCGCACGCGCGTCGCGCACGGGGTCCACCCCGACCTCACGTGGGTGACGCCCAGCGGCGCGCACATCATGCTGCGGGGCGACGTCGACGACGCGGTGGTGGCGGCCGCGTCGCACACCCCGTTCGAGGCCGCGTTCCGCGTCTTCGTGCTCGAGCGCGCCGACACGATGGACGACCCGGCGGCCAACACGCTGCTCAAGACGCTCGAGGAGCCGCCGGGCTACGTCGTGATCATCCTGCTCACCGACCGCCCGACGCAGGTCCTGCCGACGATCGCCTCGCGCTGCCAGCCCGTGCGCTTCGAGCCCGTCCCGGTGCAGCGCCTGGAGGCGCTGCTGCAGTCGCGCGGCGTGGCGCCGCAGGCAGCGAGCGCCTGCGCGCGCCTCTCGCTCGGCGACGGCGAGGCCGCGCTCGCCCTGGCACTCGGGGAGGGCCCGGCCCTGCGCGCGCGGGCGGAGGCGTTCGCGCGCGCTCCGCTGCGCGGTCAGGCCTCCGAGCGGCCATGGGGGCCGTTGTGGGCCGAGGCGCGCAAGCTGGGCCAGAAGGCCGAGGCGGAGCTCGAGGAGGCGCTGGCCGAGGAGCTGCAGTACCTGCCGCGCAAGGAGCACCGCAGGCGCAGCACCGAGTACGCCGACCGCTCGCGCCGCGCCTCGCGGCGGGCCGCCACCGGTGCGCTGGACCAGGCGCTGCGCCTGGCCGGGCTCTGGTACCGCGATCTCGCCTGCATCGCCTCCGGCGCCGGCGAGCTCGCGCTGCACGCCGACCGCTCCGAGGAGCTCCGCGCCGACGCGGAGGGCCGCGACCCGGCGGCGCTGCACGAGGCGGTCGCGCTGGTGGAGGACACGCGCGCGCGCCTGGAGCTCAACGTCGGCGAGGAGCTCGCCTGCGAGGCGCTCGCCTACCGGCTCGAGCGGTTGCTGGCGGCATGACCGAAGTGCGGGTCCGCGGCGCGTTCGCGACCGTGCGCGCGCCCGGGCTCGAGGACGAGGTCGCGGTGGAGGAGCCGCTGGAGATCCGCGTCGACGGCGCGCCGCTCGCTGTGACCATGCGCACCCCGGGAGAGGACGAGGAGCTCGCGCTCGGCTTCCTGCACGGCGAGGGGCTGATCGACCGCGCGCACCCCGCCGGCCCGCCCGCCGACCTCGCGGGCAACACGATCGAGGTCGCCGGCCCGCTGCTGCGTGCGCCGGGCACGCGCTCGTTCTACACCTCCTCCTCCTGCGGGGTCTGCGGCAAGGGAGCCCTCGAGGAGGTCGCCGTCCACGCCGAGCGCCTGCCCGACGGGCCGGTGCTCGCACGCGAGCTGCTGATCTCGCTGCCCGACCGCCTTCGCCAGCCGACGTTCGAGCGCACCGGCGGCCTGCATGCCACAGGACTGTTCACCGAAAGCGGCGGGCTGTTGCACGTGCGCGAGGACGTGGGGCGCCACAACGCGATGGACAAGGTGCTCGGGCGAGCGCTGCTCGACGGCCTCCTCCCGCTGCATGGGCACGTGCTGTGCGTGTCGGGCCGGCTGTCCTTCGAGCTCGTGCAGAAGGCCGCGGTGGCCGGCGCCCCCGTGCTGGTCGGCGTCGGCGCGCCGTCCTCGCTCGCGGTCTCGCTCGCCGCCGATCGCAACATGACGCTCGCGGGCTTCGCGCGGGCCGGGCGGGTGAACGTCTACACCGGGGTGGAGCGGGTGCGGTAGCTATTTGCCCCGGACAAACTCGGGGTGAGGAGCGGGCGAAATGAAACGGCCGCGCGGGTGCGCGGCCGTTTCTGCGAGTTGGCGCTCGGGGTGAGCGGCGGCCCGGGAGGATCTCAATCGGTTCGGATGGC
>JBBRYA010000056.1:0-25141 GCA_038238015.1 Solirubrobacterales bacterium
GGCCGGCACCGTAATCCAGCAGAAGAACCCCAACCACAACCTATACCACAAGCGCCGCTTCCGCCAAGCGATGCAAATCACCTTAACCTCAATCTTGAACCCCGAGCACGCACTGTCGGGCTTCCCGGGGATGTCGGGCTTCTTCTCCAAGGACGAGATCCTGTCGCTGCTCGTCGCACGCAAGGACTGGCATGTCGTGCTCGCCGCCTTCGGCTTCCTCGGCTCGCTGCTGACCGCCGTCTACACGTTCCGGATGATCTTCCGCGTCTTCTTCGGCGAGCCCGTGCCCGAGGCGCTCGAGCTCGAGGGAGGGCACCTGCACCATGCCGCGGAGCACACCAACCCGGCGACGGGCGAGGTCGAGGACACCGACGTCGGCTTCCCCGGCGCCGACCACCACATCGCCGAACGCGAGCTGTCGATGAAGATCGCGATGGGCACGCTGGCGGTGCTGGCCGTGCTCGGAGGGCTGCTGCAGATCCCGAAGGTCACCGACGTCGTGCACAGCTTCCTCGAGCCGACCTTCGCGGACTCGCGCTACTACGCCCAGCTCGAGCCCTCCGGCAGCGCGAGCCTGATCGGCCTGCTGATCGGCTCGGCCCTCGCGATCGGCGGCATCGCCCTGGCCTGGCTGCTGTGGGTGCGCGACCCGCGCCGCCCCTCCGCGCTGCAGGCCCGCGCTTCGCTCCTGCACCGCGTGTTCGCGAACAAGTGGTACTTCGACGAGGCCATCAACGGCGGGATCGTGCGGCCGTTCGGGTGGTTCGGGCGCTTCGCGCGCAACACGTTCGAGCGCGTCGTGATCTCCGGGCTGTTCGTCGGAGGGAGCACGACGGCGGTGCGGGCGGGCTCGGCCGCGGTGCGCGCCGCGCAGACGGGCTTCCTGCGCTACTACGCGGCGCTGGTGATGCTCGGGCTGACCGCCCTGGGCCTCTACTTCCTGGTCGCGGGGGCCTAGGGCGGTGGCGCAGCTGACCGTCCACCTCTCGATCCTGCTGTTCTGGCCGCTCGCGCTCGCGCTGCTGGCGGCGACCGCCCCGGGGCGCGTCGCCGCCGTGACCGCGCTGATCGGCGCGATCGTGCCGCTCGTGTACGCGGTGATCATGGCGCTGGACTTCGACGCGTCCGCGGGGGGCCTGCAGTACGTCACCGACGACGCCTGGATCACCGAGCTCGGCGTGCACTACAAGCTCGGGATCGACGGGCTCAACCTCTGGCTGGTTCTGCTGACCACGCTGCTGTTCTTCGCCTCGGCGCTGTGGACGTTCCTGCGCCCGCTGGCGCGCCCCAAGCTCTTCGCCTTCCATCTGGCGCTCGCCGAGACCGCGGTGCTGGGCGCCTTCCTCGCGCAGGACCTAGCGCTCTTCGTCCTGTTCTTCGACCTGATGCTGGTGCCGTTCTACTTCCTGACCGGGCAGTGGGGCGGGCCGGACCGGATCGCGGCGACGTACAAGCTGATCATCTACACGCTGGTCGGCTCGCTGCTGATGCTGGCGGGCGCGGTCGCCACGGCCGTGCTCTCGGCCGGCGACAGCCAGCTCTCCTTCGTGCTCTCAGACCTCGTGCGCAACCCGCTGCCCGACTCCACGCAGCGCTGGATCTTCGTCGCCTTCGCGCTGGCGTTCCTGATCAAGATGCCGACCTTCCCGTTCCACGGCTGGATGCCCGACGCCTACCGGGGAATGCCGCTGCCGGTGCTGGCCGTCTTCTCGGCGGTGCTGTCAAAGGTCGCGCCCTACGGCTTCCTGCGCATCGTGCTGCCGCTGTTCCCGGGCGCGACCAAGGACTTCCAGACGATCATCCTCATCCTCGCGCTGCTCTCGATCATCTACGGGTCGGTGCAGGCCTTTACCCAGACCGAGGCGCGGCTGATCCTCGGCTTCTCCTCGCTGGCCCAACTCGGCTTCATCATGCTCGGGGTCTTCGCGCTCGACCCCGACGGCCGCGGCGCCCAGGGCGCGATCCTGCAGATGGTCAACCACGGCCTCGTGGTCGCGCCGCTGTTCTTCATCATCGCCCTGCTGGGCGAGCGCTCCGGCGGGTCGGAGGACATCCGCGCGATGGGGGGGCTGGCCTTCCGCGGGCCCGTGCTGGCGTCGCTCTTCCTCGTCGTCTCGCTCGCGACGCTGGCGATCCCGGGCTCGGCGAACTTCGTCGGCGAGTTCCTGATCCTGCTCGGGCTGTTCAAGACCAAGCTGGCGATCGCGATCATCGCGTTCACCGGCGTGGCGCTGGCCTCGGTCTACATGCTGCGCGCCTTCATCCGGATGATGCACAACCGCGCGGGCACCGGAGTCGGCGTCGGCGCGCGCGACATGTCGCTGCGCGACGGCCTCGTGCTCGTCCCGCTCGTGCTCGCGATCCTGGCCTTCGCGCTGTATCCGCAGCGGGCGCTGCGCGACTCCGAGCCGGCCGTGAAGACGGCGCTGAAGGAGGTGCGCCAGTGAAGGGGCCCCACATCGACTGGGCGGCGCTGTCGCCGGTGGTGGCCCTCACGGCGGGCGCCTGCGTGGTGCTGCTGGTGGGGCTGCTGCGCCCGGCCTTCGTGCGCACGCTGCTCGTCCCAGGCCTGACCGCGCTGGTGCTCGCCGTCGCGCTCGGGCTCGGCATCTGGCAGTGGGGCGAGAACAGAATCATCGTGGCCGGGGCGCTGGCGATGGACGACCTGACGATCGCGCTGCTCGGCGTCTTCGCGCTCGCGGGGATCGCGACCGTGCTGCTCTCGGCGCGTTCGCTCGCCGCCAGCGAGGCGGGCCACGGCGAGTACTTCTCGCTGCTGCTGACCGCCGTGCTCGGCATGGTCGTGCTCGCGGCCGCGACCAACCTCGTCTCGCTGTTCATCGGCTTTGAGGTGCTCTCGATCCCGCTCTACGTGCTGTGCGCGACCGAGCTGCGGCGCGAGCGCTCGCTGGAGTCGGGGCTGAAGTACCTGGTCATCGGCTCGCTCGGGTCGGCGGTGCTGCTCTACGGTCTGGCGCTGCTCTACGGCGCGACGGGCTCGACGGACTTCGCGGTGATCGCCAAGGCGGTCGGCCGCGTCTCCGGGGACCCACTGTTCCTCACCGCGCTGGCGCTGATCGTCACCGGGCTCGCGTTCAAGGCCTCGGTCGCTCCGTTCCACCAGTGGACGCCAGACGTCTACGAGGGCGCGCCCACCCCGGTCACCGCGTTCATGGCGGTCGCCACCAAGGCGGCGGCGTTCGGCGTGCTGCTGCGGCTCTTCGACACGGCGCTGATCGGCGGCTCGGCGCAGTGGGCGCCGGCGCTGGCCGTGCTCGCGGTGGTGACGATCGTGGTCGGCAACGTGGGCGCGATCGGGCAGTCCTCGCTCAAGCGCATGCTCGCCTACTCCTCGGTCGCCCAGGCGGGCTACATGCTCGCGGGCGTCGTGGTGAGCACGCGCCTGGGCGTGTCGGCCGTCGTCTTCTACCTGGTCGCCTACGCGGTGATGAACCTCGCCGCGTTCGCGGTGATCGTCGCGCGCGAGCGCGAGACCGGGCTGGGGGATGACCTGAGCATCCTGCACGGGCTCGGCGCCGACCGGCCGGGGCTGGCGTGGCCGATGACGATCGCGATGCTCTCGCTTGCGGGCTTCCCGGCGACCGCGGGCTTCTTCGGGAAGATCTACCTGATCGAGGCGGCGGTCTCGAACCAGTACGCATTCCTCGGAGTCGCGATCGTGCTCGGTTCAGCGTTGTCGCTGGCCTACTACCTGCGCGTGATCGCCGCGGTCTGGCTGCGCGGGACCGAGGAGACGGTCGCGGCGCGGCGGGTCGTCCCGGGCGGGAGGCCGGCGATCGCGGGCGGGTGCCCGGAGGCCGACGCGGAGCGGGCGGCGGGGCCGGCGGAGCGGCGCCGCCAGCCCGAGGTGGTCGCGGTCGCCGTCACATGCGCACTGGCGACGCTGGCGCTCGGGATCTACCCAGGCCCGCTGTTCGACGTCGCGCGCGACGCGGGCGCGGCGCTGGCCAGCCTGTTCTAGACGGGCGCGCCTGACCGGTTGCCGGATGCGCGCCTCCCGCTAGTGCGCTAACACGTGATGACGAGCGTGAAGGCGCTGGCGCGTTCGACCTGCTCGTACGTCGTTGACTGATCGCCGTAGGCGTTTGTCGAGGTCACTGCCACGCTGCCTTTCGTGTCGACATTCACGATGTCGTAGTCCGCCATCCATTTGGCGTATGCGACTGTGGCAACGGTCGGCTTGTCCTTCGCGGTCTGGAGCTTGAACACCCTCTTGAAGGCCTTTGGCGGAGGATCGATCGTCGCCTGTAGCGCGCAGTATTGAAATGACTTCGGGCCGGAGACCGCGTACCCGTTATGAATGCCGTCGTAGCCGGCCTTGAGACCCGGCGTCGAGCCCGCGAGCAGCTTCCCGAGTTCGCTGACCTTGGCGGTCCAGGTGTTGACCTCCGGGGGCGCTGCCGGGCCCGGGCCGCCCTGGGGTCCCTGCGGGCCGCGTTCCAGTCAAGTGGGGTCTTGCCCTCGGTGGTGCATTGCGCGCTGGTGTCGCCGACGCTGAGGGGATGCGGCGCGAGCGTGGTCTGGTCGTAGCAGCCGTGGATCACCCCGTTGTCGGGGATCGCGGCGAAGGTGACCCCTCCAGCCGCAAGCACCAGCGCGATGATCGAGATCACCAGCGCCGCTGAAGGTCGCCGTCCACGCAGTCGCCTCATTACTCACCTTTCCGGTTGGCCATGGCCGACGCTAACCCAAGCCCGGTGCGTTTGCAATCGCTCCGCGATGGGGCGAGTTTCGCCCGGCGGCGGCTATGAGCGTCCATGGCCCTCCGCGCGCGCTGCACCACCGCCTCCGGTCAGGCCTCGGCGGACTACGTGGCGCTGCTCGCGGTCGTCGCGCTGGCGCTCGGCGCGGCGGTCACGGCCGCGCACGGGCCGGTGGCGCTCGCCGCAGCGGTCACGGGGGCCGTTCGCCACGGGATCTGCCTCGTCGCCGGCGGCGTCTGCACGCCCGAGGAGGCGCGGGCAGCGGGCCTGGGGCCGTGCCTGGTGCATGCGCGCGGCGACCGCGAGCGTCTCGCCGTCAAGGCGGTGCTCGTCCGCCTCGAGCGGGGTGATGCCCTGCTCGTCGAACAGCGCTCCGACGGCACCGCCGCGGTCTCGTTCCTCGATGGCGGCCGCGGCGGGCTGGTCACCGGCGTCGGCCTGCGCCTGCCGTGGGACGCCAAGGCACGCATCGAGGGCGGCGCCGGCGTCCAGTTCACGGCCGGGCGCACGTGGGAGTTCCGCACGGTGGCGGCAGCCGAGCGCTTCGCCCACCGCTGGGCCGGGCAGGAGAGCGTCAAGGGGGAGGCGCGCGGGCTCGCGCGCCGCCTGTGCCCGTTCTGCCACCACCGCCCGTCGCCGCCTCCGCCCCAGGCGACCTACTACGAGGGCGGCGCGTACGGCGACTTCAGCGCCGACGTCGGGCTCAAGCTCCCGCACCTGGGCCAGTCGCCGTCGCTGCACCTCGACGGCAGGCTCGGCGAGGTCGCCGGACGGCGGGTGAGCGGACACCGGGTCACCTGGTACCTGCGCCTGGACTACAACGCTGCCGGGCGGCTGGGCGCGATCGTGGGCGCGGTCTCCTCCGCCCAGCGCGACGCGGCCGCGCTCGAGGTGTCGCTCGATCACGGCCGGCCGGTGGCGCTGGTCGTCCACGGCGCCGCCGCGATGCGCGGTCAGCTCGACCTCCTCGGCGCCACGACCTCGCTCGGTGAGCTCGCGCGGCGGCTGCGCGGCGGCACCGGCGCAGGGCGAGCGGGCGAGGGAAGCGGCCTGGGCGTCGAGGCCTCCGTGACGCTCGACCTCACCGACGAGCGCAACCGGCGAGCGGCGCTCGACGTGCTGCACCTGTTCAGAGCTGCGCCGCGCGAGTGGAGCGCGCGCCTGCACGCACTGGGGGCGCGCCTGGACGCCGACGGCTCGGTCGACGTCGGCGTCTACCGAACGAGCGCATCGACGCGCGACGCCGGGCTGGACGCCGCGCTCGGAATCGAACTGGGCGGCAGCTACTCACACGAAACCGAGACCCGCGCGCTGCTGCGAGCGTGGTCGCTGCGCCACGGCGGCGCGCTCAGCGAACGCGAGGACTGCGTGGCGGGCTGACCGAGGCCTCCTCCAGCCGCGCGTGCAGCCGCGCCCGCAGCTCGTCCGGGTCGAGGTCCTCGTGCTGATCGCGGCGGCGCTTGACGACGACCACGCCGGTCGCCGCCACCCCGGCGAGGCCGGCGAGTCCGAGGAGCTTCCAGTGCGCCGGCATCGGTTGCGTAGGTTAGGGCGGTGAGCACCTGGACCCTCCCGCTCGACGAGGCGATCGCCTCGGCGGCGACCGGCGACGTCTGGCTGTTCCGCGGGCGCTCGTTCGCCGACCGCGCGATCCAGACGGTCACCAACAGCCCGGTCAACCACGTCGGCATGGTCGTCGCCCTCGACGACCTGCCGGCGCTGCTCTGGCACGCCGAGCTCGGGCGCTCGCTGCCCGACGTCTGGAGCGGCGAGCGCCAGCGCGGCGTGCAGCTGCACGTCCTGCGCGACGCGGTCGCCACCTGGCATGAGCGCTACGGGCAGCGCGCCTGGATGCGGCAGCTCGAGGGGACGATCGAGCGCGCCCACGAGGACCGGCTGATGGAGGTCATCGAGCGCTTCGACGGCCGCTCGTTCCCGTCGCCGCCGAAGCTCGCGCGCTCCTGGCTCGCCGGGCGCTACCGCCGGCGCGAGGCGTCGCTCGAGACCGTCTACTGCGCCGAGCTGGTGGCGACGACCTACCAGCACATGGGCCTGCTCCCGGCCCAGCGGCCGGCGAGCTGGTATGACCCCGGCCGGTTCTGGAGCGGCGACCGCGTCGAGCTCGTGCCGCCGTTCGCACTACGCGGGGAAGTCCCGGTGAGTCAGCCGGATGCGCCGCTAGGGTGAGCGCCCCGGTGCGCTACCCCTCCGACGACCTCACCCCCGCCGAGCGCGAGCGCCTCGCGCCGCACTTCACCGACCTCGACGGGCCGGTGTTCGCCCTCGCGAACCTGCCCGAGACCGTCAAGGGCGCTCTGTTCGCCCGCTACTCGCGCTACCCGGGGACGCTGCGGCGGCTGTTCCTCGACGAGTTCGCCGACTCGCTCCCCGCCGCCGGCGCGACGTTCGACGGCAACGAGGGGAAGCGCGCGGCCGATCTCTACGAGCGCATCTTCGTCGGCTACGGCGACGACTCGGTGGCGCAGCTCGGCGGCGCCCACGTCGCCTGCGAGTGGACCTCCAACGTGCTCACCAAGCTCCTCCAGCGCCCGCGGCTCGGCGCCTACCTCGAGCAGTCCACGCGCTACATCGCCTACGACGCGCCGATGCCCGGAGGCGGGTACCGCTACTACCGCGACGCCGAGCTCGGCCCCTCCTACGAGGCGGCCATGGATCACCTGTTCGGCACCTACGCGCAGTCGCTGCCGATTTTGCGCACGTGGGTTGAGGAGACCTTCCCGCGCGCGGAGGGCGAGTCCGACGCCGCCCGGCGCCGCGCCGTCAACGCAAAGGCGCTCGACCTCCTGCGCGGCCTGCTGCCCGCCGCCTCGCTGTCGCACATGGGCATCTACGCGACCGGCCAGGCCTACGAGCAGCTCATCCTGCACCTGCTCGGCCATCCGCTGCCGGAGGCTCGCCGCTACGGCGGGCTCATCCTCGACGCGATCAAGGCCGTGATGCCGAGCTTCGTCTCGCGCGTCGAGCGGCCCGAGCGCGGGGGCGAGTGGATCGGCTACCTCGAGCGCCGCCGCGAGGCCGGCGAGCGCTGGGCCGCGCGGCTCGGGCTCGACCGTCCCGACACCTCGGAGAACCGGCCGTCGGTGCGCCTGCTGCATGTCGACGGCGACGAGGACGACCTGCTCGCCGCGCTGCTGTTCGAGGCCGCGGGGGTGAGTGAGGAGCGCACCCGCGCGGAGGTCGCGCGGCTGTCGGCAATTGAGCGCACAGCCCTGCTCACCGATCTCGTGGGCGACCGCGCGAACCGCCGCCACCGGCCCGGGCGCGGCTTCGAGGCGCTGCGCTACCGCTTCGAGATCGTCTCGGACTACGGCGCCTTCCGCGACCTGCAGCGCCACCGCATGCTGACCGTGCAGTGGCAGGGCCTCACCCCCGACCTCGGCGCGGGCGTGCCCGACGAGGTCGTCGAGGCTGGAGCCGGCGACGCCTACGCGCGAGCCCTCGAGCGCTCGCAGGAGGAGTATCACCGGCTCGCCGACGCCGGCCACCGCGACGCCGCGCCCTACGCGCTCTGCCTCGGCTTCCGCATCCGTTACGTGCTCGACCTCAACGCGCGCGAGGCGATGCACCTGATCGAGCTGCGCTCCGGTCGCGAGGGCCACCCCGGCTACCGCGCCGTGGCGCACGAGATGCAGGCGCAGATCGCCCGGCACCACCCCGCCGTCGCGGCCGCGATGACCCACGTGGACACGAGCGCGGAGCCGCGGCTGGAGCGCATCCTCTCCGAGATCCGCCAGGAGAGCCGGGCCCTCAGCGCGCGGGGCTAGGCTGCCCCAGTGGCGCCGCTGCCCGGGCGCGCCTGGGCAGCGCGACCGCGCCGGCGACGGCGCTGACCAGCGCGAGCGCGGCGATGACGGTCCAGCCGTGCTGGAAGGCCGTGAGCCGCTGCGCGGCAGCCGTGGAGGTACCGAGCACGGCGATGAGGATCGCAACGCCGACCGCCAGCCCGATCTGGCGCAGCATGTTGATCACCGCCGAGCCGGTCGCGAACGCGTGCGCCGGCAGCGAGGCGGTCGCTGTGGCCATGTAGGTCGGCAGCGTCAGGCCGACGCCGACGCCCGTGAGCAGCATCCCACCGAGCACCTCGCCGGCGTAGTCGGGCGCCGGCGAGCTGAGCTCGCGACTACCGCCGCTCGCCGGGCTTGACGCCCACGAGCAGGGCCATCTCGAGCCACTTCCAGTAGCAGTCGACGTCGTCGAAGCCGTTCTCGCGCAGCCAGCCGAGCTGGGTCTCGACGTCGAGCAGGCGGTCGGATGGGTCCTCGTGCTCGAGCGGCTCGCCGATCGCCTCGAAGAACGCCAGGTGCAGGCGCTGGGTCGGCGACGCCACGTGCTCGAAGTTCGCGAACACCCCGCCGGGTTCGAGTAGGTCGAAGATCTCGCCGTAGAGCGAGCGCTTCCGGTTGTGCTCGAGATGGTGGACGGCCATCGAGGAGACCACGGCGTCGAAGCGATCAAGCGCGGGCAGCGGCTCGGCGAGGTCGTGCTCGACGAGCGTGATGCGCTCGTCCCCGGCAAAGCGCCTGCGCGCCGCCTCGAGCATGGGCTCTGAGAAGTCGACGCCGACCCCGAGCATCTCGGGGCGGTCGCGCTGGAGCAGGGCGAGCAGGCGGCCGTCGCCCGTCCCCAGGTCGAGGATGCGACGAGCGTGGCGAGGCACCTGCTCGCTCAGCACGCTCTCTCCCTCGGCGCGGCGCGGATAGGTGTCTGCCAGAGCCAGGTACCGCTGGGCGTGCGCCTCGCTCCGCCACTCCGCGGATGCCATCCCCCCGCCGCTCCCTAGGACGACGGCGCAGGCCGCGCCGCCTCGCGCGAGCTCCCCGCCCCGTCGCGCTCGCGCTCGCGCCGGCCGCGGGAGATCCGGCCGCCGATGGCGGACAGGACCATCCCGACGATCGCGGTCACGACGATGAGCAGCGCCGGCACGCTGCCGAGCGAGACCTTCGCGTGGTTCCCCGCGACCGCATGGGCGCCGAGCAGCGCGCCGCCGTAGATCAGCCCGCCGCAGACACCGCGGGCAGCGCCACCGCTGGCGTCGCGGTGCTCGAACCCGCCGAGAAGTGCGCCGGCCGCCGCCAGCACCGCGACGACCCAATAGGCGGCGCTCGACACGCCGATCAGGACCCCCGCCAGGGCGCCGACCGCGGCCGGGACGACCCCACCCAGGAGCACCTGGCCCAGACGCGACCGATCTCTGAACAGCACAGGCAGCGGCATCAGCCGCTCTCCCCGTCCCGCGCCGCCTCCGCCTCCGCCTGACGCAGCTCGATCCGCCTGATCTTGCCGGTCAGGGTCTTGGGCAGCTCGTCGACGAACTCGATCTTGCGCGGATAGGCGTACGCCGACAGGCGTCCGCGGACGAAGCCCTTGATCTCCTCGACGAGCTCGTCAGATCCCTCCTTGCCCTCGGCGAGCACGATGAACGCCTTGACGACGTTGCCGCGGCGCTCGTCCGGCGAGGCCACCGCCGCCGCCTCGGCGACGCACGCGTGCTCGAGCAGCGCGGACTCCACCTCGAACGGGCCGATGCGGTACCCCGCCGCGATGATCACGTCGTCGGCGCGGCCCTCGTACCAGACGTAGCCGTCCTCATCGAGGGACGCCGCGTCCTTGGAGTGAAACCACTCGCCGCCGAAGGTCTCCTCGGAGTCCTCGTCGTTGCGCCAGTAGCCCAGCGGATAGTGCGGGTTCGAGCGCGCGCGCAGGCAGATCTCGCCGCGCTCGCCCTGTGCCACCGGGTTCTCGTCCTCGTCGAGCAGCTGCACGTCCCAGCCCGGCATCGGCTTGCCCATGGAGCCGTCGCGGACCTCCATGAACGGGTAGTTGGCCACGAGCGGATAGGACTCGGTCAACCCGTAGTAGTCGAGCACCGTGACCCCGTACTGCTCGCGAAACCAGCGGATCGCCTCGGGGTTCAGCGGCTCGCCGGCCGAGCAGACTCGGCGGAAGCGCTGCGGGTGCTTCTCGCCGGCGTTCTCGATCGACATCATCGAGCGCATCGCGGTCGGCGTGGTGAACACGTTGGTGGCCTCGTGGCGCGAGAGGAAGTCGAGCTGCTTGTGCGGGTCAAAGCCGCCCTTGCGCTGGTAGACGAGCTGCACCGCGCCGAAGCGCCAGGGCCCGAAGAGCGGCGCGATCCCCGCCGCCCACGCCCACTCGCCCATGCCGTGGAAGCGCTCGCCGTCCTGCACCTCATGGCAGTAGACGAACTCCTCGTGGGCGAGCAGGTAGCGATGGGCGTGCACGATCCCCTTGGCGAGGCCGGTCGTGCCCGAGGAGTAGTAGAGCTGCGCGGGGTCCTCGGCCAGTGTGTCCTCGGCCTCGAAGGAGGCGTCGCCGCCGGCGAGCAGCTCGTCGTCGAGCACCAGCAGGTGCTCGACGAGCTCGGGGTCGATGCGATGCTGGTTCTCGGCGTCGGTCAGCAGCACCTTGGGCTGGGAGTCAGACACCCGGTGGCGGATGCCGTCGTCGCCGTAGAGGACCGACATCGAGAGCAGGATCGCCCCGGCCTTGAAGGTGCCGAAGAACGCCGCCGCCGTCTCGGGCGTCGCCGGCAACAGCATCGCGACGCGGTCGCCCTTCTGCACCCCGTGCGCGCGCAGCACGTTGGCAAAGCGGTTGGAGAGCTCCTGCAGCTCGCCCCACGTCACCTCGCGCACAGTGCCCTCGAAGTCCTCGTGGATCATCGCGAGCTTGTCCGCCGGGTGCTTGTCGCACACGTCGGCGGCGATGTTGTAACGCTCGGGGACGCTCCACTCGTGCCCCGAGACCGCCTCCTCGTAGGAGCTGAAGCCGGTCGCCGCCATCAGTCCTCCTCGGCCTGGCGCTCCTTGATCCGGCCCTCCAGCTGGGCCATCACGTCCGGGTCGCGGAGCGTCGTCACGTCTCCCAGCTCGCGGCCCTCGGCGATGTCGCGCAGCAGCCGCCGCATGATCTTGCCCGAGCGCGTCTTGGGCAGGTCGTCGGCCCAGATGATGCGCTTGGGCCGGGCGAACTTGCCGATCCGCTTGGCGACGTGGTCGCGGATCTCCGTGACCAGCTCGTCGCTCTCGGTCTGCGAGCCCTCGAGCGTCACGAACGCCGCGACGGAGTGGCCCGTGTCCTCGTCGGCCTGTCCGATCACCGCCGCCTCGGCGACCTTGCCGTGCGAGACGATCGCCGACTCGATCTCCGCGGTGGACATGCGGTGGCCCGACACGTTGAGCACATCGTCGACGCGCCCGATCACCCAGAAGTAGCCGTCCTCGTCCTTGCGCGACGCGTCGCCCACGAAGTAGACGTCGCGGCCGAACTTGTCCCAGTAGGTCTCGATGAAGCGGTCCTCGTCGCGATAGAGGTTGCGCAGCATCCCGGGCCACGGCCGGCGCAGCGTGAGCAGCCCCTGCTCGGTGCCCGCATCCTCGCCGTCGGACTCGTTGACGACGCGCGCGTCCACGCCCGGCAGCGGGCGCGTGGCCGAACCCGGCTTGGTGTCGGTGATCCCCGGCAGCGGCGAGATCATGATGTGGCCCGTCTCGGTCTGCCACCAGGTGTCGACGATCGGGCAGCGCTCGCCGCCCACCACGACGTGGTACCAGAGCCACGCCTTCGGGTTGATCGGTTCGCCGACCGTGCCGAGCAGGCGCAGCGAGGACAGATCGTGCTTCTCCGGGTAGGCCGCGCCCCACTTCATACAGGTGCGGATCGCGGTCGGCGCGGTGTAGAAGATCGTCACGCCGTAGCTCTCGATGACGTCGAACCAGACGTCCTTGTCGGGGTAGTCGGGCGCGCCCTCGTACATCACCGACGTGCACCCGTTGGCCAGCGGCCCGTAGACGATGTAGGAGTGCCCGGTGACCCAGCCGACGTCGGCCGAGCACCAGTAGACGTCCTCCTCGGGCTTGAGGTCGAAGACGACCTTGTGCGTGTAGGCGACGCCGGTGAGGTAGCCGCCCGTGGTGTGCAGGATGCCCTTCGGCTTCGCGGTCGAGCCCGACGAGTAGAGGATGTAGAGCGGGTGCTCGGCGTCGAAGCCCTCGGCCTGGCACTCGTCGTCGGCCTTCTCGATCAGCTCGTGGTACCAGTGGTCGCGCTCGCCCATCGGCGCGTCCTCGCCGGTGCGCTTGACCACGATCACGTGCTCGAGCGACTTCAGGTCCCCCATCACCTCGTCGACCTGAGACTTGATCGAGGCGGTCTTGCCCTTGCGCCGCGCTCCGTCGACGGTGATCAGCGCCTTCGCGTCGGAGAACTCCATGCGCTCCCTGACCGACTCGGGCGAGAAGCCGCCGAACACGACGTTGTGGGGCGCGCCGATGCGCGCGCACGCGAGCATCGCCACGACGACCTCGGGGATCATCGGCAGGAAGATCCCGACCACGTCGCCCGGCTCGACGCCGAGGTCCTTCAGCGCGTTGGCGAACTTCTGGACGTCGCGGTGAAGGTCGGCGTAGGTGACCTCCTCCGTCTCGCCCTCCTCGCCGCGCCAGTGGAAGGCGACGCGGTCGCCGTTGCCGGCCTCCACGTGGCGGTCGACGCAGTTGTAGGCGACGTTGAGCTTGCCGCCGACGAACCACTTGGCGTTCGGTGGGTCAGACCAGTCGAGCACCTCGTCCCACTTCTTCTCCCAGTGCAGCGCCTCGGCCTGCTTGGCCCAGAAGCCCTCGTAGTCGCTCTCGGCCTCCTCGTAGATCGAGTCGTCCTTGATCAGCGCCTTCTCGCGGAAGCCGTCCGGCGGCGGGAAGGTCTCCTGGTCGAGCAGCGCCTCGAGCTTCTGCTCGAGCGTCCGTTCCTCGGTTGCCATGCCGCTACCTCACTTCCGTCCAGGTCATCGTTTCAGCGACCGCACGGGCAGCGCCGTGCGACCGAAGGTGGAATTCAGAACCCCCGCGAAGGAGGCGTACCACGCCGCCGCCGCAGTCGCCAGGCCGACGTACCCGCCGAGCTTGGTGATGCTCTTGGTGTCGCTGGCGTCGCCGATCCCGAGCAGGAGGAACGTGACCGCAAGCAGCAGGAAGACCGCTGCGATGGCCGCCGTCGTGCGCAGCGAGGCCACGAACATGTACGCCGTGAAGATGCCCCAGGCGATCAGGTAGAGCCCGACGGCGTGCGCGGTCGAGGCCTCCGGGATCTTCTTCGCGACGAACATCGTGAACACAAAGAACGACAGCCAGAACGCGCCGTAGGACGTGAACGCGGTGGCGCCGAAGGTGTTCCCGGTGCGGAACTCCCACATCCCCGCGAGCAGCTGCGCGAGCCCGCCGTAGGCGAAGGCGAGGCCAAAGACGATCGGCTCGCCCTTCTCGCCCATCAGCCCGGAGTTGAACATGCTCAACACGAAGGTGGTGAGCGCGAAGGCGGCGAGACCGAGCGGGCCCGGGTCGGCCACGCTCCACGCGGCCGCGCTGCGCTCCGCGACGGCCTCTCCTGTGCGGCCTGCCGTCGCGTCGGTGCGAGACACCCCTCCAGGGGTGCCGGCGTCGGCGTGCATATGACCCTCCTTTCCTCGAAGCGCCCGTCGCCGGGCGCCGCGGTCGGACTCCTACCTCTCAGGTTGGCTACCCGGCCTGAGGGCTTTGGAACGCCGGAATCCAGAGGGCCGCTAGGCGCGCTTCTTGCGCTTCTTGCGCTTGTTGGAGGAGGGGTGCGCGCGCCCCGCCGCGACCGCGACGGGCTCCTGCGCGGGGGTGGAATCGGGCTCGGGCTCGGGAGCGAGGCGCCCGCGCGGGACCCGCGCCGGCCAGAGCTCCTCGCGGCCGGTCTGCCAGGCGGCCGGCGTCCCGCTCGGCCAGCGCCCCGCGATCAGGACCGCGAGCGCGCCGAGCCAGAAGCACTGCACGATCGGCAGCGGCGACCCGATCGGGATCACCACGAGCACCCCGCAGATGACGCCGAGGACGCCCATGAACCGCGTCAGCAGGCCCGCGCGCATGGCGTTGAGCGCGATCAGGACGAAGGCGAGGCCGAGGCCCAGGCTCCCCGGGAGCCCGAGGATCTGCGACGTCACGATGATCGTGCCCTCCCCGATCCGGTTCGCCGCGTCGACGGTGTGAGGCCCGTCGAGGAAGCTGCCGACCGCGATCGTGCTGCCGATCGTCGACATCAGCCACGAGAGCCCGGACAGCACCCCGCCGGCGAGCGCGACGTAGACCGCCGCCCTCGGCAGCCGCGGGCGGCGGGCACGCGTCGCGAGGGCGAGGAAGGTGAGCACCCAGGCCATGGCCAGGTAGCCGAAGAACCGCAGCACGCCCAGACCGAGCAGCGCGGTCGAGCGGTCGTCGAAGAACTGGAAGTAGGACGTGCGCAGGCTCGGCAGGCCGCCGACGGGCCCAGGCTGCGCCACGCGCGAGAGCGCGTCGGGCAGCCCCGAGCGCGGGGCGTGGCCGAACAACAGTGCGCTGCCGATCGACGCCGCCAGCGTCAGCACCGCCGCCGCGAGGGCCGCGGCCGCGGCGCGCGGGCGCTGCCGGGCCTCCCAGCTCAGCTGGCGCTCGGTGTCTGAGGCCTCCACGTCAGCCGGCCCGCTCGGGCGAGCCGCCGAGCGGCGTGCGCTCGGCGCGCCGGCCCAGCCCGAGCCGCGGCGGCTCGGGATCGAGCTCGTTGCGCTCGGCCACGCGCGAGAGTCGGTCCGCCGCGAAGAGCACGAGATCGAGCGCGGGCGCGGCGAGCGCGATCACCGTCTCGATGCGCCGGCGGCGGGCGCGCTGGGAGGGGGTGAGGACGGCCACGGTCCGCGATTGTAGACTCGCCGGGGAGTGCTCATCCGTGAGGTCATGACCGAGTCCGTGGTGACGGCCGAACCGCAGCGGACCGTGCGCGAGATCGCCGAGCTGATGCGCGAGCGCAACGTCGGCTCGGTCGTGCTGGTCCAGGAACGGCGCCCGGTGGGGTTCATCACCGACCGCGACCTCGCCGTCTCCGTGCTGGCCGACGGGCGCGACGCGGGCGACCATGCCGCCGACCACGCTTCTTCGCCCGTGATCACGGCCGAGCCGGGAATGAACGTCGAGGAGGCGGCCGAGCTGATGGTCCGCCACGCGGTGCGCCGCCTGGTGGTCGTCGACGGCCCGCGCCTGAGCGGGATCGTCACGCTCGACGACATCGCGTCGCGCACCGGGGACTCGGCGCTCGCCCAGCAGCTCTCGGCCCGGGTCACCCGCGCGGTGATGCCGGACTTCTTCTTCCACGAACGAGGTGAGCACTGATGGAAGGTGGCTTCGGCGACTTCTTCAACGACCCGGACCTGCAGCGGCGCCTGGCCGAGATGGCCGAGCAGATGCAGAGCGCACAGTCGCTCGCGTGGGCCGACAACGCGATCAAGCTGGCCGTGGACATGACCATGGCGGCGATCAACCGCGTCAACGTCCAGGGCACGCCCGAGCAGCAGGCCCAGCAGATCCGCTCCGTGATGGCGACGGTCTTCCCGGAGGCCGTCACGCTGGTGCGCGAGGCGCGCCAGGGCCTGGCGTAGGCGCCGGCTCCTCCGCCCCGCGCGCCGCGCGGCCCGCCGCGAGCACCTCGCGGAAGGAGCGGAAGCGGAAGATCAGCACCAGCGCTGCGAACCCGGCCGCGAACGACGTGGCCCCGATGGCGATCTGCTGGCCGACGGAGTAGGCGGCCACGGTCGCCCCCGTCGCGGTGCCGGCGAAGACCTTCACCAGCAGCGCCTGCTGCACCCCGGCGCCCCCGGGCGTGAAGGGGACGAGCGCCGCCACCGCGTTGACGCCTAGAACGAGCAGGACGTTGCGCACCGAGCCCCCGACCTTGAAAGCCTCCAGCAGGAACCAGAACGCGGTGAAGCGCAGCAGCCAGCCCGCGAACTGGACCGCGAAGACCTCGCGCAGGTAGCGCCGGCGGTCGCGCAGGATCGCCAGGCCCTGGCGGACGCGCGCCCAGAACGCGCGCACGCGGGCGCTCAACACCGCGAACGCGACCAGCGCCAGGATCCCCAGCACCGTCAGGACGAACAGCGTGAAGCGCGGGTGCGACGCGAAGAACGCGATGTCGGGCGCGGGCAGCTGGGAGAAGTCCGGCGGCTTGGGAAACGCGCCCTGCGAGAACGCGAAGGCCATGATCGGGATCGCCATGCAGAGGTCGAAGACCGCCTCCACGAGGAAGCTCGACCCGATGGCGGGGTAGCTCGCGCCCGCGATCGAGGTGCGCGTGAGGAACAGCTTGATCACGTCGCCCCCGCGTGCCGGGACGACGTTGTTGAACCCGTAGGCCGCGATGTAGGCGCCCCAGATGCGGCGGAACTCGATCCGCTCCTCGGGGTAGGCGGCGCGCACGACGTGGAAGTACGCGCGCGAGCGCAGCGTCAGGTAGGCGAGGAACGCCAGCAGCCCGAGGGCGAGTGCGCCCCAGTGCACGGAGGCGAGGTTCGAGAAGAATTGGCCGACGGCGTCGAGGAACGACCGCACCCAGCGAGGGTACGGGTCAGCGCGCCTGGCCCGTGGGGCGGATCAGCACCTCGTTGACCGACACGTGGGGCGGCCGGCCGACCGCGTAGAGGATCCCCTCGGCGATGTCGTCGGGTGCCAGCACGTCGCCGATCTGCTCGCGCATCTGCTCGCGCATCTGCTCGACGGCGTCTAGCACCTCGCCCTTGTTGTGGCCCTGCAGCTCGGTGTCGACGAATCCCGGCTCGACGATCACGACGCGGATGCCGCCCTCGGTGACCTCTTGGCGCAGTGCTTCGGAGAACGCGCCGACGCCGAACTTGGTCAGGTTGTAGACGCTTGATCCCGCGCGCGCGAAGCGCCCGGCGACCGAGGAGACGTTGACGATCGTCCCGCTGCCCTGCTCGCGCATGGCGGGCAGCGCCGCCTGCGTGCAGTACAGGAGCCCGAGCAGGTTGACCTCGACCATCGTGCGCCAGTCGCCGGGCTCGGAGGTCTCGAACGGACCGAGCAGCATCACGCCCGCGTTGTTGACGAGGAAGTCCAGGCCCCCGAGCTGCTCGCGCGTGCCGTCCACGAACGCGCGCGCCTGCCCCTCGTCGGCGACGTCGACCTCGATCGCGGCGGCGGTGCCGCCCGCATCGGCGATCTTCTTCGCGAGCGCCTCGATGCGGTCGGCACGGCGGGCCCCGAGCGCCACCGCGCAGCCGGCGCGCGCGAGCTGCAGCGCGGTCGCCTCGCCGATTCCCGACGACGCGCCCGTGATCGCCGCCACCTTGCCCTCGAGCTCAGCCATGGCGGTGCAGTACCCCGCCGTGCGGGCGCCTCACCTCTGGATCGAGCTTGGCGCGTCAGCCCTCGGCGGGCACGAGCGCCTGCGCCGCCGCCCTGCGCGACTCGTAGAGCGTGAAGACGTCGCTCATGCCCGCGATCTCGAACGCGCTGCGCACCGCGCCCGGCGGGCAGATCACGACGAGCTGGCGGTCCTCGCGCCCGAGCAGCCCGAGCGCGCGCAGCAGCGCGTGCATTCCGCTCGAGTCCAGGAAGCGCAGCTCGCAGAGGTCGATGACGAACGCGCCCTCGGTGGCGAGGATTGCCTCCTCGAGGCGCTCGGAGAGCTCCGGCGCGGTCGCGAGGTCGAGCTCGCCGTGGACGGCGACGGCGGGCGCCCCGCCCACCGCCGCGTCCAATACCTCGATGCCGCCGGCCATGCCCTTCCCCTCTCCGATTGGGTGTGGCACGGTAGAGGCGTGTGCCCGCCGGCTCCAGCGGCCGCGTCGTCAGGCCGACGTCCGCGCGCCGACATCGGGCGCGGATGGAGTACAAAGCCCTCCGTGGCCACCGAGGTGATCTCCATCGTCGACGCCGACTCAGACCTCGGCGATCTGCTCGACCCCATGCAGCTCGAGCGCGCGCGGCGCGACGCACTCACGCGCGTCCAGCGGCTCTCGCCCGGCGACTGGGACGCCCGGGGCGCGATCGTGGCCGACTCCCACCATCGCGGGTTCATGCTCATCGACGGGCTGATGAGCCGCGACGTCGACGTGCTGGGCCGGCGCTGCTGCGAGCTGCTCGGCCACGGGGACGTCATGCGGCCCTGGAGCTGGGACTCCGAGGGATCTCACGTCCAGGCCGAGGTCGGCTGGAAGGTCCTCGAGCCCACCCGGCTCGCGGTGCTCGACAACGGGCTCGTGCAGCGCATGGTCCCCTGGCCGCAGCTGGGGGTGGAGCTGTTCAACCGCGGCACGCGGCGCGCGCACGCGCTTGCCGTCGCGCTGGCCATCTCCCACCACCAGCGCGTCGACGACCGCCTACTGCTCACGCTCTGGCACCTGGCCGAGCGCTGGGGGCGCGTGCACACCGAGGGCATCGTCGTCCCGCTGCCGCTGGGCCACCAGCGGCTCGCCGACCTGGTCGGCGCCCACCGGCCGACGGTGACCAGCGCGCTCGGCGAGCTTCAGCGCGCCGGCTCGCTCGACCGCCGCGAGAACGGCGACTGGGTCCTGCTCGGCAACCCGCCCGAGCAGCTGCGCCACCACAAGCTCGCCGCGCTCAGCTGAGGACCTCGGCGATACTGCGCCGATGCCCGACTACACCATTCAGAACCTCAAGCAGGTCGAGGACATGGCGCCGAAGTTCGGCTTCGCTCCCAACCTCGAGTCGCGCTTCGCGCGAAAGGCACTGGGCCTGGAGAAGTCCGGCCTCAGCTACTACCGCATGGCGCCGAACTTCCGCCTGCCGTTCGGGCACACCCACTCCGAGCAGGAGGAGGTCTACGTCGTCGTCGCGGGGACCGCGCACTTCAAGATCGAGGACGAGATCGTGGAGCTCGGCACCTGGGACGCGCTGCGCGTCGCCGCCACCGTCTCCCGCGGCATGGAGGCCGGTCCCGACGGCGCGGAGATCCTCGCCTTCGGGGCCCCCAACACCGACAACAAGGATACGGAGATGGACCAGGGCTTCTGGCCTGAGGGCTAGGCGCGTGGCTCGCGGGCGGGGCTCGCTCGCGACGCTCGTCGCCGCCGAGGTGATCTCCTCCCTCGGCTCGCTCATGGACCCCCGCGGCCATCGGCGGCGAGACCCTGACGGTCGCCGGCTCGCTCGTGCTCGGCGGCGGCTTCCTGGCCCTGCTGGCCGCCGGGCCGGCGCTCGACACCCTTGGCATCGGCGTGGTGTGGGCCGGGATCGCGGCCGCGCAGACCGCTGCCGCGCTGATCTTCGTAGGTGCCGCGCGGCGAACGGGTAGGGCGGGGCCATGACCCCCACCGAAGCGACTCCCCTCGCCGCGACCGTAGGCCGAGGCGTCGCCGCCGGCCTCGCCGGCACCGCCGTGATGACCGGCTTTCAGAAGCTCGTCGAGATGCCGCTCACCGGCCGCAAGGACTCCTACGCCCCCGCGATGTTCGCCGAGCGGGTCTTCCCCATCGGCCGCAAGCGGGGCAAGGCGCGCAAGCGCCTCAACTACGCCGTGCACTTCGGGCTCGGCGCCGGCTGGGGCGCCGCCTTCGCTGCCGCGTCGCGCGCCGGGCTGCGCGGCCAGCGCGCCGTCGCCGCGGTGTTCGCGGTCTTCTACGCCACCGACGTCGCCCTCAACACCGCGCTGGGTCTCTACGAGCCGCAGAAGTGGTCCGGACGCGACTGGGCGATCGACGTCGGCGACAAGCTCGTGCAGGCGGAGGCCAGCGGCCTGGTCTTCGACCGGTTGGGCAGCGCCTCCTGACCGCGTCCTCGACCGAGATCCTCAGGCAGCGCGCGCTGAACCGCGCGCTGCTCGCGCGCCAGGGTCTGCTGGCGCGTTCCGCGACCCCCGTACCGGAGATGGTCGAGCCGCTCGTCGGCATGCAGGCGCAGGTGCCGTGGAACCCCTACGTCGCGCTGTGGTCGCGGCTCGAGGACTTTGAGCCCGAGCAGCTCAGCGCGCTGATCGCCGAGCGCTCGATGGTGCGCGCGGGGGTGATGCGCGCGACGCTGCACCTGCTCAGCGCGCGCGATGCCATGGCGATCGAGCCGCTCACCCGGCCGATCCTCGCGCAGTCCTTCAAGAGCCCCTTCGGCGCGTGGCTGCGCGGCGCGGACGCCGAGGAGATCGCGGCCGCCGCGCGCGAGCTGCTCGCACAGGCCCCGCGCACGCGCGCCGAGCTCAGCGCCCTGCTCGCGCCGCGCTGGCCCGACGCCGAGCCGGCGTGCCTCGGTCATGCCGCGGTGCTGCACAACCCGATCGTGCAGGTGACCCCGCGCGGACTGTGGCGCCGCAGCGGGCAGACGCGCTGGGCGCTGGCCGAGCAATGGCTCGACGCGCCCTTGGAGGCCGACCCCTCGGTGGAGGATCTCGTGACTCGCTACCTGGCGGCGTTCGGGCCGGCGAGCAGCGCCGACGTCCGGACTGGTCGCGATTACCGGGCCTGCGCGAGGTGCTCGAGCGGCTGCGACCGCGGCTGCGCAGCTTCCGCGACGAGCGCGGCCGCGAGCTCTTCGACGTCCCCGACGGGTCGCTCCCCGACCCCGCCACCCCCGCTCCGCCCCGCTTCTTGCCCGAGTACGACAACGTGCTGCTCTCCCACGACGACCGCTCGCGGGTGTTGTACGGGCATGGCCCCGGGCTGCCGTTTCCGCGCGGCACCTGGATCGGCACGCTGCTCGTCGACGGGTTCTACCGCGCGAACTGGAGCATCGCGGTGGACGCAGGGGCGGCCACGCTGACTATCGATCGCATCGCCGCACTCCCCGAGGACCCGCCGGGAACGATGGACGAAGTCATCGCCGAGGGCGAGGGGCTGCTCGAGCTGATCGCGCCCGAGACAGGCGAGCGGCGCGTGGCGTTCAGCCCTAAGGTCTGACCATGACCACCGAGAGCCCCAACGTCACCGGCGTCGACTTCATCACCGTCCCCACGCAGGACTTCGAAAAGGCCAGCGCGTTCTACGAGAACGTGATCGGGCTCACCCCCTCGAAGCGGTGGGGCCAGATGCCCGCCGGCGAGTTCGAGACCGGCAGCCTCACCATCGCCGTGATGCAGTCCGACGCGTTCGGCATGGAGTTCAGGCCGCACTCGTCCCCGATCGCGTTCCAGGTCGAGGACGTCGAGGCCGCTCGCGCGGGCCTGGAGTCCCAGGGCGTCAGGTTCTTCGGCGACACGATCGACAGCGGCGTCTGCCACATGGCCCACTTCGCCGACCCGGACGGCAACGTGCTCATGTTCCACCACCGCTACGCCCCGAAAGACGCCCGGCCTAGCTGAGCGGCGAGCACGACCTCGTCCTCGCAGACGGCGTGGTCGGCGTCGGCGAGCAGGGTGAAGTTCAGGCCCTGCCCGTCGTGGAACTTCTTCACCGCTTTGACGGGGTCCGGGGAGACGCCGAGGACGACCGCGCCCAACTGCTCGTAGGCCGGCAGGTGGTCGCGCACGCCGCAGGCCTGCACCGTGCACCCGGGCGTGTCGGCCCTGGGGTAGAAGTAGAGGACGACCGGCTGGCCGCGCAGACCGGAGAGCGAGACCGGCGCGCCGTCCTGGTCGGGCAGCGTGAAGTCCGGAGCGGTGGCGCCCTCTTCGATCACTTGAGCAGCCTCGAGAGCCTGCGGTCCTTGAGCACGCGTCCCTCCGTCTGGCAGTGCGGGCAATAGGTCATGACGTAGTCCTCATAGAAGACGGCCTCGAGCACGGTCTCACAGCGCGGGCAGGGCTCGCCCTGGTGGGCGTGCACGCGCGTCGGCTTCGGGAACTTCTCGGGCAGCGGCAGCGCGACGGTCTGCTCGTAGTGGTCGATCACGCGGCCCAGCTCTGAGACCATCGCTTCGCGCAGCCCCTCGGCCTCCTCCTCGGAGAGGTCGTCGGCGCGCTTGAACGGCGAGAGCTTCGCCGCGTGCAGGATGTCGTCGACCCAGGTGCGCCCGATCCCGGTGATGACCGACTGGTCGCGCAGCAGCGAGTGCAGCGGCCGCGGCGACGCGAGCAGCCCGGCGAGCGCCGGCGGGTCGGGCCACGCCTCGGGTCCCAGGTGCGAGAGCGACTCCTCCACCGCCAGCGCGTCGAGCCGCAGCAGCTTGACCCACGCGCGCTGGCGCGTGCCGAACTCGCGCAGGCGCAGCTCGCGGCCCTCCGGGAGGCGCACGAGCATGCGCGCGGTGCGATCGCGGGGGGTCGCGCGCTTGTCGAAGACCTGGAGGCGCCCGGCGCTCATCAGGTGCATCAGCAGCGTCAGCTCGCCCGCTTCGAGCAGGATCAGCTTGCCGCGGCGGCGCACGCCGGAGATCGCCACACCCTCGAGCGCCTGCAGCGGCGGGTCGAACGTCTTGAGCGCGTTGATCCCCGGCGCCGCGGCCGATTCGATCGCCATGCCGGTCAGCGCGGCGTCCAGGCGCCGGGCGGTGATCTCCATCTCGGGAAGCTCGGGCACGCGATCCCACGGTACCGTGGCCGCGCATGGAGCCATGGGTGGCGGGAGCCGCAGAGGAGATCGCGCGGCGTGCGGTGCGCGAGCTCGAGGCGCTCGTCGCGGTGTCCTCGCCCTCGGGTGATCGCCACGGTGCCGACGAGTGCGCGTCGGTCTGCTCGGCGCTCATCCCCGACACCGCCGAGATCGAGCGCGTCGCCTGCTCCTCGCCCGACCACGCCCCCGACCTGATCGCGCGGCTGCGGGGGACGGGCGAGCGGCGCGTGCTGCTGCTCGGCCACCTCGACACGGTGGTGTCCCACGAGGCCCATCGCCCGCTGGCGCGCGAGGGCGAGAGGCTCGTCGGCTCGGGCACAGTGGACATGAAGGGCGGGGTCGTGCTCTCGCTCGGCGTGTTGCGCGCGCTTGCGGCGCGCCCGCAGGACTTCGCCGAGGTGGCGCTGCTGCTGGTCTGCGACGAGGAGTGGCGGACGCGGGACTTCGCGCACGTCGAGCGCTTCACGGGCTTCGACGCGTGCCTGTGCTTCGAGGGCGGCGCGCGCACGGCTGAGGGCGAGGAGGGCGTCGTCGTCCGGCGCAAGGCGGCCGGGACCATCCGCGTGCGCGCCGAAGGCCGCGCGGCACACTCGGGGTCCGCGCCCGATCGCGGGCGCAACGCGCTGCTCGCCCTCGCCGCCGCTGCCCAGGCGGTCGCCGGTTGTCACGACCCCGACGGCGCGGCCCGGCTCACCGCGGTGCCGACCGTGCTGCACGCGGGGGACGCGTTCAACGTCGTGCCGGGGGCAGGCGAGCTGGTCTGCGATCTGCGCGCCGACAGCGCCGACGCCTTCCAGGCCGTGCTCGACGCGATCCCCGGCGAGGTGGGCGGGGCGGCATTGCGCACCGAGGTGGTGCGGCTTTGGCCGGGGATGGACTGCGAGCGCGCGACGGCGCCGCTGCTGGAGCGCGCCTCGGACGTGCTCGGAGAGCGCCTGGCGGGGATGCCGCGCGGCGGCGCAAGCGACGCCAGCCACCTCGCGGCGGCGATCCCGGTCACGGTCGACGGGCTCGGCCCGCGCGGCGGCGCGGCGCACAACCCGGAGGAGTACGTGCTCGAGGCGTCGCTGGCCACGCGCGCGGCGGTCGCCCTCGCGGTCACCGCCGCGGCGCTTGGCTAGCCGCCGTCGATCGCGAGCGACTCAAGCTCGCGCGGGCGCAGCAGCACGAGCAGCTCGCCCCGCGCGCCCCGGACGCGCACGGCGGCCACGGCGCCCTTCTTGAAGTCGATGCGAGCGCCCGTGAGGTCGCCGACCACCTGGGAGAAGGACGGCTCGTGCCCGACGACGAGCACGCGCGCATCGTCGTCGTCGTGCCGGCCCAGCAGCTCGCGGGCGTCGCCGGCCTCGAAGCCGTTGCCCAGCGCCTGCTCGACCTCGGGCTCGACGTTCAGCGTCTCGCACGCGAGCTTCGCGGTCTGCATGGCGCGGACCTTGGGGCTCGCGTAGCAGGCGGCGAACTCCAGCCCCAGCCGCGCGAGCGCCGCGCCCGCCGCCGCCGCCTGGCGCTCGCCGCGAGCGGTCAGCTCGCGCTCCTCGTCGGGCTTGGAATCGTGCGGCACGGCCTCGCCGTGCCGAAGGAGCCAGAGCTGCTGAGCCACGGCGCGCAGGGTAGCCGCACGCGGAGTTGTGAACGTGGCTAGCGGTACCCGACGGTGAAGTGCGCGCGGCGGGTGAGGGCTCCGGCGGTCAGCGCGAGCGCGTAGCGACCGGGCGCGAGCGGCCGGCGCGTGGCAAGGCGAATGCGGTGGCGACCCGGAGAGAGCGTCAGGCGCAGGCTGCCCGCGGGCCGCGATCGCCCGCCGTGCAGCGGGCTGCGGCGCAGGGTGCCGCGCGCGGTCACGGGCTCCGGCGCAGCCAGGTCCACGTCGAGGAACACCCCCGGCCGGCGGCAGGCCGCGCTGCGGCGGGTGCAGAAGTGCGCGGCGGCGGCGCGGACGGCGAGCCGCGAGATCCCGGCGGGCTGAGCGCCGCCCGGGCTGCCGGCCGGCGTCGCCGTCGCGACCGGGAACTGATCGGAGACCGGACCCGGAGTGGCGGTCGAGCTGGAGGTCGCGGAGGGGGTGGGCGTCGGGGTCGGGGTCGGGGTTGGCGCC
>JBBRYA010000057.1:0-23163 GCA_038238015.1 Solirubrobacterales bacterium
AGCGGGTGATCGTCGCGCGTCCCGCCGCGCTGCGAACGACGACCGTGCTGCGGCCGATCGACACGTCGGCGCGGCCGGCGCTCGGGAAGGCCGCGAGCGCGGCGACGCTCGCCAGCGCGATCACCAATCGCCGCCACGCTCCTCCCATGGCCGGACCCTACAGCCCTTAGGTGGCGCTGATGCCCGTACCTACACTGGTCGGCCCATGCGCCGCCTGCTCATCCTCGGCTCGACGGGCTCCATCGGGACCCAGGCCCTCGACATCGTCTCGCGCTCGGCCGAGCTAGAGCTCGTCGGGCTGTCGGCGCAGGGCTCCTGGCGCGAGCTCGTCGAGCAGGCCCGCGCGCACGGAGTGCGGCGCGTCGCGCTGTCCGACGCCGACGCGGCCGCGCTGGCGGGCGAGGCGTGGACCGACGGCGAGGTGCTTGCCGGCGCCGAGGGCCTGGTCCGCCTGGTCACCGACTCCGGCGCCGATCTCGTCCTCAACGGACTGACCGGGTCGGCGGGTCTGGGGCCGACGGTCGCCACGCTCGGCGAGGGCATCGACCTCGCGCTGGCCAACAAGGAGTCGCTGGTGGTCGGCGGCGAGCTAGTCACCCAGCTCGCCGAGGGCCCCGGCGCGCAGATCATCCCCGTCGACTCCGAGCACTCGGCGCTGCACCAGCTGGTGGGAGGCGAGCCGGCGGGGACCATCGACCGGCTGGTGATCACCGCCTCGGGCGGGCCGTTCCGCGGCCGCGCGCGCGCCGAGCTCGAGGGGGTCAGCGTGCAGGACGCGCTGCGCCACCCGACGTGGGCGATGGGCGGCAAGATCACGATCGACTCGGCGACGCTGATGAACAAGGGCCTGGAGGTCATCGAGGCCCACCACCTGTTCGGGACGCCCTACGACCGCATCCAGGTCGTCGTGCACCCGCAGTCGATCGTGCACGGCCTCGTGAACCTCTGCGACGGTGCCACGCTCGCCCACCTCGGCCACCCCGACATGCGCGTGCCGATCGCCTACGCGCTGCACCTGCCCGAGCGCGTCGAGGTGCCCGTCCCGGCGCTCGACCTCGCCCAGGTGGGCTCGCTGACCTTCGAGGAGCCCGACACCGACGCGTTCCCCTGCCTTGCGCTCTCCGGTGCCGCCGCGCGCGCCGGCGGCACCGCGCCGTGCGTGCTCAACGCGGCCAACGAGGTCGCCGTGCACGCGTTCATGGGGGAGCGCCTGGGCTTCATGGGGATTCCGGCCGTCATCGAGGGCACGCTCGAGCGCCTGCCCGCGCAGCCGGTGCACTCCTTCGACGCGCTCTACGACGCCGACGCCGAGGCGCGGCGCATCGCCGGCGAGCTCGTCGCGCGCGAGGCGCTGGCATGAGCTGGTTCCTGGCCTTCGCCGGCTTCGCGGCGCTGATCATCCTCCACGAGCTCGGGCACTTCACCGCGGCGAAGGCGGTCGGGATGCGCGTAGAGCGCTTCTCGCTGTTCTTCGGGCGCACGCCACTGCGCTTCCGGCGCGGCGAGACCGAGTACGGCATCGGCTGGCTGCCGCTGGGCGGCTTCGTGAAGATCTCCGGGATGAACCCGCACGAGGAGATCCCGCCCGAGGCGGCCGCGCGGGCGTACTTCCGCCAGCCCGTGTGGAAGCGCATCGTGGTGATCTCCGCCGGTCCCGCGGTCAACCTCGTGCTCGCCTTCGTGATCCTGTGGATCGTGTTCTGGGCCAACGGGCTGCTCGAGCCGACGAAGAAGATCGAGCGCCCAGAGCGCGGGCTGCCCGCGGCCGGCGCGCTCCTGGCCGGGGACGAGCTGGTGTCGGTGGACGGCAAGACCGGCGGCCCGGAGGTGCTCGCCGCGCAGATCTCCACGCACCGCTGTGCGGGGGCGCAGGTCAACCACTGCCGGGCGACCGAGCCCGCGCAGGTGGTCGTCCGCCGCAACGGCGCCCAGAAGCGTTTCACGCTTTATCCCGTCTACGACGCGCTCAACAAGCGCCCGCGCCTGGGCTTCGCGTTCCAGCAGATCGAGCACCCGATCGGGCCGGTCGACGCGGCCGGTCGCAGCCTCAGCCAGAACTGGCTGTTCGCGCGCGGGACGGTCACGACCGTCGCCCAGATCTTCAAGGCCGAGAAGCGCAAGCAGATCTCCGGCGTGGTGGGGACCTACGAGGTGACGCGCAAGAGCATCGAGCTCTCGACCACCCGCGCGTTCTTCCTGCTCGCGGTGATCTCGCTGTCGCTGGGGGTGATCAACCTGTTCCCGTTCCTGCCGCTCGACGGCGGGCACATCTTCTGGGCGGTGGCCGAGAAGGTCCGCGGCCGCGCGATCCCGGTCATCGTGATGGAGCGGGCGGGCCTGGTCGGCTTCGCGCTCGTGCTCGCGCTGTTCTTCATCGGCTTCACCAACGACATCGGGCGGCTGACGGGCGAGGGCTTCCAGGTCAGATAACGCACCCTTGATCGCGCTGACTGATCCTGTATAGGGTCGGCCGCATGCGCACAATGAAATGGATTTCAGGCCTCGCACTCATCGTCGTACTGGGCATCGCGGCGCCCCCTGCATCGGCCGCGAGCATGGACGCAACCTGCGACACCTTCCAGGACGCGCTCGACCAGGCCAGCTCCGGTAACGTCATCACGCTCACCGAGGACTGCACGTACACCGGCGACGACAACTTCACGATGCCGTTCAAGCTGCCGAGCAACGACGGCAGTGCCCCGATCACGGTCCAGGGCGACGTCGGCGGCGGCGCTCCCGCCACGCTCGACGGCGACGACAGCGTGCAGCTCATGCTCGGTGACGACACCGGCAACCTGATCATCCGCAACCTGACCTTCTCCAACGGCTGCGCCTCCGGCGACTGCCAGGACGACGGCTACGACGGCGGCGCCATCGGCGTCACCGGCGCCAGCCCAGTGACCATCGGCGACCACGCGAGCTTCTACGGCAACTACGCCGACGGCAACGGCGGGGCGGTGTACGTCAGGAACACCGACCCGGACCACCCCGTCACGGTGGTCGACAGCGTCTTCGGCAGTTCGACGAAGGGCCAGGGCAACCAGGCTCCCAACGGCAGCGGTGGCGGCGTCTACATCAACTCGGCGGGTCCGATCGTGGTCGGCGACAAGGCGGGCGCCGAGCCGACGGGCAACGTCTTCGCCAACAACAGCGCCTCGGACTTCGGGGGCGGTCTTGCGATCGTGCAGAACGACGTCAACCGCGCAGCGCGCGGTCTCAACACCGTCAATCAAGGGCCGATCACGGTCGAGGACTCCACGTTCACCAAGAACGTCGCGCAGAGTTCGAACGGAGGGGGCGGCGGCGTGTCGATCACCGACGCCGCGACCAACGGCGACGTGGCGCTGCGGCGCAACACGTTCGGAGCGGAGGACGCCGAAGGCGTCTTTGACGGCAACCGCGCGAACCAGGGCGGCGGCGCCGACGTCCAGGCGCAGAGCGTGCAGATCGAAGCCACGGCCAACCGCTTCTTCGGCAACACCGCGTCCCAATCCGGTGGCGGCCTGTCGCTGTTCAGTGCCGCCCGGCAGACCGTGGCGCAGAACGTGTTCCGCGCCAACACTGCGGACATCGAGGGCGGCGGCGCGCTGCTCGCCGCCTGCAGCGGGGCGGCGCTCGACTCCAACGTGTTCGACTCGAACGTGATCGACCTCGGCAACCTGGACAACATCGCCAAGTCGCGCGTGGCGATCGGCAGCCCGCAGTACGGCGCCGGGCTGAAGGCCGATCAGTCCGCGTGCTACCAGGGCCTCCAGGCCCTGGCCCGCGGCGACGGCGGGCCGCAGCTCGTGCAGACCGGCAATCGCTTCCGCAGCAACCAGATCACCGGCCAGAGCTTCGGCGACGAGGAGCGGGCGGGCGGCGGCGAGTACGTCCGGACGCTCACGGTGCGCTCGACCGACGACCGCTTCGTCGGGAACGTGCTCGTGCCCTTCGGAGCGCCCAGCCGGGGTGCCGGTTATGCGCAGGACGGCAGCTCGCAGACGACGCTGCTCGACGCGCGCAACCTCGTGGCCGCCGGCAACCGCATCGAGGAGCCGCCATCCAACGACGTGCGAGGCGGCGACGGGACGCCCAGCGGCCGCGGCGGTGGCCTCGCTGTGCTCGGCCAGAGCTCGACGTTCCGCATCACCGACTCGACGATCGAGGGCAACGTCGCGGCCGAGGGATCGGGCATCGCCGGCCAGAACACCTACCCGCCTGAGACTGCGTCGAGGAGCGCGACCCACACCGACTCGCTCGTGTTGCACAACTCGATCGTGTTCCACAACACGGGCCACGAGTCGCGCGACATCGACGGCTTCGCGGGCGACGGGGAGGTAGATGGCTTCCCCAACCGCGACGTCCGGTTCAGCGACGTGTGCGTCGACAAGCTGCCGCACGCCGACGGCGACGGCAGCGACCCGAACTCGAACATCTGCGAGGACCCGCTGCTGACGGGCCCCGTGGGCGACGAGAACGTGGACCAGACGCGGGAGAGCCCGACGCTCGACATCGGCGCGAACGGGCTGGTCGACGGCGACCTCGCCAACGACTACGCGGGCGACGCGCGGATTCAGGACGCCGACAACAACGGCACGGCGACGGTCGACATGGGCGCGGACGAGTTCCCCGCACCGAAGGTGGAGCCGACGCCGAGCCCGACGCCGACGCCGACTCCCACTGCGACTCCGACGGCGACACCGGCCGCGACGCCCGCGCCGCAGGGCGCCGTGCTGGGCGCCACGCAGCGCTCCTGCGTCTCGCGGCGCGCGTTCTCGATCCACATCCGGGTGCCCCACGGCAAGCAGGCGCGGACAGCGACGGTGTTCGTCAACAACAAGAAGGTGCGCGTGGTTCGCGCCGCGCGGCTGAAGGCGCCGGTGATCCTGCGCGGCCTGCCGAAGGGCAGGTTCAGCGTCAAGATCATCCTGCGGCTTACGAACGGCAAGCGCGTCACCGGCGTCCGCCGGTACCACACGTGCGTGCCCAAGCTGCCCGACAACGGCCCGCCGCCGGTCTGAGTTGGGGCGCGCGGCCGCGAGTCGCTCGCTCGGTGCGGTCCTCGCGGTCGCGGCGCTCGCCGCGACCGCGCCGTCCGTGCGGGCGGCAGGCGAGCCCGACCTCGTCATCCGGCTGCCCGACCGGCCCTACGCGGGCCAGGTCGCGCCGGTGTTCGTCGACGCCTATGAGCAGCCCGGACGCCTGCTCTACCGCTTCGACTCCGTGATCGCCAACCAGGGCGGGACGCTCGACCTCTTCCGCGATCCCGGCGACGGGCGCGCACGCCAGGCGCTCTGGCCAGGCGGGTCCCCAACCGCCCCGCCGCGGCCCGATCAGGTTCCCAGCGGTACGGGCGTGAGCGTCATCGACCTGCCGCCCGGCACGAGCGGGTTCAGCTACGTGCACGAGACGACCCACGAGCACTGGCACTTCTCCTCGGCCGCGAGCTACGCGCTGCTGCCCACCTCGGGCCCGGCCCTGCCGGCGAAGAAGGTGGGCTTCTGCCTCTTCGACAGCTTCGGTCCGTCGACGTGGTTCGGCTACAGCGTGTTCGGCGGCGCGGGGGAGACCTGGTGCGGGTTCGACGCGCCAGATCAGGCGGTCGTGCGCATGGGCCTCTCTCCGGGAGCCGCCGACCGCTACACCGCCCAGACGCAGAACCAGTGGGTGGACATCACGGACATGGCGCCCGGGCCCGCCGTGCTGCACGGGCAGGCCAACCCGCTGAACAGCATGCTCGAGAGCGACGGCGCGAACAACCTCACCGACTCGCCGCGTGAGATTCCCGGCGTTCGCTCGGCGCCGATGGCGGCCGCCACGGACGCCGGCGCCCCGCTGGCGCTGGGGCTCTCGGGTGAGGTCGTCGCGCCCGAGGTGCCGGCGCGCCGCAACGGCGCCTGCGGGCCGAGCGCGACCTCGACCGCCTGCTACGTGTTCGCCTCCGCGCCGGGGCCGCTGACCTTCAGGCTCGTCACCCCGCCCGAGCACGGGACGGTGAGCCTGGCGCCGGCGAGCGGGCTGACCGCGAGCGCCACGTACGCGCCGGCCGCCGGCTTCGCGGGCGAGGACAGCTTCGCCTACACGGCCACCGACGCGCGTGGGCTGACCTCGGCGCCGGCGGCCGTCCGAGTGGCCGTCGCGCCACCGGCGAGCCCGCCCGGCCGGGCGACCGTCCCGGCGAGCGCCGCGACCCCGCGCGGGGTCCCCGGCGAGGCGACTCTGCGCGGGCTGCGGGCGGTCCGTCATCGCGGGCGCTGGCGAGTGGTCATGACGTCCTCCGGCGCCGCGCAGCTCGCGGGCCGGCTCGAGCGGCGCCCGGGAGCGAGGCTGGTGGTGCGGCGGCTGCACACACGCCGCGTGGCGACCGGCCCGGTGCGCGTCGCGGTCGGGCGGCTGCGGCCGGGGCGCTACCTGGTGCGCCTCTACCTCGACGGGCGCCCGGCCGGCGTGGCGTCGTTCACCGAGCGGCGGTAGCGTCCTCGCATGGCGAGCACCACGACGGTCCCGGCGAGCAGGCGGGCGCTGGGCGCGCGCTCGATGGCCGAGGCGTTCCGGATCACCGCGGAGGACTTCCCGGACCGCGTCGCCGTCCGCACGCTCGACGACTCCGTGTCGCTGACCTGGGGCGGGCTGCGCGAGCGCGTCGACGCCCTCGCGGGCGGCCTGGCCGGCCTCGGCGTGCAGCGCGGCGACACGGTGGCGCTGATGCTGGCCAACCGACCCGAGTTCCACCTCGCGGACCTCGCGGTGATGACGCTCGGCGCCACGCCGTTCTCGATCTACGCGACCTCCGCGCCCGAGCAGATCGCCTACGTGGTCGGGGACGCCGCGGCCAAGGTGGCGATCGTCGAGGAGGCGTTCGCCGAGCCGTTCGCAGAGGCCCGCAAGGATCTGCCCGGCCTCGAGACCGTGATCGTGCTCGAGGGGACCGGGGGAGAGGGGACCGTCGCCTGGGAGGAGGTCGAGGGTGCAAACCCCGGCTTCGACGTCGAGAGCGCCTGGCGCGCCGTCGGCCCGGAGGACCTGCTCACGCTGATCTACACGTCGGGCACGACCGGACCGCCCAAGGGCGTCCAGCTCGTGCACCGCAACCTGCTGGCGGCGGTGCAGAGCATCGAGCAGATGGTCCAGTTCCCCGACGCCTCGCGGGTGATCTCCTGGCTGCCGGCCGCCCACATCGCCGAGCGGGCCGCCCACCACTACCTCCCGGTCGCCTACGGGATGACGATCACCTGCTGCGAGGACCCGCGCCAGGTCGTCGCCTACCTGCCCCAGGTGCGCCCGAACTGGTTCTTCGCGGTGCCGCGGATCTGGGAGAAGCTCAAGGCGGGCCTGGAGGCGATGCTCGCCGGCCAGCCCGACGAGCAGCGCGAGCGCTTCGAGGCCGCGCTCGAGGCCGCGATCGGCAAGGTCGAGCTCGAGCAGGCCGGCGAGGAGGTCCCGGAGGAGCTCGCGGCCACCGTCGCCGACGCCGACGCGAAGCTGTTCGCCGGGCTGCGCGTCACGCTGGGGCTCGACCAGGCCGAGGCGGTCAACGTCGGCGCGGCGCCGACGCCGCGCAACGTGCTCGTGTTCTTCCACGCGATCGGGATCGAGCTGGCGGAGCTGTGGGGGATGTCGGAGACCTGCGGCTCGGGCTGCTGCAACCCGCCCGGGAAAGTGCGGATCGGCACCGTCGGGCCGCCGGCGCCTGGGGTAGAGATAACCCTCGCTCAGGATGGGGAGGTGCTCATGCGCTCCGACGTCGTGATGACCGGCTACCGCCACCTGCCCGAGCGGACCGCCGAGGCGCTGGACCAAGGCGGCTGGCTGCACACGGGCGACATCGGCGAGTTCGACGCCGAGGGCTACCTGCGGATCGTCGACCGCAAGAAGGAGCTGATCATCAGCGCGGCCGGCAAGAACATGTCGCCGGCCAACATAGAGTCGACGCTGAAGGGCGCCTCGCCGCTGATCGGCCAGGCGTGCGTGATCGGCGACGGGCGCTCCTACAACACGGCCCTGATCGTGCTCGACTCAGACTTCGCGCCGGCCTGGGCGGCCAAGCACGGCCTGGAGGGCGCGTCGCTGGAGGCGCTGGCCGGCGAGCCGGCGATGCGCGAGGCGGTCCAGGCGGGGGTCGACGCCGCGAACGCCAGGCTGGCTCGCGTCGAGCAGATCAAGCGCTTCATGCTCGTCGAGGGCGACTGGGCGCCGGGCGGGGACGAGCTGACGCCGACCATGAAGCTCAAGCGCCGCCCGATCGCCGAGAAGTACGCCGCTCAGATCGAGGCGCTCTACGCCTCGTAGACTGGGGGCATGGCCTCTCAGCGACACGTGATGGTTGGCGGCGTCCAGATCGGCGGCGGTGCGCCCGTCGCCGTCCAGACGATGACCAAGACCGAGACGGCCAACCTCGAGGCGACGATGGCGCAGATCCGCACCGTCGCCGACGCGGGGGCCGACATCGTGCGCGTCGCCGTCCCGCGCGACAAGGACGTCGAGGCGCTCAAGACGATCGTGGTCGAGTCGCCGATCCCGATCATCGCCGACATCCACTTCAACCACACGCTCGCGCTCAAGGCGATCGACGCCGGAGCGCACTGCATCCGGCTGAACCCGGGCAACATCGGCGGGCCCGACAAGGTCGCCGAGGTCGCCGATCGCGCACGCGCCGCCGGCACCCCGATGCGCATCGGCGTGAACTCCGGCTCGCTGCCCAAGCACCTGCACGCGCTCGAGCGCGAGAACCCCGTCGAGGCGCTCGTGACCGCCGGCACCGAGTTCGTGGCGCTGATGGAGCGCCTGGACTTCACCGACTTCAAGGTCTCGATCAAGTCGACCAACGTCCCGTACACGATCGCCGCCAACCGGGCGCTCAGCGAGCGCATCCCCTACCCGCTGCACCTCGGCATCACCGAGGCGGGCACGCGCTGGTCGGGCTCGCTGAAGTCCGCCGTCGGCCTGGGCACGCTGCTGGCCGACGACATCGGCGACACGATCCGGATCTCGCTCTCGACCTTCCACGCCGAGGAGGAGGTCAAGGTCGCCTGGGAGATCCTCAAGGCGCTCAAGCTGCGCGAGCGCGGCCCGGTCCTGATCGCCTGCCCGACGTGCGGGCGCCTGCAGTTCGACATGGACACGGTGGTGACCGACATCGAGCGCCGCCTGGAGGCCTATGCGGACCCGGTCGAGGTCGCGGTGCTGGGCTGCGCGGTCAACGGCATCGGCGAGGCCTCCCACGCCGACTTCGGCATCACCGGCGCCAAGAACGAGGGCCTGATCTTCTCCCGTGGCAAGGCGCTGAAGAAGGTGCCCCAAGATCAGCTCGTCGACGAGCTGTTCAAGGAGATCGACAAGTACACGCAGACCAAGAAGATCCACGTCGACGCCGCCGAGCAGGCGGCGGGCGCGGAGTGGCTGCAGCGCATCGAGGAGGAGAACGCGGGCGAGCTGACCCCGGAGCGCCTGGCCAAGCTCGAGGCCGAGTCCCAGCGGGCTGACGACGATGTGATGAGCGACGCGCTTCAGCGCCTCGACGAGGCCGACTCGCCCACGGCCGGCCGCCGCTTCACGCGCGCCTAGCCGCTCACTCCGTGCCGATCCGGGTCGCTGCGCCGGCGCCGCGCGGGCGCGAGCTGGTCGACCGGAACGGCCGCGTGCTCGCGCGCTTCAGCGAAGGGCAGCGCGAGGGCCACCCGCTGGCCGACCTGCTCGAGCCGGCCGACGGCGTCGAGGAGGGGACGCTCGTCGCGGCCGTGGCGCGCGAGCTCCGCGGCTGGATCCTGGCCGCCGCGCCGGGACTCGCAGGCAGGCTGATCGCGGATGGCGCCCGCCCGGTGCGCCATGCGCACGTGATGCGCCTGGAGCTGCCGGTGGCACAGGACCCGGCCGCGCCCGTTCCCACCGGCGTCCGGATCGAGCCGCTCGGCGACCGCACGGCGCAGGAGCTCGCACCGGCGTTCATGGCCGCCTACCCGCCCGGGCACCTCGACTTCCGCCCGGGCGAGGACGAGCTGCCCGTCGCGGTGCGCTCGCTCGAGACCGTCGTCGCGGACCCCGAGCTGTGGCCGGTGCTGCCCTGCAGCCGCGTCGCTCTGGACGCCGAGGGCGATGTGATCGGCGCCGCCGTGATCGTCGAGAACCCGCCGCAGCCGCCGTTCGGCGGGCCCTGGGTGGCCGAGCTGTTCCGGATGCCCGGTCACCGCGGCGTGGGCGCCGCGCTCCTGCGCAGCGCGCTGGAGGCGGCGAGCGCCGACGGCCTCGCGACGGTCGAGCTCGCCGTGACCGAGGGCAACGGCGCCCGCGGCCTCTACGAGGCGTTCGGCTTCCGCGTCGTGGTGAGCACGATGAGCGTGCTCCTGGCCGATCGCTAGCGGAGGGCGTGCACGCCGAAGGCGCCGAGCACGACGTAGACAGCGATCACGAGAGCGGGCGCGCGCTTGGTCATCGCGTCTCCGATTGTGCCAGGCCCGCCCGCCAGAGCAGCGGGAACAGCGGGTCCTCCAGCGGCGCGCCCGGGGCGAGCCGGCGGTCGAGCTCCTCGAACGGAGGGCTCGTGCGGTGCGGGCGCGGCGCGAAGCGCACGTCGTCGCCGGTCAGGCGCACCGAGAACGCCCGCCGGCGCGTCGGCGAGCCGCCGGCGGCGTGCAGCGTGAGCATGTTGAACGCCACGGCGTCGCCGGGCTCGAGCTCCCAGCCCCTGATCTCCCAGGCGCTGCGGTCGGCGTCGACGTCGGGAACCTCCTCCAGCGCGCCCTCCTCGAAGACCATCGCGGTCCCGCGCACGAAGGACCGCGGCATGTACCAGCGGCCCTCGGCGTGCGAGCCGGCGACGAACTCCAGCGTGCTCGCGCGCGCGACCGCGTCGAGCGGGATCCAGAAGGAGACGGTCTGGGTGCCGTCGATGCAGTAGTAGGGCTGGTCCTGGTGCCAGGGGCTGCGGTCCAGCGTCCCCGCCTCCTTGACCAGCAGGTGGTCGTGGAAGAGCCGCATCTCACGCGAGCCCGTCAGCGCGGCGCCCGCCGCGCCCAGCGCCGAGCCGCGGATGACCTGCTCGTACTCCGGGATGCGCTGCCAGTTGCGGAAGTCCTCGACGAACGCGCCCGGCTCACCCGGGCGCGTGGCGTTCATCCCGAGCGGGCTGAGCTCGGCGAGGTTGCGCTCGACGCCGCGCTCGAGCGTCGCGATCTCCTCGGTGCTGAGCAGGCCGCGCAGGACCGCGGCGCCGTCGCGCCGGAAGGCGTCGACGTCGTGCTGGGAGACCTCAGAGCTCACGGGCGAAGTGAAACGAGGCTATCCGCAGCCCGTGCTGGAAGTAGAAGCGATGGGCGTCCTCGCGGTCCGGGGTGACGCCGGAGTCGAGGTGCAGCTGGGCACAGCCCTCGCGCGCCGCCTCCTGCACCAGCCAGGCGAACAGCGCGTCGGCGTGGCCGCGCCCGCGCAGGCGCGCGACGGTGACGAGATCGTCGACGTAGAGGTGCCGGCCCCAGGCGAGGAACTCGTTGACGCGGAAGCCCGCGACCGCCGCGGCGTCGCGCTCGCCGTCCTCGAAGGAGGCGGCGAGGCGGTAGCCGGCGGGCCGCTGGCGCTCGTCGACCTGGCGCGCGAGCGCCTCGGCGCCGCCGAGCGCGGGGCGCAGCTCGAGCAGCGCCGCCGCCGCGAGTGCCGTCTCGCCCGCCGCCAGCTCTCGGACGCTCATCGGCCGACACGGTCGCGGGCGCCGCCGACAACGCGGTCACCGTCTCCGCTCCGGATGACGATGCGGTCGATCCCAGAGCCGCCGATGAGCAGGTCGTGCCCGCGGCCGCCGACGAGCCGGTCGCGGCTCGAGCCCCCGTTGAGGGCGTCATTGCCGGCCCCGCCCAGGAGGCGGTCCCGGCCCGGGCCGCCGAAGATCCGGTCCCGGCCGCGTCCGCCGCTCAGCCGATCCGCGCCACCCTCGCCGTAGATGGTGTCCCGCCCTGGGCCTCCGACCACGACGTCGTCGCCCCCCCCTGCCTCGATCACGTCGTCGCCGCCGCCGCCGCGGATGACGTCGGGGCCAGAGGTGCCGACCAGGTGGTCGTCACCTGATGTTCCCACGATGACCTCCCGGCGGCTCGCCGGCAGCGGGGTTCCCGGGGCCGGCTGCGGGCCGAGGCGCGGCCGCGGCGGTGCATCAGGGCCGGGTCCCGGAATCTGCACCACTGGCGGCGGTGAGGCCGGTGGCTTGGGCTCTGGCTCGGCACGCGCGACCACCGCACCGCTGGCCGCAGCCAGGGCCACAAGGACCGCGATCAACCGGATTGGCGCGCGATGTGACACCGAAAGGAACGCTACCGGCAACGTTGTGCTTATGGCGCGGATACGCTCGCGTGCGCAGCCCGAAGGCAAACGAACTGAGAGGACGATCGATGCTGAGGTTTCCAAGGCGCCCCGTGCAGCGCGTGTCGCTGATGACGTGCCTGACGCTCGCGCTCGCGCTCGCTGCGAGCGCGACCGCGTCGGCGGCGGTGAACTACGAGATCGACAGCTTCGAGAGCGCATCCTCTGCGGGATTGAGCGTCTTCGTGTCCGGCACCAGCGCCGAGGTCAGCGGGCCCGCCCGTGTCGTCGTCAAGCGCGGTGGCGCGACCGTGTTCGACCAGACTGGCGACTACAGCACCTACAACGACCAGGGCACAACCTACGGCCAGTCCTCGGTCGACGCGAACTTCGATGCCCTCACGGGCGACAACGTCCAGGTGTTCAACTCGCCCAACGACGCGACACCCGCGAAGTCGGTGTCGATCGTCGACGCCACAATCGACAGCTGCCCGGTGGGCTCGCAGACCTTCTCGGGTACGCGCGCCGGCGCCCCGGATGCAAACAGTCAGGACGGGGCCGGCGCCGTGCGTCCCTCCGCCCAATCGGGTGACCCCAACCGCAACAACCCGGCAGTGGTCACCGGCTCGGGCAACGACTACGCGGCGACGCTCACCAAGGGCCCGCTGGCGGAGGGCGACGTCGTGTACTTCTTCAGCTTCCGCCGGGCCGACGCCGACACGGGCGTGTACGAGAGCGTCTCGCGCCAGGCGGGCCAATGCCAGCCGCGGCCGGGCACGACGACGAACACGAACACGAACACAACGACGAACACGAACACGAACACGACGACTTCGCCGGCGACGGTGGCACCCCTCGACGGGCTTCTCGAGCCGTTCGGCAAGGGCAACGTCAAGCAAGGCACGAACCCATTCGTGATCCTCGTGGCGATCCACTGCTCCGACCTGAGCAAGGTCCCGTGCGTCGGCGACGTCTTCGCTCGCACGGTGCGCAAGTTCGCGGGTGCAAGTGCGGCAAAGGCGAGCAAGAAGAAGATCGTCAACCTGGCGCGTCGCTCCTTCGCGGTCGCTCCGGGCAAGACGACCATCATCAAGCTCAAGCTCAGCAAGCCGGGCCAGAAGTTGCTGCGCAAGCAGCACAAGCTCACCGTGCGAGTCTCCGCCGTCACGCGCGACGCCAAGACGGGCAAGCCTGTGACCACCTCGCGCACCATCACGCTCAGCGCGAAGAAGACGAAGAAGAAGTAGGGAGGGTGGGGCCGGGCTCAGCCCGGCCCCACCCGCCAGCCGGGACTGCGCGCCCGCCCGGTGCGGGCGCGCAGCACGGCGCTTCCCCGCACGCCCACGCTGCCCGAGAGAACCCCGGAGCTGGTGACGCGTACGCGAGCGAGGCGACGCCAGCGACCGCCCCGCAGGCGCTCCACCGTCGCACGCCGCGGTCCACTCTTCGGCAGCAGCCCCCACACGCGCACCCGCGCCTCGTCGCTTCGGTTGGCCACGAACGGAAAGCGGAACGCGGCCAGCGCAGGCTTGGGTCGATCATGGGCCGGCCCGCGAGGATCGCTGCGCCACAGCCCGGCGGGATGGCGGCGGTCGGGCGGGTCGGAGATGAAGTGCCAGAAGACCGCGCTCACCCCTTCGGCCGAGAGTCGGTAGAGCGCGCGGGCGACCCACCGGCGCTGAAGCCTGGGGGGCAGCCCACGCGGGTCGGGTGGACGCGAATCCCAGTTCAGCTCGGTCACCCAGATGGGGTGGCGCCGCGCCCCGGGCGCACGATCGTTGCGTTCGGCGGCGCGTAGGAGGCGGATCAGCCGATGCAGGTCGGCGACGCTCGCGTCCAGCGGCGGCCGGCGCGAGACATCCGGATCCCAGACCGAGAATGGATGATGAGCGAAGATGTCGAAGCGGGCTGGATCCGGGCACGGGGACATGGTCAGGCCAGGCGGGGCGCCAAGGCAGAAGAACGACTGCCAGAAGCGCACGGGCGGCATGCGGCCCACTCCGTCGGCCTCTCCGAGTGGCGCGGTGCCCGCCGTCACGACGACGTTGTCGGCGTGGACGCGCTTGACGCCCGCGCCGAAGGCGTTGAGCATCGAGCGGTAGTGGGCGGGGGCGAACGGCACCCAGCGCCCACCCACGGCCACCCATTGGGGCTGGAGGTACACGGGGAGGTTGGGTTCGTTCCACGCCTGCCAGTACCGGACGCGCGGAAGCGTGCGCCCGCGCCGGCCTGGATCGAAGTGACGGCCGGAGAAGCGTCGCGCCGCCGCTTCCGCGAAGTCACCGTACGCCGCCGGCTGGGGCGCCCAGGTGCCCACTGGGGCGAAACGCCAACGTGGCTGCGCCTCGAACGCCGCGGGCGCGCTCTTGAGCACCAGCAGGGGCTCTAGACCCGCTGCGTGCAGCTCGCGCACCAGCCGGTCGACGTAGTCGAAGTCATAGCCGAACCAGTCAGGTGAGCGCGCTTCGGCCGTGGTGCCGGGAGCTTGCTTGCGCGCGACGTAGCGCCACGACACCTGGACCCGGACCAGCCGCGCTCCTGTGTGCCGGGCGCGGGCGATCCCCAGCGCGCGAACCGCCGGCCCCGCGTTGAAGTAGCTGGCGTCGGAGATCCCACGGGTGAGCGACTGCGCCGCGCCGGCGGGCGCCGGCGCCCACAGCGCCGCGCCCGCCAGCAGAGCGCTCAGCGCCGCGCGAGGCACGCGTAGTGCACGGTGAACAGGGTCTCGGCGCGTCGCGGTGCCACTCGCCAAGCGGCGCGGCGGACGCCCGCCTTCAGAGCCGCGCGGGCGCGCCCCGCGCGGCCCTCGGCGAAGAACGCGTGGTGGGCGTAGGGCAGCGGGTCGGTCAGCTCGCCGGCGACTCGCAGCCCGGCCGCGGCGACGAGGCCATGCACCGCCATGCGGTCGAGGAACTGTACGTGGCCGATGCTCCCCGCCTGCTCGCGCTTGGCCGGGCGCGCGGCCGAGCGGTTGGCCTCGAGTGGGACCTCGACGAGCACCGCCGGCGCGAGCCGCGCCGCCTCGGCCAGCAGCGACGGCGGGTCATCCACGTGCTCGAGGACGTGGGAGAGCACCGCAAGATCGTACGCGCCGTCCCCCGCGGGGACCCGCGCGCCGTCATAGGCCTCGATGCGCCGGGCGCCGGGGATCTGCCGCGCGCGGGCCAGCTCGGCGGCGGGGCCCGAGAGCTCGAACCCGTCGAGCACCGGCGCGAGCCCGCGCGCGCCCAGCTCGGCCAGCAGCGCGCCGTCCCCGCACCCGATCTCCACCAGCGTCTGCGGCGCCAGGCCCTCGCGTGCGCACAGCTCCAGCGCATGCGCCGCCTTGGTGCGTGCGCCCAGCGCCCGCCAGCGGCCCATGCGGTCGGCCTCGGTGGGGTCCTGCAGCGAGTAGCCGGCTTCGTAGAAGGCCTGGAAGTCGCTCACGGCTGCGACGCGTGCCAGCGCCGCGACCGGTCCGAGCCGAGGTCGACGACCCCGGAGAGATGGCGCATCGGCTCGGTGTACGCGCCGGTCGCGGCATCGAAGTAGGCGAAGCGATAGGTCGCGGAGCGCTCGAAGCTCATGTCGCGGCTCCAGTATCCATCAGCGTCGGTGCGCAGCTCGGCGATCGGCGTGAAGCCCCGCTCTCCGGGCCGGATCCGCAGCAGGGTGACGTCCCGCCGCCCGGCGCCAGGGCGGACCTGGCCCCAAGCGCGGCCGCGGGTCTTGCCCGGCGCGAGGTCGATGACGAACGGGGCCTCGAAGGTGGCGAGCGCCGGCTTGGGGCGGCCGTTGACGTAGCGCAGGCCCGACTGCCAGCCGGCGTAGGACGGGTCGCCCTTGCCGCGATAGGCCACGGGCTCGTCGCGCCACTGGTACTGCGTGAGGTTGCGGATGCGCGGGCTGCTCCAGCTGAGGTAGGCGGCCTGCTGGAGATAGCGCGCCTGCTGGCCCAGCTTGATGCCGATCCGGTGGTCGGGCGGGGAGGTCTGGTAGCCGAACTCGGTCAGGTAGAGATCGAAGCGCCGCCCCGGCGCGCCGATCCGCCCCGCGCGCGTGAGCCGGTCGAGCACGCCGAGCAGGCGCGGCAGATCGCCGATCTGCGCCTGGTCGCGGTCGGGGTTGGCCACCTCGGGCCCGTGGTCGACGCCGTGGGGGTGGTAGCCGAAGGCGTCCGCGCTCGCGGGCTTGAAGCCCGCGCACGCGCCGGTCCGGATCGGGTGGTACGCGGCGTCGACGCAGCCGAACGCGCGCAGGAACGGCACCGGCGCGATCGGGGTGCGGGTCGAGATCGCGCGGTTTCCGAGCGGCGCGAGCTCGCCCAGCAGCACCTGCGCCCCGGGATCGGCGGCCTCGATCGCGGGGCGCGCGGCGCGCACCAGCCCGCGGTAGAGGTGCGGGGAGACCGGGAAGCACACGCGCCGGCGGGGGCAGCGGCTCTGGGGCGCGAGCCAGCCGGCGATGTTGGGCTCGTTCCAGATCAGGTAGCGGTCGACGCGGTCCCCGTAGCGGCTGGCGACCGCGTGGGCGAAGCGCGCGAACAGCGCGGGGTCGGGCATGTAGCGCGGGTCGTGCAGGCCCGGCTTGCGGCTCGACCACAGCGGGCCGGGCCCGGTGACCGTGAGCATCACGCGCATGCCCTTGGCGCGCACGAGGTCGACCGCGTCGTCGAGCGTCTGCCAGTCATAGCCGGGATCGCGCGGGTTGCCGGGATGGAAGTGCGCAGGCTTGTGCATGCGCGCGGCGCCGGGGGAGACCGAGCCCCAGCGCGCGTGGATGCGCACCACGTCGACGCCCGCGTCGGCCCACTCGGACACGACCTGCGGTGCCTGGACGGGCTCGGAGAGCAGCAGGCGCTCGTCCTCCATGCCCACCTCGGACCCCGGCGCGGCGAGCGCCGACGCTGTGGGGCCGGCTAGCGAGAGCACGGCGACGGCCAGCGCGACGGCGCCGGCCCGGCCGCGCCTCATCGAGCGGAGACCTTGGCCTCGCGAGAGAGCAGCCCGTTCCAGCTCAGCCGCCAGGTGCCGGCGCGCGCGGGCAGCGTCTGCAGGAACTGGCCCTTGCGCGAGTGCACGACGACCGTCTGCACGGTCTGGAAGGAGCCGCCGGGCGGCTGGACCTGGATGTCGACGCTCTGGGGCGTGCTGTCGGCCGCCGGGCGGACCTGGCCGTAGACGCGCACGTTCGCGCCCGCCTTGGTCACGAAGATCGGCAGGCGGTAGGCGTCGTAGGAGGGCTTGGCCGAGCCGTCGATGTAGCGCAGGCCCGACTGGAAGCTCGAGAGCGCGGGCTCGTCGACCAGCTTGTACTGCGCGACCGAGCGCACGCGGGAGTCGCGGTAGGCCATGTAGTCGGACTGGTTGATGTAGTCGGCCTGCAGCGGCGCGCGCACGCCGAAGATGCGGTCGGGCGGGTTGGTCTGGAAGCCGAACTCCGTGTAGTAGACGGGGAGGTTGCGCGGGATCCGGCGCGCGCGGGCGGCCTGGGCGAGCAGGCTGCGCAGGCGCCCCGGCGCGGAGATCGTGATCTCGCCCGCGGCCTGCGGGCGCTCGGAGGGCGGGCGCGAGCCGCCGCGCTGGTAGGGGTGATGGGCGAAGCCGTCGACCGACAGGCGCTTGAAGTGAGCGCAGGCGTGCGCCTTGGCGTCGGCTCCGCGCAGCGAGTGGCCGCGCGCATCGAGGCAGAAGAGCTTGCGCAGGAACTCCACGGGCGGGATCGGCCGGCGCGAGAGCGAGCCGCTCGTGCGCCCGATCGGCGCCGTCTCCCCGAGCAGCATCTGGTCGCTGCGGTGGCCCGAGGCGCGCAGGGCGCTGATCCCCGCTGAGGCCAGGCGGCGGTAGGTGACGGCGGCGGTCGCGACCAGGCGTCCGCTCTTTCGCTCGTACTGCGGCGTCAGCCAGCCGGGCTGGTTGGGCTCGTTGCCAAACGACCAGCGGGTGACTCGCGGGAGCGCCCCGCCGCCCTGGTTCTCGTCGGCGTAGCTGCCCGAGTAGCGCTTGCCCAACGCCTGCACGAACGCCCCGTAGAGCTTGGGATTGGGCTTGCAGGTCGCCTTGGTGCCGTGCCGGCACTCCGACGCCCACGCGGGGATCGGCGTCGACGGCGACAGCAGGAGCCCGAGCCCGCGCGCCTGCGCGCCTCGCACCAGGTCGTCGTAGGGGTCCCAGGAGGCCGCCGGGTAGGCGGCCGGGTTGGTCCCGTCAAAGCCCTTGGGGCGCTTGGAGCCGCCTGGCGCGATCCGGCTCCACAGCACGAGCGAGCGGATGCTGTCGGCCCCCAGGCGCGAGATGTCGTCAAGCGCCGCGTTGCGCGCCGAGGGCCCGAGCTCGAGCAGCTGGTGCTCGTCCTCGAAGATGGACTCCTGCGTCGTGTTCGCGGACGCGGAGGCGGCGGTGGCGAGAAGGAGGGCGCCGAGGAGCAGCGCGATGCGGAGAGCTCTGGTCACGAGGGGAGGAACGCCGGATCGCGGGTGAAGTTGCGATCCGGCGACCCCCTCAGGCTAGCCAGTTCAGGCGATGGCGTCGTAACGCTCGGCGACCTTCGCCCAGTTCACGACGTTCCACCACGCCTCGATGTAGTCCGGGCGCTTGTTCTGGTACTTCAGGTAGTAGGCGTGCTCCCACACGTCGACGCCCAGGAGGGGCGTCTGGCCGCTGGAGAGCGGGCTGTCCTGGTTGGGGGTGCCCACGACCGAGAGGCTCGAGCCGTCGTGGACCAGCCACGCCCAGCCGGAGCCGAACTGCCCGACGCCGGTCTCTGAGACCTTCGCCTTGAAGTCATCGAAGGAGCCGAACGCAGAGTCGATCGCCTCGGCCAGCGCGCCCTCGGGCTCGCCGCCGCCGTCGGGGCTCATGCTCTCCCAGAAGAGCGCGTGGTTGTAGTGCCCGCCGCCGTTGTTGCGCACCGGGCCCTGCTTGTCAGAGGGCAGCGAGTCGAGGCTCTTCAGAACCTCTTCGATCGGCTTCCCGTCCCACTCGGTGCCCTCGAGCGCGGCGTTGGCCTTGTCCACGTAGGCCTTGTGGTGCTTGTCGTGGTGGACCTTCATCGTCGCCTCGTCGATGTGCGGCTCGAGCGCGCCGTAGTCGTAGGGGAGGTCGGGGACTTCGTAGGCCATGTCGCGCTCCTGTCGGTCGGTTGAGCTTGCTTGCAAGATAACTTCCCCTGCTCGTGACCCGCCTATCCCGCTATCTGCTGCCGACCGAAAAGGAGGCGCCCGCCGACGCCGAGGCGCTCTCGCACCGGCTGCTGGTCCGCGCCGGCCTCGTGCGCCAGCTTGCCGCCGGGCTCTGGACCTGGCTGCCGGCGGGCTGGCGCGTGCACCAGAAGATCGTGCAGATCGTCCGCGAGGAGTGCGACGCGGCCGGCGGGCAGGAGCTCCACGCCCCGGTGCTCAACCCGGCCGAGCTGTGGCGGCGCAGCGGCCGCTACGAAATCGACGAGCTCTTCAAGCTCGCAGACCGCCGCGGCGCCGAGATGGTCCTGGCCCTCAGCCACGAGGAGGTGATGACCTGGCACGTCGCCCAGCTCGTACGCAGTTATCGGGAGCTTCCCTTCAGCCTCTATCACTTCCAGACCAAGGAGCGCGACGAGGCACGCCCGCGCGCGGGCGTGCTCCGAACCCGCGAGTTCATCATGAAGGACGCCTACACCTTCGATCGCGACCGCGCCAGCCTCGACGAGCACTACGAGCGCTATCGCGAGGCCTATGACCGCGTGTTCGAGCGCGTCGGCCTAGAGTGGTACCGCGTGGAGTCAGACGTCGGGGCGATGGGCGGCTTCGGCGCTCACGAGTACATGGCGCCGTGCCCCGCGGGCGAGAACGACGTAGCGCTGGCGCCCGGCTACGCGGCCAACGTCGAGGTGGCGCGCGCCGACGCGCAGCCCGTCGAGCTGCCCGCGGGGCTCGACGCGCCCGAGGAGGTCTCCACGCCCGGGCTGACCACGGTCGCGGACGTCGCCGGGCGCCTCGGGGTGCCCGCCGGGACCCTGCTCAAGGCGTTCCCGGTCATGGTGGAGGGCCGCGGGCTGCTGCTCGTGATGCTGCGCGGCGACCACCGCGTCAACGACATCAAGCTCACCAACGCGCTGGGCGCGCCGTTCCGTCCCGCTCGCGAGGATGAGTTCGCGCAGCGCATCGGGCCGGCCGGGTACATCGGGCCGGTGGGCGCCGACGTGACCGTCCTGCTCGACGAGGCCGTCGAGCCGGGCGCCTACGTCACCGGCGCCAACCGCGAGGGCTGCCACCTGCGCGGCGTCGAGCCCGGGCGCGACTTCCCGTTCAAGCGCGCCGACGTGCGCCGCGTCGAGGAGGGCGACACCGTCGGCGGGCAGCCGCTCCACATCGAGCCCGCGATCGAGGTGGGCAACATCTTCAAGCTCGGCACGCGCTACTCCGAGCCGCTCGGCGCCACCTACCTCGACGAGTCCGGCACCGAGCAGCTGATCTGGATGGGCTCCTACGGGATCGGCCCGGCGCGGATCGCCGCCGCCGCGGTCGAGCAGTTCGCTGACGAGGCTGGGATCTCCTGGCCCAGGGCGCTGGCGCCGTGGGACGTCGAGCTGGTGGGGCTCGGCCGGGAAGGCACCGAGGAGCGCGCGCTGGCCGACCGGCTCTACGACGAGCTGCAGGCGACCGGCCTCGACGTGCTCTACGACGACCGGGACGCGGGACCGGGCGCGAAGTTCGCCGACGCCGAGCTGCTCGGCTGCCCGCTGCGCCTGACCGTCGGCAAGCGCACCCTCGCGGCGGGCGAGATCGAGGTGCAGGTCCGGCGCGGGCGCGAGGCCCGGACGCTCCCCGTGGAGGGCGCCGCGGCTGCGGCCGCGGAGCTGTGGCGGACCCTGGCGTAAAGCCGACCGGCGCCGAGCGCGCTCGCGGGCAGGCCGACCGCGCGCGCGAGCAGGCCGACCGCGCGCGCGAGCAGATGGGGGAGGCCGCCGAGCGCGCGAGGCTGACCTTCCGGCGGCTCTCGGGCCTGGACCGCTCGGGGCCGCCTCCGGCCGAGACGCTCGCCGGCCAGCCGCTGCGCCCCTGGACGATCCCCAACGCGATCGGGTTCGTCCGGCTCGCGCTGATCCCGGTGTTCCTCGTGCTGGCGCTGCGCTCGCGACACGGGACCGATGCGCTGCCCGCCGTGATCTTCGCGGTCATCGGCTGGTCTGACTACCTCGACGGGATCGCGGCCCGCCTCACCCGCCAGTACTCGCGCTTCGGGGCGCTGCTCGACCCGCTGGTGGACCGCATGCTGGTGATCTCGGGCGTCGTGGTCTGCTGGCGCTTCGATCTGCTGCCGCGGTGGGCGCTCGGCGTGCTGGTCGCGCGCGAGGTGTTCATGATCGGCCTCGTGCGCTGGGGACTGCGACGCGAACTCGACGTGAAGGTCAACTGGCTCGGCCGCGCCGGCGTGTGGCCCGTGATGACCGCGCTCTTCCTCGGCCTTGTCGGCCTGCCCCGGGCGGGCTACGTCTGCCTCTACGTGGGTCTCGCGCTGGTCATCGGGGCGTCGATCCTCTACCTGCGCGAGGCACGGCGGCTGAGTCGCGAAACACCCTCAAGCTCAGCTTGAATGCTTGCTATCGTTCGGGCGCGTCGCAACCCCGCCGTAAGGAGAGAGGAACCGCCTGATGATGGATACCTTCCCCGACCTGGGGTCGCTCTCGGACCAGGAGCTCAAGGATCTGATCCAGCAGCTCACTGACGAGGAGCAGGAGGTGTCCTACCGCCGCCGGATCCTCCACGGCAAGATCGACATCCTCCGAGCCGAGCTGGTCAACCGCCTGCGCAAGAAGCACGAGGGCGGCGAAGAGGTCATCTCGGGCGCCGACGTCCAGCGCCTGACCGACATCCTCTCGGGCCGGCACTCGGGCGCCGACGACGTTTAGTGGCCCCTCTCGCAACATTCCACCCGGAATCGGCGGTCGTCCGGATGGAACGTCACGAGAAGGACCACTAGCCCCGGCGCCGTGGCTGCCCGCCACTGCTCCGAGTGCGGCTTCGTCGTCACCGAGGGAGCCAACTACTGCCCCAAGTGCGGTGCCTTCCAGGGCGCCGAGGAGCGCGTGCGCGAAGACGTGACCACCGCGACCTACGTGATCGACGAGCAGACCGGCGAGCTCAAGCCCGTCGACGTCGGCGACGTCGCGGCTCAGAGCGGGGCGCTGGTGATCCGCTCGGGCGGCGGCCGCGTTGGCCAGTCGTTCCCGCTGATCGGCGAGCGGATGTCCGTCGGGCGATCCCCGGAAGCCGGCGTGTTCCTCGATGACGTGACCGTTTCGCGCGAGCACGCGGTGCTGGTGCGGCGCGGCGGGGCCTGGTACCTGGACGACTCCGGGTCGCTGAACGGCACCTACATCAATCGCCAGCGGGCAGACTCTCACAGGCTCGAGGACGGCGACGAGCTGCAGATCGGCAAGTTCAAGCTCACCTACTTCGCCCGCTGAACGTGTCGACGGGCGAGCCAGACGGGCTGGCGCCCGAGCCGTTGGAGATCGCCGTGGAGGAGCCGGCGGCGCGGACGAAGTCGCTGACCATCGGGGCCGTCTGCAAGGCGCTATCGCAGGAGTTCCCCGACATCTCGATCTCCAAGATCCGCTACCTGGAGGATCAGAAGCTGCTGATGCCCCGGCGCACCCCCGGCGGCTACCGGCTCTACTCGGCCAACGACGTCTCGCGCCTGCGGACGATCCTGCGGCTGCAGCGCGACGAGTTCCTGCCGCTGCGGGTGATCCGCCAGGAGCTCTCGGCCGGGCGCACCGAGGGCGAGCTGACGCCGCCCGCCGCGGGCGTCAGCGCGCCGCCGGGAGCGCGCCCCCGCGCCGCGCGGCCCCCGCGCACCATCACGGGGCGGGGGGCGGGGGGGCGGTTCTCGCGGGCCGACCGGGGCGCGGGGACCCGCGCCGCCCCCCCCCGCG
>JBBRYA010000058.1:0-22912 GCA_038238015.1 Solirubrobacterales bacterium
ACCTGGTTCGCGGCCGATCGATCCTGGCGAACGGCCACGGCGGCGAGACGCCGCGAGAATCGGTGGATCCAGGCTCAGCGCGTGCCGGCGACGCGGGCGATCTCGGCGATCGAGGTCAGGCCGCGGCGGACCTTCTCCAGGCCGTCCTCGCGCAGGCGCATCATGCCCTCGTGGACCGCCGCGTGGGCGATCGTCTCAGACGGCTCGCGCGCCACGGCCATGGCCCGGATCGTCTCGGAGACCCACATGACCTCGTAGAGGCCGATACGTCCCCGGTAGCCCGACCCGGCGCAGCGCGCGCACCCGACCGGCTCGTAGGCCTCGAGGTCCAGGCCGACGTTGAAGCCGTTGGCGCGCATCACGTCGGAGGTCAGCGTGGTGCGCCGCTTGCACTCCTCGCAGAGCAGGCGCGCGAGGCGCTGGGCGACGACGCAGTCCACAGCCGAGCCGCCCAGGAACGGCTCGATGCCCATCTCGATCAGTCGCGAGACGGCGCCCGGGGCGTCGTTGGTGTGCAGCGTGGAGAGCACGAGGTGACCGGTCAGCGCCGCCTCGATGGCGATCTGCGCGGTCTCGGGGTCGCGGATCTCGCCGACCATGATGATGTCGGGGTCGGCTCGCATCATCGACCGCAGGCCCGACGCGAAGGTCAGACCGGCGCGCGGGTTGGTCTGGACCTGGGTGATGCCGTCGAGCTGGTACTCGACCGGGTCCTCGATCGTGATGATGTTCTTCTCGGGGGAGTTCAGCGAGTTCAGCCCGGCGTAGAGCGAGGTCGACTTGCCCGAGCCGGTCGGGCCGGTGACCAGAACGGCGCCGTGGGACTGCCCGATCGCCTTGCTGAAGCGCTCCAGCGCCTGGGGCAGCATGCCCAGCGTGTCCATCGAGATCAGCGCCTTGCTGGCGTCCAGGATGCGCATGACGACCTTCTCGCCGTGCGAGGCGGGCAGCGTCGCGACGCGCAGGTCGATGTGCTTGTCCTCGAGCTCCATCGAGATGCGCCCGTCCTGCGGGACGCGGCGCTCGGCGATGTCGAGGTCGGAGAGGATCTTGATGCGCGAGGTGACGGCCGGGACGACGCTCTCGGGCACGAACGCCGCGTCCTGGAGCACGCCGTCGATGCGGTAGCGCACGCGCATGTCGCCGTCGTTGGGCTCGAAGTGGATGTCCGAGCAGCCGCGGTCGACCGCCTCGACGATGATGCGGTGCACGAGGCCGATGACCGAGGCGTCCTCTCCGCCCACCCCGAAGTTGATCGGCGCGTTGCCGTCGTGCACGTAGGCGGCCGGCTCGGGCGCAGGCTCGTCCTCGGACCCGTCCGCGGGATCGTCGAGGTCGAGGATCGCCGGCTCGTAGTCGGGGTCCTCCAAGCGCTCGAGCAGCCATTCGATGTCGGCGCCCGAGGCGACCGCGGGCCGCACCTCGTAGCCGGTCATCACCGCGATGTCGTCGACCGCGAGGACGTTGGCCGGGTCGGCCATCGCCACGAGCAGCGTGCGGTCTGAGACGAAGGACACGGGCACGGCCTGGTAGCGCTTTACCGCAGCGGGGGTCACGAGCCGCGCCGCGTCGGGGTCGACGCGGTAGCCGCGCAGGTTGACGTGGTCCAGGCCGAAGCGCTCGGCGACGGCGCGCGCGAGCTGGTCGTCGTCGATCGAGCCCTGGCCCAGGAGGATCCGCTCCGCCGCCGAGCCTGCAGAGTGGGCGGCCTGCACCGCCTCGTCCATCACCCCCTGCTCGACGAAGCCGAGGTCGACGATCACGTCGGTCAGCACGCGCCCTGAGCCTCCTCGGCGGGACGGCGTCGTGATGCCGTTGCCGCGCTTGGCTGGTGCTGCCCCGGTCTGAGTAGGTGGGTTCATGAGCTAGGCGATGGTGTTGACGGCCTCCCACATCGCCTGACGAGGTGCCGTCGTGCCGGTCCAGCGTTCAAATGACGCAGCGCCTTGTGCGACCAGGATCTCCAGGCCTTCGACCACGCGTGCCCCTCGCTTCCGTGCTGCTTCGAGGAGTCGCGTATCGCCGTCCTTGTAGACCAAGTCGATCACGCAGCTTCCGACCTCGAACGTATCGGCCTTGAGCGGAAGGGCCTTGAACGGATCAATGTTCTGCTCAAGCCCCACCGAGGTGCAGTTCACGATGATCTCGGCGGGCTCGCCGCGGGTCACCGCGCGCACCCCGAGCTGCGCCGCGAGCGCCTCGGCGCGCGCCGCCGTCCGGTTCCAGATCGCGACGTCGGCTCCCGCCTCGCGCAGCGCCCACGCCACGGCCCGGCCGGCCCCGCCCGCGCCGAGCACCAGCGCAGTGCGCCCCGCGGGGTCCAGGCCGGCCGGCAGCGCCTCGATCAGCCCCGGCGCGTCGGTGTTGTCGGCGACGATCTGCCCGCCGGCTTCGAAGGTCAGCGTGTTCGCCGCGCCGATCTCGCGCGCCGCCGCGCTGGCCTCGTCGGCGAGGGCCAGCGCCGCCTGCTTGTGGGGGATCGTCACGTTGACCCCGCGGAAGCCCGCCGCGGGCAGCGCGCGCACGGTCTCGGCGAACAGCTCTGGCGGGAGCGGGAGCAGCAGGTACTGCCAGTCGTGCAGGCCGGCGGCGCGCAGCGCGGCGGTCTGCATGGCCGGCGAGCGCGAGTGCGCCACCGGCCACCCGCAGACGCCGAGGTAGGTACTCGTCAAGGACCGCCGCGCGAGGCCTGATAGCGCGCGACGTCGCGCTGGAACTGGCGGTCGGTGCTCGAGAACGCGTGCTCGCCGGTCTTGCCGGGCTTGCGCACGAAGAACAGGTACTTGACCTTCGCCGGGTTCGCGGCGGCCCTGATCGAGGACAGGCCGGGATTGCCGATCGGCGTAGGCGGCAGCCCTCGGCGCGTGCGCGTGTTGTAGGGCGTGTCGCGCTGGAGCTCTGACTGGCGCAGCGGCCGCGACCAGTTGTTGATGTCGTAGCGGATGGTCGCGTCGATGCCGAGCGGGATGCCCTGCTTGAGGCGGTTGTAGATGACGGCCGCGATCAGCGGGCGCTCCTTGGGGAGCTGGGCCTCGCGCTCGACCATCGACGCGATGATCAGCACGTCGTAGCGGCTCAGGTTCTTGCGCTTGGCCGCGGCAAGGTCGACGGTGCGCAGGTTCGCCGCGAACGCGTCGAGCTGGTGCTGGACGAGGTCGGTCGCGGTGGCCTCGTCGAAGAGCTGGTAGGTGGCCGGGAACAGGAAGCCCTCGATGGTGTGGGCGCTCCGAGGCGCGCCCAGCTTGCGCGCGCGGGTGAGGAAGCGGTGCTGGGCCGTCGCCTTCAGGTAGTCGCCTCGCACCTTGGTCTTCTTGATCACCGCGACGGTCTCGCGCCGCGAGCGGCCCTCGGGGATCGTGACCTTGAAGGTCGGCACCACCTTGGCCTTGGGGCCCTGCACCAGCGCGTCGACCGCGGCGCCGTTGCTCATGTGGCGCGGCAGCTTGTAGTGGCCGGGCCGCAGCCTGCCGCGGCGCATCGTGAGGGTGGCGTTGGCCTCGAAGAGGCGGGCGCTGTCGACCACCCCGGCCGCCTGCAGCCGCCGGCCGATCGCCGACGCGTCGGCGCCGGAGGGGATCACGACAGAGACCGCGCCGCGCGGATCGCCGTGGAACGGCTGGAAGATCGCGTTGATGAGGTAGAGCGCGCCCGCGATCACGAGCAGCGCGAGCAGGGCGAGGGCACGCCGCGCGGTCAGCGGGCCCCGGTGGCCGCCGCCGTCATCCGGCGCCCGGCGCCCGTTCTGCGCCGGGGCGGCCTTTGCCGCCGCAGCGGTCGCGGTCGCGCGCCCGGGGCGGGCGGCGCGGGCGGCGCGCGGAGCGGGCGCGTAGGGGCGCTTGAGGGGGAGCGGGAGCGCCTCGCGGTCGTGCGTGTCCGCCGGGTCGTGGACCTCGGTCGCCAGGCCTGCAGGCAGCGGCTCGGGGTCGTGCGCTTCGGGCTGATGCTCGTGGACGGCGGACTCCGGCTCGTTGACCTCCGCGACCGGCTCGGGCTCGTGAACCTCCGCGACCGGCTCGGGCTCGTGAACCTCCGCGACCAGCTCGGGCTCGTAGGGGACCGGCGCCGGCTTGTGAACCTCCGGCGGCTCCAACGCGACCGCTTCCGGCTCGTGGAGCTCGGGCTCGACGGGCGCGCCACGGCCCAGCGACGCGGCGAACGTCTCCGGCGGAGGGGCCGCTCCACCGCGGCGGGCGGCGCGCTCGGCTGCGGCCTTGGCGCGCTCCTCGGGAGTGCGCGCGTGGGGTTGGGCGTGACGACGGGACACGATCGGCACCGCCCATTCTGGCGGGAGACCCAGACCGACGCGGCCAGACCCCCGCCGAGGGGCCGTCTCGGGCTAGCGCTCGTCGGCCCTGAGCAGCAGGTGAGACGGCTCGCCGTCGTCGTCGCGCACGACGGTCAGCTCGCCGTTCACCGGGACCATCAGGCCCTGGGAATGCATGTAGGAGCTCTGGAAGGGGACGGACTCGAGCTCGCCCGCGACCATCGCCGCGAGCTGCTCGGTCTGCTGCTTGTAGACGGCGCGATCGTGCACCGACGGCCAGACCGCCTTGACGAACTCGTGCTCCTGGTAGCCCACGAGCTTGGTGAACGCCGCGTTGAGCTCCTTGAACTTGCCGTTGAGGGCCAGCACGGCCATCGGCTGGGGCACGTCGTCGAACCCGTGGCGCGCGTCGCGGCCCGGGATCTCCTTGATCTCGCTCTCGCGCTTGGCCCGCAGCTGCCCGATCTCGGCGCGGCGCGAGACGTTGCTGCCGGTCCCGCTGCTGCGCGTCGCCAGCCCGAGGATCTCGCGGAAGACCTCGGTGACCCGCTCGTTGTTCTTCTCGCTCTCGGCGGTGATCGAGCGCTTGGCCGACTCGGCCTCGCGGCGCGCGATGATCGCGGCCTGGCCGGCCGAGGTGAGCCCGGCCTTCAGCTCCTCGAGGGTGGCGATGGCGAAGTTCAGCTCCGAGCGCAGCTCTTCCATGCGGGCGTCGCCCGCCTGGGCGCGCTGCATCGCGGCCTGGGACTGCTGGCGCGCCATCGCGACCTCTTCGAGGATCGCGGCGGACTGCTCGCGCAGCGCACCGAGATCCGCGCGGGCCACGGCCAGCTCGGCCGAGGTCGACTCGGCGCCGGCACGGACGCTCGCGAGCTCGCCGGTGAACGCGCTCCCCTGCTCCTCGGTGGCGGCGGTCGCCCGTGCGAGGCCCTGCTCGACCTCGGCGCCGAGCGCATCCAGGCGCGGCCCCACGGCCTGCAGCCCGCTGTGCAGCTCGACGGTGCGGGCGTCGAGCACGCCGATCTGCTTGACGGTGGTGTCGCGGATCTCAGCCACCTCGCCGCGGACGACGCCGACCTGCTCGCCGAGCGCCGTGGACTGCTCGGTGACGGCCGCGGTGGCGACGCGGGCGCGAGCGGCGTCCTCGCGAGCGGCGTGAGCGGCGTCGCGGGCGGCGTGCGAGGCCTCGCCCGCCGACGCCGCCTGCTGGCGCGCGCCGAGCGCATCCTCCTTGGCCTGTGAGAGCTCGCCACGGCCGACCTCGAGCTCGCCGCCGATGCGGGCCATGCTCGCGCGCAGCTCCTCGGCGTCGGCCCGGCCGGCGGTCGCGGACTCCTGTGCGGCCTTGGCGGTGACGGTCAGCTCGGCGAGGCTCTCGCGGACGTCGCGCACCTCGGCGAGCACCCCGCCCGCGCCCTGGTCGACCTGCTCGATGCGGGCGCCGGCGGTCTCGGCGGCGGTGCGCGCCGTGTCGACGGCCTCGCGAAGCTCCGCGGTCTCGGCGCGAGCCGCGGCGGCCTCGGCACCGGCCTCCTCGGCGCGGCGCAGAGACGCCGCGGCCTCGGTCGCCAGCGCGGTCATGCGCTCCTGCAGGGTCTTGTCCGCGGTGTGGGCGGCGGCGATCTCGGCGCGGGCCTGCTCGACCAGCGTCTCGACGCGCTCGCTCGCCCCGGTGTCCTGCCCAAGCCCCTCGATGCGCTCACGCAGCTCCTGGTCGGCCTTGCGCAGGCCGTCGAGGTCGGCGCGGGCGTTCCCGATCAGCGCCTCGATGCGCTCGACGGCCTCGGCGGGCACCGTGTCGCCGTCGCTCTCGCGGGCCAGCAGCGCGGCACGGGTCTCGGCCACCTGATCGGCGAGGCTCGACTCGCGCTGCTCGAAGCGGCGATTGACCTCGGAGACCTGGGCCTCGAGGCGCTCGGCGAGCGAGTCCTCGCGGCGCTCGAGCTCGGCCTGGCGCAGCTCGAAGTCGCGGCGCGCCTCGGCGAGCTCCTCGGCGAGGGCGGCCTCGCGCTTCTCGATCGCCCGGCGGGCCTCGGCGAGCCGCTCGGCGACCATGACCTCGCCCTGCTCGAGCGTCTCGCGCAGCTCGTCGACGCCGGTGCGGGCCTGCACGTCGCCTTCGGCAAGGGTGGCGAGCGTGGCCCGCAGCTCGGCCGACTCCTCGCGGGCGGTGGCGGTCTCCGCGCGCAGGTCGTCGGCGAGCTCGCGCAGCGAATCCAGGCGCGACTGGGCCTCGGAGGAGGTGCGCTGGAGCTCGAGCAGGCGGCGGCGGTCCTCGCCGGAGAGCCCCTGGGCCTCGGCCTTCTCGACCTGCACCTCGCTGACCTGCTCGCGAAGGCGCTCGCTCTCGCGATGGACCTGGTCGATGCGCTCCAGGGCCGCGGCGAGCTCGCCGCGAGCCTCTTCGGCCTGGCGCTCGCGGTCGCGCTCGACGCGCTCGAGCACCTCGTCGAGCCGGGCCTGAACGGCGGCGGCCTCGTCCTCGCGCTCGGAGCGCAGGCGATCGAGCTCGACGCGCAGCTCCTCGCGGGCGGCCTCGACGGCCGCCTCGCTCAGGCGCTCGAGCCCCTCGACGCGGCCGGCGAGCTCGCCGCGATCGTTCTGGCTGCGATCTTCGGCGGCGGCGAGCGCGGCCTCAAGTCGCAGCTCGGCGGCCTCCATCGCCTCGTTGCGGGCACGCTCGGCCGTCTCGAGACGGAGGTTGAGCTCATCGCGGGAGGCCTGGGACTCGGCGGCCGCGGCGGTGTGCCCGGCGCTCGTCTGGGACTGCTGCCCGAAGCTCTCCTCCAGGCGCGCGATCCGCTCCAACAGCGCGGCGCGGTCGCCGGCGTCCTCGGCGGGGCGCATCTCCTCGCGCGCCAGCTCGAGCTGCTCGCGGGCCTCGTTGACGTTGCGCTCGGCGGACTCGGCGCGGTCGCGGCTGGCCTGCGCCTCGCGGCGGGCCTCCTCGAGCGCGGCGGGCAGGTCGGCGGCGGTCTTCTCGAGGTCCTCGATGCGCTCCAGCGCGGAGAGCAGGCGGGCGACGACCGCGGCGGCGTCGTCGAGGTCGGCGATCGAGTCGCCGTGGATCCCGGGATCGGGATCCATGCGCTCCTCGCCCTCCGCGTCGGACTGGGCGCGCGCGGCCTCGCGGGCGGCCAGCTCCTCTGCGATCCACGGCGTCTCCTGCAGCGGGCGGAAGGCGACCATCGTGCCCGCCGTGCGCCAGCCCTCCCATGGCTGGGGCTCGGTGTCGAGCGCCGTCCGCAGCGCGCGCACCACGACGGGGTGCTGCTGGCGCATGCGCTCGAGCATCAGGTTGCGCGGCAGCTCGAAGCTCAGGTCCTCGAGGAAGAGCGAGAAGTCAAAGCCCTCGTCGAGCTTGACGGGAACGAAGACCAGCTCGACCGGGAAGGAGCGCTTGTCGCCCGCGTAGATCGCGCTGACCTGCTGGAGGGCGCGCGTGCGCGGCGGCTCGCCGCTCTCGAGGAACCGGCGCCATGCCTCGGCCTCGGGGCCCGCGTGGTCGACCAGCGTGTCGAAGAGCGACTTGCCCAGCGCCTCGGAGGTCTCCATGCCGAACAGCAGCTCGGCCGGCTCAGACCACTTGCTGACCGCTCCCTGGCCGTCCGTGAGGACGAAGAAGCCGTTGATGATCTGCGTGAGGAGCGCGTCGAGCGGGTCGTCGAAGCTCTGGGGCTCGTCGAGGTCGGGCGTCTGTGGCGGGGTCTGGATCGGGTTCATCGGGGCTCGTTCGTGAGCTGACTCACGTATCGGCCCGGGAGTCCCTACGGCTGAGGGTTGCGAGCCAGCCAGCCCTCGAGGAGCACAGCAGCAGCACGCGAATCCTCCGCCGTCGCACCCCCGGATCGGCGCGCCAGCTTCGTGGTGAAGCGTTCGTCGTAGGTCTCAATCGGCACGTTGAGCCGATCACTCAACCGTTGGACGAATGCTCGTGCCTCGCGGGTCTGATCGGAGTCCTCCCCGGACAGCGACAGCGGCAGCCCGACGACCACCCGGGCGGCCTCCAGTTCGGCCACCAGGGCGACCACGCGTTGCATTCCCTTGCGCGTGTCGGCGCGCAGCACGGGCACCAGCGGCGTCGCCAGGGTGCCCGTCGGATCCGACACGGCGACGCCGCAGCGAGCGCTGCCGTAGTCGAGCGCCAGGACGCGGCTCAAAGCCTCAAGCGGGGATGAGCGCCTGCCGGATCGCCTGCTCGGCGGCCTCGAGCGCGTCGGGCAGCTTGTCCGGGTCGCGGCCGCCCGCCTGCGCCATCGTGTCGCGCCCGCCGCCGCCGCCGCCGACCACCTGCGCCGCGACCTTCACCACCGAGCCGGCCTTGACGCCTCGCTGCACCGCGCCGGGGGTCGCGGCGACGAGCAGGTTCACGCGCCCCTCGCCGCGGCTGCCGAGCACGACGACCGCAGGGTCGCCGAGCTGGTTCTTGAGGCGGTCGGCGAGGTCGGGGAGGAGCTTCGCGTCCGGCACGTCCTGGAGCTGGAGCAGCACCTGCACGCCGTCGACGTCGAGCACGGCGCCCGCGTCGAGCGCCGCCTCGGCCGGCTTGGAGGCGGGCTGCTTCTCGAGCTCGCGCCGCCTGGCCTCGCGCTCGGCGGCCACGGCCGGGACCTGCGCCGGGGTGGTGCGCAGGACATGGGCGGCGTCGCGCAGCGCGCGATCGCTCGAGCGAAGCTCGGCGATCGCCACCGGCCCGGTGTAGGCCTCGATCCGCCTGACGTTCGCCGCGCTCGAGGTCTCGGTGACGAGCTTGAAGGCGCCGATCTCGGCGGTGGAGCGCACGTGCGTCCCGCCGCAGAGCTCGCGCGACCAGTGGCCGTCCCCCACCTCGACCATGCGCACGACCTCGCCGTACTTCTCGCCGAACAGCGCCATGGCGCCGAGCCTCCGGGCCTCGTCGATCGTCGTGGTGAGCGCCCGGACCGGGGCGTTGGCGAGGATCTCGCGGTTGAGCGCGTCCTCGACGGCGGCCACCTGCTCCTCGTTCAGCGGCTCGCCGTGGGTGAAGTCGAAGCGCAGCTTGTCGGGCCCGACGTAGGAGCCGGCCTGGCGCACGTGCGTCCCGAGCGCGTCGCGCAGCGCCGCGTGCAGCAGGTGCGTCGCGGTGTGGTTGCACTCGGTCGCCCGGCGGGCGGCGCCGTCCACGCGGGCCACGACCCGCTCGCTCGGGCGCAGCTCGCCCGCGATGGGCTCGAGCACGAGCACCTGGTCGTCGCCGATTCGCAGCACGTCGCTCACGCGCGCGGAGCAGTCGCCGCTCTCGCACTCGACGACGCCGTCGTCGTGGACCTGGCCGCCGCCCGTCGCGTAGAACGGCGACTCGACGAGCTTGGCCAGCAGCCTCCCGTTCTGGTGGGTGACCGCAGCGACCTCGGTGGCCTGCTCGACGGTCTCATAGCCGGTGAACGTGGTCGGGCCGCCGGCGCCCTCGGCGAACGCGCGGGCCTGCTCGCGGTCCGCGTCGCGCGCACCGCGCCCGCCGCTCGCGCGGGCGCGCGTTCGCTGCTCGTCCATCAGCGTCTCGAAGCCCTGCTCGTCGACCCCGAGCCCCTGCTCGGCGGCGAGCTCTAGCGTGAGGTCGAACGGGAACCCGTAGGTGTCGTGCAGCTGGAAGGCGTGCTCCGCGCCGATCCCCTCCTCCCCCTCGGCCTTGGCCCGCGCGATCAGGTCGTCGAGGATTCGCGTGCCCTGCTCGAGCGTCAGCCCGAAGGCCTCCTCTTCGCGCCCGAGCCACATGTCGATCGTCCCGGCGTGCTCGCGCAGCTCGGGGTAGGCGTCGCCCATCAGCTCGCGCACCCGCGCGGCGAACGCGGGCAGGAACCCGGGCGCGATGCCGATGCGCCGGCCCTGCACGATCGCGCGGCGCATGATGCGGCGCAGGACGTAGCCGCGCTCCTCGTTGGAGGGGACCACGCCGTCGGTGATGAGGAAGGACATGCCGCGCGCGTGCTCGGCGAGGATGCGCAGCGCGCGATCGGTCACGGCGTCCTCGCCGTAGGTGCAGCCGCTCAGCTGCTCGCCGAGCGCGATCAGCGGGGCGAACAGGTCGGTCTCGAAGACCGAGTCGACGTCCTGGAGGATCGCCGCCATGCGCTCCAGGCCGAGCCCCGTGTCGATGCTCTGGGCGGGCAGCGGGGTCAGGACGCCCTGGGGCTCCTGGTCGTACTGCATGAAGACGAGGTTCCAGAACTCCAGGAAGCGCTCGGTGTCGTCGCCGGGCAGGTCGTCTTCGGCGCCGAAGCCCAGGCCGCGGTCGTAGTAGAGCTCCGAGCAGGGACCGCACGGCCCGGTCGCGCCCGCCTGCCAGAAGTTGTCCTCGCGCCCGAGCAGGACGATGCGCTCGCGCGGCACGCCGACCGACAGCCACGCGTCGATCGCCTCCTCATCGGGACCGAGGCCGAGCGCCTCGTCGCCCTTGAACACGGTGATCCAGACCCGCTCGGGGTCGAAGCCGAGGACGTCGAGGGCGAACTCCCAGGCCATCTCGACGGCGCCCTGCTTGAAGTAGTCGCCGACCGAGAAGTTGCCCAGCATCTCGAAGAACGTGAGGTGGCGCTTGGTCACGCCGACCTCGTCGATGTCAGGGGTGCGGAAGCACTTCTGGCAGGAGGTCAGGCGCGGGTAGGGCGGATTCTCGGCGCCGGCGAAGTAGGGCTTGAGCGGGTGCATGCCGGCGCTGATGAGCAGCGTCGAGGGATCGTTGCGCGGCACCAGCGGGGCCGAGGGCAGCAGCCGGTGGTCGCGCGCCTCGAAGAAGCTCAGGAAGCGCTGGCGGATCTCGTCGGTCCTCACGCTGATCCAGTCTATGGCGGTGAAGCGGCGCGGACCGTGCCCGCCTGACTCAGGCGATCGTGCCCCAGCCCACGACGACGTCGCCGCTGAGCAGGCACGCCGCCTGCCCGGGGGCGGCGCCGTCAGCGGCCTCGCCGAGCTCGAGCGCGAGCCGGGCGTGGCGGCCGGGCGCCGGGTCGCCCGCCACGCGGCAGGACAGGGGCCGCGAGCGGTAGCGCAGCTTGACCGCGTCCACGTCGGCCCCGGGCCGGTGCAGCACCGCGCCGCGGACCCGCACCTCCGGCGTGTCGAGCTGCTCGCGCGGGCCGACCGTGACGCGATTGCTCCGCGCGTCGGTGGCCAGCACGTAGAGCGGCTGCGCGGCCGCCACGCCGAGCCCGCGCCGCTGCCCGACCGTGAAGCCGTGGTGGCCGCGATGGCGGCCCAGGACGCGGCCGGCGCGGTCGACGATCTCCCCCTCGCGCTCGCGCGCCCCGCCATGACGGGCGAGGAAGGCCGCGCGGCCGGTGCCGGCGAGGAAGCAAAGGTCCTGCGAGTCGGCCTTGGAGGCGACGGGCAGCCGCGCCTCGGCGGCCAGCGCCCGCACCTGCGGCTTGGTGAGCTCGCCGAGCGGGAAGCGCATGCGCGCCAGTGACCCGGGGGCGAGCGCGCAGAGCATGTAGGCCTGGTCCTTGGCCGGATCGGCAGCCGCGCGCAGCAGGCCCTCCCGGGTGCGGCGCGCGTAGTGGCCGGTGGCCAGCGCCGCGGCGCCGACGCGCTCGGCGAAGTCGAGCATGGCGTCGAGGCGCACGTGACCGTTGCAGCGCACGCACGGGTTGGGAGTCAGCCCGGAGGCGTGGTCGGCCAGCCACGGCTCCACGACCCCGGCGCGGAACTCGTCGCGCAGGTCGAGGGTGAAGTGCGGCAGCCCCATCCCGTGAGCGAGCGAGCGCGCGACGCGCACCGCGTGGGCGGAGCAGCACGAGCTCTCCGCGTCGTTCTCCGGATCGGCCCACAGCTCGAGCGTGACCGCCACGGCGTCGCCGCCGGTCAGCAGCGCGGCGACCGCGGAGTCCACGCCGCCGCTCATTGCCACGAGCGTCCGGCCGGGATGCGGCCGCAGCGCGGCTCCGGCGCGCGCGGCGGAGCCGAGCGCGCGGTGCAGCGCATCGGCGGCAAGCTCGGCGGCGTGCAACTTCCCGGGCGAGAGCCCGCCGAGCTCGGCGGCGATCTCCGCGGTGCCGATGCGGGCGGCCTGCAGCAGCGCAGCGCCCTCGGCAAGCGCGACGGCCGCCGACCCCGCGGCAGTCGCGGCGCCGCAGCCCGATGCGTCGAACCCCGCCGCGGTCACGCGGTCGCCGTCCACGCGCAAGGAGATGCGCACGAGGTCGCCGCAGGCCGCGCCGCCGGCGGCGCCGGTGTGGGCGCCATCGGGGTCGGCACCGCGCCGGTGCGGGAAGCTCAGGTGCTCGGCGAAGCGCTCCGGGTCGGCCACCGGCCGAGTGTAGGCGCGGGGCCTAGAAGCAGGTGAGGCCGTGGCGGCCGTTGCGGGCCACGAAGCTGTGCTCGGCGCGATTGCTCGAGGCGACCGCGCGCTTGAGGATGCCGCGAGCCTTGGCCGGATGGGCCTTTGCCTGAGCGGCGGCCTTGGAGAAGATCGAGGTGTTGGTCGCGTTGAAGGCGAGGAAGCGCTTGTCGAAGGTCTTCCACTTGGAGGGGGCCTTGACCGCGGCGAACTTCGCGTCGCTGCTCACGCTGACCGCGAGTGCGCCCTGGAGGTAGGTCGGCAGGGCCGCGGCGGTCGCGGGCTGCCCGAGCGCCTTGACCTGCTGGCGCGAGGAGACGCAGAGCGAGTCGATCTGGCGCAGGTAGGGATCGCGGACCAGGCTGCCGCCGCCGGCGCTGATGGCGTCGACGACCGCCTGGTCGATGGTCTCGTGATCGACGAAGCCCACGAGCGTCTCGGCCTTGAGGTTCGAGTCGGTGACCACGACGGTCGGCGACTGCTGCACGTCGGCGCCGCGGGTGATCGCCTGGAAGCGGGCGACGGACTTGATCCAGTGCGCGTCGACGAAGACCTGGTGGTTGCGGCGGTCGACCTTGTCGAGCTCGCGGCGGACGGCGCGGTCGTCGTAGGAGCGGTTGTTGTAGAAGAGCAGGACCGTCACCTTGCGGTCGCGGACGGCGCCGCGGACGCTCTTGGGCAGGTGGGCCAGGGCGGACTTGGTGAGTCCCGCCGGCTGGGCGGCGGCGCCGGGCGCCGGGACCTGCGTGGTCGGGTTGGTGTTGACGCTGCCCGGGGTCGAGGGGAGCACGGCGACACCGCCCTGCTCGGTGACCGCGCCACCGGCGGCCGCGTCGGCGTTGGCGCTGGCCGCCTGGGTGTCGCGCACGGCGCCCTGGACGATGGCGCCGGGCTTGCTCTGGGTCACGGCGCCGGGATCCTTGGCGGGGACCGGGGTCACGGAGGTCGTGGCCGGCGCGGGGACGGCGGCGACGGGGGCCACCGGGTCCTTCGGCTTCAGGAAGAGCATGTAGACGGCGACGAGGCCGATGACGGCCACCAGCAGGATGCGAATCGGAGGAGAGATCTGGCTCATGCCTCCCCCGTATCGGCAGACCTGCGGTCAGTCCTTAGGGTGACTTTCCCTCGGATGGGGTGTCGACCTGAGCGCCCAGCTCGGGGCCCCCCGCGGCGGGCGCCGTGGAGCGCAGCGCGAGCTCTCGGAGCTGGCGCGCGTCGACCCGCGCCGGCGCGCCGGTCAGCGGGTCTGACCCGCTCGCGGTCTTCGGGAACGCGATCACGTCGCGGATCGAGTCACGGCCCGCGATCAGCGCGACGATGCGGTCGATCCCGAGCGCGATCCCCCCGTGCGGCGGCGCCCCCTGGCGCAGCGCGTCGAGCAGGAAGCCGAAGCGCGCCTGCGCCTCCTGCTCGGAGATCCCGAGCGCCTTGAACACCGCCTGCTGGACCTCGGGGCGATGGATGCGGATCGAGCCGCCTCCGATCTCGGCGCCGTCGAGCACGATGTCGTAGTTGCGCGAGGACAGCGACCCGGGGTCGGAGAGATCGCCGGTCGGAGCGCTGAAGGGATGGTGCATGGCGTCCCAGCGGCGCTCGCCCTCGTTCCAGTCGAACATCGGGAAGTCCACGATCCACAGCAGCTCATGGCGCCCCTCGGGCACCAGCTCGAAGCGCCGCGCGAGCTCGAGGCGCAGCTCGCCGAGCGCCGTCGCCGCGACCCGCTCGGAGGGGTCGGCCACGATCAGCAGCAGGTCGCCGGGGCGGCCGCCGAGGCGCTGGGTGATCGCGGCGCGCTCCTCGTCGGTGAGGAACTTCGCGATCGGCGAGCGCCATGCCCCGTCCTCCTGCACGAAGGCCCACACCAGGCCGCCGGCGCCGAAGCGCTTGACGTGCTCGGTCAGCGCATCGAGCTCGGAGCGCGGCACCTCGCGCGCGCCCGCGTTGATCGCACGCACCACGCCGCCGCCCGAGAGCGCGCCGGCGAAGACCTTGAACTCCGTCTCGGCCAGCGCCTCGCCGAGGTCACCGATCTCCAGGCCGAAGCGCACGTCGGGCTTGTCGGAGCCATAGCGCGCCATCGCCTCGGCGTAGGCGAGCCGCGGCCACGGCGGCGGCGCCGCCTCGAAGCCGGCCGCTTCGAACACGCGCGCGAGCATGCCCTCGGTCACGCCGATCACGTCCTCCTCCTCGACGAAGGACATCTCGAGGTCGAGCTGGGTGAACTCGGGCTGGCGGTCGGCGCGCAGGTCCTCGTCTCGGAAGCAGCGGGCGATCTGGTAGTAGCGCTCGTAGCCGGCGACCATCAGCATCTGCTTGAACAGCTGGGGCGACTGGGGCAGCGCGTAGAAGGCGCCCGGGCTCAGGCGCGAGGGGACGAGGAAGTCGCGCGCGCCCTCCGGCGTCGAGCGCGTGAGGATCGGCGTCTCCATCTCCAGGAAGTCGTGCGCGTTGAGGTAGTCGCGCAGCGCGCGGTTGACCGTGTGGCGCAGGACCATCGCGTCCTGCATGCCCTCGCGGCGAAGATCCACGACGCGGTGGCGCAGCCGCAGCAGCTCGTCGACCGGCGTCTCCTCGTCGACCGGGAACGGCGGCGTCTCGGCCTCGGCGAGCGTCTGCGCCTCCGCGACGTCGAGCTCGATCTCGCCGGTGGGCAGGCGCGGGTTGACGTTGCCCGGCTCGCGAGCCACGACCGTACCGGCGACCGAGATCACGTGCTCGGAGCGCAGGCGCTCGGCCAGCGCGTGGGCGTCGGTGGCGGTCTCGGGATGGAAGACCAGCTGCACGAGCCCGGAGCGGTCGCGCAGGTCGATGAAGATCAGCCCGCCGTGGTCGCGGCGGCGGTGCACCCAACCGGCCACGCGCACGCACGCGTCGACATCGCCTGCGCGCAGCTCGCCCACCCACGTGTCGCGGTACTCGTTGGCGCGGGGCGGCCTCACAGATAGCCCTGCGCGATGTGGTGCATCACCGTGTCCGGCTCCACCGTCTTCTGCTCCCCGCTCTCCATGTCCTTGAGGGAGGTCCCCTCGTCGCCGAGGATGGCAACGTAACGAGCGCCCGCGCGGTCGGCCTGCTTGAGCTGGCCCTTCAGCGAGCGCCCGCCGAGCTCCAGCCGCGCCGGGTGCCCGGCGCGGCGGGCGTCAGCCGCGAGGCGAAAGGCCTGCGCGCGCAGCTCAGGCTTGGCGTAGGCGACGTAGAGCTCGACCGGCTCGGGCGCGACCGGCGGAGCCGGCGAGGCCATCAGCATCCGCTCCACCCCCGCCGCCCAGCCCATCCCGGGCGTCGGCGGCCCGCCGATCTGCTCCATCAGCCCGTCGTAGCGCCCCCCGCCGCCGACGCCGCTCTGGGCGCCGAGCGCGTCGGAGGTGTACTCGAAGACCGTGCGCGTGTAGTAGTCGAGTCCTCGCACCAGCGTGGGATCGAGCTCATAGTCGATCCCGACGGCGTCGAGCAGCTCGCGCACGGCCGCGAAGTGCTCGCGATCGGCGTCGTTGAGGCGGTCAGTCAACAGGGGAGCTCCCGCCATCACCCGGCGCGTGCCGGGATGGTCGGCGTCGAAGGCCCGCAGCGGGTTGAGCTCGATGCGCGAGCGCACCTCCTCGGAGAGCTCGGCCTCGTGCCCGCGCAGGTAGGCCTGCAGCTCCTCGCGATAGCTCGCGCGCGTCTCGGGCGTGCCCAGGCTGGCGAGCCGCAGGCGCAGCCCGCGCGCGCCGAGCGCCTCGAGCAGCTCGGCGAGCACGAGGATGCACTCGGCGTCGACGGCGGGGTCCTCGGAGCCGATCGCCTCCGCGCCGATCTGCCAGAACTGGCGGTAGCGCCCGGCCTGCGGGCGCTCGCGCCGGAAGAAGCTCGAGAGGTACCAGAGCTTCACCGGCTGGGGCAGCTTGTGCATGCCGTGCTCGAGGTAGGCGCGGCAGACCGGCGCGGTGCCCTCGGGGCGCAGCGTCAGCGACTCCGCGCCGCCCTCGAAGGTGTACATCTCCTTCTGGACCACGTCGGTGGACTCCCCCACCCCGCGGGCGAACAGCTCGGTGGCCTCGAACACCGGGGTCTCGATCCGCGCGTAGCCGGCGTGGCCGAGGATGCGCTGGGCGTGAGCCTCGAGCGCGTCGCGCGCGAGCGCGTCGTCGCCGAGCACGTCGAACGTGCCGCGCGGCGCCTGCAGCCGTGCGCTCACCGCGGCTGGGCGAGCTCGCGCAGGAACGGGTTGGTCGCGCGCTCCGCGCCGATCGTGGTCACGCCCATGTGCCCGGGGAAGACCGTCGTCTCGTCGGGCAGAAGCTCGAGCAGCTCGGCGAGCGTGCGCATGAGCGTCGCCGTGTCGCCGCCCGGAAGGTCGGTTCGCCCGACCGAGCCCTGGAAGAGCACGTCGCCGCTGAAGACCACGCCCTCGTCGGGGATCGAGTAGCTCACATGGCCCGGCGAGTGCCCGGGGGTGAACAGCACGTCGATCTCGAGGCCCGCGATCTGGAGGCGCTCGCCGCCCGCGACGGTCTCGTCTGCGGCGTAGGACTCGAACGGGCCGAAGCCCGGCCACGGCACGAAGCGCATGATGTCGGCCAGCACCTCGGCCTCGAGCACCGGGCACCAGACCGGCGCGCCGGTGGCGCGGGCGAGCGGCGCGACCGCGCCGATGTGGTCGAAGTGCGAGTGGGTGAGCAGGATCGCCTCGACCTCGAGGCCGAGCTCGGCGATCGCCGCCTCCAGGCGCGGGGACTCGTCGCCCGGGTCGATCACGATCGCCTCCGGGGCGCCGGTGCGGCGGGCGATGAAGCAGTTCTCGGCCAGCTGGCCGACCGTGTAGCCGTTGACGTCCACGCTCAGGTCTTCTTCGTGCGCGTCATGCGCTTGTACATGAAGTTGTCGAACGCGTAGCCGAGCGGCACGTAGATCACGAGCGCGACGAGGCAGACCGCGATCGCCTGCCCGATCGGCACGTTCTGCCGGAACAGGCCGAGCTGGGTGAGGACGAACAGCAGCACCGAGGCGGCGGCGGCGCGGATCACGGCGCGGTTCCACGACGGCGGCTGGGTCACGCGCTGCTGGCGCTTGGCCTTCGCGTCGGCCTTCTCGGCCTGCTTCTGCTCCTCGGGAGTCGGCCGGCGCCCGGTGCGCCCGCGCACCTCGATCGTGCCGGCGGCGTTCCCGCGGTGCTTGGATCGGCGCTTGCGCTTGGTCTGGGCCACGGGTCAGGAGTCTAGGACTTCCTCGAGGGTCTTCCGGCCACGCAGGCGCACGTCCTGCGGGAACCCGGCGAGCGCCGCCGCGGGCGGCACGCCGACCAGCTCGGCGCCGGCGACCGGGGCGTGGCGGCGCACCGCCTCGACGACCGCGGCGGCGCTGACCGCGTGGTGGTCCTCGATGTTGGTCGAGACCTGCACCACGCCCGTGCGCGCGAGCACGAGGCCGAGCGCGCGAACGCCTGGAAGCCCCTCCTCCCCCCCGTCGCGGATCAGCGCGGCGATCGCGAGCGCGTCCTGCAGCGTCGCGGGCGGCGCGAGCTCGACGTTGAACGCGATCAGCGGCGGGCGGGCGGCGACCAGGACGGCCCCCGCGCTGTCGTGCTCGGCCGGCCCGTAGTCCGGGGCGAGGCCGGCGAGGGCCCCAGGGCGCCGCAGCTGCGCTCGCGTACGCCCGCCCGCGAGCGCGCCGTAGAGATAGACGGGCAGGCCGAGCTCGCCGCCGAGGCGGTGTGCCGTGACCAGCGCCTCGGCGCAGGCGGCGCCGCGCTCGGCCTCGCCGAGCCAGACCACCGGCGCGACGTCGACCGCCCCCACGCGCGGGTGCTCGCCCGCGTGCGCGCGCAGGTCGATCCGCTCGATCGCCACGCGCGCGCCGGCGACCAGCGCGCCCGAGAGCCGGCCCGGCCCGCCCGCGAGCGTGAACACGGACCGGTGGTGGTCGGGATCCGCGTGCACGTCGAGCAGCCGGGCGCCCGCCGAGCTGAAGGCGACGCCGATCGCGTCGAGCACCGCCGGGTCGCGGCCCTCGGAGACGTTGGGGACCGCGAGCAGCAGCTCACTCAGCCCACGGGCGCTGCCTGCACGATGCGCCACGGCGTCTCCGGATCGGAGCCGAGCGCCATCGTCCAGCGCTCGGTGAAGCTCACCTCGCGCGACTGCGAGCCGTGCAGCACCGCCGCAGTGTCGCGATCCTCAAGGTAGCGGCGGCCGCTGAGGTCGGCCTCGATGGTCATCGTCGGCGGCACCTGCTCGGCGTCGAGCGCCGCGATCCGCAGCGCCTTGAGCCGCGGCCCGCGCACCACCAGCCGCGTGTGGGCGCCGCCGTCGCCCGGATAGAGCAGGGCGCGCGCGGCCTCCGGCGTGGCGGCCTTCTCGAGCGCCGCGTCCTCGCCGTCGACGGCCTCGGCCCACGCGGCGACCGCCTTGCGAGCCGCCGCCTCGAGCACCTGCGGGGCGAAGCGCCCGTCGACCACCGAGAGGTCGAGGGCCTGCTTGCGCCCGTCGCCCGCATAGTCGACGTCGACGAGCTCGCCGATCGAGGCGTCGGGCACGGCGTCGGCGACCGCGAGCTCGGTCACCGCGCTGTCGTGCAGGCCCGCCTCGTCTGACCACGGCGAGGCGACGATGTCGGAGTCGAGGTGATGCAGGCCCTCGGCGTCCTGTTCGATCGAGACCAGCATCCAGCGGTCCTCACGGCGCGCGAGCGTCCAGTACTCGGCCTGCGTGCTGAGCTCGCTGCTCGACGTGGTGCGGTCGATCGTCGCGCCCCTCTCGTCGACCACGACGTCGCGCAGGATCGCGACCATCCGGCACACCACGCGGTCCTCCGCATCGTCCTCGCGGTTGACGAGCCCGAGGTACTCGACCTCCGGCCCCTTGCGGATCTCCGAGACGTTGTGCCAGCCCTTGCGGTCGAAGTCGTCGAGGCGCAGCGCCCACTCCGTCATCAGGTCGGGTCCCAGCAGGGCAGCCAGGCGCGCGCGGTCGCGCGCGGTCCAGGCCGTGTAGATGTCGCGATAGAGGTCTGCCGCCTGCGCCTTGACATCCCGGGCCGCGAAGTAGGCGTCGTCGTCCGCCGCCTCCGCCGAGGCGAGCTCCACGCGGCGCCCGCGAGCCCGCCGCTTGCGGCCCAGCCGCCACGTCGTGACGGCGCCGATCACCATCAGGATCAGGAATACGCCGATCACCAGCAGCACGACCACGCCGCCACCGCCGCCCGAGCCCGACCCGCCGTAGCTCCCGCCGCCGCCGGAGAACCCGCCTCCGCCGCCTCCGCCCCCGAATCCGGAGCTGCCGCCCCCCGCGGCGGCGAGCGCATCGACCACCAGCAGGAGCCCCGCGAGAACCGTGATCCCCAGGCCCCAGGCCAGGCGGCGGATCCGGTTCGTGGTGTGCAGGAGCATCGTCGTCCTGATTATCGCGCCCGCTCTAAACTCCGCGACCCCGCCGGAGTAGCTCAGTCGGTTAGAGCAGCGGAATCATAATCCGAAAGTCGGGGGTTCGAGTCCCTCCTCCGGCATGCCAAATACCTGGAAAGCGTTGGTTTCGCCGGGTGGCGGGCCGAGCGAAGCAATTCCGCATGTCCTCGAGTGCTGCACCGGGGATTGACCTTGGCCAAGGGAAGCGGACTCGCTGACATCGACGCGCGTTGCGCGTCACCCGTCTCGAGGACGTCGAGCCCGATTCCGCGCGGATGGCGAGGCGCAGAGCCGCGAGCCCGAGCACCTGGTCGCGCCAGCGTGCGCTCACGTCGCGATGGCAGTTAGTCGGCGCTCGAGTACGCAGCAACCCGGGTGCGGCGGCGCAGGCACGATGACCAGCCGCGGCAACGCGAACGCGCACCGATCGGACACGTGTAGCCGCGATGAACGCGCAGGCACGAGGATCCTTCACATCCACGGCGCGAGCGCAGATACTCGCGCGTCGCGTGGAGGCGTCGCCCGGTGGGCGGCGCCGAAGCGCGATCTCGACCCGCGCGCGTCGTCACGGGGCCCCCAGCGAGACACGGCCGGCCCGGTCCGCGGCTCGTGCGCATTACCGCTGAGAACGCAGCGGCGCGAACGATCGGCTAAGAACTTCAGGCTGTCGTCGTCGAGGACTCGCCCGGGAACAGCATCATCTCCACCTCGGCGTCGGAGGCAGATCCGAGGATCGTGTTCAGGTCCGGCGTCTTGTGGATGTTGTCGAGCATCGGGCGGCTCGGCCTCCAACTCCCGTTGGGCAGTTTTTCATAGGAAATCGAAACATCATCGATCTCCTGCATGACGAGGCCCTGCTTGTGCACCTGCCAGTTGATCTCGAGGGTCTCGCCGGTCTTCTTCTCCGCCGCTCGCCGGCGGATGGTCGCTCTCCACGCGCCGACGTTGAAGCGGCTGCCCGCGGACGACTGCGTGTCGAGGAACGGGTCGATCAGCCAGCGGCCAATCTTGTAAACGATGCCTTGGTCGCCGGCCGCCACCGGCCCGGCGGGGCTGTAGCCCTTCGTGTCGCGTTCCTCGGCCACGTTTTGCGCATGGGCGATCCCTGAGACAATGGAGAGCGCGACGACGGCGCCGCCAGTCTTGCCCAGGCCGGGCTCCGGCACCGTGTTCGCCTCCGATGGACAGACGGGCGGCGGCAGCTTGGACGCGGCGGGCATCTTCCCGCCCGGGAAGACGACGGTGCCCGGCCCCTCGTAAGTACCGGGCACGATCAGTGTCTCGTCCAGCGGCCGGAACACGGTCCCAGGCGGAAGATCGACCCCTTCGACGACGATGAACGCCTGCTCAGCCTTGGGGCCGCGGCCCGCCAGGTTGAGCGAGTGCGCGGCTTCACCCGGCTCGCCGAGAAAGAAGTAGCCGCTCTCCTTCATCCCCGGCGCGGTCAGGTTCTTGAACACGCCTGGCGACGGCTTGAGGATCACCGTCCCGCCGGGCTGCGCGATCTTCGCTGCGTTCTCAGCCGATGTGTAGTGCAGCGCGCGGCCGCCGCGGATCATGGCCCACTCACGCGCGCTGGGCGGGCGCCCGAAGGGCGACAGGGGATCGGCCGAAACCCCCGGTGCGAACGAAGCCATACCCGGCACCGGTCCGCCGCCTGTCCCCTGCCGGATGACGAGCTCCCGCTCCAGCAACGAGATGCGCTCCTTTACCGCCGCCGCGTCCGGGTCCCCTTCGTGCTTCGTGTACCAAGAGCGCGCGGGCCGCAGCTCCTGATCGATCTGCGGTGAACTCATCGTGGAAGGCGCCGCCGAGCCGATCGTCGGAGACCTCGCCTCCTGCCTGGCGATCAGGCGCGAGGTGGCCGCATTACCGAGCGTCTGCTGGAGCGCCAGCACCCTCGCGGCGGCGGGAGCCAGCACCCTCGCCGCCGCGGGGGGCGCGGGTTCGGACTCGCCCATGTCTCTCTGGCGCCGCGGGCTGCGGTCAGCCTGCCGATCCACCAGGCCGACCCTACCCCATCGCCACGAGGCGGGCAGTCGGTCTGCGGCACCGAGTATGAGCTGCTCCGGTCCTCCATCCAGCGCACGACACCACGCACACCGCGGCGTCATACCCCCCGCCCATCGTCGTGGACGAGAGGGTGAAGCCATGACGCTGATTCGGCCTGCCCCCGCGGACGGCGCAAACCTCCGAGCGCCCGAGACGGGTGAACGACAGCGTGCTTCCTAGCCGTCAGGCAGCCGTCCGGCCTACGCTGCGCCGATGATCGACGTGCCCAAGCACCAACGGAGTTGCCGGTTCCGAGGTCGTCGACGGCGAGCTTGAGGCCCGCGGCGCGCAGTCGCTCAAGGCTCTTGACGACGGAGGCCATGCGGCCGCCGAAGCGTTCGGTCACCTCGATCACTACGCGATCGGTGTCGATCTCCGAGCGCTCGACGGCGTCGACCAGCCACCCGTCGCGGTCCGCGTCGAGGTCGAGCGTACGCGGCGCGATGTTGATGAACAGCAACGCCTCGCCCGGCGCGACCGTCTGCTCGACGCAGAGCATGTCGAGCTCGTGCACACGACCGATCTGCTCGGCGATGTCAAATGCCTCGGCCCGGCGGATCTGGCCAGCCGAGCGTGCTGCTGGCGTCCACAATCTCTCGCTCAGGCGCGTCCGATGCGTTCCAGCGCGAGCGTTTGACTTGTGTTTTGCGAGCGTTTGCCGATACACTTGTGGAGGAGGAACCTCATGTCTACCGCCTTTGCCAGCGAAGCAGCCCACATCCAACGGACCGGCAACCTGTCCACGTCTGACATCGCGCGAGCAACCGGCGCGGACGAAACGACCGTGCGAGCGTGGATTCGAGAAGACCGCTCGCCGTCGGGGACACGCGCGGAGCGCCTCGCGGAGTTGTCGGCTCTAGTCGAGCGCCTCGCGCGCGTCATGAATCCGGAGTACGTCCCAGTCTGGATGCGCAAGCCG
>JBBRYA010000059.1:0-21777 GCA_038238015.1 Solirubrobacterales bacterium
AGCTTGGGCGCGCGGACGTGGGCCTTGGCGCGCAGGTCGAAGACGTCGATCATCTCGGCGGCGCGGCGGCGCGCGTCGGCGCGGCTCATCCCGTAGTAGCCGCCGTGGTAGCGCAGCGTCTCCTCGACGTCGAGGAAGCGATCGAGGTTGACGTCCTGCTCGGCGAGGCCGATGAGACGCCGCGCGGCGTTGGAGTCGTGGTCGTGGCCGAACACGAGCGCCTCGCCGCCGGTCGGGCGGATCAGGTTGCAGACTGCCGAGATCAGCGTGGTCTTGCCCGCGCCGTTGGGGCCGAGCAGGCCGAAGAACTCACCGTCGCGCACGACGAGGTCCACGGCGTCGAGCGCCAGCAGCGTGTCGTCGTAGCGCTTGGTCAGGCCGCGGAGCTCGAGCGCGTGCGGGGAGGCGTCCACGTCCACCTACGTTAGCCGCGCCCCGGGCCGCCTCTCGCCACCCGCTAGCCTGCGGGCAATGCCCCTGGTTCCGATGGTCATCGAGCGCACCGCGCGCGGCGAGCGCGAGTTCGACATCTACTCGCGCCTGCTCAACGAGCGGATCGTCTTCCTCGGCTCGGCGGTGGACGACCAGGTCGCGAACCTGATCGTGGCCCAGCTCCTGCACCTCGAGTCCTCGGATCCCGACAAGGACATTTCGCTCTACATCAACTCGCCCGGCGGCTCGATCTACTCGGGCCTCGCGATCTACGACACAATGCAGTTCATCAAGCCCGACGTGCAGACCATGTGCGTGGGGATCGCGATGTCGATGGGCTCGCTGCTGCTCGCCGGCGGCGCCCCCGGCAAGCGCATGTCGCTGCCCAACTCGCGGATCCTCATCCATCAGCCCTCGGCGGGCTTCGAGGGCCAGGCGACCGACATCGAGATCCACGCGGCCGAGATCCTCAAGACGCGCAAGCGCATCGACGAGATCTACGCCAAGCACACCGGCCAGCCCGAGGAGCAGGTCCGCCACGACATGGAGCGCGACCGCTTCTTCAAGGCCGATCAGGCCGCTGAGTACGGCCTGATCGACCGCGTCATCGCCTCACACTGACGCACCTTCCACGGCGTGCTCGATCGCGCCCAGGCGCTCGATCTCGACCCGGACGACATCGCCCGGCGCGAGGAAGCGCGGGGGGTCCATCGCCATGCCGACGCCCGACGGGGTGCCGGTGAGGATGAGGTCGCCGGGCTCAAGCGTGCAGGTCTCCGAGATGAAGTCGACGAGCGCACGCGGACCGAAGACGAGGTCCGCCGTGGTCGAGTCCTGGCGCAGCTCCCCGTTGACGTGGCTCGAGATCCGGAGGTTGTGCGGATCGGTGAGCTCGTCGGCGGTGGTGATCCACGGGCCCCAGGGGCAGGACGTGTCGAAGCCCTTGGCGCGCGTCCACTGCGGCTCGCGGCCCTGGAGGTCGCGCGCGGAGACGTCGTCGGCGACCGCGTAGCCCGCGATCTCGCCGCCGGTGCCGAGCACGACGGCCAGCTCGGCCTCGTAGTCCAGGCGCTTGACCACCGCCGGGCAGCGGACCGGGCCGCTGCCGGGCACGCTCGAGCTCGGCAGCTTCATGAACACGATCGGGAACTCGGGCAGCGGCTTGCCCTGCTCGGCCGCGTGCGCCGCGTAGTTCAGGCCGATGCCGAAGATCGCGCGCGGCCGCAGCACCGGCGCGAGCAGCGTCACTTCAGCGAGCGCGAAGGCCTCGCCGGCCGCGGGGGTGCGGTCGCCGAAGGCCAGGCGATCGCGCACGCTGCCCTCGCCGAAGGCGACGACCTGCTCCCCGCGAACCTCCCCGGCGCGCGGTTCGGGGCTCTCGGGAGTGAGGAAGGTGACCAATCGCACGGCCGCGGCATCGTACTTTCGTCGGGGAGGTCGCGGCGGCGCGCGCAATGCTGGACAATGGACGGGTGGACGCCGAGGCGATCGAGACTGCATCAGCCGCGACGACGGCCTCTTACCGCTCCTTCGCCGACGCCACCTCCTCGGTGCTCGACCTGCTCGAGCGCCACTTCCCCGACACGACGCTGCTGCTGTCGCACCTCGACCGCGCGCACAACGTCCACCGCGTGGTCGACGCTCGCGACGGCGCCTCCTTCGGCGCGCAGGCCAACCAGGCCTCGCCGCTGCGCGAGTCCTTCTGCGGCCAGATGGCCGATGACCTCGCGCCGCGGCGCTGCGACGACGTCGCCGCCCATCCGGTCTACGGGCGCCTCGAGGCGCAAACGCACTACGGCGCGAGCGCCTACCTGGGCGTGCCGCTCGAGCTGTCAGACCGCTCGCGGGTCGGCAGCCTGTCGGCGTTCTCGCGCACGCCCGGGCGCTTCCGCGAGGAGGACGAGCAGCTGTTCGCCGGGCTCGCCCGCGTGCTCTCCTCCGAGCTCGAGCGCGAGAGCTCGACCCGCGACCTGCGCCGCCAGTCAGAGACGCTGCGCGACCACGCCCGCGGCCTCGCCGCGCTGGGCCGTGTGACGCGCGCGCTGTCGGGCACGCGCGACGCGCGCCCGGCGGTCTGCCGCGCGGCCTGCGAGGTCGCCGCCGCGCCGGTGGCCTTCCTGCTCGAGCCGTCGGGGCGCGACTTCGTCTCCACCGCGATGGTCGGCGTGGACATCGCGCCCGTAACGATCCAGCCGCGCCTGGAGGCCGAGCCCGGCGCGCGCGCGTTCACCGCGCGCCAGAGCTACTTCGTCGCCGACGCCCGCGCGCACCCCTCGCTCGCCGCCCCGCTGGTCGACGCCACCAACGCGCGCTCGGCGCTGTTCGAGCCCGTGCTTCGCGGCGACCAGATCGTCGGCGTGCTGATCCTGATCTGGCGCCACGCTGTCGACGCCGTCCCCGACGTCGTCGCCGACCACCTGCACCTGCTCGCCGCTCAGGCCGCGGTGGCGATCGAACGCGAGGAGCTGCGCGCCCGCGTCGGGGCGCTCGCGCTCTCCGACGGGCTCACCGGGCTGCCCAGCCGCCGCTCCTGGGAGGACGAGCTCCCGCGCGAGCTGGCGCGCGCGCGCCGCGGCGAGGCGCCGGTCACCATCGCGGTCGTCGACCTCGATCACCTGAGCGCGTTCAACATGCTGCGCGGCGAGCTCGAGGGCGACCGGCTGATCAAGGAGTCCGCGTCCTCCTGGCGCGCCCAGCTGCGCGAGGTGGACGTGATGGCGCGCCTGGACAGCGCGGAGTTCGCGCTCGTGCTGCCCGACTGCGGGCTCGGCGAGGCCTGCGACGTGCTCGAGCGCGTGCGCGGCTCGACGCCCCGCGGCCAGACCGCCTCGGCCGGGGTCGCGCGCTGGGACGGCGAGGAGCCCGCCGACCTGCTGATGGCGCGCTGCATGGACGCGCTCGCGGCCGCGAAGGCCGCCGGGCGCGACATGACGATCCCCGCGGACTAGCTCGCCGGCAGCTGGTGCCGGGTCTCCATGTGGCGGGCGTGGAAGAACGCGCCCAGCGCGCCGGCCAGCGCGGCGACGATCGAGATCGCCCAGATCTCGAACCCGATGTCCAGCACGCGGCCGGGCGTCGTGACCGGGTTGGGCAGCTGCGAGCTGACGGTGGTCAGCTGCGCGGAGACCCAGAACACGGCGCCCCCGAAGTCGTGGAACCCCGAGGCGCGGTTGGCGTGCTCGAGGCTGTACATCAGCACACTGCCGACCGCGTCCACCAACGCGGTCAGGGCGAGCATGATCGCCACGCGGCTGCGCAGCAGGCGGTGCGTGTGGGTCGCGCCGCCGAAAACCATCTCGAGCTCGGCCATCGTCCGCCGTGGACCGGGCGGCGGCATCTCCCGCTGCTGAGTCGGTGGCTCCGGCACGCGAGTCACCGTACGTCAGCGCCCGGCGGAGCTCGGCGGCACCCGCGTCAGCGCCTGGTGAACCGGACCGCCGCCCCGAGGGCTGCGTAGAGGCAGCCAACCGTGAGCAGCGCGAACTTCGCGCGGGCGAAGGCGCGCGCGACCGCGGGGAGCCGTTCGTCGACGCCGGCGAGGACGCCGAGCAGCGCCGTGTTCTCGACGGCGTCGCAGGCCCCCGCGGCGATCTGCCCCACGGCCACCGCACGCCCCGCGCCCGCGAGCGCGCTCGCCCCGCGATCGCGCAGGGCCGCCGTGGTGGCCGCGGTGCCGGCGAGGTTGAATCCCGTGTAGGCGACGAGGAACGGATAGTCGAGCACCAGCGAGAGCTGGGCGGCCGATCGGCCCTGCGCGCCCCAGCGATCCATGATCCGGCGCGAGCGCTCCGGGGTGCCCGCGAGCTCGAACGGGATGATGCCCGGGCCGCCCGCGCGCTTCATCCTGCGTTCGAGCGCGGCGAGCGGCACCAGCAGGGCGAGCTGGGCGATTCCGAAGACCTGGAGGCGGCGCCGGCGGTCCATCGCGGCGAACGTACTACTCGAGCGTCCAGTAGAAGTCGGCGCCGGATGCGAGCGGGCGGGCGACGCAGGCGAGCGCGGCGCGGGCGGCGGGCGGGTCAAGCCTCGTGAGCGCCGCGACCTCCGCGGTGGCGAGCGGCTCGCCGGCCCAGGCGAGCAGCTCCTGCACCGACTCGGGCGGCGGCCTGCGCTCGAGCTCGGGCGCGAGGTTGGCGATGGCGGTCTCGTAGGTCTCGATCGGGTTGAAGCCGGGCACGACCGCCGTGGCGCCGTCGTCGCCGCGCGCGATCTCGTAGCTCGGGGCGGTGTAGCGCCGCTCCCCGGGGGGCCCGCCGAGCTTGTGGTCGAGCGCGCGGCCCGCCGGCGCGGGGTTGCGCGCGGCGTCGATGTCCGCCTGAAGCGCCTCGGCCACGTCGTCGCCCTCACCCCAGCGGGTCAGCTCACCGGGGTCGAGGCCGGCGTCGCGGGCGGCGGCGGCGAGCAAGTCCGGGTCGTCGAGCAGCCCGCCCGCCATCGTGCGCACGCGCAAGCGCCGCAGCAGCGCGTCCTGCGTCGCGGGCGCGTGCAGGCGCGCGGCCACCACCGCGCGGCAGGCCGGCTCGGAGGACGCCGGCCGCTCGTAGGGCGCGGGGTCGATCGGCATCCCGTAGCGGCGCTGCAGCCCCGGCGCGCCCTGCGCGAGCTTCTCCGCCTCCCCGTCCTCGAGGGTCAGCACGATCATTCGCGTGCTCCACGCGAGCTGCGCGCCGTAGTGCCAGCGCAGGCTCAGGCGCACCGGCTCCGCCGAGAACGCAAACGGGCAGGCCGGGTCGGTGAAGTGGGTGACCTCGAGCACCGCCACGCTCATCCGAGTGCGCGCAGCGCGGAGCGGATCTCCGCGTCGGCGCTCGCCGCGTCGTCGTCGGTCCAGCGCCAGGCGACGCCGGCCTCGATCTCGAAGCCCGGCTGCCAGTGGTCCTGGACCTCGTGCACGTCGAGGCGGATCGCGACGACGCGGTCGGAGACCTGCATCGGCTCCTCGACGATCACCGCGGTGGCGGGGGCGGTGACGGCGAAGTTCCCCGGGCCGAAGAGCGTGAGCGCGCCGCGCGGGTCCTCGCGCTGGCGCGCGAGCGACTCGCGGCGGCGCGAGAGCGCGAACAGGATGGTGCTGGGCCCCGTCTTGACCGCGGTGGAGACGGGGATCGCGTGCGGCGGCCCCGCCCCGGTGGAGAGGACTGCGACGGTGCCGGGCTCCCAGTCGGGCAGGCTCACCGGCCGCGGCTGACTTCGCGCTCGAGCAGGCGGTTGCCCTTCTCGAGCTGCTCCGCGCTGGCCGCGGTCACCGACGCCGCGCCGGTCGCGCGGTTTATGCGCGAGTGGATCGTGCGGTGGGGCTCGCGCGAGCGCCGCGCGGCGGCGGCCACGAGCGCTCGGCGCTCGTCGCGCAGGCGCTCGCGGCGCTCGTGCGCGGTCTCCTCGGCGGGCCGCGAGGGGGCGCCCGGCGCGCTGGTGGTGAAGGCCACGAGCGCCGCCGGCGCCGCGGGCGCCGCGTCGGCGAACAGCGACAGCGCCTCGCCGGGCTGGGTGGTCTGCAGCACGTCCTCGTCGCGACGGGCGCTCGACCACAGCGCGCGGAAGGCCTCGCTCGGCTCGGCGTGCTCGGCGCGCTCGGCAACCGCCTCGCCCGCGACCTCGAGCACGAGCGCGTGGTTGCGCTCCTCCTCGACCTGGGCGGCGAGCTGCTTCAGGCGCGGGTCTGAGGCGAGGAAGAGGTGGCTCATCTGCTCCTTCGGTACGGGGGTGCGGCGCACGAAGCGTCCCACGACCTGGCGGAAGAAGAGCTCGGTGCGCGCGCTCGTGGCGTAGACGCCGACCCGCAGGCGCGGCACGTCGACCCCCTCGGAGACCATCAGCACGGACACCAGCCAGCGCCCGGAGCCGGCGGCGAAGCGGCCGATGCGGGCGGAGGCGTCCGGGGCGTCGGAGGTCACGATCTCGGGACGTTCTCCGGAGACGCGCGCGAGGCGGTCGGCCAGGCGCTCGGCGTGCTCCTTGTCGATCGCGACGACCAGGCCGCCGGCGTCGCGGTGCGGGCCAGCGCGCAGGCCGGTCAGCCGAGCGTCGGCGTCACGCAGGACCTGGCCGACCCAATCGCCGTCGGGGTCGAGCGCCGTGCGCAGCCGCCGAGCGGCCTCGGCGGCGGGCAGCGCGACCGAGAAGTCGGCCTTGCGCCGGCGCCCGTCGCTCATCCACTCCATGTCGCCGTCGTAGGTGTGGAAGGTCACCGGGCGGCAGACGCCGTCGAGCAGCGCGTCGGTGTAGCCGTAGGCGCAGTCGGCGCGCGAGACGCCCTCCTCGTCGTAGGCGATCCACGGGATCGGGGTGTTGTCGGAGCGAAACGGCGTGCCCGAGAGCAGCAGCCGGAACGTGCTCTGCGCGAAGGCGGTGACGGTGCTGCGCCCCCACGCCGCCTGCTCGCCCATGTGGTGGGGCTCGTCGGCGATCAGCAGCGTCGGCGCCTCGGCGCAGCGGCGGCGGTGCAGCGCCGGCTCCGCCGCGACCGTCTGGTAGGTGACCGCGATGCCGTGGCGGTCGCGCGGCTCGGGGCCCGCGGCGTTGGGGCGGTTGGGCTCGAGGTCCAGGCCGTAGCGGGCCGCGTCGGCCGCCCACTGGCGGCAGATGTGCGTGGTCGGGGCGACCACGGCGACGCGGGCGATCCGGCCCTCGCTGAGCATCCGGTGGGCGACGTGCAGCCCGAAGGTGGTCTTGCCGGCCGCGGGCGTGGCGGAGGCGAGGAAGGAGGGCGCGGCGTGGCCCATGACCTTGGCGACGGCCTCCTGCTGCCACGCGCGCAGCGGCCGGTCGGCCGGCCAGGAGAGCAGCGGGGAGGCGCGGTGGATACGTGGAAGGGAAACCGCCATGCGGGCGGCGGAAGCTAGACGGGGCGCCGGTCAGAAGCCAGGTCCGCGTAGACCTCGGCGGTCTGGCGCGCCACGTCGGCCCAGTCGAAGCCGAGGATGTGCTCGCTCGCCTCGCCGATCAGGCGGTCGCGCAGCGCGTCGTCGGTCAGGACCTTCTCGACCGTCTCGGCCAGCGACCCCGCGTCCTGCGGGCGGAAGCGCAGCCCGACGCGCTCGCCGCCCGGGACGACCTCGCGCAGGCCGCCGGTGTCGGCGACGATGCAGGGGCAGCCCGACGCCATCGCCTCGAGCGCCACCAGCCCGAACGGCTCGTAGAGCGAGGGCACCACGGTCAGGTCGGCGATGCGGTAGAGCGAGTGCAGCAGCGCGTCGTCGATCCAGCCCAGGAACGTGCCGTGCTCCATCAGCCCGAGCTTGCGCGCCTGGGCCTTGAGGTCGCGCTCGGCCGTCCCCGAGCCGGCGATCAGGAAGCGCACGCCGCCGACGCGCTCGATCACGCCGGGCAGCGCCTCGAGCGCGAGGTGGAAGCCCTTCTCATAGACGAGGCGGCCGACGAGCAGCACGAGGCGCTCCTCCGGCGCCGCGTACCTCGCGCGCAGCTTCGGCAGGTCGGCGATGGGCTGGAGGTCCTCGGGGTCGATCCCGTTGGGGATCACCGTGATGCGGCCCTCCTCGATCCCGAACACGTCGGCGACGTGGCCGCGCATGTAGTGCGAGCAGGTGATGACGCGGTCCGCCGCGCGCACCATGCGCCGCTCGACCCCGTGGATGTGGCGCTGCGGGTGCTTCTTGACCCACCCCTGGTGGCGGCCGTGCTCGGTGGCGTGGACGGTCACCAGCCACGGCCGGTCGAAGCGCCGCGCGAGCTTGCGCGCCGCCGCGGCCACCAGCCAGTCGTGGGAGTGCACGACGTCGAAGTCCATTCGCGCGCCGAGCGCGACGCCGGCCGCGCACATGTCGTCGTTCATCGCGTCGACCCAGCGGACGAAGGCGTCGAGGTCGTCCTTGGGGAACTCCGGCTCGCGCACGCGATGGACGATCACGCCATGGCGCTCCTCCTCGGCGGCCAGGCGACCGCCGCCGCGGGCGATCACGTGCACCTCGACCCCGTCGCGGACGAGCTGCTCGGAGAGCTTGCGCACGTGGCGCGCCAGCCCGCCCTCCACGATCGGCGGGTACTCCCACGACAGGATCAGGACGCGAGTGGCCACGGGCGGGCGGACCCTACCGCGCGCTGGCTAGGCTCAGGAGGGTGCCCGCAACGCTCGCCGTCCTGCACCACCTCGAGCACCCGTTCCTTGGCCCCGCCGAGGCGCCGCTGCGCGAGGCGGGGGTGCGCCTCGACGAGCGCCGCCTGCGCCACGGCGACGCGCTCCCCGCGCTGGAGGAGGTCGACGGGCTGCTGTCGCTGGGCGGCGAGCAGTCGGTCACGCAGATCGAGGGCGATCCCGCGCTGCTCGCCGAAGCCGAGCTGCTGCGCGCCGCCGTCGAGCGCGAGCTGCCCGTGCTCGGCATCTGCCTCGGCGCGCAGCTGCTCGCGTGGGCGCTCGGCGCAGCCGTCACGCGGCTGCCCCGCCGCACGGTCGCCTGGGAGATGCTCGACCCGCTGCCGGGCTCCGACGGCGATCCTCTGGTGACGTCGTTGCCGCGACCGGTGCCCGCGCTGCACTGGAACGAGGACGGCTTCGCGCTGCCCCCGGACGCGGTCGAGCTGCTGGGGCGCGTGGGCCAGGGCGTCGAGGCGTTCCGGGCCGGCCGCTGCGCGTGGGGCGTGCAGTTCCACCCCGACGTGGACGGCGAGGTGCTCGAAGGGTGGTACGCGGCGTACGGCGGCTGGCTGGCCGAGGCGGGAGTCGATGAAGCGAGCGCGCGGGCGGCGGACGCGCGGTGGCTGGGCATACAGGCGCGGTCCTCGGCGGCGCTGTTTCAGGCGTTCGCCGGCGTGGTGCTGGGCGCGCGGCAAACGTGAGCGCCCCCCTCTGCGGCCGCAGGCGCTGGATGATCCGGATGCGAGCTGCCGACGCGACGGAGAAGATCTCAGCGCGGCGCCCGGAGCTGCTCCAGCGGTCGCCCGACGCCCGGAGGCCTCGACTCGCAGCGCCCCCGAGCTGGCGCGTTCGCGCGCTTGCGTTCGAGCGCACTCGAAGGCCTACGGTTCACCCATGGCCTCCGAGGACCGGCTCGCCGAGCAGCTCACCATCGCCGAGGTGGCTGAGCTGACCGGGCTGACCGCCCATACGCTGCGCTACTACGAGCGCATCGGCCTGCTCGACCCGGTTGCGCGCGGGCCTGGCAACGCGCGGCGGTATGACGCGGGCGATCTCGCCTGGCTGGCATTCCTGCAGCGTCTACGGGCTACGGGGATGGCGATCCGCGACATGCAGCACTTCGCCGCCCTGCGCCGAGACGGTGACGGGAGCGTCCAGCGCGCCGCGCGCTGCTCGAGGGGCACCGCGACGAGGTGCTCGAGCGCATCGCCGAACTGCATGGGGACCTCGCGACCTTGACCGCGAAGATCACGCACTACCTCGCTATGGAGGAACAGCATGACGATGAGCGCGCGTCCCTCTGAGACACGCTTCGAGCGTGGCCGTGAACGGCTCGCCGCGGTCGACGGAAGCGCGGGTGAGGCCGTCGTCGACTCGCTCGGCGACCTCGGCCGCTACGTCGTCGAGTTCGCGTTCGGCGACGTCTACAGCCGCCCGGGACTCTCGCTGCGCGATCGGGAGCTGATCACGGTCGCGATGCTCGCCGCGATGGGCGCCCGCGAAGCGCAGCTCGACGTCCACCTGCAGGGAGCGCTGAACGTCGGCATCAGCTTCGAGGAGCTGCACGAGGTGATGATCCATGTCGCCCCGTACGCCGGCTTCCCCTCGGCGATCAACGGCATGCGCCGCGTGCACGCGGCCGCGGGCGAGCGCGCTACGTGACCTTGGGCGACTCGAGTGCCTTCTTGAGGTTTTGCACGTAGCCCGCGTTGTTGTTCTTCATCATGCGTCGCAGGAAGGGCTCGATCAACCGCGTGGCCCCGGTGGGATGAACCTCCATGGCACGAGTGAACCGCGTTCCTTCGCCTTCCGCGTCCAACGTGTAGGTGAGCGTGGGCTTGACGTTCATGGGAGCGGAAATGGTCTCGAGCTGCTCGCGATGGCCCGGGTCGAGCGCCGTCACTCTGAGGTTCGCCTCCTTGCCCTTCGCGTAGGCCATCGACCAGGCCTGGGTGGAGCCGAGGCCCAGCGGGGGTGGTGAGGTGTCCCTGGCTGAGAGGCAGTCGGTGTGCCATCGCGGCTCGTTCGTGCAGTCGCTCACGAAGTCCCATACCTCCTGGCGGGGGAGGTCGATCACGATCGTGTGCTCGAGCTTGATCATCGGTGTTCTCCTCTCCGGAGAGATCGTGGTGAACCCATATGATATGGCTACCCTATCATATGGCCGCGATAGGATAGGGTTGTGAGTAGTCCCGGCGACTCGATGACCGACAGCGTCGCGTTTCAGCTCGCCAAGCTCGGCCAGGTCGCCACCGCTCGCTTCGTCGATCGTCTCGCGCCGTTGGGTCTGCGACCCCGCCACTGCGCCGTGCTCGCGCTGCTCGCCGGACCCTCCATGTCACAGCTCGAGCTCGCAAACCGCATCGGCGTGACCCCGAGCGTCGTCGGAGAGATGCTCGACGAGCTGCAAGCGATTGGGGCTGTTCGCCGCATCCGAGACGACTCGGACCGGCGCCGACAACTCACTGAGCTGACCGCCCGCGGTCGCGCCCTCTCTCGACGTGCCAACCAGCTGGCCCGGCAGATCGATGACCAGCTGCTGACCGGCTGCAGCGCTCAGCAGGCCCACGCCTTGCGAGGCACGCTGCGTCAACTCGCTCAAGCGCACGACGTGCCCGGCAAACCGTACGCTGGGTCACCGACACACAACGAGCGGTGAATTAGCCACCCCTCACCAGCTGTGGAACACCGCCTCGAGGTTGTTCCCGTCCGGATCGTGCACGACGGCGCCGTAGTAGCCCGGGTGGTAGTGCAGCCGCAGCCCCGGGGCGCCGTTGTCCTCGCCGCCGGCGGCCAGCGCCGCGGCGTGAAAGGCGTCGACCTGCGCGGGGTCGCGGGCTCGCAGCGCCACGTGGCACCGCGTCGGCTCGCCGGGCGCCAGCCACAGGAACGGGAACTCGTGGCCCATGCCGACCACACCCGGCGCCGGCTCCATGATCACGCGGATGCCGAGCGGTGCGAGCGCCTGCTCGTAGAAGCAGCGGCTGCGCTCGACGTCGCTGACGAAAAGCTTGAGATGGTCGAGCACGTCGGGTCCTCTCTCAGATCCGCTCGAACAGTCCGACCGGCAGCTCGTGCCCGATCCCGGCGAGCACGTCGCTCCAGCCCTCGTGAGGTTGGGGCACCGGGCCCCCGCGGAGCGGCACGGCGACCAGGACCTCGTCCTCGCCGCGGGTGAACGCGCAGACGTCCTCGCCCGCCTCGACGGGGGTGTAGGCCCCGGCGAAGGCCGCGGGGCGGCGGGCGCGCAGGGCCAGCGCCCGCTCGATGACCAGGAGCTTGGGCTCCACCGGCTCGCCGCGGCGCAGGGCGGCGAGCGCCTCGCGCCGCGCCTCCCAGTCGACCGGCCGGCGGTTGTCGGGGTCGACGAGCGAGAGGTCCAGCAGCTCGTCCCCGTTGTAGATGTCGGGCAGGCCGGGCACGGTGAGCTTGAGCAGCAGCTGGCCGAGCGCCGAGCGCTCACCCGCCGCGGCCAACGGCTCGAAGTCCGCGCGGAAGGGCTCGTGCTCGTAAAGCCCGCGGCAGAACGCCATGACCCGCGCCTCGTGTGCCTCGTCGGGCTGCACCCAGCTCGTCGTGCGCTTGGCCTCGCGCAGGGCCTTCTCCATGTAGGCCTCCAAGCGCTCGCGCTCGAGCGGCCATGCCCCCACCAGCGTCTGGAAGACGAGGTAGCGCTCAACCTCGTCGGGGCCTTCGAGCTCGCGCGTGAGCTCGAGCCAGCGCCGCACGCGCGCCTCCCAGGCCTCGGCCATCCCGGCCAGCGCGCCGATGCGCGCGCGCACGTCGCCCGAGCGCTTGGTGTCGTGCGTCTGGGTGACGAGCAGGTTGCGAGGCCAGCGCGAGGCGCGCTCGAGGTTGGCCTCGTGGAACCGCTCGAGTGAGATCCCGAAGCGCCCGGGGTCGCCGCCCACGTCATTGAGCGCGAGCAGGCGCGCGTAGCGGTAGAAGGCGGTGTCCTCGACGCCCTTGGCCATCACCGGCGGCGTTGTCTGCTGAAAGCGGGTGAGAAACTCCTGCGGCGCTCCTAGGACCCACTCGATGCCGGCGTGCTCCAGCACCTCGAGGTCCTCGTAGGCGACGTCCTCCTCCTGCAGGTAGGTGCGGTAGACGCGCAGCGAGGCCAGCGCGGCGGGCAGGTCCGGGCGGTCGTGCAGGCGCCGCAGCCGCTCGACCTCGGGGGCGAAGGTCCCCTCGGCCTGCTCGAGCTTGGCCTCCTGCGCCCACTCGCCGAAGGGGCGCACGTCCCCCGCCAGCTGGTGCCACAGCGCGGTCAGCGGCGCCTCGCCCGCAGGGTCGACGAACAGCGCGGCGGCGTCGTTGAGGAACTCGTAGCCGACCGTCCCCTCCACCGGCCAGTCGCGCAGCTGCTCACCCGGGTCGAGGATCTTCTCGACCCACACGTGCGCCACCCCCGCGTCGCGCAGGCGCTCGAGATAGCCCGCCGGGTCGGCGAGGCCGTCGGGATGGTCGATGCGCAGCCCGTCCACGAGCCCCTCGCGCACGAGCGCGATCGCCAGGCGGTGGGTCTCCTCGAAGACCTCTGGATCCTCCTGGCGCACGCCGGCGAGGTGGTCGATGTCGAAGAAGCGGCGGTGGGCGCCGGTCTCGGGGTCGATGTCGAAGAACTTCTCGCGCAGCTCGGGGTCGGTCCAGTAGCGGTTGGCGTCATCGACCGCCATATGGTTGGGGACGACGTCGAGGATCACCCCGAGCCCGGCCTCGCGTGCGGCCCCCGCGAGCGCGCGGAACGCCTCCTCCCCGCCGAGCTCGGCCGAGATTCGCGTCGGGTCCACCACGTCGTAGCCGTGCATCGACCCGGGGCGCGCCTGGAAGGACGGCGGGAGGTAGAGGTGCGAGACGCCAAGATCGGCCAGGTAGGGCACGAGCTCGCGCGCAGCGTCGAAGCCGAACTCGCCGGCCAGCTGCAGCCGGTAGGTGGCGCGCAGCTCGGTCATCCGACGCGGCGCAGCACCATCAGCGAACGCGAGATCAGCCCCACCGGCTCGCCCGGGACCGCCTCGAGCGCGCCCGGCTCGGCCGCCGGGTCGTCGGTCCTGAGCACCAGCGTCCAGTGGTCGCCGAAGCGCGCCTCGGGCATGACGAACTCGCAGTCCGCGTGGTCGCCGTTGATCAGCAGGAGGAAGGACTCGTCGAGGATCCGCTCGCCTTTCGTGTCGGGCGCCGTGATGCCCTCGCCGTTGAGGAACATGCCGACGACGGGCCCGCGTTCGTGCCAGTCGTCGCCCTGCATCGCCTGCCCGTCGGTGCGAAACCACCAGACGTCGGGGAGCTCGTGGCCCTCCCCCTCGGTGCCGCGCAGGAACTCGCGGCGGCGGAACACCGGGTGCGCGCGGCGCAGCACGATCAGCTTGCGGACGAACTCGTGCAGCTCGGCCTCTGACTCGAGCAGCGACCAGTCGTACCAGGAGATCTCGTTGTCCTGGCACCAGCCGTTGTTGGAGCCGCCCTGGGTGCGGCCGAGCTCGTCGCCGCCGAGCAGCATCGGCGTGCCCTGGGAGAGGAACAGCGTGGCGAGGAAGTTGCGCTGCTGGCGCCCGCGCAGCGCGAGCACCTCGGGGTCGTCGGTGTCCCCCTCCGCGCCCGAGTTCCAGGAGCGGTTGTCGTCGGTCCCGTCGCGGTTGCCCTCCTGGTTTGCCTCGTTGTGCTTCTCGTTGTAGGAGACGAGGTCGCGCAGCGTGAAGCCGTCGTGGGCGGTGATGAAGTTGATCGAGGCGAACGGGCGGCGGCCGTCGTCCTGGTAGAGGTCGCTGGAGCCCGTCAGGCGCGAGGCGAACTCGCCGAGGCTCGCCTGCCCGCGCCAGAAGTCGCGCATGACGTCACGGTACATGCCGTTCCACTCCGACCACAGCACCGGGAAGTTGCCGACCTGATAGCCGCCCGGGCCGACGTCCCACGGCTCGGCGATCAGCTTGACTTGGGAGAGCACGGGGTCCTGATGGATGACGTCGAAGAACGCCGACAGGCGATCGACGTCGTAGAGCTCGCGCGCGAGCGCCGAGGCGAGGTCGAAGCGGAAGCCGTCGACGTGGCACTCGACCACCCAGTAGCGCAGCGAGTCCATGATCAGCCGCAGCACGCTCGGGTTGACGACGTTGAGCGAGTTGCCGGTGCCCGTGAAGTCCGTGTAGAAGCGCCGGTCGTCGGGCATCAGCCGGTAGTAGCTGGCGTTGTCGACGCCCTTGAAGGACAGCATCGGGCCGAGCTGGTTGCCCTCCGCGGTGTGGTTGTAGACGACGTCGAGGATCACCTCGATCCCCGCCAGGTGCAGCGCCTTGACCATGCCCTTGAACTCGCGGATCTCCTGGCCGCGCGTCCCCGTCGCGGCGTAGCCGGAGTGCGGCGCGAAGAAGCCGATCGTCGAGTAGCCCCAGTAGTTGCTCAGGCCCTGGTCGTGCAGGAAGACCTCGTCGGCGATCGTGTGGACGGGCAGCAGCTCGACCGCGGTGACCCCGAGCGTGCGCAGGTAGGCGATCGAGGGCTCGGAGGCGAGCCCGGCGTAGGTGCCGCGCAGCTCCTCGGCGATCTCGGGATGACGCATCGTGTAGCCCTTGACGTGCGCCTCGTAGATGACCGACTCGTGTAGCGGGACGCCCGGGCGCCGGTCGCCCTCCCAGTCAAAGCGCGGATCGATCACCACGCACTTGGGGATCGCGTCGCGGTCGTCCTCGTCGTCGCGCTCGAGGTCGGCGTCCTCCCCGCTCGCCGGCACGTAGGGGTGCACGTTGGGGCCGTCCCAGCGGACCTCGCCCTCGATCGACTTGGCGTAGGGGTCGATCAGCAGCTTCGCCGGGTTGAAGCGATGCCCCTCGGCCGGCTCATAGGGGCCGTGGACGCGGTAGCCGTAGCGCTGGCCGGGCCCGACCCCCGGCAGGAAGCAGTGCCAGGTGTACGCCGTGATCTCGCAGACCTCGACGCGCGTCTCGCGGTTCTCGTCGTCGAACAGACACAGCTCGACCTGCTCGGCGTTCTCGGAGAAGAGGGCGAAGTTCGTGCCCTGCCCGTCCCACGTCGCGCCGAGCGGGAACGGCCGGCCGGGCCAGACCGCGGTCACCGGACCAGCGCCCCGTCGAGCGGGCCCAGCACGACATGGCCGGGCTCGACCGTCGCGTGGCCCGTGGCGATCAGCACCTCGACCGCGTGATCGACGGGGACGTGCACCGGCTGCCGGGAGAAGTTCGCGAGCACGGAGACGGGCCCGCGGCCGAAGCGCAGCCAGCCCTGATGCTCGTCGAACTCGATCGGGCTCGCCTCGCCCGGCGGGAGCTCGCGTCGAGCGGTCAGCAGCCGCGCGTAGAGGTCGCGCAGGCCGGCGGGCTCGCCCTCGCGCGAGAGCTTGGAGGCCTCGAAGGTCTCCGCGGCCTGGGGGTCGGGCACCTGCTCGCCGGCGAAGCGCGCGAAGGCTGCGAACTCGCGCCGCCGCCCCTCGCGCGTGGCGACCGCGATGTCCTCGTCGATGTGGTCGGAGAAGAACTGGAACGGGTTGCGCTCGCCGTGCTCCTCGCCCATGAACAGCATCGGCGTGAAGGGTGACGACAGGACGACCAGCGCGGCGAGCGAGCGCGCCTCGACGGGCAGCCGGTCGCCGAGCGCCCGGTTGCCGACCTGGTCGTGATTGGAGGAGAAGACGACGAAGTGCTCGGGCGCCACGTCCTCGGCGCGCGCGCCGAAGCGCCGCCCGCGGAACTCCGACCACGTCCCGTCGTGGACATGGGGGCGGTGCAGCGCCTTGGCGAGCTGGGCGATCTCCCCGAACTCCGCGTAGTAGCCCTCGCTGTCTCCCGTCAAGAGCACCCGCAGCGCGTGGTGGAAGTCGTCGGCCCATACCGCGTCACAGCCCCAGCCGCCGCACTCGGGCGCGCGCACGACCTTGGGGTCGTTGAGCCCGCTCTCGACGGTCACGAGCGCGCGCGGGTCAACCGCGTGCACGCGCGCGGCGAGCTCCTTGACGACGTGCGTGGCATTGGAGTCGAAGATCGCGTGGACGGCGTCGAGGCGCAGGCCGTCGAGGTGGAAGTCGCGGACCCAGCCCTCGGCGGACTGGAGCACCCATTCGCGCACCGGGTCAGAGCCCGCGTCGTCGAAGTTGATCGCCTTGCCCCAGAAGGTCTCGTAGCGATCGGTGAAGTACGGCCCGAACGCCTCCAGCGCGCCGCCGCCCGACGCGCCGACGTGGTTGTAGACGACGTCGAGCAGCACCGCGAGCCCCTCCGCGTGGGCGGCGTCGACGAGCTTCTGCAGCCCCAGCGGCCCGCCGTAGGGACCGTGGGCGGCCGACAGGTAGACGCCGTCGTAGCCCCAGCCGCTGCCCGGGGAACTCCGCCACCGGCATCAGCTCGAGCGCAGTGACGCCGAGCTCGCGCAGCGCCTTCAGGTACGGGATCGCCGCCTCGAAGGTGCCCTGCGCGGTGAAGGTGCCGACGTGCAGCTCGTAGATGACGAGGTCGCGCAGGCCCGGCGCGCTGAAGCCCTCTTCGGTCCACGCGAAGGCGCCGGTGTCGAGCACCCGCGACGGTCCGCGGATGCCCTCGGGCTGCCAGCGCGAGCTCGGGTCGGGATGCTCGGCGCCGTCGAGCGCGTAGGCGTAGTCCTCCCCGGCGGCCACCGGCAGCTCCGCCTCGAACACGCCGTACCCCGCGGGGGCGAGCTCGTGCTCGTGCCCGCCGGCGCGCAGCGTCACGCGCTCCGGGCGCGGCGCCCAGACGCGGAACTGCGTGCCCTCAGCGGCCGGGAAGGCGCCGAACGGACGCTCGAAGGGAAACGCGGGGGCGTGCATCGGGCGGGGCATCATGGCGGACCGCCGCCGCGACGCGAGTGCTGATCGTCACGTGGTGCCGGCGCCGCTACCAGCGCCTAGCGGCGACGCAGCACGCGCACGCGCACCGTCGCGCTGCGCGCGCCGCTGCGGCGAGCGATCGCCTTGCGCAGCCCGGCGCGGACCGGGCGGCGGACCATCACGAGCCGGCCCTTGGAGCTCGTGGTGCGCGTCGCTCCCGAGAAGCGGACCCGCGCGCGCACGCCCTTACCGCTGACGCTGACGCGGACGTGGAAGCGGGTGCGGCGCCCGGCGCGCACGCGCCGCGGGGTGATGCGCAGGCGCAGGCGCAGCCGCGGCTTGGCCTTCGCTCCCACGACGGCATTGGCGCCGCTGGTCGGCGCGCTCGAGGCGAGCGGGCAGTTGTTGACCACGTCGCCGCCGGCCGTGCGGGGCACGGTCTGGCTCGGCGGCGGCGCGACGCCGTGCTCGACCAGCGCCACCAGCGCTTCGAAGGCCGTCCGCTGGCAGGGCAGGATCGGGCGCAGCTTGTCGGGATGCGCGTCGTAGCGGCCGTCGACGTGGTTGCCGCCGTCGATCACGTAGTAGCGGTGCAGGCTGCCGCGGCCGGCCTCGTCGATCATCCGCGTGTAGACGTCGGAGTCGGTGCGGATCGGCAGCAGCGCGTCGAGCGTGCCGTGCAGCGTCAGCAGCGGCTTGCCGATGCGGCCGGTCAACGAGACCCGGCCGACCGCGTCCTTGACCGCCTGCGGCCGGCTCGCGTAGTCGTAGTCGGCGTCGCAGGCCGGGAAGCCCGACTGGCAGAACGGCGTCCCCGCCTCGAGCGGCCCGTCGTAGCCGGGGTCGAACTCCTCGCGGTAGGTGCGCTGCGTGAGGTCCCAGTACTCGCCGTAGTGGTCCTCCCACAGGAACTCCGACCCCGGGGCGAAGCCGGCGGCGAGCATGCGCTGGTGGGCGGCCTCGTCTCCCGCCTTGTACTTCGGGAAGTCGCGCAGCGAGGTGGGCAGGTAGGTGAAGAGGTTCGGGCCGTCGGCGCGCAGCAGCGTCCCCTCCCAGTCGACGCCGCCGTCGTAGAGCTCGGGATGGTTCTCCAGCGCGTACCGAGTGAGGTAGCCGCCGTTTGAGATGCCGGTCATGTAGGTGCGGCTCGGGGCGCTCCCGTAGCGCGAGCGCACCGCCTCCTTGGCCGCGAGGGTCAGCTCGGTCACGCGCTGGTGCCACTCGACGAGCGCGTCGCCGGGCTGCGTGCCGTCCTGGTAGAAGGTCGCGCCGTTGTTGCCCTTGTCGGTCGACGCGTACGCGTAGCCCTTGCCCAGCACGTAGTCGCCGATCACGAAGTCCGCGGCGAACTGGCGGCGGATGCCGGGGGCGCCGGTGATGACGAGCTTGCCGTTCCAGTCGTTGGGCAGGCGGATGACGAACTGAGCGTCGTGGTTCCAGCCGCGGTAGGCGTTTGAGTGCGAGGTGTCGGGGAAGTAGCCGTCGACCTGCAGGCCGGGGACGCCGGTGGGGTTCTTCGTGCCGGTGGCGTTGAGCCCGGCCCAGTCCGAGACGTCGGTGTGGCCGTTGGTCGAGGTGCCGGCGGTGGTGAGGTCGTCGAGGCAGTCGGCGACCTGCTGCTCAGCGCCGGGGACGTTGACGGCGCCCTGGTTCGGGCACGTCGCGGCGCCGGCCGGTGCGGCGAGCACGACGAGGAGGAGCAGGACGGCGAGTACGGCACTCCGCACGGTCGGCTCATCGTAGGCCCTCATCCGATCGGATGAGCCGGTTCGAGCAGATGCGCCGATGCGCCCGATGGGCTACTCCTCCGGCACCAGCCACAGCGCGCCCAGCGGCGGCAGCGTGATCTCCGCCGAGAACGGCTGCCCGCCCCATGGGATCGGCTCGGCCGCGACGGGACCGAGGTTGCCGGTGTCGCTGCCGCCGTAGAAGGTCGAGTCGGTGTTGACGCGCTCGACCCAGCGGCCCGCACGCGGCAGGCCGATGCGGTACGGGCCGCGGGGGATCGGGGAGAGGTTGGCGACGGCCACGAGCACGCGGCTGAAGTCCTTGGTCGTGCGCGCGAACGCGACGACGTTTGACTCCGCGTCGTTGGGCTCGATCCAGTAGAAGCCCTCGGGCTCGAAGTCGTTCTCCCACAGCGCCGGCTCGTCGCGGTAGGCGTGGTTGAGGTCGCGCACGAGCGACTGGATCCCCGCGTGCTCGGGGCTCTCGAGCAGGTGCCAGTCCAGTGATCGCTCGTGGCTCCACTCGCGCTCCTGCGCGAACTCCTGGCCCATGAACAGGAGCTTCTTGCCGGGGTGCGCCCACATGTACGCGTAGAGCGCGCGCAGGTTCGCGCGCTTCTGCCACGCGTCCCCGGGCATCTTGGTCAGCAGGGAGCCCTTGCCGTGCACGACCTCGTCGTGAGAGAGCGGGAGCACGAAGTTCTCGGTGAACGCGTAGACCAGCGAAAAGGTCAGCTCGTGGTGGTGGAAGCGCCGGTAGATCGGGTCCTGCTGGAAGTAGCCCAGCGTGTCGTGCATCCAGCCCATGTTCCACTTGAAGCCGAAGCCCAGCCCGCCCAGGTAGGTGGGCCGCGAGACGCCCGGCCAGGCGGTCGACTCCTCGGCCGAGGAGACCGTCCCGGGCTCGTTGAGGTGGAGCACCTCGTTGAGCTGCTTGAGGAAGCTCACCGCGTCGAGGTCCTCGCGCCCGCCGAACTCGTTGGGCACCCACTCGCCCTCCTTGCGCGAGTAGTCGAGGTCGAGCATCGACGCCACCGCGTCGACGCGGATGCCGTCGCAGTGGTACTCGCGCAGCCAGAACAGCGCGTTGGCGATCAGGAAGTTGCGGACCTCGTGGCGGCCGTAGTTGAACACCAGCGTGCCCCAGTCGGGGTGCGCGCCGCGGCGCGGGTCCTCGTGCTCGTAGAGCGCCGTGCCGTCGAAGCGTGCGAGCGCGAACTCGTCGCGCGGGAAGTGCGCCGGCACCCAGTCGAGGATCACCCCGAGGCCATGGCCGTGCAGGCGGTCGACGAACTCGCGGAAGTCGTCGGGCGAGCCAAAGCGCGGCGAGGGTGCGTAGTAGCCGGTCACCTGGTAGCCCCAGGAGCCGCTGAAGGGATGGTGCATGACCGGCAGCAGCTCGATGTGGGTGAAGCCCATGTCGACTGCGTAGGCGGCGAGCTCGTCGGCCAGCTCGAGGTAGGTCAGCGAGCGGTTGTCCTCCAGCGGGTTCAGCCGCCAGGACCCGAGGTGGACCTCGTAGACCGACATCGGCGCGTCGAGCAGCGTGCGTTCGCGGCGCGCGGCGATCCAGCCGGCGTCGCGCCACTCGTGCGCCGTCTCGAACACCACCGAGGCCGTCTTGGGCGGCTGCTCGGCGGCGAATGCGTAGGGGTCGGCCTTCTGGTGGGCCTGCCCGTCGGGCCCGACGATCTCGAACTTGTAGGCGTTGCCCGGACCGACCTCGGGGAAGAAGCCCTCCCAGATCCCGCTGGAGCCGAGCGGGCGCAGCGCGCTCTGGTCGCCGTGCCAGCCGTTGAAGTCCCCGACCACCGAGACCGACCGCGCGGCGGGCGCCCAGACCGCGAAGGCGGTGCCGCGCGTGCCCTCGTGCTCGATCACGTGCGCGCCGAGCTTGGAGTAGATCTGCTCGTGGCGGCCCTCTCCCGCGAGGTGCAGGTCGAGCTCGCCGATCGTCGGCCCGAACCCGCTCATGCCTGCTGATCCAGGAGGCGGGCGATGCCGGCGGCGGGAATGCCGACCCAGTCGGGCCGGTTGTTGAGCTCGTAGCGCAATTCGTAGACCGCCTTCTCCAGCTCGAAGACCGAGAGCAGCTTTCGGGTCGCGTCCTGCCCGGGCGGCAGCAGGACCGGCTCGACCGTCTCGAAGTACCCGTCCAGGAAGGTCCCGCGCGCGCGGTCCTCCCAATCCTCCGGCGCCGCCGTCCCGCGCAGGATCACCGAGCCGGCGGCGGCGTAGGAGAACGACCGCAGCATCCCCGCCACGTCGCGCAGGGGCGAGCGCTTCTGGCGGCGCTGGGGCAGCGGCCGCGCGGGCTCGCCCTCGAAGTCGAGCACGACCCAGCCGCGGTCGGTGAGCATGGTCTGGCCGAGGTGGTAGTCGCCATGGCAGCGGATGACCCTGCCGCCGGCGCCGATGTGCGACAGCATCTGCAGGCGCTCCTGGACGTCCTGGCCGCGGCCCTGGATCGGCTCGAGCCCCGCCGTATCGGGCAGCTCGACGAACATCCGCTCGATCTCCTCGTCGATCGTCGCGGTCAGCAGCGACAGCGCCTCCGCGCTCGGCTCCTCGGGGGCGAAGGCGGGGTCGTTGGGCTCGGAGGCCAGCGCGGTGTGCATCTCGCCGGTGACCTCGCCGAGCGCGTGCAGGCGCTCCAGCAGCGCCTCGGGATCGTCGGCGAGCGCGTCGAGCGCGAGCGTCCAGCCGTCGCGCGCCCCCGCGAGGTACTCCTG